>DASWRG010000026.1:0-18498 GCA_036403295.1 Pyrinomonadaceae bacterium
CATCGAAGAGAACGACCAGACGCGCGCACGCCGCGAACACCTCGAAGCCTTGCGCCAACTCGTCGGCAATGTTTATCCGAATAAGTTTCAGCGCAGCCGCGCGACGGGTGGCGAAGACACTGTGACGGCAATCGTCAAAAACGAAGAGATTAACAAGCACGTTCCGCAGCTTGAAGCGGGGCAGCGACCGACGCCCGAACAGCTTGCGGAGGCGAATGAAAAGCTGAACGAGTTTAAAGTCCGCATTAGCGGTCGCATCTCGACGCCGCCGCGCGTGATGGGCAAAGCGGCGTTCGTGCATCTCTCGGACGGAGTCTCGCGCCTACAGATTTACGCGCGCAAGGATGAGATTAAAGCCATACGCAACGACGACGGCGCGCCGGTCGAAGAGGGCTGGCAGGTCTTTCAACTGCTCGACCACGGCGATTTTATCGGCGTTGACGGCTATCTCTTCGTCACCAAAACGGGCGAGCTGTCGGTGCATGTCAAAGAGCTGCAATTTCTGTCGAAGGCTCTCTTGCCGATGCCTGACAAGATGCACGGCATCGCAGACCCTGAGATTCGCCAGCGTCAACGCTACGCGGATTTGATTGCGGGAAGTTTGAAGGTCAAGACGGATGAGGACGCGGACAAAGACGAGCTGACGCCGCGCGAAGTCTTTGAGCTTCGCTCAAAGGTTATCCGCGAGATGCGCCGCTACCTTGACGATCACGGTTACATCGAAGTCGAGACGCCGATGCTCTCACCGAAAGCGACGGGCGCAGCCGCTCGCCCCTTCAAGACGCATCACAACGCCCTCGACATAGACCTCTACGCACGCATCGCTCCCGAACTCTACCTCAAACGCCTCGTCGTCGGCGGCTTTGAAAAAGTTTACGAGCTGAACCGCAATTTCCGCAATGAAGGCATAGACCGCACGCACAATCCAGAGTTCACAATGCTTGAGTTTTACTGCGCGTATCTGGATGCGAATGGGATGATGGATTTTTGTGAGGAGATGATGCGAACTGCTATTGAAGGAGCAACTGGCAGTTCCCAAATTCGTTATCGGATTCCACAGATAAGCAGTGATTTATTAAGCATAGAATATTCGGAGCTAATCTTAGATTTTGAGCGACCTTTTCAGCGTCTTTCCATGAGAGGAGCTATTGCTTATTACTGGAAAAAATCGGATTTTGGTCGAGCGATTAATGAAGCTATTGACGAAGATTGGTTAGGAAATCCGGTAAATATTTGGAATCTCGTGGATTTTTTGGAACTGTGGCGGGATAAATGGCGCATTGAACATGCGATTGACCTAAAATCATTATCCACATTACGACCTATTTCGGATGAAGAGAAAGAAACCATGCGCCATGACTTTATGAACGCAAGGTGGCGGCAAGGATTAATCCAAAGAAGAAATTCAATGCAGCTACCTGATGAAGTTATGACAGCTCATCGAGTTGTAGAGATTTTTGAAATGTTAGTTGAGCCGCAGCTAGTTGAACCAACATTCATCACCGATTTTCCAAAACCAATCTCCCCACTCTCCAAAGCTTCGCCCGCCAATCCGGCCATCGCGGAACGATTCGAGTTGTTCATCGCGGGGATGGAATGTGCGAACGGCTTCTCGGAGTTGAATGATCCGGTGGAGCAGTTCGAGCGGTTTATGGAGCAGGCTCAGGCCAGAGAGCGTGGCGATGAGGAGGCGATGGTGTTGGATGAGGATTACATTCGCGCGCTCTCTTACGGGATGCCGCCCGCCGCAGGCATCGGCATCGGGATTGATCGGCTGGTCATGCTCCTGACCGGACAGCGCAGCATCCGAGACGTGATTCTCTTCCCGCACATGCGGCCTGAACACAAAACTGCCGAAATTGCTCAGGAAACAGATGAAACAGGGTGATTTTGCGCCGGAAAAGCTGTTTTGTCGGCTGTCAAAGGAGCTTTGTGAGCTGTTCCCGCTCCATTGTGAGCCGTCAAAGCTCTGTTGAGAGCTGTCGAAGCTCCTTCGACAGCTCTCAAAGCTTTATTGTTGGTTAACAAAGCCCTGTTGTCATCTCACAAAGCTCTGTTTTTGTTTAAGAAGCTGTTTGAGAAATCTCTGAAAGCCCCGAATGGGGCGTCGTGTAAGAGCTTGGAGCAACGCCCCAAGTGAGCATCAAGTTTTTATTTCAACGTCAGTTCGAGATAAACAAGGAAACTCACAGAGCCTGCGTTAGCAGGCGGCAAGAGTGTAGCCCCATGCGTGAGCATGGGGTATCGGCACATTAGATTCAAAGAGCCTGCGTGAGCAGGCGACAGATGAGAGGTAAAGCAATCATCTGTCGCCTGCTCACGCAGGCTCTATGTCTAACTTCGCTCTGTTCCCCACGCTGACGCGTGGGGCTACACTCTCTCGCCTGTGCTGGCGCAGGCTGGTTGAAAGCTTTGCGTCGAACTGACGTTACTTATTTCTTTGACATCGCGCTGATCTCGTCGCGCGCGGCTTCGAGTTTGGCGTTCGCGCCGGTGCGTTTGAGCGTCGCGTCAATCACTTCTAAACCCCGGTCGGGTTTGCCCGTCACGGCGTAGGCGCGGGCGAGCGCGACTGCGGCGTCAACGTGGTCGGGCTGCACAGAGAGGGCGCGCGTCCATTCGCTGATGGCAAGCTCCGCTTCGTCGCGCGCCGCGTAGAGCTTGCCCAAATTGTAACTCGCCTCGGCGTAACGAAAGTTCTGTTGCTTGATGGCGAGCACGAACGCGTCATAAGCTTCGTCGAGCCGATCAAGCTCTAATAGCACGACGCCCAGATTATTCAGCGCGCGCGGATAATTGCCCTGCCGCATGTCTATCGCTTTGTGATAACCCTCGACCGCGTGCTCCGCGTCGCCGAGCCGCGCCAGTCCGTTGCCGATGTTGTAATAGCTCGCGGCATCTAGATTCTCCGCGTCGAGCATCGAACGCAGTTCCGCGACGGCTTCGCTCTGGCGATTCAAAGCGACGAGGTAATCGACCAGCGTGCGTTGAAGTCGCACGCGCTCAAGCTCAGTCTTCGCGCCCTGTATCTGCGAGCGCAAGAGCGAGATGCGATCCACGCGTCCCGTCTCTTTCGAGTTTGCGGGAGCTGCATCAGAATCATCTTTGCCCTGTTCGGATGATGAAGCGTTCGTCGTCACGTCATTCATCTGAGCCGGGCTGTCATCCGCTTCCTTCGCACTGCTCGTCGCCGCCGCCGCACGGCGCGCACGCGTCTCACTCCCGCTCGCCTGCGCGTCTGCAACCGCGACGCAGCATCCAAGCAGAAACACAAAACCAAGCATGCCGCGAAACAACTCATTCCTCTTCGCGCCTTTGCGCCTTTGCGTGAGTTTAAACTTTCGCGCAAAGGCGCAAAGGCGCAAAGAAGAGGAAGCAACTTCTGCTTTAAGTAATAAGCCGGATGAATCTTTGTGATGCTGCATCGCTTTCTCCAAAACTCTGTCAATGATTGCTTGCGCCTTTTAAGCCCGGCGGCTGTTTGAGCGCGGGAGCTTTGTCGGTCGCGGCGGTGTTGTACGAGAAAATCGTGCCGCCGAAGCCGACCGCCCAGCCGCGCTCGCGCCCCATGAAAAAAATGCGATCAAACGGATGCGTCGTGCCCGTCGCTTCTTCTGCCCAGTGAAAGCCGCCGTCGGTCGTGTGAATCAAAACTCCGCCAGCCCCGACAGCCCACCCTTCGGAGGCGTCTATGAACTTCACGTCAAAGAGGTCTTCAACCACGTTCGACGTTTGCGCTTGCCAGGTGCGCCCACCATCCGCCGTCAGAAAGACGCTGCCCGCGTTGCCCACAGCCCAGCCGCGCGATCTGTCTACGAAAGAGACTGACGCGAAACGCACGCCCTCTGTGATGCCGAGCACGTTGCCGATGCGCCAACTCTCGCCGCCGTCCTTTGAACTGATGACGGTCGCGCCCGCGCCGACCAGCCAGAGCTGCATCGCGTCCAGAAACGAGCCGCCGAACAGTACGTGGCGCGTCGGCGTGCGTCTTTTGCTCCAACTCGCCCCGCCGTCGCCCGTGGCGAAAATCATTCCGCCTTCGCCGAACACCCAACCGTGCCCGTCCGTCGTCATCAACACGCGCAGGAGACGCGCGTCAGGGTCGCCGTTCAAATTCACGCGCCGCCACGTCCCTCCGCCGTCCGATGTGTTCATCAAATAGCTTCGCTGCTCATCCTTTGCGCGAAGCTGATAGATACTGCGCTCGCAGACGAGCCAGCCCCTCTGTTCGTCCGCGAAATAAATATCACGCACAGCGTCTTCGGTCGGCGGGCGCATAATCTTCCAGTTCTCGCCGCCGTCCGTGGTCGAAAGCAGCACGCCGCTCCCGCCGACAGCCCACCCCTTCTGCCCATTCAAAAAATAGACCGCATGCAGCCACGCCAGAGTCCCCGACCTCTGCTTCGTCCACGCGCCCGCGAAAGCAGAGTGACCGCACATCGCCAACAGGATCAACGCGAATGCCGCGCGGCCAAGTTTGTGTTTGAAAGCAGAGCGCATCTTAATTTCTTTTAGGATTAGCCACAGAGAGCACAGAGATAAAAATAAGCTTCAGCAGTTTCGTTGAATTCCTTTTCTCTGTGTGCTCTGTGTCCTCTGTGGCTAAAAGATTTCCTTCACGAATGCCCTCCGATGAGGATGCGTTCGCCTTCGGCCTGTGTGCGGCGCGCGGTGCTGAGGTGTTGCAGGAGCATGAGCACGGGCGAGACATCGCGCCCCAAAGTGAAGGCTTGCTCGGCGGCGCGCGTAATCCAGCGCACGGGTTCAGGCGTCACGTTCTCGCCCGCACACTGCGCGCAGACATTATTGCCATACAATTTTTTGAGCAGGATGTGCGCGTCCGTCTTGCCGAGCACCGTCAGGATGTCGCCGGGAGCGACTTGCAGGCCGTCGGCCAGCCTGAGCGCGCTCTCAAGATTGATGGTCGTGATGACCGAGGTCTGTAGCTTGGAGAGCAAGCCCTGATCGAATCCCGTCCGGCGGCAAAAGTCCACTTGCTTGAGGCCGAGCTGCTGCAACCTGTCAGTGATTAACTGCGCCAGCGGCGTCCGGGGAACGGAATTTTTTTTCGACATCGCTAATCCCTCAGAGGAAGGAAAAAGTCAAAAGGCAAAGGGTCAAAGGAAGGCGGAAACCGACTTTTATTAAAATGTTTTTATCCGCACTTTTGCCTTTTGACTTTTACCTTTTGACTTGAATTTAAAAGCCTAAGAAGAGGCGCGCAAAGCTGAGCACGGAGGCGAAGCCTATCACCTGCTGGTAGGTCTTCAGGCGATTGCCGGGGACGACGACCTGATCGCCGGGGATGAGATAGGCCATCTCTTTGGCGCGTCCGCGCTCAATATCTTTGATGTTGACGAAGATCGGGCGCAGGTTGCCGTCCGTCTGGCGGCGCAGGATAAAGACCTTGCTCTTGTCGCCGGTGTTGAGCACGCCGCCCGCTTCGGCTATCGCTTCATAGACGCTGACGCGGCGCGTGAGAGTCTTAATGCCCGGCTGTCCGACATCGCCGAGCACGCTGTAGCGCGCGCTCTTCGCCTGATCGAGCGAAACCGTCACCTTCGGGTCAATGATGTACTCGTCGAGCTTCTTCGCCAGCTCGTCCTGTATCTGGATCGTCGTCTTGCCGCCGACGAAGATGCCATCCGGGATGAGCGGGTAGCTGATGCGCCCGTCGGGCGGGACGATGATGTTCGCCTTTGAATAATTGGGCTGGCCGAAGACGGAGACAGAGATGACATCCTCCGGGCCGAGACGATAAGTCATCATAAAATTGTTGTAATAAGGCACAACCGCAGACTCTTCCTCAGACATCAGCCCGCGACGGTTGGCCTGAATCTCGGCGGGCACGTCCGAAGGCAAAGAGGTCGTGTCGTCAGGCTCAAGCCGTCCGCTCCGGGTTGATGAAGAGGCGGCGGTCTCGCCTTTCGACGTTTTTTTCTTCGTCTTCGCATCCTGCCCGAAAACTTTTTCAAAGAAGCCGGACTGCTGCTTCTTCGCCCCGCCTCCATCCGGCTGTTGCTGCGAGAACGCAAGCTGGCTCGTCACCGCGAGCGCGGCCACGAGCGTCATTAGTTTGAGCATCGCTTTCATCTTCATCTTCTTAAACCTCCAGACAAATAAGGACACAACCGATCAACTCACCGCAGAGACGCAGAGACAAAATTTAAAGAGACTGAGCAACAAGTTTTCATTTCAGCTTATGATTTCAAGTTCTTTCTCTGCGCCTCCGCGTCTCTGCGGTTCATTATTCCTCTCATCACCTTGCGCCGCGACTGAAAATAATCGTCTTGATCGTCTCGAAGAGAATCGCGGCGTCGAGCAGTAGGCTCTGATTCTTAATGTAGTAAAGGTCGTATTGCAGCTTTTGCCGCGCGTCTTCGACCGAAGCCCCGTATGGATATTTGATCTGCGCCCAGCCCGTCAGCCCCGGCGCGATTAAGTGCCTTTGCTCGTAATACGGAATCTCCGCCGCGAGCTGTTTGATAAAGTGCGGGCGTTCGGGACGCGGCCCGACGAAGTTCATCTCGCCACGCAAGATATTCCAGAACTGCGGAATCTCGTCCACGCGAATCCGGCGAATGATGCGCCCGACCCTGGTCGCGCGGTCGTCTCCGTCCTGCGCCCAGACGGGGCCGTCCTTCTCCGCGTCCATACGCATCGAGCGAAACTTCATCAAGGTGAACGTGCGACCGTTGCGCCCGACCCTTTCCTGCTTGTAAAGCACGGGGCCTTTTGAATCGAGCTTGATGAGAATCGCCGTGATGATGGCAATCGGCAAAGAGAGAATCGCGCCGACGAACGCGACCGAGCGGTGCATCGCCGCGCGCATGATAGAATTGAGCCGCGCCTGTCGCCCGCGCCCCGAAAAGATCATCAAGCTCGGGCGCATCATCCCCAGATGCACGCGCCCCGTCACGCGCTCGTAAAACGAAGCGCACTCTTCGATAAACACATCGCCCGACAAACTGAGCTGTAACAATTGCTCGACGGGAAACTGCCCGCGCCGCTCGCCCATGGCGACGACGATGCGATCAATATTCTCGCGCTTGACGATCTCGACCAGGTTGTTCGTCAGCCCGATGACGCGCGGGTTAATCAAGCTCTTGCCCAATAATTCCGGGTCGTTATCCGTAAAGCCGATGATGCGATAGCCAGCGTCGCGCCGTTCCAGAGCCTCGCGCGCGGTCTCGACGGCCACCTCGCCGGAGCCGACGATGAGGATTCGTTCGCCGATGTGCGGGTGTCCGAGCAGCCAGTGAATCGAGAGCCGCCAGCCGACCATCAGGGCGAGCGCGAGCGGGAGCGAAATCAAAGAGACTCCGCGCCCGATCATCAACGCGGGCACGGCGTAAAAAGCCAGAGCCAGCGCCATCCATGCGAGTCCGAGAGCTTGAATCAGACGCAAGACCAGCTCGCGCCGGTCGTGCATGATGACGAAATCGTAAAGGTCGTAGAGATAGAACGCGCTCAAGAAGAAGAGCGTCGCAATCGCGGCTTTATAAAGACCGTGCTTTTGCGTCAGCTCGAAATCCGCGTCGGCAGTTCCGAGCCGCACATACACGGCGACGATCATCCCGACGAACATCAACATCGCTTCGGCGAGAATGAGCAAGACCGTGCGCGCGTTTAATCGCGGACTCTTCAAGAGCTTTTTACTCTCCCTCCTCTTTCCTCTCTTCCGGCGCGCTCGCCACCGCCTCCGGGCGACGGTAACGCCTGTTGTAGTAGTAATCGCTCTCGGCAAGTTGCTCGTGATTGCGATTCAAGACGACGCCGAGCATGCGGCTGCGCGGCAAGGTGTTGAGCAGTCTGTCAACCAGCGCGTAACGCGTCTTGCCCGCGCGCACGACCATCAGCGCGCCGTCCGCGCGATTAATCAACACGGTCGCGTCGGTAAAGAGTCCGAGCGGCGGCGCGTCAATGATGATGTAGTCGAACAGGTCGCGGACTTCCGCGAGGATGCTGCTGAACTTAGGGCCTGACAGCATCTCCGCGACATCGTCGCGCGCCCCGCCGCCCGGCAAGAGGTACAGCCCCGAAGGCTCAAGCTGGATGATCGTGTCTTCCAACGCGACCTCGCCGCCCATCACTTCCGACAATCCGACGGGAGCTTCCTCTTCGATTCCCAAATATTCGGTGATGCACGGCTGGCGCAGGTCGCTATCAATCAAGAGACAACGGACGCCGTCCGTTTGCGCGAGCAGCCATGCCAGATTGAGCGCGGTCAGGCTCTTGCCTTCGGACGCGCCCGTCGAGGTGACGACGATTGACTTCATCTGCTTGCGCTGTGTCAGATGGATGACGTGCGTGCGCAGGGAGCGCAACTCTTCGCAGTAGGCCGAGCGAGGCTGCGTGATGGCGACGAGGTGTGGCTCGACGCGCGCTGCGTTGATGTCCATAGAGACACAGCGCAACACGCGCGTCGAACCGACAGCGTCCAAAGTTGCCCCAGCAGCACGCGAGGCCGTGTCGTCGGGGAGTGCCGACCCGACGACTGCTTCGGTGTGCGCAGTGGACGCTGAGACTGAGACCGCGACTGAGCGATTGAAGAGCGGCGAGAAATCCCACGGATGTGTTTCCGTCGCGCCGTCATGACCGTTTCCGGCCACGCGCGCCTGCATCATCTCGCGCGCCGCTTCGCCGTTGCGGCGGGTTGAATCTTCCTCAGCACGGCGGCGCGAGTTGCCGTTGGTTTCGCCGCCCGTGCTGGCACGTTTCAATGCTTCATAAACTCTGCCCATAAATCTGTTACTCCCCGGTTAATCCCGAATGACGAAAAGCCGTGCCGACCTCTTCCGCGCCCGCCGCGTCCTCTGTCCTCTGCGCCTCGTCACGCATTGAGAGCGGCGAAGCGGAAGAGATGGTGTTGGTCGTCGCGGTATGGCCTGTGCCGGCGTTCCAGAGTTCGGCGCGTCCGGCGGCTGAAAAAATTCGCGCGGGAGCTTCGCGCTCCTCGCCCATCTGACGCCCGCGCTCTGCGCGCGGCAGCATGTCGAAAGTCTCCGCGACCTCTTCGATGATGGCGCGCCCGATGGTCGGCTCGCCCGCCGCATAACCCGTCAGGAGCGCGTTGTCGCACAGGTTATTAATCTGTCGCGGAATGCCTTCGGAGCAGCGAAAGATAAAGTCCACCGCTCCCGGCGAAAAGATGTCCGTGCGCTCGGCTCCCGCGACCAGCAGGCGCGCGAAGATATATTTTTCGGTCTCTTCGACGTTCGGCAGCGGCTTAATCTGCCCGCGCAAGGCGACGCGCTGTTTGAGCTGTCTGAGTTCGGGCTTGTTGAGCACGTCGCGCAGTTCGGGCTGACCCGTCAAAACTATCTGCAACTGCTTCGCCGAATTCGATTCAAAGTTTGAGAGCAGTCGAATCTCTTCCAAGACGTAAGGCGAAAGCCCTTGCGCTTCGTCAACAATCAAAACCGTGCGCAGGCCGCGCGAATGGCGCGACTCAAGCGTCTTGCCGAGTTGTATCAACAGCTCTGACTTCGTCTCCCACTCGCGCACGTCGAGCAAGGTCGTGAAGTACTGATAAAACTCGGGCACGGTGAGGCGCGGGTTGAAGACGTAAGCGACGAGCACCGTGCGATCCAAGCGTTCGAGCATCCATCTGAGGATGGTCGTCTTGCCCGTCCCGACTTCGCCGGTGACGACGATCAAGCCCTTGCCGTTCTCGATGCCATAATGCAGGTTCGCCATCACCTCTTTGTGCGACGGCGTAAAGTAGATGAAGCGCGGATCGGGCGTCAGCGCGAAGGGCAGCTCTTTGAGTCCGTAAAATTCTCTGTACACTCTTTATCAACCTCCGGGGCAAATGGAGGGATGAGGGCGGAGGGATGAGGGATGAAAGCGAAGCTCAAACAGCTTGTCTTTCATCCCTCATCCTTCATCCTTCATCCCTTATGTAACAAAGCGGTCGAAGACGTGCGACAGCTTGAGCGCGAACGCGAGCAACGGAATGCTGATGATGGTCGCGATGACGCCTGCGGCGAGCCAGAGCACGCGCCTTTGCGGCAAGCGGCGCGCCTCCTGCGGCGTCAGCAAGTCAGGCACGGAGGCCAAGACCGGCAGCCCCGTGTAATGCGAAGCGTCGTCTACCGTCTGAATCGTCAAGAGGCGCGGGACTTCAAACATCAAAGCGAGGCCGACGCCGACGCCGAGGCCGAGAGCGAGGCCAAGACCGATGAGCGTCAAACGCTTCGGCGCGACGGGACGCGTCGGCAGGTTGGCCGGATCGACGACCTGAATCGTCTCGCCCTGCGCGTTAATCTGCACGGTCGCGGCGAGGTCTGCGTCTCGCTTCTTCTCCAAAAGCTGGTCGTAGAGAGCCTTTCTCGTTTGATAGTCGCGGTTCATGGATTCGAGCGTCACTTCGGCGTCGGGCACACTGTTGATGCGCTCTTGAAGCTGGTCGATCTGACTGTTGCTCTGCGCGAGGATGCCTTCCTGTCGCGCGACCTCGCGGTCTAACTTTTCAATCTCATAACTGATGCTCTTGGCTCTGAGGTCTGCGGCTCCGAGGCGATTGGTTTTAATCTGCTCGGCCTTCGCGCCCGCGTCAGATTCGATCTCCGCCATCTCGCGCTTGATGGACGCAAGCTGCGCCTGCTTGGCCCTGACATCAGGATTCTCCGGCCTGAGCGTGGTCAGCATGTCCTGCAATTGCGCTTCGACCTGAGCCTTCTGGCTGGCGAGCATGCCCCACGCCTGCGTGTTGCGCGGGTTGGTCGAATTCTCAGCCTCTAACGTACTATCGCGTGCGGCCTGCTCTTGATAATCGCCTTGCTGGCGGGTGAGGAGCGTGCGCGTGTCGCGCATCCGTCCGATCTCTGTGATGAGTGTCTTCTGCTGCTCGCGCAAGCCTGTGAGCTGACCGATGAGAGCGGCCACGCTCGAAGGCAAGCGGTTGACGTTCGCCATCATGTATGCGAGCCGGTCGTTGGTAATCTTATCAAGCTCGGCCTTCTGCTCTGCGGCCTGCCCCTCGAAGAATTTCCTCGTCTGCTCGGCTCTGCCCTGCGAGCTTTCGGCCTCCGCGTTGACGTACTTGCTCGCCAGCTCCGAGGTCACAGCGCGCGTCGTCTGCGGGTCGCGTCCTTTGAACGCAATGCGGAAAGCGGGCGCGTGGCTGGTCTCCCCGCCGTTGTTCTCGATGTCAATCCGGATGTTGTTCTGCATCCGTCCGACCAGCTCCTCCATCGGCACGCCCTTCTGACGCTCCGTCTGGTAGAGATTGTATTTGACGATCAAAGGCTCAAGCGACGAGCGGCTCTGCACCTGTTGATTGATGCTGTTGATGCGGAGCGAAAGGTCTTCGTCAGAGAGCGAGGCCACCATCGCGTTGGGAATCGTCGGCCCCTTGACGATGAGGAGCGTGGTTGATTCGTAGAGATTGGGCAAGCCCCAGACGATCCAGGCGACGGCGCACGCGACCGCGATGGCCGGAAGGATAATCAGCCACTTGCGTCGCCACAAAATATGCACGTACTCGCTCGGCGCGCGCTGGCGAAAATCAACGCTCATTTTCTGCACTCCTTAAAACAGTAATGAGTGATGAGTGATGAGTGATGAGTGAAAAGTTTTTAACTCATCACTCATCACTCATTACTCATCACTTGCTTATAACGTCGCCAAAGCTTTGCGGGCTTCGTCGGCTTCAGCGAAGGGCGTTCGGCGGCTCAAAGTCAGAGCCGATTCAAGCTCGCGTCGCGCTCCGGCTTTATCGCCGCGCGCGGCGAGCGCGAGTCCCAAATGAAAATGGTAAACGGGAGTCGGCGACGCGCCCGTGCGTGCGGCTCCGGCTTCGTCGCGCGCGACCGCTTTTTGCAGTTGCTCGACCGCCGCCGGGTAGAGACCTTTCTTGTAAAAGACCCACCCGAAAGTGTCCACGAATCCCGGTTCGTCAGGATATTTCTGCACGACATTCTGCGAGAGCCTCTGCGCCTCGTCCAGATTGCCTTTGCCGTAGACGGCGTAAATCCACGCCAGATTGTTGGCGGCAATCGCCGTGTTCTGATCGAGTTCCAGAGCCTTGCGATAACTCTCAGCCGCCGCGTCATAGTTGCGCCGGCTGTCTTCGATCATGCCGATTAAAGTGTAGGCCGTGACATCGTCGGGCTTGCGCTCGATGACGCGGCGATATTCGGCGATGGCACGCTCCTGCTGGCTCGTGTTCGAGAAGAGCGCGCCGAGGGCAAAGTATGCGGCCAGATAGTTCGGGTTGTTGTCGAGCGCGCGACGCAGCTCAGTCTCCGCGCCCTGCGTGTTCTTCTCAAAGACATAAACTTGAGCTTTCAGATAATGCAGCGTAGCGAGGGCGTCTCGATTTCCGGGCTGCGACTGGGCGGCCTGATCCACTCGCGCGTGCGCCTGATCCGCCCGGTTCTGTTTGACGTAGATATTGACCAGACCATTTACCGCATCATAATTGACAGTGTCAATAGCCAACGCACGCTCGTACTGCGCGATGGCGTCATCCGTGTTGTTCTCCTTCAAAGAGACGCGCGCCAGATTGATGTATGCGCCGGGCGATGAGGGAGTTTGATCGCGCACTGCGCCGAGGTCTGCTTTGGCCGCTTCGATGTTGCCGAGCTGCAAAGAGGCCAGCCCGCGCGCCGTCAGAGCTTTGGCGTGTGTGTCCGCGAGCAGTTGCGCCGAAGTGTCCATGTCGGGCGAAGCTTTACTGATGCGTTCCAAGAGTTCGTTCGAGAGCGTCAGGACGGTCTTCGGGTCTTTCGCGGCAAAGTTGATCTGCATCTGCATCAGCTTGCCGGGAAGATAGTCAGGATAATAACGCCCGAGGTCTCCGGCGATGTTGCGCGCCTGCTCGATCTGACCCGCGCGCATTTTGGCTTCGGCCATGAAGTAGAGACCGGCGCGCGAGTTCGGCTCCTGCTTCAAGACCTCTTCCAAATCCTTGAGAGCGTCTTTGGCCGCGCCCGCTTGCAGGCGGATGCGTGCGCGCAGGAGAAGCGCCTGACGGTCGCCCTCGTTCTTCTTCAAGATCAGATCGGCCTGCCCCTGCGCGCCGTTCGTGTCGCCGCGCTCAAGCAGGATTTCGCCCAGGCGATAGCGACCGCGCGTATATTCGGGAGCTTTGCTCAGAATGTCCTGATAAATTTTGACCGCGTCATCGAGCCGCCCGACGGTCGCGTAAAAGTCCGCGAGGACGGAACGCGCGTCAACGCGCCCGCTCTCCAGATTGACGAGAGCCGTGTAGGCCGCTTCGGCTTTATCGAGCTGGCGGTTCGAGAGATAAAAGCTGGCGAGCGCGAGCCGCGATTCGCGGCTGGAGGGTTCGACTTCGACCGCGCGACGCAGCTCACCTTCGGCCTCGTCCATGCGCTTCATCTGCGCGAGGAATTTGCCGAGCTGCGTGTGTGCCTGCGCCGAAGCATCGTTGATCGAGACGGCGCGGCGAAAAGTCTCTTCGGCTTTGCCCACATCATCGTGATTGAGATAGAAGCGCGCGAGGCTCAAGTAAGATTCCACGCGCTTCGGGTCTAGATTGATGGCGCGATTAATCTCCGCCATCACCTCTTCGGCTGGACGATTGCGCGCCGACAGGATACTCGCTCTTAAGATGATGCCTTCGATGTGATTCGGATTTTTCTGTAGGACTTCGTTGGCGAGTTGCTCCGCCTCGTCGAGCAGCGGCGGCCTGCCAACCAGATAATAGTTGGCGAGCTTGACGCGCGAATCGAGGTGGTTCGCGTCGAGGTCCATCGTGCGTTTTAATTCTTCGATTGATTCGGGGAAACGCTGCAAGCCTTCGTAGGCGAGCGCGAGTCCCCAATGCGCCGTCGCGTAGCGGTCGTCAATCTGAATCGCATTGCGAAACTCGATTGAGGCTTCCTGAAAACGATTCTGCTTGAGATAGTTTTCGCCGCGTTTGACGTATTCGAGCTTGGCTTTTTCGGGATTCGCGCAGCCTGCCGCCAAAGCGACCAGAGCGATGAGCAGCGCACAAAGAGATGTTCTGAAAATACGAGAGGGGTTGCACTCTTTTTTCTTCATCAGGGGCGGTCACTCCTTCGGCGGCGGCTTCGCTCTAATTCCTCCGGGAGAGACCGGAGCAAACGGTCTTTCTTCGGAAGTCACAAGCCGCGTCTGGGCTATTTCAAATCTTTCGCGTGCGAAGAGTTGCGACGGGCAATGCCTCAACGGCTCGCAAGCCTTAAAACTACTGCTGTCTCGCCTTTATCCTGCCTTCTTCAATCTCTCCGAAAAGGGCGGATGAAGGTAATATATGAAAAGAGACAATTCGGGCGATGTTCCTAAAAATGCTGGAAAACCAGCTCTTTTCGGTTGTTTTCAAGAGTGTAAAGCTTCAATCCGGCACGTAGGCCGGAAGCGTGGCCGACATCTGTCCGGCTAAATCCGTGGTCAGCTCAAGCGCGCTCTGTTCGGATTCCGCGACCGGAGTCATCAAGCGAACCATCGCGCCATCCGAACGCCTGCGCCGCGCGCTGTCCACGACTGTGTAAAGCTTATCCCAGTATTCGCTGGCGACGGCTCGCCCGCGACCTTGATACCAGTAGATGAGAATCTCTTTGTGATTCCCATTCTGCACTAGATAACGATTTGCTTCAAATGCGCGCGAGCCGTCCGCCGACTGAATCCGCACGCGCGCGGGGTTGTACATCGCCCAGCCTGAGCCGGGCAGACAGTTGAGCGGGCTATGATACGTGATGCCCGTGCGCTGCGTCATGTAATAGCCGACGTAAATCGAAACCATGCGCCCGTCCGGCAGCGCGTAAGCGCGAGAGACGTAATCGTCCGCGCGCAAGACGTTCTCGACCTCCGGCGCGAAATGCTGATCGGCTCCGGCCTGTCGCCACGCGCCCATCTGCGCGGGCAGCTCTTTCAAAGGACGACGCTCGACGTGAGCTTCGCCCGCGCGCTCCCACAAATTGATGAAGACGCCCGCGACGAGGAGCAAGGCCAGCAGCAGCCCGTACCTCCAGGAGATAATCTGATTGAGCTTCGTCTTCATCTTCCGTTCAATCCAAACCCTTCACCGGAATCGCTTCGACCGGCGGCGCAGGCTTCTCTCTGAGCTTCGCGGGCGATTCCGCTTTCGCCGCGCGCTTCTCCTGCGCCACAGGCTTCACCACTCCCTCGCGCCCGACGAAAAGATGGCTCAAGCGATCAAGCAGCCAGCCGATGGTCATGAGCAAGATGAAAGCCAAGAGATAAACTATCCAGCCAGAGAAGTAATGAAAGAATCCGTCCGCGACCCGCGCGCCGAAATAATGAGTCAGCACGCCAGTCCCGCTCACGCGCAGAGCGTTGGTCACAATCGCTATCGGAATCGCGGACAGCACCAGAATCGCAGAACGCCAGAAACCGTAACTCTTCAATGAAGCGAAAAAGCCTGTCCTGTTTCCCTTCTGGCCTGTCCCGTCCGTGCCATCGCCTCTCCGGCGCGGATGCGTGAAATAAGCGAAGACGACCGCGAGCGTCATGAGCGTCATCAGGGAGCGGATGCCGCTACAGGCTTCGACGACCTCCATCTTCTTGCTCACAGCCGCGCCGCGCGGCATCAGCTCAATCACGTTGCCCTGTCTCAAAACCGGAATCCCGAACGCACGCATCACCCACACCGCGCAACGCGAGGCGAAGAGCTGCAAAGGGAAAGCCAACTGATTAAAAATAATCGTCGGAATCGGAATCGCCAGCAGCAAGAGCACGAGCGGCACGAAGGCAAGGCGCAGCAGCTTGAATCCCCAGAAGTAAATCACGACGCCCGCCAGCATCAAGACGAGCGAGATGCGCTGCACGAAAAGCTCCGCGCCAGCCGTCCCGCCCCACAAGGCCAACAGCGCGAAAGAGACCAACGCGCCGCCCCACCAGAACTGCGGACGCGAAGCCGCGCGCTTGAGCGTGTCTCTCTCCGTCCAGATGATGTAACCGATGATGAAAGGAATCAGCAGGCCGTGCGAATAGTTCTCGTCCGTCCACCAATCGTGGCCGAGCTTCGCCAGCACGCTCGCATAAAGAAAGCTGAGCGCAGCAACGAGAGCAACAGGTTTCCAGACCGCACGAATGGCACTCATGTTGGTTTAAGCGGATAGAGAAGGATTCTCGTGCGTTGAAGGGGCACTTTCAACGCACGAGAAGCTTTGTGCGCAAGGCGCGACTGTCGGGGTCGCGCATTTCAAAGCTTAACGCAAAAAGGGCTGCGGGAACAATAAAAAAACTGCACGCTGGCTCAAAAGCTCTTTCGTCACCTGAAAAGAGTCTTTGCTTTCCTTTGCGTCTTTGCGCCTTCGCGTGAGAAATCAGATTCACGCAAAGGCGCAAAGGCGCAAAGAGAAAACTGCTTTTAGTGTGAGAAGCGCGAAGGGCGATTGCCTGAGTTAATCACCCTCCGCGCCTCTCTGTGATGACACGGGAGAACCCATGCCAAACTGTAATTACTGCCGCAAGCCGGGATCGTTCGTCACAGTCCCGCGCGCGCCTGTGGCCTGCATCTGCGCGAGCGCACTGCCCAAATAATCCGCCGCGATCATGATGCGCTTGCGCACTGCCGGGCGCGGAGACAGATGCGCGGCATTGGCTGAGGCGAGCGCGTTCCGCAAGTCTCTCTGAATCGAGGTGCTCGCAGTGTAACGGCTCGATTCGCCTAAGAACGCCGTGTACGCCTGCGTGATGTTCGAGACCAGATTGAGGATGCTCGCGCTGTCCGGGTTCTGCTGCGCGCCGAGCGTGAGCGCGAGTTGCCGCGCGCTTGCCACCAGCTGCGGCGCGACGAGTGCCTGCATGTTCGATTCGAGCCGGAAATTATCGAAGACGGCCATGCCGGGCGCGGTCAAAGCTTGCCACGTCCCCGCGCTGATCTCCGCTCTCATCGCAGTGATGACGAGCTGCCGCGCGACCGTGCGTTGCACAGTCCACGTCTGCCCATCAGAGCTGGTCTCAAAGACGATGGAATCGGAGGTCGGGTCATGACGAATCCGCCAGAAGCGATGCTGCGCCGCGTTGTAGGCGATGACAACCGAAGTCCGGCTGCCGCCCATCACCTGCTCGAAACGCAGTTGCCCGCCCTCGACCGAGATCATGTAGAAGTTGCGGCTGTCGAGACAGACTGCGAGATTCGTGTCCGAGCTGCTGGATGTCGTCTGAACTACTTCGACGCTCGCCCGCGCGTTCGTCAAATTCCAACCGTTGGCAAAGACGTACCCGTTGTAATGATCGCCCGACACATTGAGACGCGGCGAAATCTCCAATCGCTGATTGCGCTCAAGCGTCGGAACGGTCGCGTCCCAGGCCGTCGGCCCCGTGTAAATTGCTCCCTGAATCGTGTTGTAAACCCACTTCGCCGGATCGAAAGTGTTGTCGTTGAAATCGTCAACCAGCGCGCCGACCTGTGGCGTCGGAGTCGGAGTCGGTGTGGGTGTTGGGGTCGGAGTCGGCGTTGGAGTGGGCGTCGGCGTCGGGGTTGGAGTTGGAGTCGGTGTGACGCTGCCGCTCATCGCGGCATCCAGCGCATTAAAATCACATCCGGGGTCGCTGCCACTGCTGCCAACGCCTTTGTAAGGACTGCCCGAAGCAAGACGGTAATTGCCGCCCGACTGATCGACGAAGCCGACCGCATTGAAATTCGCCGCGACGTAGTTGCCCGACGGGAACTGACTTCCCAGACCGCCAACCGAGCGCGTGTCCACAATCACATTCTGCGAAAAAATTCCGCCGGCGAAATATGAGTTGATGGCGGGCAGATTGAGGCCGACGCCATCGCCAAACACTCCATAATTATTATGTCCGAGGATGTTGTCGCGGAAAGTAAAGTTTGCGACCGGACCGCCGTAGGCTGTAATCATATTGGCCGAGTGAAAGACTGTGTTGTGCTGAATCGTGACCTGCTGCCCGTGCGAGATTTGGATGAAATATCCATTGCTGCCCCAGCGCGTGTGGTCTATATCTTCAAACAAGTTGTTGACGATCTGCACTCTCTTCAACACCTGAGAGGGATAGACATCATCCTGACCCAGGATATTAATCCCTGAACCTGCCGACCGAAACACATTGCTTCGCACTTCCACATCCTCCAAGGTGCTCCACGGCGCGCCTCCATTCTGATTCCGTACCGTGATCGTCATCGCACTGCAATCCAGCCCCCGCTCGATCACATTCCCCATCACCGTCACTCTCCGAGCATTCTTTAACTCCAACACCGTCTTGATCGTCGCCTGCCCTCTCCACGAGAGCTGCTTCGTCAAATAGTTCCCTCTGATCTCGATGTCCGACGGCACTAAGTTCTGGATAGATGGGTCAGAGCCTCCGATCAGGATCGTCTCCGCTCCCGCCTCCAAATAATTATTCAAGATGTGCAAGGGGCCGGGGCCGTTCCAACACGCAATCGCTTGCGTCTCATCCTGCGCTCCCGCAAACCCTGCGACATAAGAATTGCTCACCGTCACTTCGCTCGCATTTAAGGCAAAGCCGCGTCTCACTCGATTGAGTCCCGGAGCATGCAAGTAACAACGGTCGAAC
>DASWRG010000027.1:0-3658 GCA_036403295.1 Pyrinomonadaceae bacterium
GGGCATCAGCGCGGCATGAGAGGGAGAGACTCTCTGGCCTGCGGGTGGGAGGCTGGCTAGAGCTGAGGATTGAATCGTGATGAAGGCAGCGCCAGCTTTATTGGGCAGGGTGATGGGGCCGGGGAATGAAGCGCCGGCTTCGAGGACGATGGTGTCGCCGGGTTGTGCGGCATTGATCGCGCTCTGTAAATTGCCGCCCGCTGAGACGACGATGGTGGCAGCTTGCGTCGCCTGCATGCCGAGCAGGAGGACGATAATGATTAAAAGAGAGTTGAAAGCTGTGCGGAAGAAACGAGGGGTGTGCCTGAAAGCGGCAGCCATGTGTCTGATGCTCATATTAACCTCACTTCGGTAGCCGGACGATCTCAGGGCAAGTGGCCGGAGACTCCTGACTTTGCGAACCCGCATCGCTGCGGGGGTGCCTTTTATCGGTGATGGCTGCGCCCTGTCAGATTGTGGGCGCAGGCGGGACGGCGCGAACCGACTCTGCCGGTTCGCGGAAGAGATTTAACTTAGAGACACACTAAAACGGCATCTGTCCGAAGCGAGATGTTTCTGAAGAGAGAGGCGCGTGAACTGTTTTTGGCTGGAGCGAAAGGAATGTATGGCGGAAGTAGCGGAACCTTAACAACAAAGAAGAGAAGCACATGAAATTGGTTCCAGACCTGAGGCTCTTTAAGGAGGAGGCTGCAAAAGCGACACGCCGTTGGCGAGAGGCTGCGGGCGCGAGTTGCCGCAAGCGTAAACAGCAGATGCGAGGGCAACGGTTGAGCAGAAAAGCTCTGAGACTCAGGCTATTTCCGACGGCCTTCGGTAACCAGACAATCATCCAGCAGCTTAAAGCTTAACTGCAAGAGATTCACGGCTTTGCGTCCCTGCCTCACAACAGGTTTGCCATTATCGTGTGCAATCGTCGATGATAAAAGATCATGCTGCCTTTCGTGGCCGCGTGTGGCGCGGCGGCAGCTCACATTTAGGATTAAACAATATTTGGCAGGGTTTGTCAATGACTCATTTTTAAATTTTCGAGCGTGCTTGAGATGCACGCTAAACCTGTGCATTTCAACACATAAGGCGGCGTCGAGGCGTTTCGTCGCATCTCCGTCAAAGCGTTTGGCGGGAGCTTAATTTTTTTTGACAAGCATGAGATGCCATGCCATTTTAGTCTTCGTGGAAACGGCTGCTAATGAACGGAAGGAAGATTAACCACAGAGGGCACAGAGGAGCACAGAGGCTTAGAGATTTCAAATTTGAGATTTGAGATTTGAAATTCCTCTGTGCTCTTCTGTGTCCTCTGTGGTGAAATAAGCCCCTTCGGACATTCAACCACTGAAGCTTGGTCATGCGAATTCTCCAAATAGGTCCTTACGCGCCGCCGCACGGCGGAGTGCAGACGAATCTGTCGGCCATTCGCGCCGCGCTCTTGAAGCGCGGGATTCCCTGCTCCGTCATTGTCATCACGCGCGCCGTCGGGGAAGTAAGCGACGGGCAAGACATCTATCGCCCGTCAAACGCTTTCCAACTCTGCTGGCTGATGCTGCGCCTTCGTTACAGCATCATACATCTGCACTTTGGCGGGATGCTGTCCACGCGGCTGGTCTTCCTCGCGCTGCTCTGTTCGCTGATGCCTCGCACTAAAACCTTATTGACGTTTCATTCCGGCGGCTATCCCAAGACGCCTGCGGGCAGGTCTGCGCGGCCAAAGACCTTGCGCGGCTTTGTCTTCCGGCGGCTCGACCGCATCATCGCCGTCAACGAAGAGATCGCGGAGATGTTCAAAAAGTTCGGCGTCGCGCCCGCGCGCATACGCATCATCAGCCCGCACGTCATCATAGACCCGCCGCGCGAAACCCTGCTCCCCGAATTTTTTGAGGACTTCAAACAAAGGCATGAGCCTTTGCTGATTACGGTCAGCGGACTCGAAAGAGCTTATGACCTGCCGACGCAGATCGAAGCTCTGGGACTGGTGCGCGAGCGTTTCCCGCGTGCGGGACTGGTCATCGTCGGCTCTGGCAGCCTGGAGCAGAAAATCAGAGAAGGCATCGAGTCGCAACCTTACGCCCCGCACATACTGCTCTGCGGCGATGTGGCGCATCCGGTCACGCTTCGCATGATGGCCGAGAGCGATCTCTTCCTGCGCACGACGCTTTACGACGGCGACTCGATCTCAGTGCGCGAAGCGATGTACTTGGGCATCCCCGTCATCGCCACCGACAACACGATGCGGCCTGACGGAGTCGAACTCATCCCGCCTTCCAATCCAGCCGCGCTGCAACAGGCGATTGAGAGAAGATTGATGAACGGCGGCGCGCACGTCTCGCTCAACGAAAATGGCGAGGGCAATATCGAAGCTGTCGTGCGGCTCTATCAGGAACTCGCGCAAGACACACGGACGTGAGTGTTGCAGGCCAGTTTCACAAATGGAGAAAAGAGTTTCCCGCAAAGGCGCAAAGAAAGACCGCTAAGTTGTCGAGTGCTGCTCGCTCTTTGCGTCCTCTTCTTTGCGCCTTTGCGGGAAACCGTTTTTCTCTTCTCTATTTTTCAAACTGACCCGCTACCAAAAATATTCGAGAGCTTCGCTGAGCTACAATCGGATTGCCCTTAGCCAGACGGCGAGGCGGCTTGGCTTCCGACCTCTTTCCTCAGCGCGTCGAAATCGCAGCCGATGTCCGTGCGGTCAATCCCCTTTCCCTTGTAGCGACTGTTTGTAGCAAGTCGATAATCGCCCGCCTGCTGATTGATGAAGCCGACGGCCTTGAAGCTCGGCACGAGGAAGTTGCGTGAGGGAAGCTGTATCTCGTTGGCATCAATCTCCTGCCCGTTGACGATCACATTATTCGTAAAGACGCCGCCCGGAAAATATTTCTCGATGACGGCGACGCTGCCCGAAGCCCCTTCGCCCCAGACGCCGTATTGATTGTAAGAGAGAATGTTATCTCGAAAGACGAAGCCGGACACTGGCCGCCCGCCGTAAACCTTAATCATGCTGGCCGAATGAAAGACCGTATTGTGCTCGACTCTGATTTCCCGTCCGCCGGAAAGCTGCACAAAATATCCGTTGCTGCCCCAGCGTTCATGGCTGATGTCATCGAAAAGATTGTTAGCAATTCTCACACGCTTCAACTCTTGGCTCGGATGCACATCATCCTGACCCAGGATATTAATCCCGGAACCTGCCGACCGAAACACATTGCTTCGCACTTCCACATCCTCCAAGGTGCTCCACGGCGCTCCCCCGTTCTGATTCCGTACCGTGATCGTCATCGCACTGCAATCCAGCCCCCGCTCGATCACATTCCCCATCACCGTCACTCTCCGAGCATTCTTTAATTCCAACACCGTCTTGATCGTCGCCTGCCCTCTCCAGCTTAAAACCTTAGTTAAATAATTTCCTTTAATCTCAATGTCCGACGGAATCATGTTTTGAATTGACGGATCATTGCCTCCGATCAAAATATCTTCAGCCCCCGCCTCCAAATAATTATTCAAGATGTGCAATGGGCCGGGGCCGTTCCAGCACGCAATCGCTTGCGTCTCATCCTGCGCTCCCGCAAACCCTGCGACATAAGAATTGCTCACCGTCACTTCGCTCGCATTTAAGGCAAAGCCGCGTCTCACTCGATTGAGTCCCGGAGCATGCAAGTAACAACGGTCGAAC
>DASWRG010000028.1:0-136336 GCA_036403295.1 Pyrinomonadaceae bacterium
GATCGCGTGCTTGACCTCTGCAATGAGGGCAACGCAGGGAAGGCGGAGCATGATGGATTCTGTGACGAGCCATGACAGCCGCCACTGTCCACACTTTGCCTTCTCTTTTTCAATCCCCAATGTAACGAGGCCACTACCAAAAGTTTCCCGCAAAGGCGCTGGTGGCGCAAAGAAGAGCACGCAATAGGCAAGCAGCACTCAACCGCTTAGCGCGCTTCCTTTGCGCCACCAGCGCCTTTGCGGGAGCTTCTTTTTCTTCGTGATGTTTGAAACCGAAGCGCAACTAAAATTCCTTGCTAATTACCGCCAAAAAAATGATAATTCGTCGCCCGCGCTCGCAAGCTTTTTTGTCATTGATGTGATTTCCCAACATGTTGTCCAAGCACATATCAAGCGAGAAAGATTAATGAAACAAGAATCTTCCGTCGGCTATACTCGTTATCCGAAATTATTCGTCCTGAGCCTGATCGTCATGCTCGCCATCGCTTGCGCGCTCATCTGGCCGCGCAGTGCGCCGGTCAGAGCGCAAGCCGGGGATGAGTTCAGTCCTTCGCAAGTCGTCTTCAGCGAAAGCTTTGACACGGTCACCGCGCCCGCGCTTCCGGCGGGCTGGACGACGACAGCCTCCGGGGTAATCAGTCCGTTCACCACAGTCACGACCTTTCCCGATTCCTCTCCGAACGCGGCTTTCGTTCCCGACCCGAATACGCAAGGAACGTCCGAACTCGTCTCGCCATCCATCGCGCTCGGCAATCTTCCGCACAAACTAATCTTCCGCCACTTTTATCAAACGGACTTTGAGTTCGACGGCTGTGTGGTGGAAATTAGCATCAACGGCGGCACGTTTATAGACATCGTTACGCAGGCGGGCGGATCATTCGCCTCAGGCGGTTATGACACCGGACTCGTGAGCGGAACGCTGAGCGGCAGACAGGCTTGGACTGGACAACGGGCTGGCTACATCACGACCGAAATAAATCTCCCGGCCAGCACCAACAATCAGAGCGTGCGCTTTAAGTGGCGCATCGGGACGGATGACATGGAGGCCGGCACGGGTTGGCGTATTGATAATGTGCAGGTCACGAATGCCATCTCCGGCACGAACCTCAACGCGATTTCGATTCCGAGCGTGGGCACGGCTTCGCCTTATCCTTCGGCAATAGATATTTCAAATCAAGACGGATTGGTGACGGGCGTGCAGGTGAGTCTGGCGAACTTTAATCACAATTCGCCCGACGATGTTGACTTGATGTTGGTCGCGCCGAATGGGAGCAAAGTGGTTTTGATGTCGGATGTCGGCGGCAGCAATCCGGTGTCTAATGCAAATCTGTTTTTTAGTGACACGGCCCCGGCTTCGCTGCCTGACAATTCACAGATTGTGAGTGGCAGTTACAAGCCGACGGATATTGCTGACGGTGTTGATAGTTTCCCTGATCCCGGCGGTACGCCGACCGGCGCAAGACTTTCGGCTCTCAACGGCTCGATAGCCAACGGCACATGGCGGCTGTGTCTGGTTGACGACAGCGGCAACAACGCCGGAAACATCAACGGCGGATGGACTCTCTTCGTGCAAAGCTCGCCGGACGCGATTGGGATTCCTGACAGCGGCACGGCGCAGCCTTACGCCTCGCAAAAAACGATCACCGGACTGCCGGGCACAGTCACGAAAGCGACCGTCACGCTCTCGAATTTCAGTCACACTTCGCCAGACGATGTTGATGTGATGCTGGTCGCGCCGAATGGACGCAGCGTCGTGTTGATGTCGGACGTTGGCGGAACAACCGAAGTCGGCGGCCTTAATTTAACTTTCGATGACATAGCCGCGAGCAATCTGCCGGACAGCGCGCCGCTCGCAAGCGGAACTTATAAGCCGACGGATTTCGAGCCGGGCGATACGTTTCCTCCGCCCGCTCCGCAAGGCGCGCCGACGGGAACGACGCTCAACGCTTTTTACGGCAGCGCGCCGACCGGCGTGTGGAAATTGTTCGTCGTGGATGACACGGGCGGAAACACCGGCAGCATCGCGGGCAGTTGGACTCTTAACTTGCAAACTTCCGTGACGGCCTGCGCTTTCACGCTCACTCCTTCAGTGCAAACTTTCCCGATCACGGGCGGGAGCGGCAGCTTTGCTATTAACATGCCAGCCGCTTGTTCGTGGACGGCTTCGACAAATTCCAGTTTCATCACCATCAACTCAAGCGCGAGCGGCAGCGGCAACGGTACTGTCGGTTTTTCGGTGTTGTCGAATATGGGCGGCGGACGCTCGGGCACGATTGATGTTTCAAACGGCGCAAGCACGCAAACATTTCAAGTTCAGCAACCGTCGGGCTGCCCGTTTGCGCTTAGTCAGAACGCGCTTAACTTCGGTTCGGCGGGCGGCGGTGGAAATGTCGGCGTGACTGCGGGCGGCATCTGCACCTGGCAGGCGAGCAGCGTCGCCAACTGGATACAGATAACGCCCATCCCGCAAACCGGAAACGGCACAGTCGCTTTTACGGTTCTGCCGAATCCAAGCTCCAACTCCAGAAGCGCGAACGTCACGGTCGGCGCGCGTTCATTCTCCGTCACGCAAGCGGGCGCAAGCGGCAGAAAATTTGATTTTGACGGAGACGGCAAAGCGGACGTGTCCGTCTTTCGTCCCTCGAACGGCTACTGGTATCTCTCGCAATCCACGGCGGGCTTCAGCGCGACGGCATTCGGCACCAGCGGCGACCAGATCGCGCCCGGCGATTACGACGGCGACAGCAAGTCAGACCTCGCAGTCTTTCGTCCCTCGACGGGCTACTGGTATATCCTCAATAGCTCGAACAACACCCTGCGCGCTCAGCCGCTCGGACAGTCCGGCGACCTGCCCTCGACCGGAGACTATGACGGCGACGGAAAATCTGACCTCAGTGTCTATCGTCCGTCGAACAACAATTTCTATCTCTTGTACAGCACGGACAATTCATTCCACTTCCAACAATGGGGAGCGAATGGAGACGTGCCGGTCGTCGGGGATTACGATGGAGACGGCAAAGCTGACTTCGCAATCTTCCGCCCGTCAAGCGGCACGTTCTATATTCTGCAAAGCTCAAACGGCACAGTCAGAGGGCAACAGTTCGGAGTGAGCACGGATAAACCGATTGCCGCAGATTTCGATGGAGACGGCAAGACGGAGTTGGCCGTCTATCGTCCGTCAACGGGCAGTTGGTATTACCTGCAAAGCTCTGACAACAGCTTTAGAGGCATCGCCTGGGGCGCGAGCGGCGACGTGCCGGTCGCGGCAGATTATGACGGCGATGCTAAATGGGATGTGACTGTCTTTCGTCCGTCAACGGGCACGTTCTATATCTTGCAGAGCACGAACAATGCCTTGAGGGGCGAACAGTTCGGGACGAGCGGAGACGTGCCCGTGCCGTCCGCTTACGTTCCGTAAAAGATGACAAGAAATTCTCGCGCAAAGGCGCAAAGAAGAAGACGCCAAGAACAAGCAGCCTTCAACAGCTTAGCGTTCTTCCTTTGCGCCTTTGCGCGAACCTTCTTCCGTCTTAGCTATGATCTCATTACCCGAATCCGACGAGGACTTGCTGCGCGAGTGTGAGATTGACACTTTTCGCGCGAGCGGCCCCGGAGGCCAGCATGTCAACAAAACCGAGAGCGGCGTCCGCCTCAAACACCTGCCGTCAGGCGTCGTCGTCACCTGCCGCGAAGAGCGCAGCCAGCACCGGAACAGAGCCATCTGTCTGCGAAAGCTGCGCCAGCGTGTCGAGCGTTTGAACCATCGCCCGCCCGCGCGCGTCCCCACGCGCGTCCCTCGCTCAGCGAAGAATCGCACTCTCGAAGAGAAAGCCCGCCGCTCTCACCTCAAGCGTCTGCGCTCAAAGCCTTCAAAGGATGAGTGACGTATAATTGCCCGCCACAATGTTATCATCATCTCAAAGGAGAATTTCCGAAATGATAACTGTCGCTAATCGTATCTACGTCGAGCCGGAATACGCAGAGGCTTTCGAGCAGAGATTCCGCGAGCGTGCCGGACTCGTTGACAAGATGCCCGGCTTTATTTCTAACCAGGTCTTGCGTCCCGTCAACGAGGGCGAGCCTTACGTGGTCTTTACTATCTGGCAGAGCCGTCAGGACTTTCTCAACTGGGTGCGCTCCGATGAATTTGTGAAAGGGCACGCGCAGTCCGGCACTCTGCCCAAAGAAGCGTTTCCCAGAGCGAACGTCCTTGAGATGCACGAAGTTATACAGGATTCGGCTCGCCCTGATTTAGAGCCTGAGCCTGCGGGCGGGCCTTTCAAGATGCATTAGCCTTCAATTGGGTCAATCAAATATGGCGAAGAAAGTTTCGCGCAAAGGCGCAAAGGCGCAAAGAAGAAGACGCCAAGTGTAAGTAGCATTCAACAGCTT
Source organism: Pyrinomonadaceae bacterium (assembly GCA_036403295.1). Classification (GTDB taxonomy): domain Bacteria; phylum Acidobacteriota; class Blastocatellia; order Pyrinomonadales; family Pyrinomonadaceae; genus JACMLC01. The sequence continues at coordinate 4,393 of DASWRG010000028.1, forward strand.
GGCGTGCTTCCTTTGCGCCACTAGCGCCTTTGCGCGAGATTATTTCCTGATAAATAGATTCGTCAGAATTTAGAGGGAAAGTTTGTTGGACATTAACGCTTACCTCAAACGCATCAACTATCGCGGCTCGCTGTCTCCGACCGCCGAAGCCTTGCGCGATCTACAGGTCGCGCATCTGTTGGCAGTGCCTTTTGAAAATCTGAGCATTCACGCCAGAGAGCCAATCGTGCTTGAAGATGAAGCTCTGTTTACGAAAATCGTCGAGCGGCGGCGCGGCGGATTCTGCTATGAGGCCAACGGTCTGTTCGCCGCTTTGCTGCGTGCGCTCGGGTTCGATGTGGCTATGCTCTCAGCCGGAGTCGCGAATGCAGAGGGCGAGTACGGCCCTGACTTTGACCACATGGCGTTGATGGTTTCATTAGAGCAACGCTGGCTCGTCGATGTCGGTTTCGGCGATTCGTTTTATGAGCCGTTGCTCCTCGATGAAAGGGAAGAGCAGAGACAGGGCAGCCGCGCCTTTCGCATTCAGCCGGACGACGAGCATTTGATTTTGATGCGGCGTGACGAAGGCGAGGAATGGAAGCCGCAGTACCGCTTTACTTTGCAGCCGCACAACTTTTCTGATTATGAAGAGATGTGCCTTTATCATCAGACTTCTCCACAATCGCATTTCACCAGAGCGCGCATCTGCTCGCGCGCGACCGAGGGCGGGCGCATCACGCTCAGCGAAATGCGTCTCATCACCACCTCCGAGAGCGGAGAGCGGCGTGAGCGCGTCTTAACAAATCAGGGAGAGTATGAGGCCACCCTGCGCCGTCAGTTCGGGATTGTGATGACCGGCTAATACGCTCTCTGGCTGAAGCAATATTATCCTCACACGTCGTCTAGTTACATGTGACGGTGACATTGCAGGCTTGAACGTGATTTTCGGAGAAGGTTTGAGGGTAAGTGAGATGGCTATGACGGCGCATGCTTATCAAGATTTGTATCGCAACTTGAAAGTTCCAATCGTCAACGAGCAGGGCGACCTCAGCGGCTGGCAACCCGTGGATGTTCACAAATACCTACTCGCGCAGGAAGATACAAAAGCCGCCGAGGCGGGGAAGCCAAAGCCGCCGGAGCACTACAATATCCAAAAATCCTCGCATCCGTTGGGTGAGCTTGAAAGCAAGCTGATCGAATATTTTAAGAAACCGGGCGCGACGCTCAAGGTCTTCGTCGCCACTGCCGAGGTCGACGAAAGGAGTTTCACCGCATTTAAAGACGTGTGGTATTACGCCCGAAAACCGTTCTGGGGAAAGGGTTCGCCCGAAGAAGTTCAAATCGCTTTGCAGTTAGTGTTACGTTTCAAATTGGCGACGCCGGCAGGGCTTCAGGCGTATTGCGATGAAGCGAGCGACGGATTGGCGCAAGGGCGGATCGGCTTGGATTGTAATGGCTTCGTGGGAAATTTTCTCGACCACGGGTTTCGCGGCAAAGCATGGGACAGCGACAAAATCGGGTTCTCAGATTATCAGGCGAATGTCGGCATTAAAGACACGATGGACAAACTAGGCCCCGAAGTGAAAGAGCTAAGCGATATTCAAATGCTTGAGACCTATGTCATGGGATTGGCGCATCCCAATACCATGCAGGTTATCAACCGAACCTCGGCGGATCATCACACAGGGCACATCGTCGTCACGACGCCTTTCACGACCGTGGTCGCCCGGCCTTTCATGTATGCACTGTTGCCTGTTATCAAGATGAGAGTTGTCGAGTCTACCCTCGACGCAGGTCTCACAGAGAGCGACTATTATCTGTTGAGCGGCGAAAAAAATGTCTTCAAGGTGTGGCGAGGCTCAAAGGCCGGCACTGCTTATGAAACGATGAACGTGAGGATACGCCCCGCGAGGTAAGCGGCTCTCAGGAGACACGCGATGTCGCAGCCAACCGTGAGCCGTTGGCTTTCGTCATCATTTAAATCGCTGTGCGTCTCTGCTAATACAACTTTCTTTAAGCCTCACACATTCGCTTCAAGCGGAAACGCGTCGAGAAATGCTTCGACGGCGCGCGGGTCAAACTGTTTGCCGACGTGGCGGCGCAATTCTGCCACCGCCTCCGCGTGTGTGAGCGGTTTGCGATAAGGACGCTCGGCGACCATTGCGTCGTAAGTGTCCGCGACCTGCACTATGCGCGCCATCAATGGAATGTCCTCGCCGCCCAGGCGATGCGGATAGCCGCGCCCGTCCCAGCGTTCGTGATGATGCTGCGTGCGTATGCGAAGCTCCGGCGGCAGATTGTAGTAAGAGGCTAAGAGCGCGCCGAAGCTAGGGTGCTTGTGTAGTATGAAAAGCTCGGTTCGCGTCGGCTTGCGCGGGCGATTCAAGACGACTTCGGGCACAAGTATCTTGCCGACATCATGCAGGAGCGCGGTGTAGGATAAATGTTTGAGGCGCGCTTCATCGAAACCGATGGCGCGACCGATGGCGCGCGAGAAACGGCAGACTCTCACGCTGTGAAGATATGTTTCGGGACGCGTGTGCTTGAGTCTCTTCACCAGAGCCTCAGTCCCGTCAGCCTTGCATGTGTGGCCGAGGGTTTTCAAACGATGCAGAGCGCGCTGCAAATAGCTCGCCCAGCTTTCGGATACCAGCCGCAGAGTCGCAGCATTTGACGCTTCGAGCGCCAACTCGTCGTACATAGAAAACTTCTCCTCTTAAAAGAATAAGTCTCGTCTAACTTTTGTCGGGGGATTGCTCTCTCTGGGCGGTTGCGAAGAACCGGACGCTCGCCATTCGATCAAGCTGAACACAAACTGCCGTTCTTCTCGCGCTCTCATAAAGCATCTGGTATGCCAGATTCCGCGTCGCGTCAGGTGAAAAAAGATTGTCAACACAAGCTTGAGTTTCGTACTGGGGCGTACAAAAGCTTGCGAAGCGCGTAAGAGCAAATCGGTTCGTGTTTAAGAGGCAAGCGTTAAGAGCTTGCATGAAGTCCGTCGGATGATTTTGTGCGCGGCGTCTTATGCGTGAAATATTCTTTCCCGAACGGGCGCGACCGGGGCTATACGATTTCGTGTTTAACGGATGCAGAAATGACGCATGACGCGCGGTGTGGGCTTTGTGCTAAACTCTGATTGGCGGAAGATAAACGGAGTTTTAAGTTTCGATGCAAGACACAAAGCCGATGCCAGACGCGCAGCCAAATCCGGAAGCCGCAGTCCCCGAAGGCGAGATCGAAACCGCGCTGCTCGACGCAGACCTCTTTATCAAATACAAAGCTCCCGAGCGCGCCATCAAGCGTCTGCGCGCCGCGCTCGAAAGACATCCGCGCTCGATTCGTCTGCGCGAGCGGCTGCGCGAGGTGGCCGCGACCAGTAAGCATCCCGAAGAGTCTGCGCGCCAGTGTCTCGCGCTCGCCAGCCTCTACATCGAGCGCGATGAGTTCGACACGGCTTACGACCGCTTGCTCGAAGCCAAAAGCCTTGACCCGCGCATCAACATCGCGTCGGGACTCGAAGCCATCCGCCGCGCGCGTCGTCCAGACCTCAGCCCGAGCGGCGTGGCCGCCGGACGCCGCGACGTGACGCTCGCCGGAGACCTTTCGCTCATCAGCCTCTTCGACGCGATACAGGTCATCGAGAACACTCGCCTGACGGGCATCCTCGTCATCACGGGCGAGCAGAACGCCGGACGCATCTTCTTCAACGACGGTCGCATTGTTGACGCAGAGACCGAAGAGCAGATGGGCGAGGACGCTTTTCAGAAGACGGTCGAGATGACCAACGGCATCTTTGACTTCGCACGCTCGGCTCAACCCTTCCCGCAGAAAATCAAAGCTCCGAGCAACACCAATCTGATTCTAGACACACTGCGTCGTCTGGATGAAGAGAGCGTGGGCGGGAAGAAAGAGGAAGAGGGGAAGAGTGAGGCAGACGAAGATGAGTTGTAAATCTTCATGACGAAGAAATCTCACGCAAAGGCGCAAAGACGCAAAGACGCAAAGAAAGCGATTGAATCTTTTCTTTGCGTCTTTGCGCCTTTGCGTGAGACGTTCTCGCTTTTGAATCTAATCTATCAGCAGACGCGTGTTGAGAGCTTCGGCGCGTTCGAGCGCGGACAGGAGGCGCAGGTATTGCGCATAGTTGTGCCCGCGCGAGTGCAGGCGCGCGATCTCCGATGCCGAGAGATCATTGCGCAGGATGAAATCAAGAAAGTCGTAATAGTCTGCGGTCGCCGCGAAAGGGAACTCGCGCGTGTAGGTCGTGCGCGCGGAATCGTCCGAGCGAAATCCGGCGAGCATGTCGAACAGATGATCCGTCGTCAGGTGCGCGGCCTCGCGCGTCAGGCGAATCGGCAGTCGCAGCTCGAAAAATCTCAGGCCGCCTTTGGTCGTCACGCGCCGCAGCTCTTTCGTCCCCTCCCCGTCGAAAGGAGATTCCGAATCAATCAGCAGGAGCAGGAGACGCGGCTGATCCGCTTTATCAATCGTGTCGAGCGCGAGCTGCACGCGGTCTGCGAGAAATTTTTCAAACTGAGCTTCAATCGGATAACTAATGCGCCCCAAACATCCGACCGCCTCGCCCTCGCCCGCAGCCTCCGGCGGCAGGCACGCGGGACACGCGCGGCACACCACGGCCTCTTCCTGCATCAGCTCGACTTCGGCGCGCGCGTCCTCGACAAAGCGCAGCTTGTCGGGCGTCGGCGCGGCTGTGTCACCGGTCGTCAGGCGCGTGTGAATGCTGCTCAGGCGTCCCCACGCGCGCAGGTGCTTCTCTTCGTAACGCGCCCGCAGGATGCATGGATACTCGACCGCAAATTCTAAAGACAAGACGACGACTCCCTACCTTTCCGCTCTCTTCAAACTATAGCACGAGCCTGCAAGCGAGCAAGGCGAGAGGCGGAAGTAATGCTAAACTGTCGGAGCTATGATTGAGGAAACAACTAACTTGACGCCGCTTCATTCTCCGCCGACGCTCAAGCGAAAATTTTTCGGGGCTAACTTTCTGGCCTTTCGCCGCGACCCGTTGAGTTTTCTGCAAACGGCTGCGCGCGAATGCGGCGACATTACGCATTTCAAGTTGGGGCCGCAAGAGGTTTACTTTCTCAATCATCCTGACTACGTGAAGGACGTGCTCGTGACGTATCAAGGGGGTTTCATCAAAGGCCGCGCGCTGCAAAGAGGCAAGCGACTTTTGGGCGAAGGGCTTTTAACGAGCGAGGGCGAGTTTCATCGTCGCCAGCGACGATTGGCTCAGCCCGCTTTTCATCGCGGGCGCGTCAATTCTTATGGACGTTCGATGATTGAGTACGCGGAGCGCACGGCGATGCGCTGGCGCGATGGCGGGAACTTGGACATCTCGCAGGAGATGATGCGGCTCACTTTGAGCATCGTCGGCAAGACGCTCTTCGACGCGGATGTCGAGGCGGAGGCGCAGGAGATCGGAGCCGCTTTGACTGACGTGATGGAGCTTTTCGACGCGATGCTCCTGCCTTTTTCAGAGCTGTTGGAAAAGCTGCCGCTGCTGCCGCAGAATCGCCGTTTTCAAAGAGCCAAAGGCCGTCTCGACTCGACCATCTATCGCTTTATTGTCGAGCGCAGGCGAAGCGGCGAGGATCACGGCGACCTGCTTTCGATGCTCCTTCTGGCGCAGGACGAAGAGGGCGACGGGCGCGGCATGACTGACGAGCAAGTCAGAGATGAAGCGATGACGATTTTTCTGGCCGGACACGAGACGACCGCCAACGCGCTGACGTGGACGTGGTATCTTTTATCGCAACATCCTGCGGTCGAAGCGAGATTGCACGAAGAGCTTGATGAAGTGTTCGCCGGAGATCGTGTGCCGGAGGCTGAAGACGCGCCGCGCTTGCCGTACACGGAGATGATTTTGGCCGAAGCCATGCGCCTCTATCCCCCTGCGTGGGCGATTGGTCGTTTGAGCCTCAAAGATGAAGAGATCGGCGGCTATCTAATTCCCGCGCGTTCGCTCGTCCTCTTGAGTCCGTACACGATGCACCGCGACGAGAGATACTTCCCGGAGCCTACGCGTTTCGACCCCGAACGCTGGACGCCGGAGGCGCGCGAAGCCCGTCCCGCATACTCTTACTTTCCCTTCGGCGGCGGGCAGCGTCGCTGCATCGGCGAAGGCTTCGCATGGATGGAAGGCATCCTCTTAATCGCCACCCTCGCGCGCAAGTGGCGCATGCGTCTCGTCCCACATCATCCGGTCGAAACGAATCCCGTCATCACCTTGCGCCCGAAACACGGCATGAGGATGGCGGTGGAAAAACGAGTGAAAGGTGACAGGTGACAAATGACAAGCAAGAAGATGTTTTCTCTTGTCACTTGTCACTCGTCACTCGTCACTGCTTTTGTTAAGCTTAAAGCGGTCGCATAAAATTTTAGGGGGCAAGCCCTGCCCCTACAAGTTGTCATGTCATAAGTTCAGCTGAGAGGTTTCCAAAGATGGCGATTAGTCCTGAGCTGTTAGAGATACTTGCGTGCCCCGCGTGCAAGGCGAAGGTGGAGTTGAAGGCGGACGGGAGCGGCTTGAAGTGCGTCGAGTGCAAGCGCGTTTATCCGATTCGTGATGAGATTCCGGTGATGCTGGTTGACGAAGCGACGGTCGAGGATGAAGAGCCTGCGCAAAAATCCTGAAGCGACGGCGCAACACGCATTCATGAATGCGCATGAGCCGCACACTTCATCGCAGGCCGAGCCGCTTGCGCCCGCGCGTTGGGATTGGCGAGAGGCGCGGCGCGTGCTCGTCGTCCGCCTGCGCTCGATTGGCGACACAGTGCTGGCGACTCCGACGCTTCACGCGCTCAGAAGATTTTTGCCGGACGCGCGGATAGACGTGCTGCTCGAAGATTGGGTCGCGCCTCTGCTCGACGGATTTGAGGACGTGGATAATGTCATCACGGTTGAGCGCAAGAGCGCGAAGTCGCGCGCGCGTGTGGCTCGCGCTTTGAGAAGCGCGCGGTATGACGTGGCTTATAATCTTCACGGCGGCACGACCTCGACTTTTCTGACGCGTGCGACGGGCGCGCGTCATCGCGTCGGCTACGCGGATTATCGTTACAGCCGCCTCTACAATCACGCCGCGCCGCATTCATACGAGTTGTGGGGCAGAGAGAAACTACACTCCGTCGAACAACAACTCGCGCTCGTCGGCTGGACGGGCGTGCCCGTCAGCGATTTGCCGCCGACTCATTTATCCGTCACCTCTCAAGCTGCCGCGAGCATTGATGAAAGATTGCGAGGCGCGGGAGTTGATGAAGCACAGCCGCTCGCGCTGATTCATCCCGCCGCCGCTTTCGAGACGAAGCGGTGGGCGACGGAAAATTTCGCGCGCGTCACGGAGTACTTGAAAGCGCGCGGCCTCGCCTCCGTCGCCGTCTCTGCGCCGAATGAAGCGGGCGTCGTCGCCGCGCTTCAAAAAAATTCCGCCGCTTCGGTCGCTTCATTCACAGACCTCTCTCTGCCCGAAGTGACTGCGCTCTCGGTACGCGCTCGTCTCTTCGTCGGCAACGATAGCGGCATCGCGCACATCGCGGCGGCGGTCAAGCGTCCGTCCGTCGTCATCTTCGGCTCGTCCAACGTCACACACTGGCGTCCCTGGGCGATGGCCGCCTCGGCAATCGTCCGCGAAGAGTTGCCGTGCCAACCCTGTCCCGGCTACACCTGCGCGGAGTTCGACGCGCCCGAATGCATCCGCCGCGTCAAAGTCGCACGCGTCACCTCTGCGATTGATGAGGTGTTAGAAAAAAGTAGTCAGAGCAATTTATCTTCATGATTAAAAAAAGGCGCACACAGAGCCTTGTCGCGTTTCTCTTATGCTTCGCCTTGACCACGGGCGCGGCCACGCGTGTGCGCGCGCAGGAAGAGGAGCAGCAACAAGGGCAACAACAGCGAGAGCGGCGGGTTGAAGCGAGCACGACGCCTGCGCCATCAAGTAGGGCTGCGCCGAAGAATCTTGCGGAGTTGCGTGCGCGGATTCAGGAGATACTCGCGCGGCCTGAGCTTGCTCCGGCGCAGGTGGCCGTCAAGGTGGCATCGCTCGACACGGGCCGCGTGTTGTATGAAGAGGATGCGATAAAACTTTTGCATCCCGCCTCTGTGATGAAGATTTACACGCTCGCGGCTGCGCTTGATCGCTTGACGCCGGACTTTCGTTTTAAGACTTCCGTGTATGCCGCTTCAAAGCCTGACGCGTCGGGCACGGTGCGCGGCGACCTCATCATCTACGGGCGCGGCGACCCGTCGCTTGCGGCGCGTTTTAATAACGGCGATTACAACAAAGCGATTGACGAGCTGGCCGCGCGAATTGCGGCGGCGGGCGTGAAGCGCGTCGAAGGCGATTTGATTGGAGACGAGAGTTATTTTACGGGCGCGCCGCACGGCTTCGGCTGGGAGTGGGCTGACCTGCAATGGCATGACGGCGCGGAGGTGAGCGCGCTGTCGGTCAACGACAACGCTCTCGACCTGTTCGTCAAGCCGGGAGCGACAGCCGGTTCTTCATGCACTATCACGACCGGGCCGGTGACGCCGCTCGTCACTTTTACTAATCGCACGACGACGACCGCGCGCGGCACGAAAAGAGAGTTGAGCGTCTATCGCGGATTGGGCGAGAACGTGTTTGAGCTCGGCGGCAGTCTGCCGCTCGGCGATCCCGGATGGTCCGGCAGCATCGCCGCGCCGCATCCGGCGTTGGTCTTCACATACATGCTGCGCGCCTCGCTCGCAGGGCGCGGCGTGATGGTCACGGGACGCTCGCGCACGATTGATGCGCATGAGCGGGCGGGCGTGCCGCTGCAAACAAATGCGCTGACCGAAATCACAAATCTTCAATCGCCTCCCTTGAGCGAAATCGCCGCGCAGACTTTGAAGCCGAGCGAGAATCTTTACGCGGAGCTTGTCTTGCGTTCCCTCGGCAACACTGTGCGAACGGATGCGAAGCTGACGAGCGAGGAAGCCGGAGTTGAAGCAGTTAAAGCTTTCCTGCGCGAGGCGGGAGCGGAGACGAGTCTTTTGGTTTTGACTGATGGCTCGGGACTTTCACGCCGCGATCTGGTGACGGCTGAGACGACTTTGAAGCTGCTCGCGTACATGGATCGCCATCGCTACGCGAAAGCTTTTCGAGATGCGCTGCCCATCGCGGGCGTTGACGGCTCGCTCAGGAATCGCATGAAGGGCACGCTCGCCGCGAATAATGTGCGCGCCAAGACGGGCACGCTGCCGACTATCGCCACGCTCTCAGGTTACGTCACGAGCGCGGCGGGCGAGCGGCTGGTCTTCTCGATTTTAATCAACAACTATCCTGACACGACAGGCTCGCGGCGCAGCTACATAGACGAGATCGCCGTGCTGCTGGCTTCATTCAATGGGAAGCCCGGCGAGCAGAGCTTGAAATGAAAGCCTTCGCGCGACGCGATTCGCTCAGGGTTTTTTTGATTGCAAATGGCTTCAGTTGCAAATAGCTTTAGTTGCCACTATCCTTACCGACCAAGCCCAGAGGTGATAACCCCTGCTCACCTCCTCGCGTTCAAACCATTCGTCGGCTCCTCTCGCTTGAGGCGATGACACGGGTGGTTGCCAATCAAACCGGCAAAATAAGGAGAACCGAACCATGAAGGAAACTCTCTCGCCAGTGGCTCGCATTGTGCGCTTGATGGTAGCTGCCGCAGGACTGCTGTTGTGTGTGCTCACCGGCGCGATCTTTTTAAGCACCACAGCGGAGATGCGCTCCGGTCTGCCGGGCATAGAAAAAGCCGTTGCCGACACAACGCAGCGACCCGACACGCTCGGCAAGCTGGCGTTTGCCAGAACGGTCTTCACCTTCGGAGGCCCAAACCAATATATTTATACCGCTAACCCGGACGGCTCGGCTCAAACTCCACTGACCCAGTCAATACCTCCCAGCGTAGAGCCCGCATGGTCGCCCGACGGAACGAAGATCGCCTATGTTGCATTTTTCGGCAGCGCGGATATTTACGTGATGAACGAGAACGGAAGCGGCCAGACCAATCTCACGAACACAATGAATGCGGCGGAGAGAAATCCTACGTGGTCTGTGACGGGCAAGATCGCGTATGAACGCGACGGCCAAATCTGGATGATGAACACAGACGGCTCGAACCAGATGCAGTTTGCGGGCATTACTCAACCGACGCCGATTGCGCCCTCATGGTCGCCCGATGGCTCGAAGCTCGCCTTCGCCAGCGGCGGAGAGATTTATGTCATCAACGCCAACGGGACGGGCGAGCATCCGGTCACGAATAATCCGGCGATTGACCGTGATCCGGCGTGGTCGCCCGACGGCTCGAAGATTGTTTTCAGCCGTAGCGGGTCGAGCATTTTTGTCATCAATCTTGACGGCATGAACGAGCAGAATCTGTCTCAAGGGATTGACGACAGAGAGCCTGCGTGGTCGTCTGACGGCACGAAGATCGCTTTCGTCAGAAAGGCTACAGCAACTTTGAACGGCATTTATCTGATGGATGTCAACGGAGCAAATCAGGTCAGAATTATTGCCGACCAACAGGTCTCTCTGGGCAACGAGAACAACTCGCCCTCGTGGCAACCTGTGGCGAGTCCGCCCAACACCTTTGTGATTAGCGGGCGCATCACACGCAGCGGAGTGGGTTTGAGCGGAGTCACACTCTATTTGAACGGCTCGACGGCGACGACCATGACCGATGCTTTCGGTAACTATCAATTCAACAATCTGCCCGCCGGCGGCATGTACTCCGTCACACCCTGGCTGCTTAAACACCTTTTCACTCCGCCCAGTCGGACTTTTATTCTCAACGCCAATCAGATCGCAGACTTTACGGCGCAGGAGACCTGTCAGGGAGTCAACTGTGTCACGAACGGCGGCAAGATCGCGTTCGTCCGCAATGATGCGGAAATTTACGTGATGAATCCTGACGGCTCAGGCCAGACGAATGTGACCAACAATGCGGCGACTGATAAGGATGCTTCTTACTCGCCCGACGGAAGCAAAATCGTCTTCTCGACCAACCGCGATGGCAACTATGAAGTGTATGCGATGAATGCCGACGGCAGCAGCCCGCTACGTTTGACCAACCAGACGGGTGACGATGCGTTTCCCTCGTATTCACCAGACGGCAGCCACATCGTGTTCACGACGACCCGCGACGGCAACAAAGAGATTTACACGATGAACGCGGACGGCTCCAATCAGGTCAGGTTAACCAACAACACTGTGACTGAAGACAATCCCTCGTACTCGCCCGATGGGAGCAAGATTATTTTCGTGCGCTTTCCTCAGGCGGCAGCTCCCGACCTCTACACAATGAATGCGGATGGCACGATGCAGACCAATCTGACGATGCAGCCGGGCTATTATGCTTACCCCGTCTACTCGCCCGATGGCAGCAAGATCATCTTCAGCGGCGGGGGTGACATAACGACGCAGGCCGTTTATACGATGAACGCGAACGGCACGAACCGGGTGTTGTTCATCAACGGTTATCGAGATGCGGCGTATTCGCCGGACGGCAGAAAAGTGGTTCTGTCGAACCTCGGGTTGGTTCCTGGCTCCGCCGGAATTTACGTTAAAGATGTCGCTGGCGGCACCGGCTCGGAAATGCGTTTGACGAACGGGTTTGACAGGACGCCGAAGTGGCAGCCCGCGCGCGCGGTGCGCCCCGCCGCCTTTGATTTCGACGGAGACGGCAAAGCGGACATCTCTGTCTTTCGTCCCTCGAACGGCTACTGGTATCTGTCGCGTTCGCAAGACGGATTCACTTACGCTCAATTCGGCCTCTCGACCGATAAACTCGCGCCAGCAGATTACGACGGCGATGATCGAACCGACTTCGCAGTCTTCCGCGAAAATCCGTCAAACCCGCAACGCGCCAACTTTTATATTTTGACGGGCGTCAGCGCAGTGTTTACGGAAGCGCAGTTCGGCGCGACCGGCGACGTTCCCGTCGCGGGCGATTGGGACGGCGACGGACGCGCGGATTTGGCCGTCTACCGCGACGGCGCGCAAGCGGGCGGGCAAAGCTATTTCTTTTATCGTCCCAGTTCGCAGCCCGCGACGGATTTTATCGCCGTGCCGTGGGGCGCAAGCGCGGACAGACCCGTGCCGGCGGATTATGACGGCGACGGGCGCACGGACGCGGCTGTCTTTCGCCCGTCAACGGGAACTTGGTACGTGCTGCAAAGCTCGAACAATCAGCTTTACGCGGTTCAGTTCGGCACAGCGGATGACAAAGCAGTTCCGGCGGACTATGACGGCGATGGGCGCGCGGATGTGGCGGTGTATCGCGCCGGAATTTGGTATGCGCTGCGCACGCAGCAGGGTTTCAGCGCGATGCAGTTCGGGATTGATTCGGATTTGCCCGTGCCAGCCGATTACGACGGCGACGGACGCGCAGACCTCGCCGTCTTTCGCGCCGGAACTTGGCATTTGCTGCAAACGACGAATAATTACACCTCCGTTTCGTTCGGCAACGCAAGCGACAAGCCGATTCCGAACGCTTATGTGAGATAACGAAAGTAGTGATAAGTGACAAGTGACGGGTGACAAGCTACAATCTCTTGCTTGTCATCTGTCGCCCGTCACTTGTCACTGCTCTTGATATGCAATTCATAAAATTTCACGGCTTCGGAAATGATTACATAGTCTTTGAAGCGTCCGAGCTTGAGGGAGTTGAATCTTTGAGCGAACTGGCGCGGCGCGTGTGCGACCGTCATTACGGGGCGGGCGCGGACGGCATCGCCATCGTCAGTCGCAGTCAAGACGAGGGCGCGGATTTTAATGTCCGCATTTTTAATCCTGACGGCAGCGAGGCGGGGCTGTCGGGCAACGGCACGCGCTCTGCCGCAGCTTATCTACATTATCGCGGCCTGTGGTCTGATGAGAATTTGCGGCTGGCGACGCGGACGGGCGTCAAGCTGTATCGCCTTCGCGAGCGAATCGAGGATGGGCATTACTGGTTTGAAGCCGAACTCGGAGAGCCGCGATTTGACAGCGCGTCAATTCCGATGTTGACTGATATGCCTTTGGAGCGCATCACAGAGTATCCTTTGAATGTCGAAGGCGAACAGTTACGAGTGACCGCGCTCTTGATGGGCAATCCGCATTGCTGCATCTTCGTTGAAGACTTCGACGAGCTGGATTGGCGCAAAGTAGGCCGCGCGCTTCAATCTCACGCGCAATTTCCAGAGCGGACGAACGTCGTCTTTATTCGCGTCACAGATCGCCTGAATATAGAACTGCGGATTTGGGAACGCGGCGTCGGCGAGACTTTTTCTTCCGGCACGGGCGCGTGCGCGGCTTCGGTGGCGAGCATGATTAACGACCAGACTGAGCGGCGCATTAAAGTATGGATGCCGGGCGGTCAGATTGAGGTCGAATGGCGCGCGGACAATGAAGTCGTCATGACAGGCCGCGCCGATATTGTGTATCGCGGCGAATGGTTAAGCGATTTTAGATTTTAGATTTTGGATTTGATGAACAGGAAAAATAATCAGCCACAGAGCACACAGAGGACACAGAGCGATAAAAGGCAGACGCCTTTACCTTTTCGCTCTTTCATCCTCTGTGTGCTCTGTGTCCTCTGTGGCTTATCTCTAAGCGGTTGCAGTAGGGACAACGCTCCGAAAGTTCTGGCGGAAAATAAGCCTGCGGAAAAGAAGGTGGTCGCGCCGCCGTCTGTGCCGACGTGGCTCGGCAATCCTTCGCGCAATTTTTACGGGACAGGCCCGTGGGCTGCCGACCCGCTCGAAGTCGTCTGGGAGTTTAAGACGAAAGCGATTGCGGGGCGTCTGCACAAAGACCCGTGGGGCGGAACTTCCTGGCCGGGGCAGCCTTCGGTCGCGGGCGAGCGCGTCTATTTCCCTTCGGCTGATGGCAACGTCTATTGCCTCAGCACGAAGGACGGCAGCGTCATCTGGTCTTTCAAAGGCGAAGACAGTTTTAAATCCACTCCCTCCATCTTTGGCGATAAGATTATCGCGAGCGGACTCGACCATACGATCTACTGCTTGAACTCGCAGGACGGCTCGCTCGTCTGGAAATACAAGGCCGGGTTTGAGATTGACGGCTCGGCGGCTCTGATTGACGGGCGGCTGTATTTCGGCTGCGAAGACCATTTTTTCTATTGCCTGAATTTCGCGGACGGCGCGCTTATCTACAAACAGGAGGTCGGCTCGGTCGAAGGCAGTTGCACATACGTTGACGATCATGCTTATTGCGGAACGGAGCAGGGCGAGCTTTACTGTTTGAGTTTGTTTGACGGCAGCATTGTTTGGAAGTCAGTCATCGGCGGCGATTCGGATTCGACTCCGGCGGTCGTGAACGGCTTTGTTTACACTGCGGCGGAAGACGGCTACGTGCGTTGCTACAAACAGTCGGACGGGACGCCCATGTGGAAGTTCAAATCCATCGGCGGCGGACACGAGAGCAAAGGCGCGGGCGGCTTCTGGGCGAGTCCGATTGTTTACAACAATCGCGTCTACATCGGCTCGGATGACGGCCACCTCTACTGCCTGAGCGCGGCGTCGGGCGAGAAGATTTGGGACTACAAAGCGCGGATTGCGATCTGGGGCACGTCGCCCATCGTGGACGGACGCGTCGTCTTCGGCGACAAATCGGGCTGGATGTACATGCTCTCGGCTGAAGACGGCAAGCGCATCTGGGAACTCAAAATCGGCGACAACATCAACTCCACGCCCGCCGTCTTAAACGGACGCATCTACATCGGCGCGTTTAATGGAAAGCTTTATTGTTTGGGACGGAAGGAGAACAGTTAGCTGAAAAGAAGTTAGATACTCGCACTTCTAGTATCAGTTAATTATAATGCATTCAGGTTGAAACTTGATCGGAGACTGATATGAGCCGCACATTGATAATTTCAGATGAACTTTATGCTCGCCTTGAGAAAGAGGCGCAGGTGCGCGGTCTAAGCATTGAGCGTTTAATTGAAGAATGGGAGCAAAATGAAGCCCAGCTTCTTCTACGCATGGATACTGTGCGGAGGGTTGATGATCTGCGGGAGCGTCTTTTTTCCAAGTATGGCGAGATGCCCGATAGCACAGAGTTGATTCGTGAAGACCGTGCGCGCTAATGGACAATCTAGTTGTAGACAGCAGCGTAGCAATAAAATGGTTTGTGGTTGAGCCATACTCAACAGAAGCGCGGCGAATACTCGATGCTTATCAGAACGGAACAATATCCTTCCTTGCACCTGATTTAATCAACGCTGAAATTGGAAATATTGTCTGGAAGAAACATATCTTTCAGGGCTTGGCTGCTTCTCATGCGGCAGACATTTTGGATAAGTTTCGCCAATTACACATCACTTTTACGCCAACAGCGGAACTGCTTGAGGATGCTTACGAAATAGCCGCAAGACATCATAGAACAGTTTATGACTCGCTTTATTTGGCATTAAGTGTTCGTGAGAACTGCCAGTGTGTGACGGCAGATGAGAAGCTGGTAAACGCAGTTTGCACACATTTTGTAAATCTCGTTTGGTTAGCGAATTGGCCGTGAGTTAATGATTTACCTGATTGACAACACGATTGACGGGCAGGGGGCAAGCCCGCGCGAGATTCTGGATGCCTTGAAGCGCATACGTCCCGAGGCGGAAGTTTTGATGGAGCCGTTTCATGCCGTCTCGCTCTCTCGTGTCGAAGAGCTTCAGCCGACGCATATTATTTTGAGCGGGCAGAGTCATCCGTGGGACAGTTACGCGCCGGAGGCTCTGGCGGGCGTGGTTGAGGTGATACGAAAAGCGCGGCAGCCGATCCTGGGCGTGTGCGGCGGGCATCAGCAGATCGCACTGGCTTGCGGGGCGCGCGTGGATGTGATGAAGCGTTTGGGGCCGGGCACGGGTTATGAGAACTGCTTGCGCGAGCGCGGCTTTTTTGAAGTCGAAACGGATGGCGCAGGACTCTTCGCGGATTTGCCGCGACGAGTCAACGTCTGGCACTCGCATTACGATGAAGTCAAAGAGCTGCCCGAAGGTTTCAAATGCACCGCCTCGAATGAGACCTGCCGGATTCAGGCGATGCAGCACACGACGCGCCCCCTGTACGGCGTGCAGTTTCACCCGGAACTCTTCGACGAAGAGCACACGGACGGTCGCCGCATTGTCGAAAATTTTTTAGAACTGTAAGCTTGCATGACAAGTTTGATTGAGGAGCAAGACGAACATGGCTACCTACACGCCGCCGCCCTATTTCCCGCAAAACTCTCTGTCACCGCCGGATAAGAACAGGTATAAGAAATTCAAGCTCGTCATCATCGGCATTAGCCTTCTGCTTGTGCTTCTGCTCGGCGGCGCGATTGTCGGGTTGATCTATTTGTTCAAGTGGTTGTTCTGAGACTAAAGAGAAAATTTCAAATTACAGATTTCAAATCTGGAATTCCTCATCACGAGCCTGCGGGCTTCTGCCAGACAATCGAATAACGCCACAGCAAGTGCTTTGTGACTTTTGCTCCCGGCAGCAAACTCGCGCAGAGGTTTCGCGCTTGAGTCAAGGTGAGGTAAGAGTCCGTACGTCCGTGCTCTTCCCAAGCGGCGCGCACCTCTTTCGGCGGGCGCAGGCGTCCGGTCTGAAACAGCCTGAGACTCATGCTGACGGGCATGGCGAGCATGCTGGCGAGAGCGTCAAACGCTCCAACAGCTTCAAACAGGTCCAGGACGAGCAGCACGCCGCGAGGCTTCATCGCGCGTTTCATCCTCAATAGCATATCTTTCATCTGCAAGTGATGAAGCGTGGCGATGGAGGCGATGCAATCGAAGCTCTCCGCCGGAAAATCCCGGAGCGTCGCGTCCGCGCACTCAAACTCTATGTTCGGAAAAGAGAGCGAATGCGCCTTCGCCAGACGAATCATGTTCGGTGAGAGGTCTAAGGCTGTGACGCGACGCGAGCGCGCGGCCAGCAGGCGCGTGAATCCGCCCGTGCCGCAGCCTATCTCAAGCGCGTCCGCGCAATCGGGCGGAAGATAGCGCAGGAGGCGATTGAGATAGTAATCGTTATGGCTCGTTTCGCTTGAGAGCAAAGCTATCCGGTCAAAGTCCGCCCTGACCTTTTCCATCGGCTCAGACATTGATTGCCTCTCTCAAAAAAAAATTCAATCAGCCTCGCGCGTGGCGGGCGCGAGCCAGACGGCGGCGTTACGCACGTAGGTCTTGATGTCTTCGAGCGCGTGCGGCTCTCGCTGGTAGCCATCGCCCGGCGGCTCTTCGACAAAGCTCGGACAGCCGCGCCCAGTGTCCCAGTTGTAATCCACCAGATGATGAAAGCTCGATTCGGCGATGGCGCGTCCCAGGGTGTTGCCGTGCGCGTCACTCGCGCGCTCGAAGGCCACGATGAGATTGAAAGGGCGTCCCGTCGTCTCGCTCTTGCCGGTGGCGATGACGCGCGCTTGTCCTTCGCCTTCGGGGACTCCGACCGCGCCTTCGTGCGGGTGCGCCGGGAAAAGCTCTATCACGCCGGAGTCTGAATCAGCCCGGCGCAAGAGATCGTGTACGGGTTCGTTGATTTCGATCTTCTGGTAATCGCCGTTGCTGCCCGAATGATAATTAGGCCATGAGATATTCTTCGTCACGTTGTCGTCAATCGCGCGACGTGATTCGTCCGGCTCTGGATTCTGCGTGTGAAAAAAGTGCGCGCGTCCGATGCCGCCGAGCGTGCAGAGCGAAGAACCCAGGTCCTGATGGTCACGCGTCGAGAGGATGCCGCCGCCCTGCTGTCGAAAGCGCGTCACGCCCGCGCAGTCCGTCTTCGTCATCCCTTCGCCAGTGTCCACCGCGAACAGCCACAGCTCGTCGAAGCCCGATTCGTCGAGCCTGCTCAAGACGACATCGTTGCCTTCTTCATCATGCTCTATGTCGCGCGTCGTGACTTCAAAGAGAGCTTCGCCCTCATCGCTTTTGAGAGAGGCGAGGTGGTCGCGGAGCAGCGAGAATCGCCCGATGTGCCAGTCGTCTTCGGTCGTGGGAATGGTCGTTTGCAGCAGAATGCGAATCGGTCTTGTCATGCTCTTGCCTCACGAAAGTATCGGAATCGGTTCGACGCAAATTTACTCGCCTCGCGCCCGTTGGTCAAAAGCCGGAAGCGCGAGCGTTCGTGCTTAAAGACAATTCAGCATCAGGAGAATGAATAAGCTTATCCACTAAAACACACGAAAAGGACACGAAAGGAAAGCTTATTTTTCGTGTGGTTTCGTGTCCTTTCGTGGATCGTCTCGCTTCTTTTTCTTACCTCGAACTGACGTTAAATGACATTGCAACGCAAACACAACAAAAAGATAAACATAGGTCATACAGTAAGTTAAAGCCCTTGTCTTCCGTTCGCCAGCCTTTTTCGGCGTGAAGTCGGTGGACACGTGGCGGGGCTTGTGTTAGGTTTTTGCCCCATACAAGCGGGCAGTGATGTTCGCTTGTTTTTCTTTTGCGTTTCTTTCAACGCACCGCATCAAGGATGCAAGCCCCCAACTCCGGCTGACGCAAGCTACTACTCCTAGAACCGGAGGTCGAGTCATAGGAAAGAACGGACTCGCGCGCCGTGGCGTTGAAAGCACTGGAAATAATTACGGACAGGAGACCCGATCCCCATGAAATCCCTTTTAGGCGGGAGCGCAGCTCTGGCTGCGACCGTTCTTGCAGGATACTTTCTCTTTAATACCCAACCGCTTCTCGCCGAAACAATCTCTCTTCGTCAGACACAAACTCAACAGGAGAAGATAGAAACCAAAACGACGGAGAACTCTGCCCCGGCGGAGTTGATCGCGGAAGCCAAAGATAAAGCCGCTCCTGAAAATGAAGCGGCGACTGAAATCAAGGATGCACCGGCTGAAGCTTATTCGGCCACCGCTTATAGCTTTCGCGGGCGCACCGCGAGTGGCCGCAGCGTCGGCAAAGGCATCATCGCAGCCGACACGAGAGTCCTGCCTTTGGGTTCGCGCGTGCGGCTCGAAGCAGGCAATTGGAGCGGCGAATACACGGTCGCAGACACGGGCGGAGCGATTCGCGGACGCCGGATAGATGTCTGGGTTCCGAGCACGGGCGAAGCCTGCCGCTTCGGTCGTCGCAAAGTCAAGCTCACTGTCCTCAGCTACGGCGGAAGACAGAACAGGGCGCGAGTCAAAAAGTAAGAAGTTAAAAGACAGGCAAGCACAAAATCGTGAATCGTAATCGGCAACGGGCTTTGTCGGATTTCGATTCACGATTTGCTTTTGAGAAACAATCTTTTAGCCACAGAAGCATGGGGATAGCTCAACCCTTTGCGCCTTGAGCTTTCTTTGTTTGCGCCTTGGCGTGAACCGTTTGTGTTTCTCGCTGGTGGCGCAAAGTTAAGACTAAAGCGCGCAAAGGATTGAGTCATTGAAACTCTTGAATTATGCAATTGCTTCTCAGTGTAATGATCTAAATTTATCTCCGTGTCTCTGTGCCTCTGTGGCTAATTTAGTATAAGATGCTGCTCACACATTCATGAGCGAAGAAGAACCTAACAAAGATATTCCCGTGCCTGTGCCTCTGGTCGAAGTCAGGCGCGGCTCGATTACGGAGTCGCGTCATCGCGGGCACATCGCGGTGGTTGACGGAGACGGGCAACTTGTCGCGCATCTTGGCGCGCCTGAGACAGTCACTTACCTGCGCTCGTCCGCGAAGCCGTTTCAGTGTATCCCGCTCATCTCGTCCGGCGCGGCGGATCGTTTCGGCTTTACCGCGTCCGAGATAGCTCTGGCCTGCGCTTCGCATAACGGCGAGCCGATTCATGTCGAGACGGCTCAGAGCATGCTGCGCAAGATCGGCCTCGACGCGAGCGCGCTCAAGTGCGGCGTGCACGAGCCGTTTAGCAGCGAGGTCGTCCGCCGCTTGCGCGAGAGCGGAGAGCCGCCCAATGTCTTGCAGAACAACTGTTCGGGCAAGCACGCGGGGATGCTCGCGCTCGCGCTGCATCTGGGCGCGCCCGTTGAGACTTATGACGAGCCGGACAATCCCGTCCAGCTTTTAATCGGGCGCACCATCGAGCGTTTTTCCGATGTGCCCGTCGAAGACATCGCCGTCGGAATAGACGGCTGCGGCGCGCCTGTCTTCGGCGTCACCGTGCAGGCGATGGCGCGCATGTACGCGCGGCTCGTGTTCCCGCCCGCAGATTTGGACGAGGAGACGCGCGAAGCCTGTCGGCGCATCGTGTCCGCGATGAATGCGTATCCTGAGATTATCGGCGGCGGTCTGACCGAAAGGCTCGACACGGAAATCATGCGGACGGCGCGCGGGCGTCTGGTCTCGAAGGTCGGAGCGGAGGGCGTTTACACGGCTGGCGTCTTGCCTTGCAAGGAGTGGCCGCGCGGTCTCGGCCTCGCGTTCAAGATCGAAGACGGCGAAGACCGCAGAGCGCGCCCCACGGTCGTCATCGAATCGCTCAGGCAGCTCGGCGTCCTCACGGACGGAGCCTACGAAGCCCTCAAGCCTTACGCCAGTTTCCCCCTGCGCAATCATCGCGGCGACAACGTGGGCGAAGTCCGCGCGGAGTTTGAGCTGAAGTTTCAAGGAGCTTTCAAACAGGGATGGACGGGATAAAAAGATTTGAGATTTGAGATTCCAGATATTTTGCTCTATTTTGAGATTCCAGGCGTTTGCTCTATTTGAGATTTCAAATCTGCCATCTCAAATTCCTATCCTGTCCATCCCTGTTTAAATCATCTTTATGTCTACTGCCAATAACACGCAAGGGCCGCCGCCGCTTGAGTTGGACGCGCAGGGCGACGTGCTGACCGGCTCACTGGCCGATGTGATTGAATGGTTTATCAGCTATGACCCGCGCGTGGCCGTCATCCGTCACCCACACGTCGAGCGCGTCTTTCAGTGGAAGCAGGAAGAGACCATCAACGCGGGCGAAGAGGTTTATCAGTTCAGGAACGCCGAAGACCGTCTCGCTATCGGCATCGTGCAGGCGTTGACGGCGAACACGACCGAGCGCGACCTGCATGATTGGCTGAGCCAACTCCTCAACGTGCTCGATGACGCGGCCAAGACCAACGAAGAGATCGCCGAAGCTTACAAGCTTGACGCTTCAGCCGAAGCCTCTGCGGTCGAAGAAGCCCAAAAGCTTCCGACCGCGCGCGAGCGCAGAGTTTATCTCACCTGCTGCTGGCTCGAAGCTCTCTGCACGGCGGAGATACGCGTCCTCGGCTGGGTCTACCAGGAGCTTTACGGCAAGCCTTACGCTCCTTAAAATTCATCATCTGCCGCTACACTCCTGATTTTGTCTGACCACCCGGCAATTCAAAATAGAATCAAACTGCGATAGAGTTGAAACAGAAGGCCCCCTACATTGAGATCGGTAAAATCCCCCCTGCGATTGTGAGAATCTCGAATGGTCATGTTCTCAAAACTTCGTCGCTTCGATCTCGCGGACGAGCGCGGGCGACGGACGCGGCTGGTTGACCTTGCCGTCGCGCTGCTCGAAGCGGACTACCCGCCGGTGACGCGCCTCGTTTTTCAGAATGAGAAGAGAGAACGAAAATTCCTCGCGTGGGATGAAGTGCGTCGGATAGATTGGAAAGCGAGTCGCATCGAGGTCGCAGACCTTGAGGCGGGCGAGAGCTTGACGACGGGCAAGCTGAAACAGGACGTGCTGCTCGGACGCGATGTTTTGGATGCGCTCGTTTTGGACTTGCAGAATCGTCGCGCGACGCGCGCCAACGATTTGCGGCTTGAAGAAGAGGACGGAAAGTTATTACTGCGCGCGGCTGACACGAGTGTGCGCGCCATCATTCGCCGCCTGACTCGCGGACGCCTTGCGGACGTGCGCAAGGATGCGCTTTACGATTGGAAGTACGTCGAATTTTTAAGAGGCGACCCGCGCGCGGTGAAGAACGGCGCGGGCTATCACTTGCGCATCACGCGTCTGCCGCCCGGCGAGATTGCGAGCCTCTGCGATCCTTTGCCCTACCTGCACGCGGCTGAGTTGATTACTTTGCTGCCGGACTCGAAAGCGGTTGACGCGCTTGAGGCGATGTCTGCGGAAAGACAGCTACAGGTCTTTGAAGAGCTTGATGAAGAGCAAGCTATCAGGCTGCTGGCGATTATGGCTCCCGACATCGCGGCTGATCTGGTCGCGCGGCTGCAAACCAGGACGATGAAAAGCTATCTCGAACATCTGCCCAAAAAACAGGGCGAGCGAATCCTTGAGCTGCTCAGGTATCCTGAAGACACTGTCGGCGGCATCATGACCAATGACGTGATTTACGTGCGTGGCGATTTGACGGTCAAAGAAGCGCGCGAGCGTTTGCGCGAACGGCTCAAAGAACCTGACTTCGTGTTTCTGATTTACATCGTTGACGATGACGAGGCGCAACGCCTGCGCGGGCTGATCTCGCTCAGAAATCTTTTCACTTCGGATGACGACGAGCGACTCGAAGAGATTATGGATCCTTACGTGACGACGCTGCATCCGCTCCTTCCGGCGCGCGAGGCTTCATATAAAGTGATTGGCAGTCATCTGGCCGCGATGCCGGTCATCGGCAAAGAGGGCAAGCTGCTCGGCCTTGTGACGGTTGACGCAGCCGTCGCGCAGGTCGCGCCGCGCATCTGGAGCACGCAAGCGCCGAGGATTTTTTCATGAGCCAGCAGCCCGCGCCCGAAGGACTTGAGCCGCTTGAGTCAGTCGAGACGAACGCGCTCCCGCTTCATCCGCGCCCGATTCAGGCGGGCTTGCGTCTCAACATACGCGGGCGCAGTGTGCGCCTGCGTGGACTGAAGCGCAGACCGCGCGGCTTGCTCCGTTGGCTCGTCATTTTAGGGCCGGGACTCATCGCCGCTTCAGCCGGAAACGACGCGGGCGGAATTGCGACCTACAGCTCTGCGGGAGCGAAGTACGGCTACAGCCTGATCTGGGTGATGGTCATCATCACCGTCTCGCTCGCCGTCGTGCAGGAGATGTGCGCGCGGCTGGGAGCGGCGACGGGGCGCGGCCTGCTCGATCTGATTCGAGAGCGATTCGGCATCGGTTGGACGCTCTTCGCGGTCTCTGTGATTATGATCGCCAACGGCGGCCTCGTCGTCAGCGAGTTCGTCGGCATCGGCGCGGCGGTCGAGCTTTTGGGCTTGAGCAAGTACCTGGCAGTGCCACTGGCTGCGGCTCTCATCTGGTATCTGGTCATCTTTGGCTCTTACGGCTGGGTGGAAAAAATCTTTCTCCTGATGACGCTCGTTTTTTTCGCTTATCCGATTGCGGCGATTATGGCGCACCCGCATTGGAGCGAAGTCGCGCAGGGAGCTTTCGTGCCGAAGCTGAAAGCCGACTCGGAATATATCTTTCTGCTCGTCGGCCTCTTGGGCACGACCGTCACGCCGTACATGCAGCTTTTTCAGCAAAGCTCAATCGTCGAGCGCGGCGCGGCGCGCAGGCATTACGGCCCCGAGCGGATAGACGCTTACGCCGGTTCAATCTTTTCCAACCTGATGTCAATCTCGATGATTATCGCCACGGCGGCGACGCTCTACGTGATTGGCAAGCATGACGTAGAGACTGCCGCCGACGCTGCGCGCGCGCTGGAGCCGGTCGTGGGAGGCGCGGCCAAAGCTCTCTTCGGCGTGGGGCTTTTGGGCGCGTCGCTGCTGGCCGGAGCGGTGCTGCCGCTCGCCACCTCTTATGCTGTGAGCGAGGCTTTCGGAATTCCGAAGGGCGTCAATCTGGACTTTCGCCGCGCGAAAATATTTTTCGGCCTCTTTACTTTTCTGATTATCTTCGGAGCTGTGCTGGCTCTGATTCCGAACGTGCCTGTGATTAAACTGCTCGTCGGGATTCAAGTTCTCAACGGCGTGCTGTTGCCGATTATTCTGGTCTTCATCCTGCTGCTCATCAATGACAAGCGTCTAACGGGAGAACTCAAAAACACGCGCCTCTACAACGTGCTCGGCTGGGGCACATTCGCCGTGATTACGATTGCGGTCGTCGTCATGCTCGGCAGCCAACTGCTCGAACTCTTTGGCGTCAAACTTTTCGGCGGGTGAGCAAAAACGATTTCACGCAAAGACGCAAAGAAAAGCTTAAATCTCTTCTTTGCGTCTTTGCGTGAAACCGTACTTGTCTTAATCCGTCTCAGCATCGAAAAGCTCTGTCTGCACCGGCTCAAGTCCGAGCAGTTGGCGAATCGGCGCGAAGCTCCGGCGATGAATCGGCAGCACGCCGAGCGTGTTCAGAGCGCGATAGTGCGCTGGCGTGCCGTAGCCTTTGTGCGACGCGAAGCTGTAGCCCGGATAGAGCCTGTCCATCTCCGCCATGTGCGCGTCGCGGGTCGTCTTGGCGATGATCGAGGCGGCGGCGATGCTCGCGGACAACAGGTCGCCGCGAATGATGCCGCGTTGCGGCGCGGGACACTGCGGAATCTTGCGCGCATCCACCAGCACGAAATCAGGCCGGCTCTCCAAAGCTTCGACGGCGCGGCGCATCGCCAAAAGCCCCGCGTGATAAATATTCAACTCGTCAATCTCTTCGACCTCCGCGCGCCCGACCCCCCAGCACACCGCGTCGTGTTTAATCTGCGCGGCCAACTCGTCGCGCCTCGCCGCGTCCAGAATTTTCTTTGAATCGTTGAGGCCGCGCAGCCTGTAATTTTTTGGCAGAATCACCGCGCCCGCCACGACCGGCCCGGCCAAAGGAGCCATCCCCGCTTCGTCAACTCCGGCGATGAGATCGAAGCCCTGCTCCCACAACTCATTCTCGTATTGCAAGAGCTTACGCAGACGCTCTGTCTCCAGGCGACTCTTGCGCCGACGCGCGCGAAGCTGCTTCGCCAATGCTTTCGCTCCTCCGCGCGAATCATTTTCGAGAGCCTGCAATAAGCCTTTGGGAACTCGCGCGCTCTCGTCCGCGAAATGCGCTTTGAGCTTGGCGAGCGGCCACGCCAGCAGTTCTTCGAGTGATGTCATAGATGAATCCGTCTCTCTGATGATGAAAGGAATTCTATCAGCTATGCGGCGCATCCCAAATTGCCTTATGCTATTAAAGAGCAATGAGAGGTTTTTAGATTCTGCTCAACCCCTTTGCGCTCTTTGCGTCTTCCTCTTTGCGTCCTTTGCGTGAAACTAGCCTTTAACCGCAAAGAGCGCCAAGTGAAATCATGCAAAGCACGCAAAGAGTTGAGCCGTTAATCAGGTGAATGCATTTTATGAATGATGAATTGCGCTCTCTCTTTCCGATTACCAAAGATACAATCTACTTAAATCACGCGGCGGTCTCGCCTCCGCCCGTGCCGACGGTCGAAGCCGTCACGGCGCAGCTCAGGGATGTGGTCAAGTACGGCTCGCTGCATTATCGCAGTTGGGTCACGGTCAAAGAGCGTGCGCGCAAACTCGCGGCGGAGATGATCGGCGCGCGTCCCGAACAGATAGCCTTCACGCGTAACACTTCGGATGGATTGTCCACGGTGGCGAACGGCCTTCAATGGAAGCCGGGCGAAAACGTCGTCACCTTTCGGCGCGAATTTCCGTCGAACATCTATCCGTGGCTGCGCTTGCGCGAAGCCTATGGCGTCGAGGTGCGTATGTGCGAAGAGCGCGACGGGCGCATTGAGCTTGATGAATTAATCGGATTGATTGACGACAAAACGCGCGTCGTCGCCATCAGCCAAGTGCAGTACGGCTCGGGCTTTCGCGCAGACCTTGAGCGTCTGGGACGCGCGGCTCGCAAACGTGACGCGCTCCTCGTCGTGGATGTGATTCAGGCGATGGGCGTCATCCCGACTGATGTCGAAGCGGAGCTGATTGACGCGGCGGCGGGCGCGTGTCACAAGTGGTTGCTGACGCCCGAAGGCGTCGGAGTCCTGTATCTCTCAGACCGCGCGCGCGAGCGTGTTGAGCCGACGCTCGTCGGATGGGTGAGCGTGCCCGCGCCGGAAGAGTACGGAAATTTCGAGCAGGACTGGAACAGAGGCGCGCTCGCTTGGGAGACTGGCACGAGCGCGACCGCCATCTTGCATGGACTCGAAGCCTCTTTGCGTCTGCTCACGGACACGGGCGTCGCACGCATCGCCGCGCATCTCGAAGAGTTGACCGATTATCTCTGCGAGAGATTGAGCGCGCGAGATTACAATATCGTTAGCTCTCGCCGCGCCGGAGAAAAATCACAGCTCGTCTGCCTTCAACACAGAGGCGGGCAGACCGCGAGCGCGCTTTACGCACATCTCAAACAACGTGGCATCAACGTCGCGCCGCGCGGAGACCGCCTGCGTATCTCGCCGCATCTCTACAATATCAAGGAAGAGATTGATGCTCTCGTTGATG
This sequence comes from Pyrinomonadaceae bacterium, assembly GCA_036403295.1. Taxonomy (GTDB): domain Bacteria; phylum Acidobacteriota; class Blastocatellia; order Pyrinomonadales; family Pyrinomonadaceae; genus JACMLC01. The sequence continues at coordinate 30,657 of DASWRG010000028.1, forward strand.
CGTTGCCTTGATCGAAAGTTCAAACAGCACTCAACCCTTTGCGCGCTTTGCGTCTTCACTTTGCGGTCTTTGCGTGAAACGTTCTTCTTTCTCGCAAAGGCGCGAAGATAAAACGGAAGCGTGCAAAGGGTTGAGTGGTTATCTAACTTTCTTCATCTGCTCTTCAAACGTATTTCTTTCCCAGAACACGCCGCCGGAATAACCTTGAATTACAGGATTGCTCCGCGCCAGCTCCAAACGCTTTTCGGCGAGGCAGCAGTAATGCTCGTCTATCTCGATGGAGACGTGATGACGCTTCAGTTTTTGAGCGACGACGGCGGTCGTGCCTGTGCCTGCGAACGGATCGAGAATCAAATCTCCGGCGCGCGAGCTGGCGAGGATGATTTTGGCGAGCAGCTTTTCCGGCTTCTGCGTCGGATGCTCAGTGTTCTCAGGCATAGACCAGAAGGGAACGGTCACGTCCGTCCAGAGGTTCGACGGATGCGTCAGGCGAAATCTGCCATTGCCGTCTTCGCTCCACTTTTTCGGCTCGCCGTTTTCAGTGTACGGCGCGAGCACGCGGCGTTTAAGCAACACCTGCGCGAGATTGAAAGTGTATTTTTCCGAGACCGTAAAGAACCAGATGTCTTCGGAACAGCTTTTCCAGTTGGCGCGCGCGCCGCGCCCCTTCTCGCGCTCCCAGGTGATGCGATTGCGCACGCGAAAATATTTGCTCGCGGCTCTGTGAATTGCGGCGGACGAACGCCAGTCGCCGCAGATGTAAACGGACGCGGTCGGCTTTAAGAGGCGGACGGTTTTCGAGAGCCAACGGTCGAGCCATCCTTCGTACTCTTCGAGCGATAAGCTCTGAAAGCGACGCCGGTTAAATGCCTTCGATAAATTGTAGGGCGGGTCTGCGAAGAGCAGGTCAACCGAATGCGCCGGAAGATAATCCAACGCCTCAAATGCATCTTGACAAATAGTCTTATCCAAAACGGCTTTGAGCCTCGACGCCTCTGAAAGATGTAACAGGCTTTTTCTGTAGACGGCCTGCTCGCGTCTCGTCAGACGCATGGTTTTATTGCGCGGCGCACGCGGTTTGCTTGGTGGAAGCGGCTGTTTTGACATGGGCGAATTTTAGCAGATGAAGCCGGGCTGCGAGCGATTTTCGTTCAATAGTACACACGGAATGTACGAAAGGCATGCGGTTCGGAGTTTTCACGGTCTTCATTTGACCGATGCAAAAATCGGCCTGAGAGGAGAAAAACTGCGATTTATCAAGGGAAAATCGCATGTTTCGACTTTTCTCGGCGAAAAGCGGTTAAATGGCACGGTCATTGCGAAGCTAATATACGAGAAAATACGATAAGGGGTATATAAGGGTAAATCGGGTCAGGCTCGGAGACAGCAGTGAGTGGCAGGCTTTGGGGGAGGTCTTCTTCTCATTTGAAAAGCGGAACAAGCGGCCCTCTCGGGGGAACGGGGTCGCAAAGTGAAGCGAAGCAGTCTTAGGGCATAAGTTGCTGGGTTGCTGGTCGGCGTCCTGTAAGGGGCTTGGGGGAGCCCCACAGGAAGACCAGCAACCCGCAAACTTTCTAAAGAGCAAGGGGTTAGGTAAAAAATTTCGAGCGGTGAAGTTTCAAAGCTTCACCGCTCGAAATTTTTTTGTATGCGTTACTCAATGCGCCGGGACTCTAATGTTTGATGATGACCTTCGTCCCGATTGGCACGGCGTCGAAGAGTTCTTTCATATCTTTGTTGTCGAGCGCGACGCAGCCCCACGTCCAGTCTTTATGCGAACCCTCGCCGTGAATGTAAATCTGCCCGCCGAGCGGAGTGTCCTGCGGCGGCATGGCGCGGTTCTCGATGGCCTCGACAATCTGTAGATACTGCTCTTTGTTAATCAGGCGGGCGCGCAAGCCGCGTTGTGCGTCCTCCGCGTTCGGATAGCTGATGCCGAGCGAGAGATAGTACGCGCTCTCAGGATTTTTGGTGAAGATATAAAACTCGCCTTCGGGAGTCGCGCCGTCGCCCTCTTTGACCTTGTCTTTGACGGGACTGAAGCCGAGACCGACGCGATAGGTGCGCCACAGCTTGTCGCCGGAATAGAGCATGAGGCGGCGTTTGCTTTTGATGACGACGATGCGCGGATTGGTAATCGGCTGATGCAAAGAATCGCTGGCTGAAATTTCTGCGCCGGTTTGCGGCGACGTTAAATTGTTATTGTGACCTGCGAGCGCAATCCACACCACTCCTCCCGTGATAACCAGAGCGCAGATGATGAGCGCGATAGTTCTCATAGCTCGCAGGCCCGCTCACAATAAATTGATTGTGCTTAATTGTCGCCCTTGCCGAGCAGCCGCGACGGATCAACATGCGGCGTCATCTCGTCAAGGTTGAGACGCAGCATGCCGCCCGCGTCCGAATAGGCTTCGGTCATCGCGGCTTGCGCGCGGCGACGCCTGAAAATAATGCTGCCGAAGATGCCGCCGATGCCCAGACAAATCAGCAGCGCAAGTCCAGTCCCTTTAATCGCGGACAGAATCACGCCCGCAGTCGTCTGCCTGTACTCACGCTCGGCGCGCTCGAACCAGTGCGGGTTGTTGCCGAGCCACTGGACTGTCTGCTCGTAAGAAATCTTGTCTATCAACTGCGTGGCGGTCGCTTCGTCCGGCGCGTCGAAGACAAAAACCGCATAGTTTCCGACGCGGCGATAAGCCGTCGGGACGGGCTGACCGCTCAGCTTCAATTCATTAATCTTCGCATTGATGCGCGCGTCATCATCCGAAGCCAGTTGCGGCGTCGTGTGTTCGACGATGACGAGGCGCGCGTTGTCGTAAGTCGCGGTGACGGCCTCCGCGCCGCCTGAGAAATTGAGAGCGTCGAGAGCGGGTCTATTGCCTGCGGCCTGCTGCAACGCGGGCAAGCTGAGCGCATAAACGGCGCGCAACTGTGCGGTTCCCCATTCCGGCAGATGCTGAACCAGTACCGGAATCTCACCTTCGCCTTTATCGAACAGCTCGGAGATACCATGTGCGAAAGCGAACCGGTAAGAATGATCGCCTGCGAAGCCTTCGGGAGAGATGCTGACGAAAGCAGACCCCTTATAAAAGAGGAGGTGAAAGGACGAATCCTCGAACGCGACAGTTCCGACGCCCTGTAGCTCATTCAGTTTCGTCGCCCCCTGAAGCTTTTGCACCTCGCTTGAGAAGAGCGAGTACGCGCCCCTGTCAGTGCGCGTTTTGGTAACGGTCACCCTGAAATTTATGCCCTGCGGCGAGCGATAGAGGCGCGTTACCGTGAACTCTTCATCGTCTGCGTTCCCCTCCGTTTTATCGGGAACGGTTACGTCTGCCTTCGTGGAACGAAACTCAGCGAATTGGGCGGGCAGCGTTTTGGCCGCCTCCTCATTTGCAGTGTTTGACAGAGCGGGCGCAAACGAAAAGATTAAAAAAAGGCAGGCCGATAACAATTTAGCTGACAATGGAATGCGCAAAACCAGTACCTCTTGAATAAAACGTAGCCGTGATAGCTCTTTAGAAACCGGAAACTCTTAGATGTTCCCGCATATCTCTCAAGTTGTGCGAGAAAAAGTCCGGCCACTTAAGACTTTAACGAGAGACGCGGCGCAGTTCGCGCAGGAGCATGTCGGCGTGCTTGCGCGGGTCGTTGATGTTTTTGAGGACGGTCACGCCGCCCACTTCGCTCGCGTTCTCAATCACCAGATTGCCGAAGCCGAGCAGGCGTTGCGGGATGCTCGTCGAGACCGTCACGTCCTGTATGTTGCGTAAAGGAATATTGCGCGTCGTGCGCGCGATGAGTCCCTGATCGATCTCGATTTTGGAGTCGGTCAGAGTGTAGAGCACGGTGTTGCGTTTGAAGTGGTAATAAGCCGGAATCAAGAGCAACGACAGGGCGAGCGGAATGTAGATAAACCACGGGACTGAAAAATTAGCCCATCTGCCCAGGATGGCGAGCAAGATGACTAAGAGAATGCCGCCTAAAGCCGCAGCAACATAACCGAGCTTGATAAAAATCAGAGTCGGTCGCGCCGTGAAAATCGTGCGCTCAAGATCGTTTGACTCATTTGTGCGTGCTGCGGCGACGGGTGGCGGCGTCTGCGTCTGCGTCGGGCGTTCGGCGGCGAGGCGCGTTACTTCCGGGTCTGCTGAGGGCGCGCCGCAACCGGCGCAGAAACGCGCGTCCGGGGGAATGTAAGAACCGCAGTTCATGCAATGCATGCTTTTTTCCTCTTCACTCGTGACTTCCGGCGCGGCGCACGCTGTCGAGCAGTTCAGCCGGATCATACGGCGTCGCCACAATGCCGCGCGCTCCAAGCTCAATCGCTTCGCGGCGCGCGACCTCCTGCGCCGGCGGCAGGAGCATCACCACGGGAAGCGTCAATCTTCCGCCCGTCTGTTTGCGCAAGCGTCTGAGCATCTCCACGCCGTCAATGCCTTGCAGCTCGTAATCCAAAAGCAGTAGATCGGGTCGCTCGATACGCAAGAGGTCTAATGCCTGTTGCCCGTCAAACGCCGTGCGAGCTTCGTAACCGGCTGAGCGAATCAGAGCGTTGAGCTGTGCCATGCGCGCCGCATCCGAGACGGTCAGGAGCAAGCGGCGCGGCATAATCGCCCCGCGCGCACGACGCTCTCGTTCTGCCGCCGCAGCATGCTCGGCTGCGGCGCGCGCGACATCCGCCTCCTGCAATACTATTGCGGCAGCTTTAATTTCATCAACAGACGCAGGCGCAGCAGTGACCGCGTGCTCTTCAATTCTCTTTTCGCGCACGACGGGCGAGTCGCGTTTTTCGATGAGCGAGTGCGTCGAAAGATACGCGTCAGCCTGTTTGGGCGACGGCGGCGGGGGCGGCTTTGGCGGAGGCTCTGGCTGTGGCTTGATGACGGGAGCGGGAACTGCGCGCGGCGCGTGCGGTTCGGCTTGAGTTTGAGAGACGGGCTTGCGCCCCGTCGCGGCGGCGGCGCGCGCGTGGCTCGCGGCGGCTTCCGCTTTCTCAATCAGAGTCTCCACCTCATTACTCTCTTCGGGAAATGAGGCGACGCCAATCGCCAGATCGCTCTCGTCGCGCCCGCCCAGAAATTCATCGCGCAGCTTCATCAGCGCGTCCGTCGCCTCGCGCGATTTGAGGCGCGGCAAGTAGATGAGCAAGGTCGTCGGGCCGTAAAAGCCGACCGCGTCAATGCGTCTGAGGTTAAGCTTGAAAAATCCGTGAGCTTCGGCGAGCGTGCGGTCACGCGTCTGTTTGTCAAAGCCTTTGCCCGCGCCCGCCGGAATCGCGTAGATGAGAGCCAACGTGCCGCTCACCCCGGCGCGCATGTCTTCGCGCACGGCGTCCAAGAGGACTATGAAGTTGTCTATTTCCAAACGCTGATCGCCCGTCATCGAAGCCGCGCGCCGCCCGGCCTCGATGCGCCAGAAGAGCGCGTCGAGCCGCGCCAGTATCTGCTCATGCGGCGTCCAGATGCCAAAGCAATCGTCAACCCCGACATTCAAAGCCGCGCTTCGCAGCACGCGCTCTTCTTCAACATAGACGAGGACGAGCGGCAGCGCGTGCGTCGCGGGCTCTTCGCGCATGTGCCGCGCGAGAGCGACGCCTTCGTTCTCAGCCGCGACCGGCGTGCGTTCCAAAACGATGAGCGCGACCTCCGGCTTAAAATCCTTGATGACGAGCGCGGCCACTTCGGTCGTCGCCGCCGCAGTCTCATAACCGGACTCGGCCAGTTGTTGACGCAAGGTCGCCGCGCTCGCGCCGCCGATAATCAGAGCGCGCCGTTTGTGCTGAGCCGCGTGGTGTGCGGAATCGAATCCAGACATGTTAGACAATCGGGCAGTGCCTCCAAAGAATCCTTCAGGCCGCGAGCGGGTCGCGGCTTTTAACCTGCGCTCATGATACATAATTACCCGCGTGCGCTGAAACTTAAAACGCGAGGCGAAAGCTTTTAAAGCCAACGCCTCGCGTCACGAAAAAGATTTGGTTGAGCCTGAGAGTTTACTGGCTGACGAGCTGAAGTCGTCCGTCCGGCAGACGCACGGCGAAGACTTCGCGCTCATAAATGGTCAACGGCACGGGCTGTTCGGCGCGCACGGCTGCGACCTGCGTGCGCGTCAGCGTGCGTGCGCTGTGCGCCGTCTCAGGGTCGCGCATCAGCGCGTAACGACGCGAGATGCGGCGCACGTATTCCTGCGTTTCATTGTAAGGCGGAATGCTACGACCGTACTTTAAGACCGCTCCTTCGCCAGCGTTGTAGCCTGCGAGCGCGAGCTTCACGTCTCCATCAAACATGTCTAAGAGAAAGCGCATGTAACGCGCGCCGCCTTCGATATTTTGTTTCGGGTCCCAGATATTCGCCACGCCGAATCGCGCGGCAGTTCCGGGCATCAGTTGCATCAGGCCGCGTGCGCCCTTGTTCGACATGGCGCGCGGCTTGAATGAAGATTCCTGATGCATCGTGGCGTAAATCAAGACCGGGTCAACTCCATTGCGCGTGGCCGCGTCAACGATGATCGAATCAATCCGCGCGTCGCCGGTCGTGAAGCCGTCGAGCGAACGGCTCGCATTCATAGCCATCCCGTTTGAATAAGAGAGCAGAGTCGGCTGCACTGATGCGCCCTCGGTCGAGACCGCCAGCCTGTTCCGCCTGTTCTTCTTCGAGCCTTTCTTAACCACCGGAGGCGGCGCGACTTTGACCCGCACGCCGTTCTCAAAATCAAAATTGTCGAAGATATAGCTGCCGCCCGTTTGCGCCAGAGCGGGAAGCGCGCAGAGCATCGTCAGGAGAAACGCGAAGGAGACTTTTTTCATGCTGCTTGAACCCATGTTTAAAAAGAGGCTTTCGAGGAGGGTGTTCGTTCGGAAGAACACACGGAAATCATATCATGGTGTTAAAAATATAACAACAAGTTTAATCCATGAGCTTCGCAGTCATGCTAAACCTTTCTAAGCATGAAAGTTATGCTATTCATCGTGGCTGTGGAAAGTTCGGGGAGTTGAGCCTGAAAAGCTTGTGATTGCGGCTTAAAGGCTGATTGGGAGGGATGCTGTGGAGAGGTCGAGAGGCAAAGGGGCTTGACACGAGTAGTATGATGTCGGCCTCGCACATCGCCGCCTCGCAAATGTCAGCGCGCCTAAACCTCTGCGCGCCTCACTGAAAGATTAAGGAGACAAAATGACTAAGCTCCTCTCTACGGCGCTGCTTGCGCTCATGCTCGCACTTTCAGCCGCAGCCTTTTCAGCGCAGAACAATAACGCCAACACATCAACGGCCACGAGTTCCGGGATGACCAGGAAGAAGCGCGGCCCCGTTTTCCGCGCGACGAAGGATCAGATCAAGCAGGCGCAGACGATTCTCAAGCAGCGCGGATTTTACGCGGGCGGCGAAAGCGGGAAATTGGACACGGACACGCGCGCCGGTCTCAAGAAATATCAGGAGGCGGAGGGCATCAAAGTGACGGGCACGCTCAATCGCCTGACGCTTGAGAAGATGAACATCGCTCTGACGGACAAACAGAAAGCCATGCCCACTTGAGCATTTCAAACAAGCCGGTGAAAGTGAGAAACGCGAGAGTAAAGTTTCTGAAACTTTACTCTCGCGTTTCTCGGCAGTGATTGAGAACGCAAGCTGTCATACGCTCCACTAAATCACACGAATAAGCACGAAACAAAAGATGCGAAGTTTAGTGTGATTTCGTTTCCCTTCGTGTGAATTAGTGGAGCGTTTTTATTACGACCAATTCACTCTCAACTGTTCGCGGACTGCTTGCCTTCTCCCGCGAGCAGGCGTTCGATGATACCGTAACTGGCTTCGAGAGCTTCGCTCAATTTTTCCGGCTGGCTGCCGCCGCCCTCTGCCATGTCGGGCTTGCCGCCGCCGCGTCCGCCGACGATTGGAGCAAGCTCTTTGATGACCTGTCCCGCCGGAACGCGCTTCAAGAGGTCTGGCGAAGTCCGCACGATGAGCGAGACTTTGCCGTCACCGCTGCGTCCCAGGACGACGACGCCCGTGCCCGTGCGCGCCAGCAAAGTGTCCGACAACTGTCGCATCCCTGCGGCATCAAGCCCGCTCGCCTCGCGCGCCAAGACTTTGACTCCATCTGCGACCTCGCGCGCCTCGTTGCCATTTGAAGCCGAGCCGACTGCGCCCGTCGCAAGCTTCAAACGCAACTCATCAGCCTCGCGCCGCGCCTTCTTCAACTCTTCCTGCAAGCGTTCGATGGTCACCGGAATCTCCGTCCGCGAAGTTCTAAGCTCACCCGCGACCTGATCCACCAGAGCTTCCGTTTCTTGAAAACGCGTGAAAGCGTCCGCGCCCGTCACCGCGCGTATGCGGCGCGTGCCCGAAGCGATTGACTCATCGCTCGTAATCTTGAACAAACCTATATCGCCCGTCGCGCGCACATGCGTCCCGCCGCACAACTCCTTCGAGAATCCCGGCACAGTCAACACGCGCACCTTCTCCGCATATTTTTCCCCGAACAGAGCCATCGCACCCGACTGCATCGCTTCTTCCAGAGAGAGAATGTCGGTCTGCACTTTCTCATTACGAATAATCTGGTAATTGACCAGCCGTTCAATCTCCGCGATCTCTTCGCGCGTCAAAGGTTGAAAGTGCGTAAAGTCGAAACGCAAATAGTTCGGCGCGACCACCGACCCGCCCTGCTTGACGTGCGTGCCGAGGACTTCACGCAAAGCCGCGTGAAGCAAGTGCGTCGCCGTGTGATTGCGTCTCGTCGCATCACGCTTTTCGACATCAACCTGCGCCGAGACAGTATCCCCGACTTTCAGGTTTCCCTTTTCGACTTTGACCTTGTGAATAATCAAACCCTGCGCGGGTGAATGAGTATCTTTGACAACAGCATTCGCGTCCTCATTAACCAACACGCCAACGTCTCCGACCTGCCCGCCGCTCTCAGCATAAAACGGAGTTTGATCCAAAACGACTTCGCCCTCATCGCCTTCATTCAAAGATTGAGTTTCATCGTCGCCTTTAATCAAAGCGACAACTTTTGCATCATCAATTCGTGTTGTCTCGTAACCGTGAAATTGATTTACGCCAGCTTTTTCAGCTATTCGTGAGTAAGTCCCCTTAGTGATATTTAGGTTTGCGGTAAAAGTAGCCCCCGCGCTAAATTTTGCGCTAAGTTGAATCAATCTATGTTCTTTTTCAAAATGCTCGTTAAACTCCTCTTCCGAAAAAGAAAATCCACGCTCTTCGAGAACAACTCTAATCAAATCGGGCGGGACTCCGTAAGTATCATAAACCCTTGCTAACGCTTTGAAATCGAAAACCCCATCGTTCATTTCCTTTTGTTTTTCAACAAGGAGTTCATCCAATTTCTTCAAACCAACCGTTAGCGTTGAGCCAAATCTTTCTTCTTCAAGAGTCACCATCTTCTCAATGAAACCGCGTTGTGCTTCGAGTTCGGGATAAGCCTCTTTCATTTGGTCAACGACGAAGTTGGTGACCTTATTGAAGAACAAACCATCGATGCCGAGAGTGTGGTGTCCGTGATAGATTGCGCGACGCATGATTTTTCTTAGAACATACTTGCGCCCGTCATTACCCGGCGGAATGCCATCTGCAATCGCAAAGGCGGTCGTGCGCGCGTGGTCTGCGATGACGCGCATGGCGAAGCCTTCCTGCGTGTCCGGCTCGTAATTTCTGTCGGCCAGTTGCGCCGTGAAATCTATAATCGGGCGAATCAAATCCGTGTCGTAGTTAGATTGGACGCCTTGCAGGACGGTGGCGAGGCGTTCGAGTCCCGCGCCCGTGTCAACCGAGGGCTTCGGCAAAGGAGTCTGCACGATCTCGCCCGCGTCCGACTTGCTGCGCTCGTACTGCATGAAGACTAAATTCCAAATCTCCATCGTCGTGTCGCCGGGGCCGTTGACGAACTCGGCGCGGTTCTTCGCGGGGTCTTGTGGGTCTTCGCCCATGTAGTAATGAATCTCGCTGCAAGGGCCGCACGGCCCCGTGTCGCCCATCTGCCAGAAATTATCTTTGCGTCCGAAACGCAGGATACGCTCTTTCGGCGCGCCGACCTGTTCCCACAAAACTTCTGCCTCAACGTCTGCGGGAACTTCCGCGTCGCCCTCAAAGACGGTGAACCACAAACGCTGTGGGTCTAAGCCGTACTCGTTGACGAGCAAGTCCCACGCGAAGCGAATCGCGTCCTCTTTGAAATAATCGCCGAACGAAAAATTGCCGAGCATCTCAAAAAAAGTGTGATGCCGCGCGGTCTTGCCGACCTCGTCTAAGTCGTTATGCTTGCCTCCCGCGCGCACGCATTTCTGCGACGAAGTCGCGCGCACGTAATCGCGCCGCTCCGCGCCAGTGAAGACATCCTTGAACTGATTCATCCCGGCGTTGGTGAACAAAAGCGTCGGGTCGTTGGCCGGCAAAAGTGGGCTGGAGCGCACGATCTTATGTCCGTTGCGCTCGAAATATTCCAAAAACTTCTGGCGAATCTCGTTTCCTGTCATAGTCATATAAATCCATCAAAGTTGAGTCAAAATCAAATTGTAGCATGCGATAAGCGGGCGGGCGAATGCAGGAATTAGCCACAGAGGTCACAGAGAGCACAGAGCAAATAAAGCATGCCTCTTAACTTTCTCTATGTCCTCTGTGACCTCTGTGGCCGGTTTAGCGTTTAAGCTTCGTCTTCATCAATCTGCGCAGCCGATGCCGCGCGCACTTTGCGCATGACCAGTTCGTATGAGAAGCCCTGACGCAGCAGGTGGTCGAGCAGGCTTTTGGTTTCGGCGCGTGTTTCGGGGCGGCCTCGCAGGCGCACGCGTTTTTCAATCGCGCGGTCAATGAGGTCTTCTTCCGGCGTCTCTTCAAAGACCAGATTGATGGCCTCTTCGGCTGTCTCGCGGTCAACTTTTTTGAGCGAGAGAGCGCGTTGCAGGCGCGTGCGTCCGACGGGCTTTTGTCGCACTTGAAACGAGGCGTAGCCGAAAGCGAAACGCTCGTCGTTGAGATAGCCGTACTCCTTCAGCTTTTCGAGGACGGCGGCGACCGTCTCTTCATTCGTCCACTTCTTTTCCAGGAGCCTTTCGCGCAGCTCTTCGACCGAGCGCGGTTTGGCGGCGAGTAATTTGACGGCGCGCTGCATCGTTTTCTCTCTGGCCTTTTCCGCATCAACCGGGCGCGGCTCGCGCTCCTGCTCGTCTTCTCGAAGCTGTTTGACTTTCGGTTTCCACGTTCGCTGGCGCATGATGAATAATTTTGGATGATAAAGAGGGCGATGGCAAATTTGAAATTCGAGATTTCAGCGTTAATCTAAAATCAGATGGATGGAATTTTAATCATAGACAAGCCCGCCGGCTTCACTTCGCATGACGTGGTGGCGCGCGTGCGTCGTCTGTTGAAGGAGCGGCGCGTGGGGCACACGGGGACGCTCGATCCGTTTGCGACGGGAGTCCTGGTCGTGCTGGTCGGGCGCGCGACGAGGCTCGCGCAATTTTTGAGCGGCGCGGAGAAAGTTTATGAGGCCGTGATACGTTTCGGTTATGCGACCGAGACGGGAGATTTGACGGGCGCAGTGCGGCCTGAGACGCGCTCTGAGATTTCATCGAGCGAGTTTGCGAAGTCCTGGGACGCGGCGAAGCTCGAAGCGGCTCTGCGGGGTTTGCGCGGCGAGATAGAGCAAGTGCCGCCGATGTATTCGGCTAAAAAATTGAAGGGCAAGAAGCTTTACGAACTGGCGCGGGCTGGCGAAGTGGTTGAGCGCGCGGCGGTGCGTGTGAAGGTTCACGAGTTTGAAGCGGTCGAAACTGAAGGCGCTCTCTTGCATCACGAGGCTGACGGCACATGCACGATGCTTGCGCGTGTGAGGTGCTCGGCGGGGACGTACATCCGCACGCTCGCGGAATCGCTCGGCGAGCGTTTGGGCGCGGCGGCTCATCTGGCGGAACTGCGCCGGACGCGGGCGGGAGATTTTTCAATCGAGGGGGCGATGACGCTCGATAAATTGGAAAAGCTTTTGAATGAGGGCGGCGCGGCAGAGCGTTTGTTGCTTCCAATGCATGCTACGCTCTCGCATTTGAGTGCGGCGCATCTGACTGATGAGGCGGCGCGTGCGGCGCGGCACGGCGCGCTGGTGCGCGTGTTGGAAGATTACGGGGACGGGCAGCTTGTCGGGATGTATGACGGGGCGGGCGAGCTAATTGCTGTCGGGGCTTATGATGTTGGAAAAAAGGCTTTGCGCCCGCGCGTCGTCTTATCGGCGGAAGAATAAAGCGTTGACTTGCAGCTTGATTTGCTGTGCTATACTTGAGGGCGGCGGACAACGGAAGCGCGTGCGGGCTGCTTCCAAAGCTTTGATTCATGTGCCCGCAGGGAAATCATCGGGCGCGAGTTCATTGAAAGGCGTTGTAAGCTTGTCGAAGATGCGCCGCACGCCTCTCGCGCGCGTGACCTGAAGCGCATATCGCAGGCTCGACCCCGAATTGACTCGGAAGGCGCGGGCGAGAGATTTCTCCCCACGCGCCCGTCGCACGAAGCAATAAAAAGGGCGTGATTATCCCCACACGCTGTCCACGCGCGCGTCATAAAGCCGAGAGAGGTACGAAAAGGCTATGCAAGAGCAGGATGGCAAAAATAATTTTAATATCAGCGAGCGGCTCGAAGGCTTGCGCCGCGACCGCGAAGCATTGCGCTGGGAAGGAACGTTCCGCGACTATTTTGAATTAGTCTCGCAGAACCTGCGAATCGCGCAGCTTTCGCACGCTCGTATCAACGACATGATTCATGCCGCCGGAATCGAGAAGCTCAACGAGGGCACTCGGGACGAGGTGGCGCGTTACAACTTTTTCGCGCGCGAGCTGTTCGGTATCGAAGAGCCGATTGCGCGGATCGTCGAATATTTCAAATCCGCAGCCCAGCGTCTGGAAGTCAGAAAGCGCATACTGCTTTTGATGGGGCCGGTGGGCGGCGGTAAATCGACTATCGTGACGATGCTCAAACGCGGCCTTGAAGAATGGACGCGCGAAGAGCACGGCGCGGTCTTTGCCATCAAAGACTGCCCGATGCACGAAGAGCCGCTGCACCTGATTCCGCACGAGCTGCGCGCAGAGATCGAAAAGCATTACGGCATCTACATCGAAGGCGACCTCTGCCCGCAATGCCGTTATGCGCTCGAACATACCTACGGCGGACGCCACGAAGATGTGCGCGTGCATCGCGTGCTCTTCTCGGAAAAAGAGAGAGTCGGCATCGGCACGTTCTCGCCCAGTGACCCGAAATCGCAAGACATCACGGAGCTGACCGGCTCGATTGATCTTTCGACCATCGGCGAAGTCGGCGTGGAGTCGGACCCGCGCGCGTATCGCTTTGACGGCGAGTTGAACATCGCCAATCGCGGCTTGATGGAATTCGTCGAGATGCTCAAGGTGGACGAGAAGTTTCTGTATTCGCTCCTCACGCTCTCGCAGGAGCAGAACATCAAGACCGGACGCTTCGCCATGATTTACGCCGACGAAGTGATCCTCTCGCACACGAACGAAAATGAGTACATCAGCTTTGCGGGCAATCGTAAATCCGAAGCCTTGCAGGATAGAATTATTCTCGTGCGCGTGCCTTACAACCTGCGCGTCTCGCAGGAGGAGCGCATCTACTACAAGCTGCTCAACCAATCCGAAGTCTTGCGCAACGTGCATATCGCGCCGAACACTTTGAGAGTCGCGGCGATGTTCGCCGTCATGACTCGCCTCGAAGAGCCGAAGCGCGCCAACGTAGACATCGTTAAAAAGATGAAGCTCTACGACGGCGAGGATGTCGAAGGCTACAAGTCGAAGGACGTGCGCGAGTTGAAAGACGAGACTGTGCGCGAAGGCATGGACGGCATCTCTCCGCGTTACATTATCAATCGCCTCTCGTCCGCGCTGGTGCGCGACGGCGTGACCTGCATCAATCCGATTGACGCCCTGCGCGCCATCAAGGACGGCTTTGAACAGCACACCGGCATCAGCTCAGACCAGAGGGAGCGTTACCTGAATCTCATCTCCGCCGCGCGCAAAGAGTATGACGAGCTGGCGAAGATAGAAGTCCAGCGCGCCTTCGTCTATTCGTTTGAAGAGATGGCGCGCACCATCTGTAATAATTATCTCGACAACGTCGAGGCTTACTGCAACAAGGAGCGCATCAAAGACCCCATCACCGAAGAGGAGATGGAGCCTGACGAGCAATTGATGCGCTCAATCGAAGAGCAGATCGGCATCTCGGACAACGCGAAAAACACTTTCCGTCAAGAGATACTGATTCGCATCTCTTCATACGCGCGCAAGGGAAGAGCATTTGAGTACACCTCTCATGAGCGTCTCAAAGAGGCGATTGAGAAGAAGATTTTCGCGGACTTGAAGGATGTGGTGAAGATTACGACCTCCGCGAAGACGCCCGACCCGGATCAGTTGCGCCGCATCAACGAGGTGGTTGACCGTCTCGTCAGAGACGGCGGCTACTGCCCCGTCTGCGCCAACGAGCTTTTGACTTATGTCGGCACGCTGCTCTCGCGCTGACGGCGGGCGGCGCGCTTTTTTTGAGGAGCATAAAAGTCAAGGTATTGACGCCCGCGCTTTTCGTTCGAGAGGTGCGGGCATTGTTTTTCATTTTGAGCTTATGAAAAAACGTTACTGGATTGCCGGGGCAACCGGAGTGGCTGGCGCGGCTGTGGCGGCGAAATTGTTGGCGCGACCGCGCGATGTTGATTGGGCTGAGCACGCGGGCGAGCTGCGTCATGCGGGCAGCTCGCGCTTTGCCGAAATCGAGGGCGCGCGGCTGCATTATCAAGAGGCTGGCGCGCCGGATGCGCCCGCGATCTTGTTGATACACGGCTTCACGGCCTTCAATCTGGTGTGGAGCGAAGTGTTAATGCCCCTCGCGGCGGCGGGCTTCCGCGTGATTGCGCCAGACCTCTTGGGACACGGCTTTAGCGAGAAGCCGAAAAGCGGCGAGTACACTATCGAGTCGCAGGCGCGGATGATCGTCAGCCTGATGGATTATTTGAACATCGAGCGCGCGACGCTGGTCGGCAATTCTTACGGCGGCGCGATTGCCGCGACGTGCGCTCTGGATTATGCGTCGCGCGTCGAAAAGCTCGTTCTTGTCGGCTCGGTCATCAATGATGAAGCGAAGAATCAATTCCTGCTGCGCGTGGCGCGCTCGCCTCTCGTCGGAGACATCGTGACGCCGCTCTTGATGGATTCAAACATGATTATCCGGCGACGCTTGAAAAAGATTCATTCGGAGTTCGCGCATCTCCTCTTCGATGAAAAGAGATTGCAGGCGCGTCATCTCCCGTTAAAAGCGGCCAGCACACAACGCGCGATCTTGCGCACCTTGCGTCGCTGGAAGGCCGAACGCGTCGAGCGCGAGGCGCATCTTATCAAGCAGCCGACGCTGCTCGTCTGGGGCGAGCAGGACACGGACACTCCCTTGCGGCTCGGCGTGCGGATTCATAACCTGCTGCCGGACTCGCGCCTGATCGTCTTTAACCCGTGCGGGCATCTGCCGCAGGAAGAGTATCCGGTCGAGTTCACGAGGCTCGTGACCGGGTTTTGTAGTGAGGCGCAACAGATTGAAGAGCAGAAGGAATTGCAGATGAGTGTAGAAGATTAGCCACAGAGGTCACAGAGAGCAGACAAAGAAAACAGAGCTATTATTTTATCCTCTGTGTTCTCTGTGCCCTCTGTCGGCAGATAAAGCTTTTGTAGTTTTAAGAGGTAGCAATGTCTATTCAACGCAACGACTGGTCTTTGCAGCGCAAGGGCATCATCGATCAGGATCGTCATAAAGAGCGAGTCAAAGAAGCGATCAGAAAAAACTTGGGCTCCATCGTCTCGAACGAAGCGATCATCATGTCCGACGGCAAGCGGACGGTCAAAGTTCCGATCCGCGCGCTCGATGAATACAAGTTTCGTTTCGATTATCGCAAGCGCAAGCATGTCGGGCAGGGCGATGGCAAAACGCGCACCGGCGATGTCATCGGGCGCGAAGGCCAGCCCGGTCAGGGGCAGGGCATGGGGCAAGGAGGTCAGGGCGGCGGCGGCGAATATTACGAGGCCGAAGTCAACATAGACGAGATCGCCGCGCTCATCTTTGAAGATTTGCGCCTGCCCTTTCTCGAAGAGAAAGCCAAAAAAGCCGTCGAGTCAAAGAACACGCGCTTTAACGAGATTCGTCGCACGGGCGTGATGGCGAATCTGGATAAGCGCCGGATGATTCTGGAAAACATCAAACGCAATGCGCGCGAAGAGGGCAAGGCGCGCTTCGGCGATGTCCGCAAAGAGGATTTGAGGTTCAAGACCTGGGCGGAGACCAAGCGTTATGAATCGAACGCGGTCGTCCTCTCGCTGATGGATGTTTCGGGCAGCATGGGAGAGTTCAAAAAATATATCGCGCGCTCCTTCTATTTCTGGATGGTGCGTTTCCTGCGGACGAAGTATGACAACGTCGAGATAGTCTTCATCTCGCATCACACGGAGGCGCGCGAGGTCACAGAGGAGCAGTTCTTCACGCAAGGGGAATCGGGCGGCACGGTCGTCTCCAGCGCGTACCAGCTCGCGCTCGAAATCATAGCGCAGCGTTATCGCCCGGCGGATTGGAACATCTACCCGTTTCATTTCTCGGACGGCGACAATTACTACTCGGACAACGAGGAAGCCGTGCGGCTCGCAGACCAGTTGATTGCGACCTGCAACCTCTTCGGCTACGGCGAGATCGGCGAAGAGGGCGCGGCCAGCTATCGCCGCTCGTCGGGCGCGCTGCTCTCGATCTTCAATGACCGCTTGAAGAACAAGGAACGCTTCGTCGGCGTGAGGATTGATGATAAGGAGGATGTGTATCCCGCGCTCAAGCAGTTTTTCGGAAAACGCAACGAACTCTGAAAAGAGATAAATGAATTTATGAGCACAGCCAAAGTTGATAATGAAATGGCCCCGCTCGTCCTGCACTTTCAGCCGATTCTGAACAAGTTGAGCGATGAAGTGTTCTTCGAGTTCTGTCGCGCCAACGACCCGTGGCGCATCGAGCGCACTGCGGAAGGCGACATCATCATCATGCCGCCAACCGGAGGGAAAACAGGGATTCGTAATGCCAAACTGAACATGCAATTTGGGATGTGGGTTAAAGCAGACGGAACAGGTCAAGCTTTTGACTCGTCTACGGAGTTTGCGCTTCCGAATGGCGCGATGCGCTCGCCCGATCTCGCGTGGGTGAGGAATGAGCGATGGCAATCTCTCACAGATGAGCAGCAGGAAACGTTCCCCCCGCTCTGTCCTGATTTCGTGGTCGAGCTGCGCTCGCGCACGGATTCGCTCAAGACGCTTCAGCAGAAGATGCAGGAGTACATTGACAACGGGGCGCAACTCGGCTGGCTGATTGACCCTTTGAAAAAGAGAGTTCACGTCTATCGTCCCAACGCGGCGACGGAGATTTTGGACGACCCACAATCAATTTCCGGCGAACCGTTGTTGAAGCGATTCAGTCTCGACGTGGCTGCGATTTGGAGTTGAAGCTCTTAATATTATTTCAGTTCGTGACTTAAATATGCTAGACCGCGAAATCAAAGACCTCGAAAAAGCCCTGGAGCAAATCTGGGAATTGGCGCAAAGCTTCGGCCTCGACCCCTTCCCGACGCGCTTTGAGATCGTCCCCGCGACCGTCATGTACGAGGTCGGCTCTTACGCTCTGCCCGGTCGTTATTCGCACTGGACTTTCGGCAAGGCTTATCATCGGATGAAGACGATGTACGACTTCGGCCTCTCGAAGATTTACGAAGTCGTCATCAACACCAATCCGTCATACGGCTTTCTGCTTGAGACTAATAGCCCGATTCAGAACAAGCTGGTGATGGCGCACGTGCTCGGCCACGTGGATTTTTTCAAGAACAACGTCTACTTCTCAAAGACCAATCGCCGGATGGTCGAAAGCGTCTCGACGCACGCGGGGCGCATGACCGAGTACGAGTTCAAGTACGGGCGCAAGACGGTTGAAAGACTGCTCGATGCCGTGCTCGCCATCGAAGAGCATATCGACCCGAACTTTTTCATCAAGCGTCCGAACCCGCAGATGCCGCGCCGCGAGCCGCTCAAGCGCGCCGAAGGACGCTATGACGATCTCTGGAAAATGGGCGAGAAGCGGGAGGCTGAAGCCGAGCCGCAACCAGAGTCGCCGCGCCGCGATCACCTGCCGGAAAAGGACCTCCTCTATTACCTCATGCGCCACTCGCCGCACTTGCAGCCGTGGCAGCGCGACGTGATAGCGATGGTTCATGAAGAGATGGAATACTTCGTCCCGCAGATGCAGACGAAGATCATGAATGAAGGTTGGGCGTGTGCGACCGGAGATTCGCTGCTGATTACGGAGAAGGGATTTCTTCGTTTTGATGAACTCTATAAAAGTAAGCAGAAGATTCTAGTCGCAGGAGGCGGATGCGGCGAGATTTATCCGATTACCGATTTTCACAAAGAAGAGAACGTTCCGACGATTCGTATTCGGACACGTCGAGGCCTGACGATTGAAGGAGCTTACAAACATCGCCTTCAGCTTGAAGACGGAACATGGGCGCATCTTGAAAGCTTAAAGCTCGGTAATCGTATTGCCATCGAATGCGGCATGAACATTTGGCCTAAGGATAAAGTGTCTTTTGATTTTGCTCCAACGCAACCCAGCCCAACACTGGAAACAGTTGCTTCTCTCGCTGGCGTATCGTCGGGGACTGTCCTGCGCCATTTGAAGGGTCGCAGAACCTTTAGCGCCGCCGAAATAAATACTGCTCTCAATGCAACAGCTTACCAACAAGGTTATCAGGGGAAAATTCTCCCCACACGCTCCTTGCTCAAACTCCCAGCCGTATTGAATGAGGAACTTGCTTGGCTGTTAGGCTATTTTATTGGAGACGGCAATCGAACTAAATCAGGTCTCTGTTTCACCTCCGGCGATGAAGAGATAGCTGTCAAATTGTCGGAAATTATCATTACTTCACTGAAGCTAAATGCTAGAAGGTTCTGGGATGCCACTGAATCAGGCGGACGCTGGCGCGTTGTTGTTCATTCACGAGAACTATTAAAGTGGCTTGAATCTTTAGGTCTTAATCTCTCGGACACGGCTCGAAACAAAAAGATTCCCACATCTATTTTGCATTCGCCGAAAGCTGTTATATCCGCCTTCTTGAGAGGGTATTTCGACGCCGACGGTTATGCCGGAAAAGAAGGAATTCGTCTTTCATCGTCCAGCGAGGAGTTGATTCGTACGGCTCAAATTATTCTCCTCAACTACGGCATTCTCTCGACTCAGCGGAAGCACTTATACGACATTACACAGCTTGAAATCACCGGAGCCTCTGCCGCGCTCTTTTTGCACGAAATCGGATTCGACCTGAAGCGCAAACAGAATGCTTTGCGTGAATATGTCGAACGACATCATTGGTTCAAAAGGGAAGAATTCAGCGACGAAGTCGTCTCAATTGAGCGCAGCTGTGCGAACGTTTATGACATCACAGTTGCTGAGAAGCATGCCTATGTCGCAAACGGCTTTATCAATCACAATTCATTCCACCATGCGCGCATCATGCGCGAGCTAGACCTGACGGACAGCGAGCACATGGAGTTCGCGGAGCTTCATTCCGGCGTCGTCTCGCCGCACTTGGGGCAGTTGAATCCGTATTATCTCGGCTACAAAATCTTCGAGGACATCGAAAAGCGTTGGGACAATCCGACCGTTGAAGAGCAGGAAAAATTTGGCCGAAAGCCAGGCTCCGGACGCGAGAAGATTTTCGAGGTCAGAGAATTGGATAACGACGTTTCTTTCCTCCGCAATTATCTGACCGAAGAGCTTTGTGAAGAGCTTGACCTGTTTGTCTATGAATTGGTTGAAGAGGAAGAGTGGACGATTACCGAAAAGCGTTGGGAGCGGGTGCGCGACCAGCTCGTCGCAAACATGACCAACTTCGGCTTTCCGTATTTGGTGGTGGCCGACGGCGACTATAACGGCAACCGCGAGCTTTACCTGAAACACCAATACGAAAGCACGGAGCTTGACCAGCGTTACGCGCGCAAGGCTCTCGAACACGTCCACACGCTCTGGGGGCGTCCCGTGCATCTCGAAACCATCATCGAAGACGAACCCGTCGTGATGCATTACGATGGCGAAGACCACGACGAAGATTGATTTCCTCACCGCCCCAGATAAAGGTCTGCGATACCGTATTGAATCTCATCGGCTTTAGAGCCGTTGAGGTTACAGAGCACAACTATCGAAAGGTGCTCTTTCGGAAAATGCGCGATCCAGGCTGCGCCGCCGCCCTCATGACCGACGACCTTCAGTCCCTTGTGCTCTCCGACCGTCCAGCCCAAGCCGTAGCCGTACTCGCTTCCGTCGTTTAATTTGACGGGCGACCACATCTCGCGCAGGCTTTGCGGCTTCAGAATCTTACCCGCATCTAAAGCGAGCAGGAATTTCGTCAAATCGGCGACTGAAGAGTTGAGTCCCGCGCCGGGATTGCCTCCGTTGACGTTGAACGTGAGCGGCAAATTCCGCAGCTCCCCTTTGTCAACGAAATAAGCGGTTGAAGGCCGCCCCTTAATAATCTTCTCCGTATCTCCGAAGATGGTTGAGGTCATCCCGAGCGGCGTGAACAGACGCTCTTGCAGAAAGGCGTCGAACGGCTCTCCGGCCACTTGCGCCACTATCAAAGCCAAGATGTTATAGCCTGAGGTGTGATACAAAAACTTCTCGCCCGGCTTGAACTTGAGCGGCAACTCCGCCACATAGCGCATCCCTTCCTCACGCGGGAAATATTTCTTCTTCTCGTCAGGCAAGCTTTGAAAGCGTTGACTTTCGCGTAGCTCCGCGAGGCCAGAGGTGTGCGTCAGCAGGTTTCTAACCTTTATCTCTTTCCATTCTTTCGGAAGCCCTTGAAAGAAGTCTGTGACCGGCGTGTCCAGAGATAGCTTCCCGTCTTCAACCAATTTCATCAGGGCGACGCCCGTGAATATCTTGGTAGTCGAGTATAACGGAAAGACGGAGTGCTCGTTGGCCGCAACATTAAGCTCAATGCTCGTGACGCCGTACCCTTTGAGCTTGAGCACTTTGCCGTTTCTGATGACCGCCACCGCCATTCCCGGTATACGATACTTGGTCATCTCCTGCCTGATATATGCGTCCACTTTCTCATCAAGGCCGTTGGCGGCGGCGTTGATCCCTCCGCCCAGTATCAAGCAGGAGAGAAACAGGTATTGCACACAAGTAAAAATGCGACGCGACATGATGAAGGATTCTTCCTTGAAGGATTTGAAAACGCGATGCTCAGATGAAGAACACCGTGAAGCTAGAGTTTGTGACGGAATTAATTGGGAGAGTGAAGCCCGGCCTTTATTGATGAAGCATCTCTTTCAAGCTCAGGAAAGTTTCCGCGTATAAATCCGCCGGGAATCTTTGTCGAATCGCCTCGTCCCTAAAGCCTTCTCCGCCGAGGATGATGCGCGCTTGAAATTTTTGTGCGATGGAGCGCAGCTCTCGGTGCTTTTAAAACTTCAGCTCATCTGCAAAGCTTTGCCCACCGCAGGGTCGCGCCGCACGCGCCAGATTTTCGAGTCGAGATAATAATGTATGAAGGCGTAGCCCCAGAAGAAAGCCGCGACCATCTGTGTCAAGGTCGTCGTCTCGCCGTAAGCTGCTCTCATAAACTGTCGCGGCAGTTGATACCAGATGCCGAAGAGGATGCCAAAGGCTATGTAGTAGATGAGCCGGCGGCTGATTAGCTCCGCTCCGCCATAACGCGATTTACCATCCGCCTCTTTCGTGTACTTCTTATTATGAAACCAGATCAAGCGATGATATTGCAGGTTGTGGTAGATGGTTAAGATGGCGACGATGGCGATGGTCTTGTGCGGCATCGGCGTCAGCAGAACTATCCAGTGCATCGGAATCGCAGCGGCGAGCAGCAGGTATTTCGGCACATTCAATGGCCGCCTTTGCACTGCGCGCTGAAGCTGACGGAGAAGCCACGCGGCTGCCAGGCAGATGGTCGCAATGAGCAAGATGGTTTCGAGCGTGCCGACGATGGATTGCAGCCGTGCGGGCACGCGTCCCATCGCTTCGGGGTCGCGCGCGATGAAGGCCACGAACGGATAAGTGAAAGCCACGAGCAGAAAGGCGCGGTCGAGCGCGTTGTCTATCTTGAGCAGGTCGTCGTTCTTCTTCTTGTAGAGCACCATGAAACCGTAATGCTGCTTGACCAGATGATAGTAAGCCCAGAGCGCGGCGATGAAAAAGAAGACGAGGCCGAGTCCGGCCAGCACCATCAACGGCCCGACGATGAAGAAGGCGAGCGATCCCCAGAGCAGACGCCTTCGCGCCACGCGCTCTGCGCGATCAAAGTAGGTGCGCGAGAAAGTGCCGAAGACGTGCGGCGCGTCAATCAGCACAGCCCACGCTCCGACCATCCACACGAGCGGGAGCAATCCCGTCACATAAAGAACAAGCAGCAGGTAGCTCGAAAACACAGAGCCGATAAACCACAACAGGTCTTCGCGCGAGTTAATAATCCAGCGCAGACTGATCGCGCGCGTCCCGGAATTTTCTCTAATGGCTTGTGCCGTCGTCGCAGACATAAATATCAAAAACTATCGTGGCCGCCCGTAGACATGCTCAGGCCGAAAGTCTCATAATTCAAAATCAGGAGTTAGCCACAGAGAACACAGCGGAAAAGAATTCAATCATGGAAGCTTTTTTATATCTCTGTGTCCTCTGTGGCTAAGATTGAATTTCGCGGCTCTTTCCAAGCAATCGAGATTTTAGCACTAAAGCGAGAAGGAAAAGCAAATGGCTGCTCATGATGATGCGTTGCACGAGCTGTTCGCGGTCTTGTTTCAGGCGCACCCGTGGCACGGAGTCGCGCCGGGAGATGATGCGCCCGGCAAGGTCAATGTCTACGTTGAGATCGTCCCGACCGATGTCGTGAAGTACGAATTGGATAAGCCTTCAGGCCATTTGCGGCTCGACCGTCCGCAGAGGTTCTCTTCGCTCTGCCCGACGCCTTACGGTTTTATTCCGCAGACCTATTGCGGCGACAGCGTGGGCGAGCTTTGCTCTACGCGCACAGGGGTTTCATGCATCAAAGGCGACGGCGACCCGATGGACATTTGCGTGCTGACGGAAAAGACCATCGGGCAGGGAAATTTTTTCGTGCGCGCCAAACCCATCGGCGGTTTTCGGATGATTGACGGAGACGAGGCGGACGATAAGATCATCGCCGTGCTCGAATCCGATGTCGCCTTCGGTGAAGTGGAGGAATTGCGTGATGTGCCGCGTGGCCTGGTTGACCGGCTCAAGCATTACTTTCTCAGTTACAAGCAACTGCCGAGCGAAGCCCCGCGCCGCGTCGAGATCGCAGAGACTTACGGACGCGAGGATGCCTTGGAAGCTATCAATCGCAGCATACAGGATTACCGCGCGCGTTACGGCGAGCCGGAAAATCGTATCACGGAGTTGCGTAGACTGTTAACTGAGAAGAGATAAGATTTCACGCAAAGGCGCAAAGACGCAAAGAAGAGATTTAAAGCTTTTCTTTGCGTCTTTGCGCCTTTGCGCGAAACTTATTCTTACGTCTTACTCACCAGCTCCTCAATCCCACAACGCGGACAATACAAAATCGTGTGCGCCGCGTCGCTCCAGCGCGAGAGGGCGAGCGTCGAAAGCTCAGGCTCTTTGTCTTCAGCTTCGCCCTCCGTAAAAAAACGCGCGCGGCCAACAGCTTGGCTCGCGCGCGTTTCCATCTCACTCAGGCAGTGCTTGCACAGCCACCCGTAACCCTGATTGATGAAGTGCTCTATCTCCATCTTGCTCTTATCACCGCACTGCGCGTCGCGCGTCGGGCGATTCGAGCAGGCGAACGGGGACGGTGGAGCGCGAGTTGCCGCGCAGGACTTCGAGCTTGACGACATCCCCGATCTGATGCTTGTCGAGTATGTGATAGAGGTCGTCGTTGCCGCGCACCTTCTCGCCGTCAATCGAAAGGATAATGTCGCCGAGAGAGATGTCGCCGTCCTCAGTCTGCGTCGTCTCGCGCAGACCGGCAGCCGACGCCGCGCCGCCCGGCATGACCTGAATAATCAGGACGCCGTCTTCGACCGGCATGCCGCGCAAGGTGTTCACGTCGCGCCCGCCGATGCCGAGCTTCGGACGGCGTACCATGCCGTTCTTAATCAACTCGGGGACGACCCGCTTGGCGATGCTGACCGGAATCGCAAAGCCGACGCCCGCGCTCGCGCCCGAAGGCGAGAGGATTTGCGAGTTGATGCCGATCATGCGCCCGTGCGAATCGAGGAGCGGCCCGCCCGAATTTCCCGGATTGATCGAAGCGTCCGTTTGAATCGCTCCCTCAATCGTGCGTTTGTTGCGCGCCTGAATCGGGCGTTGCAGGCCGCTGATGACGCCCGTCGTCAGCGTGCGGTCGAGGCCGAACGGGTTGCCGATTGCCAGAACTTTCTGGCCGACCGTGAGCCTGTCGGAATCGCCGAGCGGGACGATGGTCAACTGGTCGCGCGGAACTTCCACCTGTATCACCGCGAGGTCTGTGTCCGGGTCGCCGCCGACGTACTTGGCCGGATAAGTTTTGTCGCCGCTAAAGCGCACGGAGAGCTTCTGCGCTCCTTCGATGACATGATAGTTGGTCAGAATGTGTCCCTGATCGTCTATCACGGAGCCAGAGCCGGAGCCTTCGCCCTCCTGTATCTGCCCGAAAAAATCTCTCTGGTAAGAGGTCGAAGTGATGAAGGCCACGCCGGGCGAAATCGCCCTGTAAACTTCGATGTTGTTCTGCTCGTCTGTGGCGAGCGAGGGGTCTGTGATGCCTGACGGCAGAGCTTCGTTGAAGGCTGAGCCGTTGGGCTGCAAGCTGTTGCCGAAGCGATTGAAGCAGGCGACCGTGCCTGCCGCGAAAAGGGCTGAGAGCAAAGCTATCAGCAGGATTTGACGTGCGGAAAGTTTATACATGGCTTTATTCCTATATCTTTAGAAAATTCAATTCTCCAAGAGGAGTTGATTCGCATCCCCTTTTGATGCTTTTGCGCAAGCCGCCGGTTGTGTGCGCGCGCCGCGCCCGCCCCGAAACATGCGTCCGTCTTCATTACGCAAATTAAGGGACGCACGTTTACGCTAATTTTGGCGTAGGATGAGGAGAAACTGCAAGAGCGGCGGATAAAAGAGCTGATTGGCGCGAAAGGGAAATCGTGCACAAAACTGATTCGTCAGGGTCTCAGACAAACAGAGGCTTTAAGTCTTGTTCTCTTCTGTCGTTTGCTCGCGCTCGGCCCGGTTAACGGCCATGAATCGCGTCGTGGTGGTCGAGAGAATCGTCTCCGTCCTTTGCACCAGCATTTTGCGCTTTAGCGTCTCGTCCGTCGCCGAGTAGTCTCCGACGCTGTTCAGGTAAAATTCCTTCTCGCGCCGCAACTCTTCGGAGAGGCCGCGAAAGTTCAGCCAGTTATCCCTGAACTTACAGAGCTTGCTGACGCCTGTGACGATCACGATGGCCGCAGCCAGAATGGCCGAACCGGCGCGCTGCCATGCGGGTGGCAGGCTGAGGACGTTGATAATCGGGATGATCGCGCCCGCGAAGAGGGCGATCATCTCTGCGATGTAAAATCTCTTTTTGTTGAGCGAGCCTTTCTTGGAATGCCAGTCCGCTTGTTTGTCAAGACGGTCTACGAGATACGGGAAGCTTTCGCTCATCTGGCGTCTCCTTACGATTTGACCGGATCAACCCTTCTAGGTCAGATGTTCACTTATCATGCGGATCACGGTCGAGAGTCCTTCGATGGTGGGATTGTGCGATTGCAGGAACTTGAGATTGTTCAGCACGCTGCGAAAGTTCTCTTTGGCCGTTTCCGGCGTGAGCTTGATGGCGTAATTGAAGTCGCTCAGCGCCTGGTTCAGATTCCCGGCAATCAGTTGCAGAGTGGCGATGTCATACCACGTCCAGAAGTCCTCCGTGTTCTTCTGAATCGCCTGCTGGCACAGACGCAAGGCTTCGGGAATCTCCGTTTTCAGTTTTTCGCGGTCTTCCTCCAGATTGCGCGCGGCACGCAAGGAGACGATGTTGACGAGCGCGTAGGTGGATTGCGGGTTGGCCTCATAGGCTTTGCAATAGCTGTCAAGAGCCTTGTCAACGTCGCCCTTTCGACGGTAAGCGCCGCCGAGTCCGCCCCACGCATTGTCGTCATGCGGGTTGAGGCTTAGATACTGGTGATACTTTTCGACGGCCTTATCCAGCAGTTGCCCATCCGTCTCGGCCTTCCTCACCAGAGACAAGGCTTCAGCCCGCAGATACTGTTTTTGAAAAGGTTGACTGCTCATGATTATTGCTCCCCTAAATCTTCGGCCTTCTTCCGATACTCCGCCGCCTTCTCTTGGGTTTCCGGATTGGTGTCGTAAAGCTCCGACAGCCTGACATAAAGCTCTTCCAGCTTATCTTTGCTCAAACCCTCTATCTGGCACATCATCAGATAGTGCGCGATAGCGCGCTCCAGCCCGCGCTCGTCCTTCTCCAGCATCGCTCCTACCGCATCAAGAAATTTGATGGACTTCTGCTTGAGCAGCGGCTCTTTGCCGTGTTTGAGCAGGAAACCGGCGAGGTCTGCGATCAGTTGCGGCGCAGGCTCGAAAGCTTTAATGACTTCCTGCTCGCGGCGGCGTCCGCTGTAGAGGTCAACATTGCGTTTGATCCTCTCGTTGTTTTGCATGTTCGTGTTATTGTTTTTCGGCTCGATGTGGCTCTTGACTAACGTAAAGAGAGACTGTGTGGCCTGAGCGGCGCTGCGGAAGTCGCCCAGCTTGTAGCCGATGTAGGTTAGTCCGTTGATATTGAAGGGGCGTTTGAAGGGTTCGTGCGCGATGATGATATTGAGCCTGTCTTTGACGGAGGAGCGGATGCCGTATTCGAGAAAGACGTTGGGATTGCTGGTCGTCAAATCGGTGATCGTGATGTCGGCATTGCAGATATGCGGGAGCAGTTGGTCGAAGATGTCTCCGGCCTGCTGAATGTCCACTCCGCGCAGGCGTTCGATCTTCACCCCGCATTGTTTTTCCACTTCATCCAGAGCTGGTTTGATGATGTAGGTGTAAACCTGATTGAAATCAACCTCGACGGCCTGTCCGTCGAATTGCATGCAGCCGGATGGCTTCTCGATCAATCCGCGCTTGTTATCCGGAATCAGTTGAGATTCAACCTCTTCTTGATCGGACGGAAAGATGATGAAGCAGTTGAACGTCTTCATGAGGCGACTTCCTTGTCTCTGTTATTCATTGCGAGAAACACGCAGGTCGGGCAAAACCTGATAGACCATGCTGTCGTTGCTCTGTCTTATCAGACCATTGCGGATAAACTGCTCGATCTCATTCTGCGCCTTCGTCGCGCTCTCAATATCCGTGTCATATTCGATGGTTCGCATTCCCTGAATATTGAAAGGATTTTTCGTCCCCTTTTTTCGTATCATAATGGTGAGGGATTTCCGCAACGCGTGGCGGACGCCAAGCTCGTAGAAGACGTTCGGGTTAAGCGAAGTGATGTCCACGATAGCCACGTCGTCCGACATGATGTGCTCAATCATGTCGGCGTGAATCAAGCCGGGCGATTGAATCTCGTCCGAGCGGACGACTTCGAGTCCGACTCGTTGGGTGACCGGCCTAATAATATATTGATAGACCACATCGAAATCGACGATCTGCCCGTCAATGTTGGGCTTTTCTCCGAAGGGCATGATGACAAAGCAGGTTTGAGGCTTTTTTGGCATATTTTACGAGGCTCCGTTATTTTCCATAGTCATGAGTCCTTCATTGGAATTTTCCTGTCGCCTGATGAAGGGTCGGCATTATACACGCAATAGCCTGTTTGTCATCAATTTTGTAAGCGCGGCGGGAGAATCCTCCAGATCAAAAATCGTCAGTCGTCCTTCGCGCGAGATGCTCTTGACCTCTTCGTCGGCAACGGGCGCGACGCGACGCGCGGCGACGAGCGCATCAGTAACGCCCTGACTCCCGGCGAGTAAAATCATCTCGCGATGCTGCCGGACGTTCTCTCGCATTTCGCTCAGCGTGGTAGGGCCGCCTCCGGCGAACAGTGCCAGCGACGGGCAATCGCGCGCCAGCGTAGCGGCCATCTCGTACATGAAAGGAGTAGCCTTGCTCCATGTCTCTGTCTCGATGAGGACGAAGTGTGAGTGATGCGGCTCTAAGGCTTCAAGGCCGAGTCGCATGCCCGCCGACACGCCGATGCAAGGAGCTTTGAGTCTGCCCGCGCGTTGAAGCGCACGGCCAAAGAGGGCGAAAATCCCCGCGTCGGTCGCGCCCGTCATGACAGTGATGCTGTTCTCGATGACTGTCTGCGCGACGGCCTCGAACAGTTTTGAAAGATTTTGAGAGACACGCGCGTCCAGCTTCGCCGTCCCGCCGTTGATGATGAGCAGAGCGCGCGGCTTTGGCAGTTCTAAAACCGCGATGATGCTTTGTGCGTCAGCAGCTTCGGGCGCTCGCACGCAAAGAGCCTCATTGCCATTCGGAAAAACAATCTGCTCCACTTGCAACTCAGGCATCACGCCTCTCTCTTCTTCAAAAATATTTGAAAGGGAGTATAGCTTATGTGAATCAAGAGTAAGACAACTTTGCGTACTTTGCGAGATTTCCTTTGCGCTCTTTGAGGTTAAGTTGAAGCTTTAACGCAAAGCACGCAAAGAAGGAAGACGCAAAGAGCGCAAAGAGAAGCTGACTTTGTCCTGGTCTGTGAATGAAGTCTTAACGAAACGCGACGAAGAGGTTCGGCATCGCGCCGAGGTAAGAGGTGGCGGCGTCCGAGGCGTGCCAGCCGAGCGCGGACATGCCCGTCGTGGCATGCACGACCATCAGCGCGAAATAGATGGCCAGCACCAGTGACATCCCGTACCGCGCCATCTTCAAGTGTGAGCAGCGATAGAGCATGTAAGCGGCGAAAAATCCGATGCTCAGCTTGGCGATGAGAAACGGGGCGTCGCCCATCTCCAGCAGGCGAGCCATCAGCCCGTTGCCTTCCGTCGCCACGTTCGTGCGTACCCAGATGATCGTCAACTGTGCGTCTAACCAGTTAAGGACGAATAAAAGAATGCTTTTCGAGAGGGCGCCCATCCCGTTGCATCTCCTTCGCGTGCCAACTTTGTTTAACCTCTCCCTTTAAGACCGAAACCCCCACAGCCGCTGTTGGCGTGGGGGTTTCTCGGAAACCATACGGGAGAAGCTTTTCGCTTCCTTGTAACAATTAGAAATCTTCAATCGGCGCGCTATTCCAAGAAATGCTCCTTAAATTTTTTCGCGTCCATCAACCTTGCACAGCACTGTCATGCACTCGCGCGCCTCTTTCAGAAAAGAGAAGGCCAGAAATTGAAAGGGCGAGCGGAGGAGCATCTTCAAGCTCGGCAGCGCGCCGGGCGTGTAGTTGTAAAAATCCTCGGTCAAAATCTTCAGCCCGCTCAGGCGCGCGAGGTCTCTCAACTCCCTGATGGTGAACTCATGATGATGACCGATGAACGGCACATCCGAGAGATAAATTTCGGCGGCCTGCGCGTGCGGCGTTTGCCCGCGCATGAGGGCGACGCGTTTCGGCCAGTAGGCTATGTTCGGGACTTCGATATATAAAACCCCGTCAGGCTTGAGCAGGGCGCGTATGTTCCTCATGAAATTTTTGAGCGAGTGCGGATAATGCTCAAGCACTGCCATGACCGTCACGACATCGAATGTTTGAGGCAGTGTCGCCTCAGGCTCAAACGGGTCGTAATCAAAAATCTCGACGCCCGCGTCCGCGATGCACTTGAACAGAGCTTTGAAAGACTCGCCGTAATATTTCAAAGACTCCGTCATCGCCACTTCGTAACCGATCTTCTTCAGCGTCAGCGGAAAGACGCCCCAGAACCCGCCCACATCACACACACGTTGTCTCTCATCCTCCTTCGCAAACGCGCGATAGGCTTTATAGAAGCGAAGCGAAGAGACCCGCAAATAATTTTTGAAGTCGAAGAGACCCGGCCCCCAGCTATGACAATGCGCGGCCAACTCCGCTTGCATCTCCGCAGTCCAATGCGCGAAGACCGTCCGCACGGCTTCCTGATAAAGCTCATCGAAATTTTCGTATGAGAGCAATTTCATAAACTCAACGACCGCGTTTCTTCTTTGCGCCTTTGCGCCTTTGCGCGAGAAAGTTTCCCGCAAAGGCGCAAAGATGCAAAGGAAAAGCAAAGTATCAATAGCTTATCTTTCATGCTTTATCCTTACCCACAGGTCGCAGGGCGAAGAACCAGCCGCTCGAAAAGACCGGCGGCAGCCTGTCAGCCGTGCGCGCGTTCCATTCGATAAAGCGCGGGAAGCGTCCCAGTGTGTGGCCGACGAGCGGGCCGCTCAAGAGGCTCGACGCTCCTTCAAGAAAAACTACGAGGCCGCATTCCGCGAAGAGCCTGCGCAGCCGCCCGCGCGTAAAAAATTGCACGTGCCCGCTCTCTTGATTATCGGTCGAGCCGACCGCCGCCTGCGACCCTTTGGTGAGCGCGTCCATCACGCGCTGCAAGCGAAGCGTGCGAAAGAGCCACGAGTCCAATTCAAACTCGCCGTAACCGTTCGGCACTGTGACGATTAGAATGCCGCCCGCATGAAGCCGCTCGACGCCTGCCTGTAACAGAGCTTGCGGCTCTTCCAAATGTTCGAGCACTTCCGAGAGAATCACGACCTCAAACTTTTCGGCTTCCGGCAACTCTTCAATACGCTGGCAGAAAAACTTTGCATTGGCCGCCCCCGCCGACAGATTTCGCGCGTGCTCAATCGAACTTTGATCCGTGTCCACGCCCGTCAGATTATAGCCGTCTTTGATGAGCGACAGCGCGAGCTGCGAGCCGTTGCCGCAGCCAGCGTCGAGCACGCGCACAAGGCTCGGATGACGAGACGGAAAAGCTTCCGCGATGGCTCGCCGCACAAAGCGCAAACGCTTCACATAGCCCCACAAGTTTTCGCGCTCTATCTTTTGGCCGGCCTCGCTCATCAATAAAATTTACCTCGAAGCAAGTCGCCCGCGCGTGCGCGCCGTCATGAGCAACTCGCGCAGCTCGCTTGCGCGCAGCAAAAGCGTCGTCGAAAGCTTGTTGCCCGTCTTCGCGCGAAAATAAGAGGTGACGAGAACGAAGATCAGCGCGTAGCTGACGCTCGAAGCGGCGGCGGCGGCTCGCGCGCCGAACGCAGGGACGAATGCCAGGTTGAGCGCGACGTTGATGCCGAGCGTGATGAGCCAGAAAATCGGAATCGCGACGGGCAAGCCCAAACTGCTGAAGTGCTGCACCAGCACGGACTCGATGCCGACCAGATAAATTCCCGGCAGCAGAATCAATAACTGCCACGATGCGTCAGCGAACGGCGCGCCGTAAACCAACGGCAAGGCAAAGCTCGCGGGCACAGCCGCCAGACAAATGAAGAACATCACGAAAGCCGTGTGACGCGTGACGCGCATAGTCATCTCGCCGCGCGCGTCCTGTGTGGACGCGACGCGCGGCAAAAGCAGAGTTCCGATGACTCCCGGCAGGAGCATGAGCATCGTCGCCACTTGAGAGGCAACGGAATAAACGCCCGCCTCTTTCGCTCCGCGAAAATGATTGACGATCAGAAGGTCTGCGCGAAAAATGAGCATCGCCGCGACCACCGCGATATGAAACTTGATGCCATAACGCGCCATCCGCTTGAACAGCTCTAAATCCACACGAAATCGCCCGCCGCCTAACTCTTTCAGCAGCCGCGCGATCAGACACACAATCAAAAGTCCCACCAGGACGCTCGCCGTAGTGTTCAAAGAGACGAGCGTGCGAAGCCCCGCGCCGAAGAGGACGAGCGCGACGAGCGCGTTGACGAGCAAGAGCGACTGCGCCGCCGCGTCCAACAGGTTGAAGTGAACAATCCGGTGCAGTCCCAGAAAAACATTGAGGCCGAGCAGCGTGATGAGTTGAAACGGAATTGAAGCGGCGGCGATGGTCAACAGGCCGACCGGAATGTTTCCGTAAAGCGCGGGATAAAATTTAGCCGAGGCGATGACGACGAGCGCGAGCGCGCCGCCCGCTAGAAGGGCGAACGCGAGAGCATTGGCGCAGACGGACGCGATTGAACTTCGGTCGCGCGCGATGAAATACGTGTTGGCGGAAGGCAGTCCCGCGCTGCCGAGCTGCAAGGCGACGGCGACCGTCACGTTGAGCACGGCGAGCGCGCCCAAGCCTTCTGCTCCGAGCCAGCGCGCGACGATGACGCTCGCGCCCACGCCGCTCAAGAGCATCAGAACCCGCGTGCCGAAAGTCCACGCGACATGTGTCGAGAAACGAGGCATCTTATCTATTTAGAGAATATCCATCAACACGAAAGCAATCTCACGCAAAGACGCAAAGACGCAAAGGAAAGCTTTAAATCTCTTCTTTGCGCCTTTGCGCCTTTGCGTGAAACTTTTTTTCTTCGTCATTTTGAAACTGACCAACTACTACTTTTTGAATTCGACTAAATCCCAAAGATTGCCGTATAAATCTTCGAAAACTGCGACCGTTCCGTATTCTTCGCTTTTCGGTTCTCTGACAAAGTTGATGCCTTGCGACTGCATGTGTTTATAGTCTCTCCAGAAATCATCGGTTTTCAAAAAGAGAAAAACCCGCCCGCCCGTCTGGTTTCCGATGCGGCTTCTTTGTTCTTCGCCGACCCCTTTGGCCAGCAATAAGCAACATTCTTCCGAGCCTTTGGGCGCGACTAAAACCCATCGTTTTGTTTCGCTCTGCGGGGTATCTTCGATCAGTGTGAAATTCAATTTATTAGTATAGAAGCTGATGGCTTCGTCATAGTCGTTTACGACTAAAGCGATATGCACAATACTTTGTTTCATGGTTTTAGTTATAGATGAGTCAAGTCGGTTGAGCCGCTACTGAGGCTCAATCCATCGCTCGTACCACATGCTCAGGTTCAA
The DNA here is from genome assembly GCA_036403295.1 of Pyrinomonadaceae bacterium. Classification (GTDB taxonomy): domain Bacteria; phylum Acidobacteriota; class Blastocatellia; order Pyrinomonadales; family Pyrinomonadaceae; genus JACMLC01. The sequence continues at coordinate 63,654 of DASWRG010000028.1, forward strand.
GAGCGCCCACAGGTGAAAGCTCCAATCGTGCGAGCCGCGACGATGCTCTGCCAAGAGGCGCGCGATGAATTTATAGTCGAAGAAATCTCTGCGGCGCATGGGGGAGTGCATCAAGTGCGCGTCGAAGATTTCGCCGAGTCCGTTTCTGAACCATTCACGAATCGGCGCGCCGAAGCCGCGTTTCGGACTGTAGAGCAAGTCGCGCGGCAGTATCTCTTCGAGCGCGCGTTTCAAGATATGTTTGCCGCTCGCGCCCTCGACTTTTAATGAGCGCGGCAAGCCCATCGCGTATTCCACGAGATGATGATCAAGAAAAGGCACGCGCGCTTCGACCGAAGTCGCCATCGTAATTTTGTCCACACGCATCAACAATAGCTCGGGCAGTCGCAGTTTCAATTCCAGATAAGTCATGCGCGAGAGAAAGTCCGAGTTGGGACGCTCCGTCTCGATTCTTTGCAGGTAAGGCAAGACCGCTTCGAGCGACGAACGCTCCGCGAACTTGCGGCGCAGGCGTTCGGAGAGCACGCGCGGCTTAAAAGTTTCGTCGTACACAATCGCGCCGCCCCAGAACAACGGCTCGTCCGCGCCGAGCCTGCGAATCAGCTCAATCGCCGCGCGTTTTTTTCCGGTCGCCTCCAGAGCGGGACGAGCGACCGCGCTCGCCGCGCGCCGCATCACATGGGGAATGCGCTCCGCGTGCTGCCAGAACTTTTCATAAATCTTTAGGTGGCGCACATAATTGTCGTAGCCGCTGAAAATCTCGTCCGCGCCCTCGCCGACCTGCACGACGATAGTGCCGGAATCGCGCGCCAGCTTTGAGACGTAATAGAGAGGCACGCAGACGGGGTCTGCAATCGGCTCGTCCTGATGAAACACGAGGTCGGGAAGAAACTTCTGCATCTCTTCGGAGGCGATGACGACCTCATGATGATTCGTCTTAAAATCGCGTGCGATGCGACGCGCGGATTCAAGCTCGTTGAGATGTTCAGCATCACGAAAGCCGACCGTGAAGGTTTCGACGGGGCGCGACATCTGCTCTGCCATCAGAGCGACGTTGGCCGAAGAGTCCACGCCGCCCGACAGGAAAACTCCGAACGGCACATCCGACATCATCCGCTTGGTGATTGACTCGCGCAGCAGGCGCAGGATTTCCGCTTTGCATTCCTCTTCATCTCGCGGCTCGGCCATCGCGCGCTCAGGCGGCAGCGCGTCCCAATATTTTTTAAGCTCCAACGCGCCGTCGCGTTTGATGACGGCCAGGTGTCCGGCGGGAATTTTATTGATGCCGCGAAAGAGCGTGCGCGGCGCGGGCGTGGTCAGGAAAGTCAGATAATGATAGAGCGATTCCTCGTCCACATCCGGCGTGACAGAGGGATGTTGCAGGATGGCTTTGATTTCGGAGGCGAAAATAAATCTCCCGTCCGCGTGATAAAAGTAGAGCGGCTTGACGCCGATGCGGTCGCGCACGAGGACGAGCTGTTCGCGCGTCGCGTCCCACAAAGCGATGGCGTAATCGCCTTCGATCTCATGCACGAAGTCGAGGCCGCGTTCTTCGTACAGATGCAAGATGGTTTCGGAATCCGTGTGCGAAGCGTAAACATGGCCGCGCGCTTGCAAGCCTTCACGAAGCCGCGCGTGATTGTAAATCTCTCCGTTGAAGACGAGCCACACTTCTCCTCGGCAGCCGTGCATCGGCTGGTGTCCGGCCTCCGAAAGATCAATGATTGAGAGGCGGCGAAAGCCGAGGCCGCCGCGCCCTTCGTCAAAGATCAAACTTCCCGCGTCATCCGGCCCGCGATGAGGCATCTCGTCGCGCATGCGTTCAATCAGAGCGCGCTCCACGCGCCCCGCCGCCCCGCCGTATTCCCAGACTCCGCAAATGCCACACATAAATGATTTCAGATTTGAGCTTTCAAATTTGAGATTCGTTCGGTCTCATCTTCGCCCGCGCAAACGGGCACGAGCGCCCAGCGTGCGGTCAGTGGCGCGTGTGCGCTGAGCGTCCAACAGGCGGAAACCGAAGGCATCTTCGCGCCGTATTCGCGCGATGTCCAGCACGCTTCGAGCGCAGGCGCATCCGGCGCGTCGAGCGGAATGATGAAAAGCCGCGCCGCACTGATTTTATCGTATGCCTCTAAGTTTCCGTCAGCGCGCACGCTCGTCTCAAGCCCGTGCGCGAGATGAAAACGAAACTTAAAGACGTGCTCGCCCGCGCCCGTGAGTGTGTCTGTGATGAGCCAGACGCGCCGTCGCTTGTCGAACTCGACCGCGCGGCGATGCGTGACGGGTTGTGCGAGCCGTGCGTAGCCTTCATGCTCCGCGATGACCAGATCGCGCGCCTCGCTCGTCTCCCATTTAATCACGCGCGGGTGCGCCTCGTTGCCGATGATGAAAGGCAAGCTTTCCTGAATCGTATTCTGCTCAACTCCGTCAACCTCTACGGTCGAGTGGTACGCGGTCGAGCGGAACAGGTGACGCTCATGCAGGTCAGTCCGGTAAACGTAAGTTCCGGGGTCTGTGATAAAGCTCGCGCCGCACGCGGAGACTTCTATGCTCAAGACATCATTGTGGCCGTGCGAGCCGCGACCGCCCAAGCCGCCGCCGCTCGCGTTAAAGAGCAAGTACGAATCGCCCTCGCGCATGATGTACGTGCCCGCATCCGCGAAAGCTCTTGACGCACGGCTTTCATGCTTGAGGGGCAAGCTCTGAAAGCTTTGCACTCCCGCTTCTCCAAAAACCCACAACAGCTCTTCGGGAATAGCTTCGCTTTCATGAAAGCGCTTGAAACCTGATTCATCAAAGACGACTGCGCCGAGGGCAAGCAGGTAGGCGTGATCGTCTGCGGCGCGACGGACGAGCGGCAAGACCTGCCCGCTATCAGTGTCGCCGATGAGCGGCGCGCGCCCGTCAGGCCGCGTGTAAGCACAGACGTAAGCCAGCATCGCGTGAAGCCTCAGCCAGTATTTCTCCGCAATCTCAATCTCGTTCGCGCGCGCGAGGATAAAGGAATAGAGAAACAGCTCAAGCACGAGGCGATGATAACCCGTAGAGGCTTCACCGTCCGCGCCGTCCGCGAGAATCTGCGCGTCCATCTCTCTCAACATCTCGCGCAGGCCGAACTCGCGCCATGCTCGCGCAGCGTGTAGCTCAGGCAGCAATGTGCCGAGCCAAAAGAGTCCGACCACGTCCGAGAGATAATGATTGCTCGTGGCGATGTACGAGAATTCGAGATTGCGACGAATGTGCGCGCCGTGCTGCTCGAAGAGAGTGAGCGTGTCGAGCAAACGCTTTTCGCTCATGCTCTCCGACCGGCGAAAAAGCTCGAAGGCGGCGACGAGGTTCATCGAGCGCAGTGCGACCTCCATCGCGCAAGCCCAGTTCGGGCCGCGCCCGACCGGATTCTGCTCGCGCCAGCCGTCAAGCTGCGCGAAAAATTCTTCCGCCAGCTCTTCATCATGCGTGACCGCGTAGGCTCGTCCCAAAGTGATGAGCTGCGCGAGGCGGTTGAGTTCCCACAGGACACGGACATCCGCGCCCTCGCGCGCCAGATTCGCTTCGACGTGATAATCGAGCGGCCACACGTCGCCCGCCAACAGATCGCGCCGCCACTCAATACGCGCGCCGAAATCCCTTTCGCCGTAACCGAGCAGAGGCCAGCGATGCTGCTGTTTAATGCGAGCCGCGCTTTCGATAAGCTGCGCGGTCTCAGATGGAAAGCGCAATTTCTGACTGTCAGCCAGTTTCTCGAATGAATCGAAGCCGGGAAAAAATTTCGGGGAAGCGCGATGACGGAAATGCTTTAACAGTTCTTTGGAAGAGAGCCGCGCGTACTCTTGACGCAGGCGGACGGGTTGCTGGTTAAGCTGGTCGAGCATCGCGCGCTCGCGTCTCTGCGCGAGACGGACGCGACTGCGCCGCCATGCTTCGAGCGCGACCGTGCGCGCGTCCACTTCTCCGCGCAGAGCGCGCTTCAACTTAGGGATGAGGGATAAGGGATGAGGGATGAAACTTCGAGCACGCTCTTTTTCATCCCTCATCCCTCATCCCTCATCCCTTGAAGCAGTGCGTCGCAGATGCGCACAGCCGTGCGTCCGTCCCAGAGCGGCGGGATGCGCGGCGGCTCAGCTTTATCGCGCGCGGCGTCGAGTGAAGCGAAGGCGGCTTGTGTGATTCTCTTTGTGTCCGTGCCGACGATACGGTTTGTGCCAAGCTCGACTGTAATCGGGCGTTCAGTGTTCTCTCTCAAAGTGAGACAGGGAATGCCGAGCGCGGTCGTCTCTTCCTGTATCCCGCCGCTGTCTGTGAGAACGAGCCGCGCGCCACTGTAGAGCCGCAGGAAATCCAGGTAGCCGAGCGGTTCGATGAGGCGTAAAGCTTTCATGCGTTCGACTCTTTCCGAGAAGCCGAACTCCGTGAGGCGTGCGCGCGTGCGCGGGTGAACCGGAAAAATTATCGGAAGCCTCTGGCTGATCTCTTCGAGCGCGTCCAGAATCCGCGCGAAAGTTTCCCTCTCATCCACATTCGACGGGCGATGCAGAGTCAGCGCGGCGTAATCCGTTTTCTCAATGCCGAGCTGCTCGCGCACCCGTGACGCTCCGGCGCGCTTGAGCTGCGCGAAGAGCGAATCAATCATCACGTTGCCGACAAAGCGTATGCGCTCGTCCGGAATCCCTTCGCGCCTGAGATTCTCGTCGCCGTCCACGGAAGGCGTGAGCAAGAGGTCTGCGAGCTGGTCTGTCAAGAGGCGATTAATCTCTTCGGGCATCGTGCGGTCGCGGCTGCGCAGGCCAGCCTCGACATGCGCGACCTTGACGCCGAGCTTTGAGCAGACGAGGGCGCACGCCAGAGTCGAGTTGACATCGCCAACGACCAGCACCCAATCCGGCTTTTCCTCAAGCACGACCGGCTCGAAGCTCTGCATCACGGCGGCGGTCTGCGCGGCGTGCGAGGCAGAGCCGACGCCCAGGTAAACATCAGGCTCAGGCAAGCCGAGGTCTCGAAAGAAAGCATCCGACATCTGCGCGTCGTAATGCTGCCCCGTATGCACAATGAGCGGCGCAAACTCTCCGGCGCGCCGCTTCATCTCTTCCACAATCGGCGCGACCTTCATAAAGTTTGGCCGCGCGCCGACGACGTTGATGACTTTCAACATAAATGGGTTCAAGCTTCAAAGTTCAAGGTTCAAGGTTTGAGCCGATGGACTTTGAACCTTGAACCTTGAACTTAGAGTCGAATAATCCTTGCTTTACTTGCGCGGCGCAGTTCGCCGCCGAGCGCGTTACGCGTGTCAACGATGAGGGGCGCAAGCTGTGTCACCCGTGCGTAATCTATCTCGCTGTGATCCGTCACGATGACGACGCAATCCGACGCCTGCAATTCATCATCGGTCAGCTCGACGGACTGCAAAGGCTCTGCCTCTCCCATCGTGTGCGCGTCGTCGAAACGAACCTCACAGACGAACGGATCATGATAACGCACGTCCGCTCCCTTCGCCCGCAAGAGATCAATAATCGAGAGCGCGGGGCTCTCCCTCACATCATTGATGTCCTTCTTATAAGCCACGCCGAGCAGCAACACGCGCGAGCCGTTCAGAGCTTTCCGCACATCATTCAAGCCATCCGCCACGAGCCGCAGGACGTGCTCAGGCATACGCGAATTCACCTCTTCGGCCAAACCGATAAAGCGCGAATCAAAGCCATGCTGCCGCGCCTTCCACGACAGATAATGCGGATCGAGCGGGATACAATGGCCCCCAATTCCGGGGCCGGGATAGAAGGGCATGAAGCCGAAGGGTTTGGTGGCGGCGGCGCGGATGACTTCCCAGGTGTCTATGCCGAGCGCGTAGCAGAGGCGCGCCATCTCGTTCGCCATCCCGATATTGACGGCGCGAAAAGTGTTCTCCAACAACTTGGCGGCTTCGGCGACGCGCGCCGAGCTGACGGCGTGAACGTCTCTCACGACCTGACCGTAGAGATGCGCCGCGACGGCGGTCGAGTCTTCCGTCACGCCTCCGACGACCTTCGGAATATTGTGCGTTTGAAACTGCGGGTTGCCCGGATCAACCCTTTCGGGCGAGAAGGCGAGGAGAAAATCTTCGTCGAGCTTGAGGCCGGTCTCTTCAAACATCGGCAGCAGGACTTCGTCGGTCGTCCCCGGATAGGTCGTGGATTCAAGGACGACGAGCTGGCCGCGTCTGAGGTTGCGCTTGATCTCTTCGGCGGCGGCCAGGATGTATGAGATGTCCGGCTCTTTCGTCTTCCGCAGTGGCGTCGGCACGCAGATGATGATGACATCGCAAGCCGCCAGATGGATGAAATCCGTCGTTGCGCTCAGCCGCTCCGCCTCGATCAGTTCTTTGACGAAAGACGAGCTGACATCGCCGATGTAGGAACGCCCGCTGTTAATCTCAAGAGCTTTGCTCTCATCAACTTCAAAGCCTGTGGCAGTGAAACCCGCCCGCGCGAACTCGACCGCCAGCGGCAGGCCGACGTAACCGAGACCGATGACGCCCACACGCGCACGCCTGTTTGTAATCTGTTCCGTAATCTCGCTTTTAATCATGTCTCACGGTTTCCGGCTTTGGATGCCAGACTTCAGACTCTACTAAATCTTGACAGCAGAGACAAGACAGTCCAATATCCAGACCCGACAAGGGCAAGCAAGTTAAGCATCATTTGAAGTCTTCCGGACAAGGGCAGCGCGGGCGCGCTTTACGCGAAATACGCTTTATTACAAATCTGAAAAACCGAAAGGACGCTTGAACAATTATGCGTGATAAGAACGGGCGAAGCGGCGCAGTGTTGGCGCTCGTCGTGCTGGCCTTTTTCGCTCTGGCATGCGGCGCGCTCAAAAACCTGGGCAGCAACTCGCAGGCCGAAGCCAACAAACTTGTGTCGGAAGCCAATAACGAGCTGAAGGAAATTGACAAGATCGCGGACGACAACGAACAGAAGATGGACGACCTTGACAAGGCCGACACCGACAAGGACTCCAAGAAAGTCAAAAGCCTGCTCGAAGATTTGATGAAGGCCATTGACGATGGCCTCAAGCACGGCGAGGTCGCCGCCGACAAGCTCGACAAAGCTTCAAAGATGAATGTGGACGACAAGTACAAAGAGTATCTCTCGCTCAAGTCGCAATCCCTGCGCAAGCAGATCGAAGCCTTCAAGGAACGCAAGGAGGCCGCCAAGATCATGCACGACAACTACGACAATGCGGACAAGACGGCGATGCAGAAGGCGAAGGATGATTTCAAGAAGAAGAACGCCAACTTCAAAAAGCTGCTCGCCGACGCCAAAGACCTGAGCCGCAAGGCCGACGACATCGCGCGCGAAAATCCGAACATCGGCAAGTCGTCTTAGCCGTTTCAAAACATCTCGCGCAAAGGCGCAAAGGAAGAACGCTAAGCTGTTGAATAGCACTTTGATGCTTGCGTGTTTTTCTTTGCGCCTTTGCGCCTTTGCGTGAAACTTCTTGATGACTGTCTTATGAGCAGTGCGCCCGCAAAGCTTGAGCGTGGTCTGGGTCTCCTGGATGCGACGATGATCGTCGTCGGCTCGATGATCGGCTCGGGCATCTTCATCACGTCCGCCGAATCCGCGCGGCTGGTCGGCTCTCCCGGCTGGCTCCTGGCGGCATGGGCTTTGGCCGGAGTCTTGACCATCACGGGCGCGCTCTGCTGCGCGGAGCTGGCGGCGATGATGCCGCGCGCGGGCGGGCAATACGTCTTCCTGCGCGAAGCTTACAATCCGGCGCTCGGATTTCTCTTCGGCTGGTCGCTCCTGTTGGTCATGCAGACGGGCACGATTGCGGCGGTCGCCATCGCCTTCGCCAACTTTATGGGCGTGCTGACGAACAAAGTGTCAGCGACCAATTACATCATCGAGCCGCGCAGAATTTTAGGCAGCTATGCCGTCAGCCTCTCGACGCAACAACTCGTCGCCATCGCGGTCATACTCATTCTCACCATCACGAACACGCGCGGCCTCAAGACGGGCAAGCTCATTCAAAACAGCTTCACTTTCACGAAGACGGCTGCGCTCGCGGGACTCATTATCATCGGCCTTGTCTTCGGATGGAACGAAGCGAGCGCGGCTTACACTTCCGCCTGGTGGAACTCGTGGGCGAACGGGTGGACGCCGCAAGTCGCACAGCCGGGCTTGCAGGCTGTGGGCGCGCTCGCGCTCTTGATGCTGGTGGGACGCGCGATGACGGGGCCGCTCTTCGCACAGTCAGCCTGGAATAACGTCACCTTCACGGGCGGAGAGGTGCGCGACCCCGGGCGCAATCTGCCGCGCTCGCTGCTCACCGGCTGCGGCCTGGTGGTCGCGCTCTACCTGCTCGCCAATCTGGCTTATGTCTTGACGCTGCCGCTCGCGGCGATTCAGAACGCGCCGCAAGGCCGCGTGGCGACTGCTACGATGCAAGCTATTTTGGGCGCGCGCGGGGCGGTCGTGATGGCGATTGCGATTATGATCTCGACCTTCGGTTGCAACAACGGACTGATTTTAGCCGGCGCGAGAGTTTATTACGCGATGGCGCGCGACCGCCTCTTCTTCAAAAGCGTAGGGCGCTTGAATGCGCGTCACGTTCCGGCCATCGCTCTCGTCGCACAGGGCATCTGGGCTTCCTTGCTCACATTGCCGCGCACTGTGACGACAGACCCGAAGACGGGCGCAGCCGTGTACGGCAACGTGTACACGCAGCTTCTCGAATACATAATCTCCGCCGACCTTGTCTTTTACGCGCTGATGGTCGGCGCGGTCATCGTCATGCGCCGCAAAGCCCCGCAGCTTGAGCGACCTTATCGCGCCTTCGGCTATCCTCTCACGCCTGTAATTTACATTCTGCTGGCGAGCCTGCTCGTCGTAGACCTCGCCTATCTCGCGCCGCAGACCTCCGGCATCGGCTACCTGCTCGTCCTGACCGGCCTGCCCGTCTATCTCATCTGGCGCAGGCGCGCGGCAAGACATGCTTTGCAGCAATCCGAATCAAGCACAGAAGCTATTGATAACACCGGACGATAATTTGTTTGGTGACAAGACTCAAACATATCTCGTTGACGATGGTTGTTTACGAATATAAACTGTCTCTACGTGGTCAGACCGTTTTACTATCCACGTTATAGAGGAAGAACAATGAGCGAAGATAAGGAATTAGTGTTTTTAGAACAGCTCAGAAAATATGAAAACAAATGGGTCGCTATCTTTGAATCGGACGATGAGGAGATAGTGGTGGGTAGCGGTGCGAACGCTGTCGAAGCCCAGCGCGAGGCGGAAGCTAAAGGGTTTAAGAATACCGTGCTCTTCTGGGTAAAGCCCTTCAATATGGGCTACATGCCGTTAACGTGCTCGTAAGAAAGTTCTGGACTTTATCTCGAACCGCCCCCGGTAACGCTCAAAAATCACTTGATAATTATCGAAGAAGCCTCTCTGACCAATCAAAGGCATCTCATTGTAGTCCGTAAATGCCGCCTCTAACTCTATTCGCTCATGATAGCCTTGTATTTGCAGTCGGATAGTATGCATGAAACTATCAATCGGCTGCCCGGCTACACCAAAATGCCTTTTCGGTCTCCCGCTCTGTACATCTATCCCTAATAGCTCACCGATTGAACTGTGAAACATGCACTCATCTGCGCCGGAGTCTAACAGGCCAAGCAAGTTTTGCTGATTGGTTTCATAAAACAATGTCACCGGAAGCAAGGGCACACTCACATATTTGTAAGGCGGGTTAGTGTCATCCGGTATCTTGCGGTATTTGAATTTCATGTCGCCACTGTGTAAGTCTTAAAGGGAGCAGAAAAGAATTTGGCCGCGCTCGGTTGTCTCACTTCACCCACTCATTCGAGATTTGAGATTCGACTTTAATCGGAACTTTCTTGACATACTCTTCGCCAGCCGCGCACATCGCGTCTTCAACCAGCTTCACAATAGCTTCAGCTTCGGCTTCGTCAGTCTCGACCACGATCTCATCGTGAACGATATTGACGATGCACGCGCTCGTGCCCTTCAGATTGTCGTGCAGCAGGCGCAGTGCGCGCTTGAGAATGTCAGCCGACGTTCCCTGCACCGGATTATTTTTTCCATTGCGTTGAGCCGCTGAGACGGCCTGACGATCTTCGGGGTCAAAGCGAAAACGCGCGAGGCGGCCAGAAGCAGTGCGCGAGGTGCGTTCGCGGACGGCGCGCGTGGCGGCGTCCCTGAGCCACGCGTCGAGCTGGCGATAGGTGGCGAAATATTTCCGCAGAATATCCTCGGCGTCCGAGAGCTTCATCCCCGTCATCATCGAGAAACGCTGCGCGCCGATGCCGTAGACGACGCCGAAGTTCAAACGCTTGGCGAAATCTCGCTGCTCTTTCGTCACCTTTTCGAGCGGCACATTAAAGACCTGCGCGGCGGTCACGCGATGCAAATCCGCGCCGGAGTTGAAAGCATCTATGAATCCCACATCGCCCGTGAAGTCTGCCAGAATGCGCAACTCGATCTGTGAGTAATCGGCAATCAGAAGCTTGCGGCCTTCGGGCGCGCGAAAGCAGCGGCGATATTCAATGTCATGCGGCACCTGTTGGATGTTGGGGCGGATGCAGTTGTGAACTACTATTCCATTGGCAATGAACTCATGCACATCCTCAACAGTAATGTCATAAACTTCTTCAAGTCCGTCAGGAGTAATTGATTCGATCTCTACAGGACGCAACTCTAAGCTGAGATAGTCGCTGACAGGCTTCAGACTTGGAAGCGGGCCGAATCTACTGATTAACTTTCTTACTGATTCACCTTTAATGAATGTATCTTTGTAATATGTATTGAAAGGCGCGACGCCTTTTCTTGAAGCCTCAGTTGTCCCGGCAGCCACTGCCTCCCTGTACATCATCGCGCCTGACACCTTGAATGGCGTAGGTATACCGTCGGTATGCTGTGGGCTGAAATCAAATGGTTTGTTTTTTCTGGCAGACATGAAGCCGACTTTATTCATGAAGCGGGTGACATCAGATTTCTTGCTAATTTCAAGTACGAACCTGTCCGATCCGTCGAATCCACTATGATCTTTTCTACGCCGAATAGTCGAATAGATACCCTGATTCGAGAGCATCAATTGAACTTGTGTGAGAAGATGATGATTGACGCTGGTCAGCCCTATAAGATTGTTCGTCCTGTGCCCGTCACCTTCAAACAGTCCTCTTAGAAATGCGTATTGATAAATAGCGGGCGCGCTCAAGATAATCTCAGGTACTTTTTTAGTATGAGCATTGCCCGTGAGTCCCAACCCGGCTAAGAACTGCGCTGCTTTGGTGGAGGCTAATTGAAAGACTCGGCAGGTTCTGGATTTTATTTCCGTAAAAGGCTGTCCAAAAAGTTTCAGGCTGTGAGTCACAACGCGATCAATCAAAGGTTGATCGTGCCAGTCGAAGGCCAAATACGCGCGGTCATATTCCGCAGGGATGCCGCTCAAGCGCTTCCGCGCGACAGGTCTTTCGTGACGTTTGCCGAGAAATCCATCAGCCACAATCAATCCCATCAACTCGCATAGCTCAACCGATAGAGCCTTGGGAAGCATCACCGGTTTTCTCGACCTGAATTCAGGCAGACTAATATTGATTGGACACGGTGGCGCTTTTTGTTCAATGGCGAACTCTTTGAGAGATACATATAAATTATCACTCTGCTTTAACTCATCAAGCCTTTTCCATTCATTCCCTTGACCTGTCAAGAATCTATGGTCTTCGGTGGCGCGAATGCCTCGTCCATCTTTCAATCGAATCTTATAGATATGACGAATGCCGGACATCCATGCTTTGTCCACTCGCTTGAATCCGTATGAGGTTTTGACAAAATCTCCTTCGCTAACGGCATCCATTCTTTTGAAGCCGATTGGCGTGGTGACTAGCGTCTCGGCGGTAAGGCAGGCGAATCTCCCGGTCGGCGCGCCGATCTGGCGAAAGTCCGCGTGGAGGCGTCCGGTGACGGGGCTGATCTCTTCCAGGATGTTTTCGCCGTAACTGGTCAGAGCCTTCTGCATCGTGCGGTATTCGAGGAGCTTGGCGACGACCGGATATTCTGCCGCGAGCGGTTGCAGCTTCCAGTTGCGGGTGGAGTCCGGCAGGGGCACGCCGAGACGTTTGAGCGCGTCCGTGAGCTGGACGTGCGAATCGAGATTGATATCCGCGCGCCCGAAGAGCGAGCCTTGCACCGCGCCTGCGGCGAGCATCTCCTGCAATTCGTCCGCGAGACGCGCCCGCACTTTCTGAACTTTCTTCAACTGCTCGCGCCACAAAGCCGCATCAAGATAAAAGCCGGACAGCTCAATCGCAACGACGGGCAGCACGCACTCGAACTCAAGCTGAGCGCAACGCAGGAGCGCGTCCGCCTTGAGCCGCTCGATCATCTTTTCGCGCAAAGGGAGCATCAGCGCGGCGTCAATCGCGGCGTATTCGAGTTGCGAGGCCGAAAGCTCTTTGCTCCAATCGCTCAGGCGTTCGGCCTTGTTCACCGTCTCGCCCAGGTAACGCGCGGCCACAGCTTCGAGGCCGTGCCGCTCGTCCATGTCGCCCGCAGAGATAATCTGGCTCGCCAGCAGGGTATCGAAGAGTCCGCCTATCTCCACGCCCAGCGTGTGCTTGATCCACTTGGCGTCGAACTTCATGTTGTGCGCGACCTTGACCGGACGCGAGGCTGCGAGCAAGTCTCTGAGCGGCGCGAGAGCTTCGCGCGTTTTCATGTCGCCGTCGGCAAAGCTGAAGAGATCAATAATACGCACGCCGTCGGGCGCGGCGAGTTGGATGAGACGCAGGCGACCTTCGTATGGATTGAGCGAAGTCGTTTCGGTGTCGAGGCCGATGACTTGATGCTTCGAGAGCTCAGCCAGGCTGGCTCGCAGGTCTGCTTCGTTGGTAATCAGTTGGTAATCTGTGGCAATCATTATTTTCTCGCGGCCAGCGCGTCTCTTTCGCAAGCGGAATGGATTCTAAATTCTTTGACAGTGTTGCGCGTCGTCAGGCATTCTATCCGCATCTCGTGTGAGCGTCCAAATCACAGAACTCTTCTTTAAGCATGGCTAAGCAAAAACGGCGCGGGCGTGGCGGCGCTCCATTTGTCGTTCCAAAGATTTCGAGCGAGCAAGCGCGCGTCGCGTCAGAGAAGCCGCCGGAGAAACCGCGCCCGCGTAAGCCTCGCGCGTCCGGCGGACGAAGCCGCCTGCGCCGTGAATGGCTTGTCTTGTTGCCCGCGCTCTTGCTCGGCGCTTTGCTCTACGCCAACACGCTGCACGGACAGTTTGTGTATGACGACAGGCCGCAGATCGCGCGCAACATTTTGATTCAAGATAGCTCGAATCTATGGCGCGCGATGTTTTCCGACGTGTGGGCGTTCAAGCGCGGCGATGCCGCCGCCGTCAGCAACTACTGGCGGCCATCCTTCATCCTCTGGCTGATTATTAACTTTCAACTCTTCGGCCTCGATACTTTCGGCTGGCATCTCCTCAATATCCTGTTGCACGTCGGAGTCATCGCGCTGGCCTTCTTTCTGCTGCGTCGTTTGAAAGTTTCGCTATGGGTCGCGGGAGCTATTGCCGCGCTCTTCGCCGCGCACCCGTCGCACACGGAGTCTGTCGCGTGGCTCTCCGGCTCGCCCGACCTGATTCTGAGTCTGGCTTTGTTAGCCTCGATGTGGTTCGTCAGCCTGCTCGGCAAAGAGAGGAAGCCGTTGAGATGGACGCTCGCCATCGCGCTGTACGTCATCGCTCTGGGAGCGAAAGAGATTGCTATCTTTTATCCGTTGATCGTGTTCGTGATGTTGTGGCGGCCTGAGCGTGAGTATGGCGAAGTCGGCCTGCCGTTCTCGAAAGCTTTGAGGATGGCCGCGCCTTTCGCGGGCGTCGCGGTGCTTTACTTCATCGTGCGCCAGGCCATTCTAGGCCAACTGGCGCAATGGCCGGAAGGCGGAGCAGGCGCGACGAGCGCGATCTTGAGCGCGCCGATGGTCTTTGCTTTTTACCTCAGACAAATAATCTTTCCATACTGGCTCGGCCCGTCCTATCCAACGCGCGCCGTGAGCTTCTCAAATATCAGTCTCGGCAATTTCGTCGTCCCGTTGATAGTTTCGCTCGTCGCCATCGGAGCGATGCTGTGGCTGGCTTTTCGCGGTAAGCTGGCGCGAATCGGGCTGGCTCTGTTCGTGCTGCCGCTCGTCCCGGCGATGACCATCGGGGCTTTCGATCCCGAACAGATAGTCCATGATCGTTACTTGTATCTGCCTCTGCTCGGCTTTCTGATGATGCTCGTGCCCGCCGTCGCGGCCTTGCTCGAACGCGCGAAACTGGCGGACGCGAATCACAGGGCTTGGCTCATCTTCGCGTTTGCGCTTGCCCTGTGCGTCCCTTTGAGCGCGCAGACGTTTCGTTACAATCGCGCGTGGCTCTCGAATGAGGCGTTGTGGCAGTGGGCGCTCAAGACCGATCCGAATGCCTCCATGAACTACATACAGTACGGCGCGGAGCTTTATGACCAGAAGCGGTTTGACGAATCGGCTGAGGCTTATGCGCGCTCGCTCCAGATTCGCCAGCAGAATCTAGGCTATCTCGGGCGCGGCACGTCGCTCGTCGAGTTGAAGCGATACGACGAGGCCGAGCGCGATTTGAGAATGGTTATTCAGAAGCCGACCGAGCGTGTGCCTTCGTACACGATGTATCAGGCTTATGAAGCTTTGGCGATAGCTTATGAGCGGCAGCAAAAGTTGACCGAGGCGGCCAATCTGCTGGCGGAAGCGCGCAATCGTCTGCCGCAGTATCGCGCGGCGTTGACGGAGAAGCTCGCCATCATTCTTTACAGTGGCGGACAGAAGAACGAGGCATACGCGCAGCTTCAGAGCGTGCGGGCGCAGGCCAAACAGGAGACGTTGCCGGAATCGCGTTTCGTCCTTTATCGCATCGGCTTGCTGGCCGGGGAGCTTGGGCAGGCCGGAGAAGCGCGCTCGGCCTTCGAGGAATTTCTGGCGGCAACGAAAGATATGCAGGACGAGGAGTTCAAGCAGACACGCGCGGAAGTGACGGACGCTTTGAGCCGCTTGCCGAAGTGAATCCTATCTTAGCCTAACAATCGTTTGAGCATCAGGATTTGCCCTTTGTGTTGCGCTTCGTGGTCTATCAAGTGATGAAGCGTCCAGCGCAGGCTGACTTCAAACGTCCGGCCTTGCCTCACAAAACTATATAGACGATCAAGGTCATCATCCGAAAACGAGGCGAACCGCTCGCGCGTCTTCAAGCGGATAGCATCCAGAGCATTCAGGCAATACTCAGCCGAAAATCCTTTGGCCGCGAAGCCGTCCGGGTCTTCGAGCGCGTCCATGTGCGCCGTCCGGCGGTCTTCCCTCATCAATTCGCTGCCGTCTATAGTGCGCCTCATCCACAACCACTCGGCGGCGACGCAGTGCAGCGCGAGCGCGCCGATTGGATGCGCTCCCTCAACAGCCCTGCGCGCGATTTGCTCGTCAGACATTCCTTCAAGCGCCTCGCGCAACTGCGCGCGCACTTCCTCCATGCCGCTCAAATAAGAGCCGATGCCTGTCTGGAATCCGGCGGCGGGCACGAGTGTGTGTTGTTCGGGGGACATTTCTAAAATTCTCCTGACGACCTGTGGCCTAAGACGATGTGATCTTAAAGCTAAACACTACTGGTCAAGTGCTTCATCATTAACAGTGGCTTCCGCGCCTCCCTTATCCGCCCCGCGCAGGACGCCTGTCTCATTAATATAGAACGATTTCAACCCGGTCCAGCCATACTTGCGCGGCACAGCCACGGCCTCGTATGAAGCGGGAGATTCGGATGAGCCTTTCTCTACTCTTACCTTGAAGAGATAACCATATCTGTGTCCTTCGGCTAGGATGTAATCAACTAATCCCTGTTCGCCCAATTGCTGAAGAGTGCCAAAGTTGTCATTGCCAGTGGTGGCCTGATAAGCGCCTTCAGCGCCCATTATGCCGCGCATGACTGACACCGTCCATGATTGATTATAGCCGATGAGTCTCTTGACTTTTTTAGAAGACGACCTGGTCTGAGTTCGGCGCATTAACGGAGGCTTAGCCCTTTGAGCCACCAAGTCATAACTGAAACTTAACAGTAGAGCGGAAGCAATGGTGAGCTTGATAAGTTTTCGCATACGAGCGCTTTTACCTTCCTATCATTCTGGTGATGCCCTTCATCCACTGCTTGAACGGTTATCGCGTGCTCTTCTTGCCGGTGAAGTTTGTGCTCTTCCAATCGTTAACTTCCGGCATTATTTTCGCTCTGAGAGCCGACTCTTCCTTCTATTTCTTAACACCCATATCAGAATCCATGCAAAAAACATCAAGATGATTACTGAAATTATTCTGCCCCAAGCTCCATGGATAGTCCCGCTGTGTCCCCTGCCGGGAAGATAGAGATGCCCGGTCAAAAGTCCAATCACGGCGGATATGAAGTAGATGAGCGTACTGAGAATAAGCGTGGTAATTAGGCAACCGCCAAAGAAAGCCGCAGCCCATGATTTTTTTGGAGCCGCTTGTTTCCCATGTTCCACCGCTTCCTGCTTAATGGCGGATACGGGTTTCTGGTCAACGCCCTGCCTGATGCCATGCTCAACCAGCGCGAAGAATGTTTCGACGTTTCTTCTGTTCTTGCCTAAATCAAACCACTGGCCAGAGTAAACACACCTGCTTTCGACTTGAATCACTCCGCCCGGAAGAATCTCGGCCTTAAATTCTTCTCCCCAAGACCACCCGCTAAGTGAAGTCCGCGCCCGAAATTCCTTGCCCCGGAGAATCTGATACGGCCAGCCTAAATTCCCCAATGCAGATTCTATGACTGCGACCAATTCATCTTCCTGGAGATAATATGTTCGGCTTGAAGTTGTGCGTGCTGGAAATCCAAATGCCATATCTTTAACTATGAAAGATGCCCGCCGCCCGACATCAGCGACAACACAAATTGAACCAGCAAAGGTTGATGAGAGGCAAGCTGAGGGGCGGTTGGGTTCGAGGAGTTGTGAGCGGCGAGCTTTGCTCAGTGCGCGCACGATTTACCGCCCGCTCTGACAAGCCGCATTCTCATTGATATGCACGAGCTTTGATTTCTTGAGCAGCCCTCTTACTTGAGCGATGAATCTCTTCTGCTCTTTTGGCGAAAGCTCTGAAAGTTTCAAGCAATAATCCACCTCTCCCTCTCTGCCCCAATAGACTGCCGCTTTGGTTAGTTGCTTGCCCTTCGCTTTTTCATATCGCGTGATGAATTTATCCAAACTCTCCTGAGCCTTCTGATCGATGCCGCAGCAGATGCTATAGAATGAGACGACCAATCTTGAGGTCTGCGCGCTGGCCTGCGTTTGACCCTGAGCGAAACTAGAGAAACACATGAGGCTCAGGAAGAGAGCAAGGTTAAGAACGAAATATTTTATCTCTTTCATCTTTCTCCTGATTTGCGATTCGCTGCCTTCACTATCTTGCCAGAAGCGTCCGACTTACATTATACCGTTTGTGTCGCTCCTGTCTTTGCGCCCGGTCTGACGATTGAGATGAGCAGCAGGGCGGCAATCGCGCCGATGCCCGCGCTGATGATGAAGGCCGTCTCCGCGCCGCGCCAACTCCACAGCGCGCCCATCAGCAGGGACGCCGGAAAGACTGTGATGCCGAAAGCCAGATTATAGAGGCCATAAGCCGTCCCGCGCTGTTCGGGGCGCACGAGGTCTGCGACCAGAGCTTTTTCCGCTCCTTCGGCTAAGCCGAAATAGATTCCATAGACGAGAAAGAGCGTCCACGCCGCTCCGACCGACGAGACGAAAGCGAAGCCAAAGTAGACCGCCGCGTAGAGCAGCCAGCCCGAAGCGATCAAAGTCTTGCGCCCCAAACGATCCGAGAGGTCGCCGCCGATGAGCGAGCTTAAAACTTTGCTCGCGTGCAGCGCAGACCAGAGCAACGGAATCGTCGCCACAGAGACTCCCGCCTCGCGTGCGCGAAGCAAGAGGAATGCGTCCGAAGAGTTCGAGAGCGTGAAGAGCGCGACGATGGCGAGAAAGCCTTTGAAGTTTCCGTCAAACCCGCGCAGTGTGAAATGCGGCCTCTCAAGCTGCGCCGCGTCTCGATGCACGCGCGACTCTTTGACAAAGAATCCGACGACGATGACTGCGAAGAGAGCCGGAATCGAAGCGAAGAGAAAGACCCACATGTAATCGCGCGGCGTCGGCGTGTCTCTCCTGGCTGCGATGAGGAAGATGAGAGCGAAGCTGATGAGCGGGCCGATGACCGCGCCCGCGTGATCCATCGCGCGATGAAAGCCGAAGGCCAGCCCGCGCTCCTGCGGCGACGCTGCGTCCGCGATCATCGCATCGCGCGGCGCACTGCGAATCCCTTTGCCCACGCGATCCGTCAGGCGTATGGCGAGCACGTGATACCAGGTGGTCGCAAACGCGAGCAACGGACGCGCCACGCTCGCCAGCGCGTAGCCGAAGACAACCAAGCCTTTTCGCTTGCCGCGCCTATCGCTGAAATATCCCGCGAATAATTTTAAGAGGCTGGAGACGGATTCGGCTGCGCCTTCAATCGTCCCGATGACGGCGGGCGAAGCTCCGAGCGTCATGAAGAGAAAGATCGGCAAGAGCGGATAGATAATCTCGCTCGAAGCGTCATTCAAGAGGCTGACTAAGCTTATCGCAAAGACGTTGCGCGGCAAACGCTTGTAACGCTGCCAGAGTCCCTGCTTGCCCTCGTCCGGCGTCTCATCGCTACTCGCAGGCTCGAACCCGTTCGCCGCGTCTGTGTCGGTTTCCCCCATGCTTTATCCAACTCGATTCGTCAGCGAGAGTTTCCGCGCCGCGTGTTCGCAGGCCGGTTCTGTGGCGAAGCGGAATTGCCGCCGCCCCCGTACCAAGACCACATCATCGCGGCCACTACGACGACCAGCACCAGTACGAGCGCGAGCGTCAAGCGAATCGCCAAACGCACAGCCCGCCGCGCCAGAGCCAGAAACACAAAGCCCCCCGCGATGACGACGATGACGGCGACGATGACAATGAGTTCAATAGTCATAAGAAAGTTGGCGGTGTGCAGTTGGCAGAAAAAGCGGAACTGTCAGCATTCTTCAAACTTTGTTTTTACTGCCAACTGCACACTGCCTACTGCTTTTCATATTTCGCTCTGACGGTCGTTTTGATGTTGCCGCGCACGTGAAAGTCGCCTTCGAGTTCGACGCTCAAGGGGTCGCAGGCGCGCACGAAGTCTTCGAGGATGACGTTGATGACGTGCTCGTGGAAAATTTTCACTTCTCGAAATGAATTGATGTAGAGCTTCAAACTTTTTAATTCGACGCAGCGTTCGTTGGGAACATATTCGAGACGCAGCGTGGCGAAGTCAGGGAAGTCCGAGAACGGGCAGATGGCCGTGAACTCGGGCATCTCAAAGCGGATTCGCACCTCGCGCCCGACGAATTCGTACGGAAAAGTGTCGAGCGGGTAAAGCTTCATCTCCTCGCGCGGCGTCGAGCGTATGTCAAGCCCCTGTTGATTCGCGGGCGGCAGCGCGGTTTCAGTGATAGCCATTTCTGAACAACTCCTTAAAAAGCAAGCTATCTTACCTGAGCCGGTAAAAGGAAGGCAAAGAAAGTTCAAGGTTCAAAGTTCAAGGTTCAAGGTGAAGACATATAGTTTGTCTTTCAAGCTTGAACCTTGAACTTTGAACCTTGAACTCTGTTTGAAAGTTACATCTTGCCCTTGGCTGTCGTCTTGTTGGCGGTCATGCCTTCGATCATGCTCAGGTGTTCTTTGAGCGTCGGCAGCGTGCGGGTGGCGAAGGATTTGACATCCGCGTCGGTGGCTTTCATGGACTCTTTCTGAAACTCGGCCACGTCCTTGCGGTGATCTTTGAGCATCTCCTGCTTATAAGCTTTGTCGAAAGCCGCGCCCGACATGCTCGCAAACTTGTCGCGCATGGCTTTGTGTTTGGCGTCAAGCCCGGTCGGCAGCGTGATGCCTTTCGCGGAGGCGACCTGCATCAAATCCTGGTTGGCCTTCGAGTGGTCGTCAACCATCTTCTGGCCGAACTGCTTGACCTCATCGCTCATGCCTTTTTCGGCGGCGAGCCTGCCCAGCTCGACCTCCATCATGCCGCCCATCGCGGCCTCCATGACGAACTTGCGATCCATGCCGTTCATAGCGGAAGAGCTTTTCGCCATCCCGCCTTTACCCGACATGTTGTCGTTCTGAGCCGAGGCCGTGCCGCTCAGCAAGACAAAAGCTCCGATGGCTGTCAGAGCAACCGACAATAGTTTGTGCTTCATCTTTTCTTCCTCCCTGCGCTCGAAAAAAACAAGTTTCGCGCTGATGAAAATGACGGGCGGCCTTACTTGACGCTGCCCCTCTTGGAATGTGCGAAAGCGTTTTACGCGCCCGCGCTGCTCGCCCTCTCAAGAGCGCGAATGCGGTCGTGCGCTTCCCGAATCTCGCTGTACTGCCTTTGAACGATGGTCAGAACGTCGGCGGGCAGGCCAGCCTTAATCGCGTCCTCGTAATTCCTGACGGCGGAATCTTCGCCGCGCTCGCACTCGGAGATGACCGCGCCCTCGTCTTCGCCCGTGACGGCTGACTTGATGTTAATCCAGCCGCGATGCAAAGTCGCAGCCACGCTGCCGGTCTGTTCCGGGTCGCCGCCGAGACGCCGCACCTCGTTCTGCAATTCGGCTGCGAACTGCGCGCGCTGTTGCGAGTAGGTGTTGAAGAGCGTCTTCAGCTCGCCGTTCTTCACGCCCTCGGCGGCGGTGCGAAAGCCCTCCTGGCCGTCCTTGCAGGTCTCAATCAAGTTGTTCAGTGTCGAGATCACTTCGTCGTTAGTGTTAGCCATAATTTTCCTCTCCCTTTTTTCGATTAAAGTGCGTAGCGAACTAAGCAGCCGGCTCGAAAATCTCTCCGAAGCTGGCTGCGAAAAAACCTTTAAGCCGTCCTCACTCCCGCGTCGCGCCCGATGGCGAAAATCTTTATCAGCGCGAGTCCGGCGATGAAGCCTCCGACGTGCGCCGCGTAAGCCACGCCGTCCACACGCGAGCCGCCGCCGAGCCAGCCGAGGCCGCTGATTAACTGGAACACGAACCACATGCCGATGGCGACGAACGCCGGAACTTGCGTGAAGAAATTGAACAAGAGCACGCGCACGCGATTGCTCGGATACAAAAGTATGTAGCCGCCCAGGACTCCCGAAATCGCGCCCGACGCGCCGAGGCTCGGAATGTAAGAGTCCATGTTCATCAACACGTGCGCGAGCGAGGCGATGATGCCGCAGATTAAGTAAAAGACCAGATACCTCGCGTGCCCGATCCGGTTTTCCAGATTGTCTCCGAAGATAAACAGGAACAGCATGTTGCCGAAGATGTGCGCGATGCCGCCGTGCATGAACATCGAAGTCAGCAGCGTGATGTAAACCGAGACGGGCGTCGGTTGGAGGTCAATCACTCCGACACGTTCCTTCGTCAGTGGGTCTTGAATCGTGACCGGCTTGTCCACGTCGCGGCCTGTCACGATCTCCTGCGGCACGGTCGCGTAGGCGTAGGTGAACTTGTCATTATTTCCCAGCCCTTGCAAGAAGACGAAGACCAGAATGTTGACGGCGATTAAAAGATAGTTGACGAAGGGCGTCGAGGTGCGATCCGAATTGTCATCGCCTAAGGGAAAAATCATTTTCGTAATTTTCCTTCAATTAACACAAGTAGCCGGTTGTCTGTTCACCGCAGAGACGCGGAGACGCGGAGAGAAAATAGATTAAAGAAATGTTTAAATTGATTCGGTTTGTCTGAATCTTTCGTGCTTTTCTCTGCGTCTCTGTGCCTCTGCGGTGCGATTTCATTCGAGTATTCGCAACTCGCGTTAAATGCACAGGCCGAAACTGCTCGAAAAAGCTATTGCTTGCATCTCTCGTTCCGCTCGCGCCGCCTCTTCACAAAGCATGAGAGCGCGGCGTAAATCCTTGTGCTGCGAGTCTCTTAAGCTCGTTTCAGTTCCGCCTCGGAAAAGCCTTTTGAGAATCATTCTCATACACTTGCAGCCGCGCAGGGCATGCTTTTATTCCGCTCCCGTCCCGGTCTGAACCGGAAGCGGCACGCCCGCGTGAACAATCGCAGGCTCGTGCGGCTTCAATAACTCGTAACCCTCCGAGCGCGCGACGTAAGTCGCAGCCGTGATGTCTCCGGCCACGTTGAGCGTCGTCCGGCACATGTCCAAAATCCTGTCCGCGCCGAGGATGATGGCGATGAGCGCGGGATTGACGCCGATTGACGCGAGGACGCCGATGATGAAAGGAATCGAACCCGAAGGCACGCCCGCCGTCCCGATGCCGCCCAGGATAGCCAGATAGACGACCATCAATTGCGTCCCGATGCTCAAATCAACTCCCGCGAGCTGCGCCAGAAAAAGCACCGTCACGCCTTCGTACAAAGCAGTACCGTT
This sequence comes from Pyrinomonadaceae bacterium, assembly GCA_036403295.1. Classification (GTDB taxonomy): domain Bacteria; phylum Acidobacteriota; class Blastocatellia; order Pyrinomonadales; family Pyrinomonadaceae; genus JACMLC01. The sequence goes on from DASWRG010000028.1 coordinate 86,107, forward strand.
CTGATTGGCCGTCGCCCCGACCGTCAGCACGAAACTGTTTATCTCCTGCGGCACGCCCAGATTTTCTTCCGAGACGCGGAGCGCGGTCGGCAGCGTCGCGTTTGACGAAGAGGTCGAGAACGCCGTCAGAATCACAGTCTTGATGCGCCGGAAAAATTCGAGAGGCGTGATGCGCGAGAGAAAATAGACCGAGAGCGAGTAGACGCCGAACATGTGGAGCGAGAGACCGAGGAGGACTGTGACGACGTACCAGCCGAGAGCTTTTAATAAATCCAGCCCGAAGCTCGCCGTGTTGTTAAAGAGCAGGCAGGCTACCGCGAACGGCGCGAACTTCATGATGATGTCTATGATCTTCGCCGTAATCTGATACAAAGCCTCCATGCCGCGCAGGAGCGGCGCAGTAATCTCGACCGGAATCAGCGTGATGGCGACGCCGATGACGAGCGCGAAGAACATCAGATGCAGCATATTCGGCGTGTCCGTTTGCTTCTCTTCGCCCGCGATGATTCCCGCGACCGCCGCGAAAGGATTGGTCGGCACAATCGTTTTGACGACCTGCATCAACGGACTGTCCTGCGTCGCCGCCTTCGCTTTGTTCGCCTTCTCGACTTCCGTGTTCGCTTTGTTGCCGTACTTTTGTTGCAGCATCGCGGAAGTCACCGGGTCAATCCGTTTGCCCGGCCTGATGGTGTTGGCTAGGGTGATGCCGATGACGACCGAGATGGCCGAGATGACTAGGCAGTAGGCGAAGGATTTGAGGCCGACGCGACCGAGCTTGCGTATGTCGCCGATGCCGGCGACGCCGACGACGAGCGATGAAAAGACGAGCGGCACGACGATCATCAACAGGAGGCGCAGGAACAGTTGGCCGATAGGCTCTGTGATGTTCGAGACGACCCACGCGACGCGCGCATTCTCGCCGCCGAAGACGGAGTTGACCACGATGCCCGCGAGGACTCCGACCGCCAGACCGATCAGAATGCGCGTGTGCAGAGCCAAACCCTTCGGCTTGTCCGGCGTCTCGTCGTCAAGATCGGTCGTCACTTCGCGCTCAAACGCGTCCGCGTCAATCCCAGGTTTTTGCAAATCACTTTTATCTTTTTCTTCACCCATGCTTAGCCTCAGCAAACTCTATTTTCTTTGCGCCTTTGCGCCTTTGCGTGAAAATGATTCTCACGCAAAGGCGCAAAGAAGAGGAGTTCAGTTTTGATATGCTTTCTTATCTTCCCCAACGCAACTTGTCTCGGAGCACATCAAAGTAGTTTCTGTTGGCGGGCTGCACGATATTAAAAGTCGTGCGGCTTTTGCGAATCAGCACGCGGTCACCGACCTTGAGGGGAAACCAGACCTGCCCGTCCAGAGTCAGAGACACATCCTCTTTCTCGGTTTTCAGACACAGCTCAATGAGCGCGTCGTCGGGCACGACGAGGGGACGGTTTGAGAGCGTGAAGGGGCAGATGGGCGTGATGACGAGCGCGTTCATCGAAGGATAAATGACCGGGCCGCCCGCCGACAGATTGTAAGCGGTCGAGCCGGTCGGAGTTGAAACGATCAAACCGTCCGCGCGAAAGGAGTTGACGAAATGGCCGTCAAAAAAGACTTCGAGTTCGATGATGCGCGAGAGCGCGGACTTGTTGATGACGACATCATTGAGCAGGCGATTGTGCGACAGTTTGTCCTCGCCTCTGAAATGTTCGACGGTGAGCATGACGCGGCGATCAAGGCGGAAGTTGCCTTCGAGGATTGATTCGAGGGCGGGGAACATCTCTTCGATGCGAAACTCCGCCAGATAGCCGAGGCTGCCGTAGTTGATGCCGAGCACGGGCACTTCCGTGTCGCCGAGCATGCGCGCCGTCGAGATCATCGTCCCGTCGCCGCCGAGCACGATCAGCAAGTCAATCTGCGCCGCCATCTCCTCGCGCTTCACTACCTCAATCGTGCAGCCGGTCTCGCGCTCTATCCACTCGCGCTCAACGAGCGGCTCGCCGACGAGCTGGATGCCGCGCGCGGCGAGCCATTCGATCAGCTCGCAGATAGTCTTGACCGCCTCATATTGATGCGGTTTGACGACGACACCGACGCGGCGTATAGCGGATTCGCCCATCAATCAATCCTTCGCGCAAGCGTTTTTGGATTAGTGGCTTCCCGGTCTTAAGTGATGACAGTTAAAGATTCGACGCGGATGATACAAGCGCGCGAGTTGGAGTGTCAACGCGAAGCAGAAATGAGTGGCGAGTCAGTTTCAATAATGAAGCAGAAAAACAGTTTCACGCAAAGGCGCAAAGGCGCAAAGAAAAGCACACAAGGTGCAAGTGGCATTCAGCATCTTTGCGCCTTTGCGGGAGATTCTTTAAATGAGAATCAAGCTAAAGACAGCTCAAAGCCGTACTCTCTGCTGTGATTCGAATCATGCAGTTCGCGCTCGCCGAACTCCGTAAAACCCATGCTGCGATAGAGCCTGTGCGCGGCTTGAAAGCGCGTGTCGCTCCAGAGCAGCATGCGCGGTCGCCCCGCGCGGCGCGCGTGTTCGATGGCAAGCCCGGTGAGCCTTCGTCCCCAGCCGTGACGCCGCAGCTTGGGATGCACGTACAGAGCTTTCAACTCGCCCGCGTCCAAGTGCAGGGCGACGGCGGCGGTGGCGAGAATAGCTCCTTCGTCATCTTCGACGACCCAGAATTCGCCGCCGCTCGCGCGAAAGTACGGGCCGGGCGCGAGCAGATGACGGTCTTCATTCACGGCGTCGAGCTTGCACGCATACTCCGCGAAAATCCCGTCAATCAGAGACAGGATTGAGGGCACGTCTTCGGGAATCGTCGGGCGCAGGCGGATTGACATAAACGATTGCGATTGAGCTTTCTTAAAATCCGGCGGCTCTGTTGAGTAAGGGCAAGCGCATTCGAGTCGCTCGCCCGTTTGAATTGCCGTTCAAGCTTTTAATCTCCTGTGTCCGCCACACGCGCGCGAGTCGTTCAAGCTCTGCGCCGTCGGATGCGGGATCAACCAGAGTGAGCCAGAGGGGCGTCGGCAGCCAGGCCCACGCCGCGCCGTATGCTTCGCGGTTCAACTGCTCGACGCGATGCTCCGTGCGTGTTTGTAAACTTGTCGGCGGCAGGTCTTGCCAATCTTGATAACAGGCATGCTGTATGCAGGGCGCGGGCTTCGCGCGGCGATGAACTAAGCAACCGCTCTGCGAATCATAGAGCGGACAGGCGTAAGTCTGTGCGAACGTGTCGCCGGATGCTCGCAAGTTATAAAGCTCGACCGCCACACGCGCGCGTGCATAGACTTCGCGCCGCCCGTCTTCGCTCAATCGCGGCGTCCTCTCAAGCGTCTCGCGCATGGCGACGGCTTCGAGCCGCGTGATGTGCACGTTGACGAAATGCGCGTCCGTGCAACACACGCCCCGCGTCGGGCACGTCGCGCAATCCTCCGCCCTGTGCTCGTAATTCAATTTGATGAAGCTCTGATACGCAGACTTAATGCGCTGAAGCTTGGCGAGCAGAAGTTGTTCCTTGCTGATTTGGCTCATGCCGTAATTACTGAGAGGCTCCCTTCGCGTACAGCGCGAGGAATTCCATGTTGCCGTCCGCGCCGCGCACGGGCGATTCAATCACACCGAGAGGTTGTAAGCCAAGCTCCTGTGCCACCGCCGTGACTTCGGCGACGACGCGCGCGTGCTTTTCGGGATCGGACACGATGCCGCCCTTGCCGACCTCGCCGCGCCCGACCTCGAACTGCGGCTTGATTAAGAGAATGATGCGTCCCTCGCTCTTTAACAGAGGGACGATGGCGGGCAGCACTTTCGTCGCGGAGATGAAAGACACGTCCATCACCGCGAGATCGAATGCTTCACTGAAATCTTCCGGCTTCAGATAACGCGCGTTAACGCCTTCGCGCGCTTCGACGCGCGGGTCTGTGCGCAAACGCCAGTCGAGCTGGTTGTGGCCGACATCAATGGCGACGACGCGACGCGCACCGTGCTGCAAGAGGCAATCCGTGAAGCCTCCCGTCGAAGCTCCAACATCGAGACACACAAAGCTTGTGACTTCAAGACGGAACTCACGAAGCGCGGCTTCGAGTTTCAAGCCTCCGCGCCCGACATAACGCGAGGCCGGGTCGCCCGCGCCCTTCAGGCGAATCGGCGCGTCCGCTTCAAACATCTCCGAAGCCTTTTCGACGCGCTGCTCGCCGACCAGCACGACGCCCGCCATCACCAACGCCTGCGCACGCGTCCGCGACCCGGCCAGCCCGCGCTCGACCAGCAGCTTATCTATTCGCTCGCGCTTCATAGAAAGGCAGAAAAGGTTCAAGGTTCAAAGTTCAAGGTTCAAGGTGAAGACTAGATTTCTGTCTTTCAACCTTGAACCTTGAACTTTGAACTTTCTGATTTTGACCTTGCTTTAAGGCGTTCCCTCGAAGATTTCGCGTATGCGATGAACGCCGTCGCGCGCGTGCCGCATGATCGGGTCTTGCGGCAGCTCGTCGTTGTTGTTTCTATCCTCACGGGCGCGCCGACGCCGTCGCTCTTCCTGTCGCTGTGCGCGCTCATCGCCCGCGCGTTCCTCGCGCTGCTGTGCGATTTGGTCTTGCCTGTCTGCGCGCTCATCTCGCGCAGCCTCTTCGCGCGACTTCTTCTTGTCAGCTTCATCACCTGCGCGCGGATGAGTCTCGGTCGGCGCAGGCGTCGTCACTTCATTGGCGTCTGCGAAATCGGTCGTCGCATCCTCTTCGGTGACGGGTTCTTCTGGAGTGTATGTCCACGAAAGCGTCGAGCGAGTTTTGTCTGCGATGGGACGGACGGCGACGGGCGATTCCGCCTGCGTCGGCTGGCGATAACGATAGACGCTGATGGCAAGTCCGGCGACGACGCCGACGCCGACCGCAGCCGCGATGACGGCGGGCAACAGCCAACGACGCCCGCGCGCGGGTTTCGTGGCAGAAGCGGAGGCTTGCGCGGCTTCCGCGTCCGACAAAGGCACGACGGGACGCGCGGCCAACGTCGCCTCGGTGTCGAAATAACGCCGCGACAGAGTCTCTTCCGGATCGACTCCGGTCGGGATAACTATTTTTCGTCTCTCTTCCATCTCTACTTCCAAACAAAAGCCCGCTTCACATCATAACAAAAAAGAGTAGGCGCGGGCGAACAATTGAGGGTTTCAAGCCACACGACGCCGTTTGAGCGTCAACAAAACCTTTGATGCAAACTGCGGCGAGTGCGTCCGCCGCCGCAACTCAAATACAAAGATTCAGAGGTTAAGGCGCGGCGTTCAACCCCTTTGCGTGCTCATGTTTTTCCTTCGCGCCTTTGCGTGAAAAGCCGATTTCTCGCAAAGGCGCAAAGATAAAACGAAAGGACGCAAAGGGGTTGATTGATTTTCTGGAGGTTTAATGTTGAGGAGTTAACTTCTTAGCTTCTCACGCGGCGCGCGGCGGTCTTCTAAGACCTCTATGCTCTCTTTGACGCGCGTGTAAATGCCGTCGGCGTCGAGTCCGTATTTCGCCAGCAGGAGCTTAGCGTCGCCGTGCGTGACGAGGCGATCCGGAATTCCCATTCGCACGACGCGTACTTTGTCCTGCAAGCCGTTCTCTTCCAACAGCTCCATCACGGCAGAGCCGAAGCCTCCGGCCAGATATGCCTCTTCAACCGTCACGATGAGACGTTTGGTGCGCGCCAGCGCGAGCAAGAGTCCCGCGTCGAGCGGTTTGACGAAACGCGCGTTGACGACAGAAGTTTCGATGCCGTCCTTCGCCAGATTCTCCGCCGCCTGCAAAGACGGATAGACCATCGAGCCGTAAGCGACAATCGCCACCTCGCCGCCGTCGCGCAAAATTTCGCCCTTGCCGATTTCCAAAGCTTGCGGCTCGCGCGAGATGTCCACGCCGATGCCGTTGCCACGCGGATAACGCAAGGCCGCAGGCCCTTCATGCTCGATGGCCGTCAAGAGCATGTCGCGCAATTCCGCTTCATCCTTCGGAGACATCAAGATCATGTTCGGCATCGCGCGCAAGTAAGCTATGTCAAGCAGGCCGTGATGCGTCGGGCCGTCCGGCCCCGCGATGCCGCCGCGATCAAGCGCGAACGTGACGTTCAAGTTTTGAATGCAGACATCATGCATCACCTGGTCGAAGCCGCGTTGCAGAAACGTCGAATAGATCGCCGCAACCGGCTTCAAGCCTTCACAAGCCATTCCGGCTGAAAAAGTGACGGCGTGCTGCTCCGCAATGCCGACATCAAAAGTACGCTTTGGAAACTTCTCCAAAGCTCTGTCAATACCCGTCCCGTCCGGCATCGCCGCCGTGAGAGCTACAATCTTTTCATCCTTCGCCATCAACTCGCACAGAGTGTCGCCGAAGACCGAAGTGTATTGCGGAGCTTTGGCCGCAGACTTGATCGGCTCGCCAGTCTTTAAATCAAACGCGCCCGTCGCGTGCCACGCGTAATAGTTTTTTTCCGAAGAAGGAAAGCCTTTGCCCTTGACTGTCAGCGCGTGAACGATGACGGGGCTGTCTTTAATCTGCTGCGCCTCGCGCAAGGCCGCGACCAGTGCGCGCGGGTTGTGCCCGTCAACGTAGCCTATGTATTTAAAGCCAAGCTCGTTGACCAGTGCTCCCGGCAAGACCGCCGCCGCCAGGGCATCCTTGACGGTCTTGGCCGCGTGATGCAGACGCTCGCCGAGTCCCGGAATCGAGAGCAAGGTTTCGCCGACTTCATCTTTGAAACGATGATAACCATGAGCCTCGCGGATGCGATTGAGATAACCCGTCAGCGCGCCGACCGCAGGCGCAATAGACATCTCGTTATCATTGAGGAGCACAATCAGACGCGTCTTCAAATGTCCGGCCTGATTGATGGCTTCCATCGCCATCCCGCCCGGCAAACTCGCGTCGCCGATGACGGCGCAGACGTGATGCTTCTCGCCTTTGCGGTCGCGCGCAATCGCCATCCCTAAAGCGGCTGAAATCGAAGTCGAAGCGTGACCCGCGCCGAACGTGTCGTACTCGGATTCGTCGCGCTTGAGAAAACCGCTCAAGCCGCCGTACTGCTTGATGGTCGAAAGCAAGTGTCGCCGTCCGGTCAGAATTTTATGAGCGTATGCCTGATGTCCCACGTCCCAGACTAAGCGGTCTGTCGGCGTGTCGAAGGCGTAATGCAGCGCGACCGCCAGTTCAACCGCGCCGAGCGACGCGCCCGTGTGCCCGCCAATGCGCGACATCGTTTCGAGTATGTACTGACGAATTTCACTTGCGACCTCCGGAAGCTGGTCGATGGACAGGCGGCGCAAGTCGGCTGGCGTATTGATCTGCGGTAAGAGTCTCATCAGCCGCGTATTGTAACGCGAGCGGCGACGTTTGGCTATTTACGATGAGAACTCAGAACTCAGGACTTAGGAGTCAGAATGAAGAGGATGAAACCGCTTTTCTTCTGACTCCTGAGTCCTGAGTTACGACTCCTGTTTTTTTCAGACCATCGGCGCGGCGCGTGCGTCCAAAGGATTGACACGGTTAATTGAGATGTCTCGACCGCAGGCATCAAAAGGCATTCGATTGAATGCGCCATCTTTCATCGTCTGAAAATTTAGAAGGAGCAAAAAAATGTCTTTACGAAATAAGCTCATGGGAGTCGTCCTGTCTTTCGGCTTAATCATAGTGTTCGGCTTCGCAGCTTTCGCCCAAACCGAAGGCATGAGAAAAGAGGGAGGCCATCACAATCGCGTGCCCATCCTTCGCATCATACACGATCTCAATCTGACCGACGCGCAGGATCAGCAGGCGCGCAACATCATCGAGCGATTCAAGACGAGTATCGAGCCGCAACGTCAGGCTCTCTCCGACCTCTACAGGCAAAGAGAGCAGGGCACGATTACCGATGACATGAAAGCCAAAGCGCAAGGCTTGCGCTCACAGATCGACGCGGCTCGACAGAGCATGACGACCGAACTGCTCGCGCTGCTCACGCCCGAACAGCGCACGCAATACGAGCAACTGGAGAAACAGTGGCGCGAGCGACGCGACCAGAGGCGCGCCCGTCGCGGCGAGATGCAGACAGATCAACAGTAAAAGTTAAGAGCGCAATTCAAAACCATTCAACCCTTTGCGCCTTCTGCTTTTCCTTTGCGCCTTTGCGGGAAAGACCGACTTTTCACGCCGAGGCGCAAGCAAAGAAAAACTCGAGGCGCAAAGGGTTGAGCTTTTGAATTGCGCTCTTAACTTTTATCAAGCTCGATGAATTCGTCGAGGCGCGCCGCAATCTCGTCTCTCACGCGCCTGAACACATCGAGCCGCTCCGCTTTGCTTCCACTCGCGGCAGCCGGATCGTCAAAGCTCCAATGAATGCGTTTCGTCCGTCCGGGAAAGATGGGGCAGTTCTCATTCGCGTGATCGCAAACTGCGATGACGTAATCAAACTCCTGCTCCCTGAATTCATCCACGGATTTCGAGCGATGACGGCTGATGTCTATTCCTCTTTCGCTCATCGCTTCGATGACGAGCGGGTTGACGACGGACGGATGCGTGCCCGCGCTGTGTACTTCAAAACGATTCCCGACCGCGTCTTTCAGCAAGCCTTCGGCCATCTGGCTGCGCGCGGAATTGCCCGTGCAGAGAATCAGCACACGCTTGGCTTCAGTCATCACTTCTCCTTCTTTCGAGGTCGTCGCCATGCGGCACGACGACCGCTTCCGCTTCGAGCGGCAAAGCCGGGACAAGCCACCGGAACAGAAGCGTTGCGACAGCCGCGCCCGCGAGTTGCGCGAGGATAAAGCCGGGCGCGTCCCGTGGCCTGATGCCCGCGAAAGTATCGCTCGCAGTCCGCGCCAGCGTGACCGCCGGATTCGCAAACGAGGTCGAGGCCGTGAACCAGTAAGCGGCTGTGATGTACGCTCCGACGGCGAAAGGCGTCGCCTCACTGCGCCTGCGCGCACAGCCCCAGATCACCGCGAGCAAGCCGAACGTGGCGACGAACTCGCTCAAGAGTTGCGCCCCGCCATACCGCGCGTGATGTGAAGCGAAGAACACAGGCTCACCGAACATCACATTAGCGACGGCCACGCCGACGAAAGCTCCGGCCACTTGCGCGCAGATGTACCACGGGACAGCTCGCCAGGCGATGCCGCCCTGAGAAGCGTCCGCCAGCGTCACGACCGGATTAAAATGCGCGCCCGAAATCGAGCCGAAGGTCAGGATTAAAGCGACAAGGGCTGCGCCGGTGGCAATCGTGTTGGCGAGCAATGCTATCGCCACATTGCCACCGGCCAGCCGCTCTCCCATGATGCCCGAACCGACCACTGCGGCTAACAGCAGAGCAGTCCCGACACCTTCGGCTGTCGCGCGTCTGGCAAGCTCAAGACGCTTCTCTTGTCCCTGCTGCGCGGTCAAATATCTTCACCGCGAAAGAGAGACGGGCGCGCTCGTGGCGTTCGTCGTCCCGCAGCATGAAGCTGATTCAGTCGTCGCCTGTGCATCGGTCGAACTTGAAGCGGAGGCTTGCCCTTTATCTTCCGTCGTCGCATCCGTCCCGCAGCAGTTCGCGGTCTGCGGCAGGTTGTCCTCCAGGACGACGAAGACCTCCCATTCGTTGCCGTCCGGGTCGTGAACCCAGGTCTTGTCCTGCAAGGCATAGCAGCAATTCGTCTGCATCTCGTCGCGCGTGATGAGTCCGCGTTCAGCCCAACGCTCGCGCATCACAAGCACGTCGTCCGTCGTGGCGACTTGAATCCCCAGATGCGAGAGCGCGCCGCGTTCGGTGACGGCGGCTTGATTCAGAGTCAGGTTGAGCGGCGGGTTTGCGACATCGAATTTGGCATAACCCCGGCGGACTTTGCTCGGCTCGATGCCGAGCATCTTCCGGTAAAACTCAAGGCTGCGCTCCACATCGCGCACGTTCAGCGCGAGATGCGCCTTGAGGGTTTGCACTGTCTTGACCGTCTCTTGTGTCATCGTCGGTTCTCCTTTAATATATTCGCTTACGCGAATGTGAGGCGGAGTATGCCGCGGGAAAACATATTTGTCAAGGCAAATGTGTTGTGGGTGGTAAATAAATTTTTCTGTTATGCTAATGTTGCATTAATGAGAAAGACCGGGAGGGGTTTGAGAAGATGGAATTACTGTTTCGCGCGTTGGCCGACAGGACGCGGCTGCGGCTGCTGAGTCTGATGGGTGACGAAGAGGTCTGCGTCTGCTTTTTTGTGGAAGTCTTGCGCGCCAGCCAGCCGAAGATTTCGCGCCACCTCGCGTACCTGCGAAAAGCCGGCGTGGTCGAAGCCAGGCGCGAAGGCAAGTGGATGCATTATCGCGTCGTCGAGCCGAAGGACGAGCACGCGGCGCGAATCTTCCGCGAGGTGCGCGCGTGGCTCAAAGAGGACGCGACGATGCGGCGCGACCGCGAGCGGCTGGTCAAAGTCTGTTGCGCGCCGCAGCAGCCGGTGCAATTGAGGGGCGCGCCGCGTCCGGCGGGTTTGTCTACGTGAAGTATTTTATTTCTTCGCTTCACCTTCATACGGGCAATGCCTGCAACCGTTGGCGCAGCAGTAGCCGCGACGGCTGAGATAGTGCACCGTCAAAACCATCAAGCCGCCTTCGAGATAATAATCCAAGCCTTCGACGAGCGTGGGTTTCGAGTCTCCTGTTGAGGAAACTTCGTCCGCGCTTTGTGCTGTGTCCACTTTCTCTTTCATCGCCGCAGACAATTTAGCAGATGCCTCACGCTTTATCATCATGTTAGACTGTGCGGCACAGGCTACTGACAAATTCAACGGATGGAGACAACAGTGATGCTTAAAGAAGGCGATGCCGCGCCGGATTTCACGACGCGTGACGAGGGCGGCAATGAAGTTAAGCTCTCGGATTTTCGAGGACAAAAGGTGGTGCTCTATTTTTACCCGAAGGACGACACGCCGGGCTGCACGAAAGAGGCTTGCTCTTTCCGCGACGCACATGCCGATTACGAGGAGCAGGGCATCAAGGTGCTCGGCGTCTCGCTCGACGACGAGGCTTCGCATCAAGCGTTCGCAGAGAAGTACAAACTACCGTTCACGCTGCTGGCGGACACGGATCATTCTCTCTCGGACGCTTACGGGGTTTACGGCGAGCAGACTTGGGGCGACAAAAAATACATGGGCATCGCGCGCAAGACTTTTCTGATTGACGAAGAGGGCAAGATCAAGAAAGTCTTCGACAAGGTCAACGTCGAACAGCACAGCGACGAAGTGATGCAAGCGTTCGCGGCCTAACATGCGCAAAGTCAGCTTGCCTTGCCCAAGCTGACTTTATGCTTATAATCACTTCTGTTGGTAATCGAGGTGAAGAGATGTTGAATACTATTCGTGCGGTCGTGCGTGAAGGAAAAATCGAGCTGCTGGAAGAAGTTGACATCCCGGAGGGCACTGAAGTGCTAGTCACTCCACTCATCGAAACCGAGTTCTGGTTGAAAGCGAGCGATAGTTCGATCAATTCAATCTGGGATAATTCGGAGGATGACGTGTATGCCGAATTACGCAAAGAATGAAGTGATTTTGGTGCGTTATCCTTTCTCGGATTTGACAGGCACAAAAGTCCGACCCGCCATCGTTGTCCACGCGCCTCACGTCTCGCAAGATGTCATTATCGTGCCGCTCACAAGTAGAACCCAGTCACTGTTGGCGGGCGAATTTGTGTTGCCTGATTGGAGTAAAGCCGGGCTGAATGTTGCCTCTGCAGTGAAACGTGGACTTTATACTCTGCATCAGAGCCTCATCGTAAAATCTATCGGCACGCTCTCTGACGCCGACGCGCGAAGGTTTGAAATTTCATTGCGCGGCTGGTTGGGACTGCCTTAAAGATTAACCGCTATGTAGAGAGAAGCGCCGCTCTTCTTAATAAACCGCAAAATCCCGCCATTTCCGCTTATAATCCCGACAAGAATTTTTCCGGCTTCCTGTTAATAGATACGCCTGAGGAGCGTTTTATGAGTGGAGACGACCTAAAGGAGAGAGACGTGCAAGCAGCCGTGAAACATTTGAAACCGCTCCCCGATGCGCCGCCGGACGAATTAGAGATTCTGTTCCGCGAGCATTACGATCAAATTTACCGCACGGCCTATCGCATCACGGGCAGCCCCGTTGACGCGGAGGACGTGTTGCAGACCGTTTTCCTGCGCCTCGTCAGGCGCGAGGGAGGCTTTGATTTGAAGCCGAACCCGCAAGGTTATCTCTTGCGCGCGGCCATCAATGCCTCGCTTGATGTGATGCGCAGCCGCACACGCTCGAAATCCGTGGCGATTGACGAGGTGGCGACGGAACAACTCGAAAGCTCTTTCCTGAACCCGGAGGCGGCGCATCAGGACAGAGAGTTGCGAGGGCTGATTCAGACGGCCATCTCAAAGCTCGGCGCGAAGGCCGCAGAGATGTTCGTTTTGAGGTATTACGAGGGTTACGGCAACCGCGAGATAGCCGAGATGCTCGGCGCGTCGCAGATGGTCGTCGGCGTCATGCTGCATCGCAGCCGCACGCGCCTGAGAAAAGAGATTGGCGGGTATTTGGAGAAACATCATGAAGCGTAATCAAGACACAGATGAGATTTTAGACAAAGCTTTGAGCGAGATTCGCGGGGAGCAGCTTGACTCCGCGATGATTGACGACGCGGGCGCGCGTGTCTGGACTAAACTCTCGGCGGGGAGCGCGAGTGCGCCGGTCGAGGCGACGGTCGAGCACATACACGGCTGCCACGATTTCCAATCGTTGATGCCCGCTTACCTGCGCGGCGAATTGCCGCAGGCTCGCGCGCTGCTCTTGAAAGATCACACGCACGAATGCATCCCTTGCCGCAAAGCCTTGAAGCTCGCGCGCGAGGGCAAAGTCGCCGCCGCTCCCGCGACTGTCAAGACCGGCGTCGCACAGAGCGGTCAGCACCTCGCGCCCGTCTGGAAATGGGCGATTGCGGCGACGGTCATGATCGGCCTCGCCCTGCTCGCATGGCCGCTCGTGCAGCGTTACCTGCCTTTCGGCAACAACGTTCGCGCGACCGTAGAGATTGCGAGCGGCTCTGTCTACAGAGTCTCTGACAGCGACCTTCGCGCCATCAATGTCGGCGAAGCGATTGCGCGCGGCGAAAAAATTCGCACGGGCAAAGACGCGACCGCCGTCGTGAAACTGGAAGACGGCTCTCTGGTCGAGATGAAAGACCGCTCCGAGTTTTCGCTGAGCCGCAATTCCGACGGGACGACGATTAATCTTGAGCGCGGCAACGTCATCGTGCAGGCCGCCAAGCAGGGCGCGCATCATCTTTACGTCTCGACTGACGATTCGCTGACCGCCGTCACGGGCACTGTCTTCGCCGTCAATCACGGCACGAAGGGCACGCGCGTGTCGGTCGTCGAAGGCGAAGTCCACGTCAACTATTCCGGCAAGGAAGATGTTTTGAAGCCGGGAGATCAGACGACGACGCAGGCGAGTCTCGAAAAAGTTCCGGTGCAGGACGAAGTCGCCTGGAGCAGAAATGCCGCGCGTTACGCGGAAACGCTCGGACAGCTTGCCTCGCTTCGTAACGATTTGAACAACGTCCAGCAGCCGGGCGTGCGCTACTCGACGCGCCTCCTGGATGTCGCGCCGGAAGGCACAGTGCTTTACGCCGCGCTCCCGAACCTCGGCGCGACCCTGAGCGAGTCAGAGCGCATCATGCAGGAACGCATCCGGCAGAACGCAGCCTTGCGCGAGTGGTGGGAGAAAGAGAACGGCAAAGGCCATCAAGAGGTCGGACAGATTATCGAGCGCGTGCGCCAGTTCGGCGAGAGGCTCGGAGACGAGTTGGTCGTCACGGCGGAGATGGACAGCGAGGGCAAACCGAGCGGGCCGCTCGTCCTCTCAACTGTGAAAAATCCGGCTGACTTTCGCTCGTTCTTAGAGCAGCAGCTTAGCTCTTTCGCCACCGAGCAGAAGGGCGCGCCGAAGGTTCGCATCATTGACGACCCGCAGACCGCGACGCAGGCCGAAATCGCCGAAGGCAAGTCGCCGGAAGAGATTCTGGTCTGGATTAACGGCGACATCGTGGCCGCCGCGCCGAAGCTCGAACAGCTTCAACGTCTCAACGCGACGCTCAAAAATGGCGGGAGCAATTTCAAGACGACGCCGTTCTACGCGAGCATCGCTCAGATTTACAAAGACGGCGCGGGACTTATCGTCGCCGCCGATCTCGAAAAAATCGTCGCGCACGCGATGAAGGAAGAGACGAAGAACGATAACAGCGAGCAACGCATGGAAGCTTACAAGAAGCTCGGCCTGCTCGATCTCAAATACTTCATCGCCGAGCAGAAAGAGAAGAACGGCAAGACCGAGAGCCGCGCGCAACTTACTTTCACGCAGACGCGGCGGGGCGTCGCCTCCTGGCTGGCCGCGCCGGGACCGATGGGCGCGCTTCAATTCATCTCGCCCGACGCGAATGTGACCGCCGCGTTCGTCGTCAAAGAGCCGACTGCGCTGGTTGACGACCTGCTCGGTTTCATCGAGACGACGAAGCCCGGCCTGCGTCAACAACTGACGCAGCTTGAGAGCAAGCACGGCATCAATGTCCGCAATGACATCGCCGCGCCCCTCGGCGGAGAGTTTGCGTTCGCGGTTGACGGCCCCGTCTTGCCGACGCCCGCCTGGAAAGTGGTCGTGGAGGTTTACGACTCCGCGCGCTTGCAAGCGACGCTTGAGCATGTCGTCGCGGAGATTAACAAGTATGCACAGCAAGAGGGCAAGGGCGGCTTGCAGTGGGACAAGACGGAGATCGGCGGGCGCGCGTTTTATACTCTGCGCTCGGTTGATTTCGGGTTGGAGTTCAACTACGCCTACGTCAACGGCTACATGGTGGCCGCGCCGACGCGCGCGCTGGTCGAACGCGCCGTGCAGTATCACGATTCGGGCGCGACCCTGCTCAACTCGCCGCGCTTCATGGCTTCGCTGCCGGAGGATGGCAATACGAATTTTTCCGCCATCTTCTATCACAACCTTGCGCCGCTCGTGCAGCCTTTGACCGACCGCCTGCAAGGCTCTGCGAAGAACCTCTCGCAGGAACAGCAGCAGGCTCTCAGCTCACTGGCGAACGCCGCGCCGACGCTTGCTTACGCTTACGCGAAGGACGACCGCATCATCTTCGCGGCGGACACGGAGGGCGGCCCCTTCGGCCTCAGCCCGGCGAGCCTGCTGGGGATGCCAAGCTCATTCGGGTTGCAACAAATCCTGATGCAGGGCATGAGCGAAAAGCCCGCGCCGCAGCAGCAGGAGAAGAAGTAGCAACTCAGACGAGCGTGCGCTGGCCGGAGTGAGACGACGCCATCCGGCCAGCGCGCGTCGCCAAGCTTTTTTGATTCAAGAGGAGAAGTCATCATGTTGAATACTGCTCACAGCAAATACACGAAAGCCTTCGCAATTCTACTTTTTCTTTCTTCGGTCATGCTCTTTCAAGGATGCAGCCACCATAACACCGGCGCGCTGAGCTTCGCTTCACACAAAGTTAAGCTTGATCGTCGTGGCATCACGAACAGGTTCGGAGTTGAAGAACGCGATCATGCCATCTTTCACTATGACGGTTACAGCCTCAGCGGTGATCGTCTGAAGGTGACGATTGAGAACGAGAAAGTGTCGGTTAATGAGAAGCAGATCGGCATGCTCAAACAAGGCGACAGCGTTCACATCGGCGACGACGGCCTGACCGTCAACTCGCTCGATTACGGGCAGACCGAAAAATATTTACAGGCGAACTTCCAACCGGAGGCTGCGCCGGAGACAGCCCGGCGGCTCAATCCGTAAAGGACAGACAGGGAAGATAGTAGATATAAAGAAGAGGTTGCTTCAAATTCAGAACAACTCTTTGCGAGCTTACGTCTTAGCTTTGCGCCGTGGCGAGAAACAGCAACGTTTCTCGCCACGGCGCAAACATAGAAAGACTCAAGGCGCAAAGGGTTTTGAGTTGTCAGTTATCTCAAATTCTCGTCCTGTTCATCCTGTCCATCCTTGTTTGAATTCTTTATAATCCACACGCAAAGATTTTGAGATTGACGCCAACGGCATGGAACTCTCGCATGCACAGGGGCGTAAGTGACTTCGGCTTCTGAGAGATTGTTTTTCATGAAAGGGAAACGGCACGATGGCCGCAACGATGGAGAGCCAGTCAAACACGCTTGAGCCTGTCGCTCAGCTTCCGTCAGACAACGTGCAGCCGGTGATTGAGCTTGACGGCTTGAGCGTGCAGTTCGGCAAGCGTCAAATCTTGAAAGACCTGCGCGCGAATTTGCGCGGGCGATCAATCGGACTCCTGGGGCCGAACGGCGCGGGTAAGACGACGCTCATTCACACGCTGCTCGGCTTTCATCCGGCGTCATCGGGCACGGCGCGCGTCCTCGGCCACGACATCGTGACGGACGACCCGAAACAGCTTCTCGCTCAAATCGGCTACATGCCCGAGCGCGATTCTTTCATCGCCAAGATGACGTGCGTGCATTTCGTTCGTTTGATGGGAGAGCTGTCGGGCTTGCCGTCCGAAGCCGCGTTGGAACGCGCGCACGAGGCTCTCTTTTACGTCGGACTCGGAGAGGCGCGTTATCGCACGATTGACACCTATTCGCTCGGCATGAAGCAGCTCGCCAAACTCGCGCAGGCGATTGTCCACGGGCCGCGTCTGATTATTTTGGACGAGCCGACCAACGGGCTTGACCCGCCGACGCGCACCCGCATGATTCGCCTCATCCGCGAGATACGCGACGGAGGCCACGCGCGCATCATGCTCTCTTCGCATCTCTTGAGGGATGTCGAAGAATGCTGCGACGAGATTCTGATCTTGAAGGACGGCTTCATCGCCGCGCACTGCGATCTGGAGGAAGAGCGCAAGGCGAATCGCAAGTTTCTTGAGATGGAGATGCGCGGCGACACGCACGCGTTCGTCGAAGAGGTCGGCAAGCTCGGCTGTGAATACGCGCTGACGGGCGAGCGTCGCCTGAAGCTCGTCCTGCAAGAGGGCGTCGAGATACGCGACTTCTATCGCCTCGCCGCAGAGCATCAGGTGCAGATTCGCCGCCTCAATTATAAGAAGGATTCGCTCGAAGATATTTTCTTGAAAGCGATGGAAACCAACGCGGGGTTCAATGCTCAAGGTTCAAAGTTCAAGGTTGAAAACAAAAACTAAAAGCTTGTTCTCAAACCTTGAATCTTAAACTTTGAACCTTGAACCGACAGGGGATTTCAGATGGCCGTTTACGAGCATACCTACAAACGTTATTCGGGAGAGTTGACGCCCACGTGGTCGCGGTTTTTGATTATCCCGCGACACGCTTACAGGGCTGTCTTTCAATCGAAACTCTTCATGGCGTTCTTCGTCGCGTGCTTTATCGCGCCGTTGGTTTTCGCCATCCTGATTTACCTGCATCACAACGTCAACGCGCTCGGCATCTTGCAGGCGAGCGTTGATGAAATAGTCCCCATCAACGGCTCTTTCTTCCAAACCCTCATCGGCATCCAGGGTATTTTAGCTTTCTTCTTAACCTTGCTGGTCGGGCCGCCGCTCGTCTCGCGCGATTTGACGAACAACGGTTTGCCGCTCTACCTGTGCCGCCCTTTTTCGCGCGCCGAGTATGTCATCGGCAAGATGTCTGTCGTGATAATCTTGTCTTCGCTGATTACATGGGTGCCGGGACTCTTGCTCTTTCTCTTTCAAGCTTATCTGGAGGGCGGCGGCTGGTTGAAGGATAACCTGTGGATTGCGTATGCCATCTGGAGCAGCAGTTGGGTCTGGATTATTCTCTTCGCTTTGTTGTCGCAGGCCATCTCGGCCTGGGTCAAATGGCGAGTGGTGGCGAGCGCGGCTCTGCTCGGCGTCTATTTCATCTCGACGGTGATAGGCGGCATCATCAACGGACTTTTTCGCACGCGCCTCGGGAATTTGATTAGCTTGGGCGCGCTCCTCGCCAATGTCACGGCGGGGCTGTTTCGCACTTTCACGCCGACCGACACCGACGTGCAGGAGTTTCGCAACGGTCGCGTCGTGCGGCAGGTCTTAATCAACCAGCCGCCCCTGTGGAGTCATTGGCTGATGCTGGCTCTCATCTGTCTCTTCTGTTTGTGGCTGCTCTACACGCGCGTTCGCGCTTACGAGGTGGTGCGCTGATGACGGAAGCGATGCATGACATGATCGTCTTTGAGGATGTCTCGAAATTTTATGGCGAGATACTCGGCGTCAACCGCGTCAATCTTTCGATTGCGCCGGGCATCACGAGCCTCGTCGGGCCGAACGGCTCTGGCAAGACGACGCTGATGAACCTGATGACGGGACTCTTGAGGCCGTCGAAGGGCAGCATACATGTGCTCGGCACGACGCCCCGTCAGCCAGAGCAGCTTTTTCGCAAGGTCGGCTATTGCTCGCAGTTCGACTCTTTTCCGCGCGGCATGACGGGCAGAGATTTCGTCCGCTCGTTTCTGACCGTCCACGGCTACGGCAAAGCAGAGGCCGAGCAGCTCACCGTCAAAGCTCTTGAGCGCGTGACTCTGATGGATGCGGCTGACCGCAAAGTCGCTGGCTACAGCAAAGGCATGCGGCAGAAAGTCAGGCTCGCTCAATCAATCGCGCATAATCCGCGCGTGCTGATTCTGGATGAGCCGCTGAATGGGCTTGACCCGATGGCGCGCGCAGAGATTATCGAGCTGTTTCGTCAGCTTGCGAAAGAGGGCTTGCACCTGGTTATCTCAAGCCACATCCTGCACGAAGTCGACATGATGTCGGACTGCGTGATTCTGATTAACAACGGCTACGTCGTCGCCGAAGGCAACGTGCACGGCGTGCGCGACGAGATGGAAGAGCATCCGGCGCAGATTTTGATTCGCTGTGATCGCCCGGCAAAGCTTGCCGCCAGAGTTTTCGAGTCCGACTCGGTGGTCGAAGCCAGATTGCACGAAGACCGTCAGGGCTTGTTTATCAAGACGCGAGACGCGGATAAATTTTATCTGCTCTTGAACAACATCGTGCTGGAAGACGATTTCAAGGTCGAGTCGGTCGCGCCGGTGGATGATGACCTCAATGCCGTCTATCAATATTTGATCGGTTCGGATGGAGAGAATAGATGAGCGCTATGACGACAGCCAAATCCGCCGCCGGAGAAGAGAGCACGGAGCAGAAAAAGTCGCCGTGGTCGCTCTGGCTGCGACAGACCGTTGCGATTTTGAAGCTTGAGCTGCGGAAAAACTTTTTCGGTCGCCGCTCGATTCTGATTTACCTGCTCGCGCTGTTGCCGGTCGGCCTGATGGCGGTCAGCGCGCTCGCCGCGCGCGTCTTTAACCCGTCTTTGATGAGCGCCGACTTCGGGCAGGCGAGCCTCGTCTTCGCCGGATACTACGGCGGGCTGATCTTGCGCACCATAGTCTTTTTCGGCTGCGCCTGGATTTTCATGAACCTCATTCGCGGCGAAGTGGTTGACCGCAGCCTGCATTACTATTTCCTCGCGCCCGTGCGGCGCGAAGTCTTAGTCGTCGCCAAGTATTTGTCCGGCCTGCTCGTCTCCATCGTCATCTTCAGCTTCACGACTTTGGGCGCGCTCTTTTTCCTGTACGTCGCGGGCTATCCGGCGAGCATGCATTATTTGATGGAAGGGCCGGGGCTGAGCCATGCTTTCTGGTACGTCGCCATCACGGTGCTCGCGTGCGTCGGCTACGGGGCATTCTTTCTGGTCATCGGCCTCTTCTTTCGCAATCCGATTATTCCCGCAGTGGTGTTCTACGGCTGGGAGTGGATCAACTTCCTCTTGCCGCCACTTCTGAAAAAGGTGAGCGTCATCCATTACCTCTCGTCGCTCGCGCCCGTCCCGATGCCCGAAGGCCCCTTCGCCATCGTCGCCGAGCCGACGCCCGCATGGATTTCCGTCCCCGGCCTGATTCTGGTGACCGCGATACTGTTATTTATCGCCAGCCTTCAGATTCGACGGATGGAGATTAAATACATCGGCGAGTAATATTTAAAAGAATCTCGCGCAAAGGCGCAAAGACGCAAAGTTGTTGAGTGATGCTTTATCTTTCGTGCTTTCTTTGCGTTTTTGCGGGAACTATCTTTTCTTCCCGGTGTCTGAAACTGACACACTATTCGGTCAAGATAAATCTTGACAGCGAGGCTCAGTCTGCGTAAACTTCTTCACACTTGATTCAGTTTATGGAAGCTGTGCCCGGCTGATTCCGCTAAACTAGGGGTCAAATGCCGGGGAGCCTCGCTGAAGGCTCTTGACAGTAAAGGCGACGATCGCGCCGTTTCCAGACTAAGTGCCGGAGCTTTCCGGACGCGCTCGCCCCACAAGGCTTTAACTGCTTGTGTGGGGCGATGTCGTTTTAAATCCTCGTTAAATCTTCTCTCCCGCCTCGTCAGTTCCGCAAAATCTTGTTGCGCGAGCGGCGCGCTCCGTTTTATGATGGCGATTGTTCGCGCACGAATGTGGGGGACGTGCGGAGCTGGCAATCGCGCTCAAAGGGCAGGCCGCTCTCTTCTCCGTCAAAAAAACTTTCTCCGTCTGAGGACGGAAACTTTTAGCGTTAAAAGTTACGTCAAGCTGATTGGCTACGCCTCTCCAATAGCTAATGTCTCATCGTCTAATTAAGCGAGAAGAATTATGACTCCCGAAAAAGAAACACCCCCGACAGCAGCGCCGATTGCCGAAGGCAAGTACGTGTACTGCATCATCGAAACCAGCGAGCCGCGCTCATTCGGTCCGATGGGCATCGGCGGGCGCGGCGACGAAGTCTACACAGTGCATCACGACGGGCTGGCGGCGGTCGTCTCCAACACGCCGATTGTGGTCTATGACCCGACGCGCGAAAACGTCTTCGCGCACGAGCAGGTCAACGAGGCCGTGATGCGCGAGTTCACTGTCTTGCCGATGGCCTTCGGCGCGCTCTTTCGCACCGAAGAGGACATCATGGAGCTGATGCGCGGAACATACGACGCCCTGCGCGACGTGCTCACGAAGATGGAGGGCAAGGTCGAGTTCGGCTTGAAGGTGAACTGGGACAGAGAACGCGTCATCGCCGAGATCGAGCAGGAGAACGAGGAGATACGTCATCTCAAAGAGCAGATCACGACGCGCGCCACCGGCTCGACCTACTTCGCACGGATGCAGCTTGGCCGTCTGGTCGAAACGGCCATGAGCGAACAGTCTGACGCCTACGTGCGCGAAGTCTATTCAATCCTGCGCGACACGGCGGTCGCCTCGCGCGCCAACAAGCCCATCGGCGACAAGATGATTATGAACGCGGCCTTTCTCGTCGAGCGCGAGCGCGAAGCCGAGTTTGACCAGAAGGTCAAAGAGATCGCCGCCAAGTATGATGAAAAGCTCTCGTTCAAATACACAGGCCCGTGGCCGCCCTATAACTTCGTCCACATCCGCCTCAAGCTCGAACGCGGCGATGCTGCGACTGAAGCCATGACGAGGTAAACTGCTTATTCGACTAGCTACAGCGTGAGACATCGAAACAAGTTGACCATTAATCAAGCCTCCGATTATATTCGAGCTATCCGAAAGTGTATGGAGTGAAATGATGAGTACGGTAAATATTAAAGAAGAGGCGCGACGGTTAATCGATAAATTGCCCGAAGATATAACGTGGGATGATTTGATGCACGAGATTTATGTGCGTCAATCCATCGAAGCTGGTCTGGCTGATAGCGAAGCCGGAAAAGTTACGGATGTCGCTGAAGTTCGTGCCAGATTTGGATTACAACCGTGAAAGTTTTATGGACGGATGCTGCCGTTGCCCGGCTCCAGGCCATACATGATTACGTGGCGCAAACCTCACCGGAATATGCTCGCCGCATTGTTCATCGCTTAACTCGACGTTCCAGTCAGATTGCTGCATTTCCATTGTCCGGTCGGATGGTACAGGAGTATGAGCTCAATGAAGTGCGACAGATAATATAAGGTTCATACCGGATCATCTATTTGATAAAAGAAGATGAAGAGCAGGTTGAGATTTTGGCTGCGATTCACAGTTCACGTTAAGGATTAAAGCCGTTAGAATAGAGTTAGGAAGCAAAGAGTAGTATCAAGTCGTTGCGCCGACTTCTAATAGCATCACTTTCATCTGCATTACATGTATTTTGATACTCT
Organism: Pyrinomonadaceae bacterium; assembly: GCA_036403295.1. GTDB lineage: Bacteria > Acidobacteriota > Blastocatellia > Pyrinomonadales > Pyrinomonadaceae > JACMLC01. Next base: position 108,194 of record DASWRG010000028.1, read on the forward strand.
ACTAATATGTTTTTCATAGACGACATCCTGCTCGCGCCGATCAACGGCTTTAAGTTCATCCTCGGCCAGATTCAGAAGTTCGCCGATCAGGAGTTGAACGACGACACGGTGATTAAGGAGCAACTGCTGGAATTGCAGATGCGGCTTGAGCTGGAAGAGATTTCGGAGGAAGACTACGCGGCTGAGGAGGCCGAGCTGTTCGCGCGGCTGCGCGTCATCAAAGCGCGGCAGCTCGACCTGCTTCATCAAGTGCATACGGCTGAATCCTCTTCGTTTGAGATTGAAGCGGGCGGGGATGATGAGGGCGGATTCTGGGAGCCGGGCGAGAGGGACGAAAGGTGAAAAGCAGGAAGGTCGAGGGAGGACGCGCACCAAAGGGCACGGCTTCTCGCAAATCTTCCGTCAAGCAGATAGAGCTTCCCCGCGCACATTATCTTTTCTTCGGCGGCAAAGGCGGCGTCGGCAAAACGACTGCGGCCTCTGCCGCCGCGCTGCATCTGCTCGAAGGGGCGCGCGGCGATGAGCGTATCTTACTGTTCTCGACAGACCCGGCGCATTCGCTCTCTGACAGTCTCGAAATGGAAATCGGCGACCGCCTCGCGGAAGTCGCGCGACATGGACGAGCGCGGCTCTACGCTTTTGAGATGAACGCCGAGCGCGCTCTCGAAGAGTTTAAGACGCAGCATCGCGCAACCTTGCAGGAGATAGGCGAGCGCGGGACGCTGCTCGACGAAAGCGACATCAACGAGCTGTTAGACCTCTCCTTGCCCGGCATGGACGAGGTGATGTCGCTCTTTGAGCTCTCAGAGCTTGAACGCGCGGGCACGTACAGTCGCATCATTATAGACACCGCGCCTTCGGGGCACACGTCGCGCCTCCTGCGCCTGCCGGAAGTCTTCGGGCGGATGCTCGGCGCGCTCGACCTGATGGCCGAGAAGCATCGTTACATGGTCGCGCAGTTCGTGCGCGGCGGGCGCGTGCGCGAGGATGAAGTTGATCTCTTCCTGCTTGACCTCAGCGAACGAATCGAGCGCGTGCGCGGGATGCTTTATGATGAGAAGCAAGCTGCTTTTACGTTGGTGACGATTCCGGAGGCGATGAGCGTCGAAGAGAGCTTGCGTTATTACGCCACGCTTCGCGCGGAAGGCGTGCCGGTGACGGACTTGATCGTCAATCGCGTCGAGCGCGAGCATGATGATTGCTCATACTGCCGCGCGCGTGTGGCCGGACAGGGGAAGTATCTGAAACAGCTTGCGGTTGAGTTTAAGGATTTGCGCCTTCATCACGTGCCGCTTTTGGCGGGAGAAGTGCGGGGCTTGGATGCTTTGCGCGGGTTCGCAAAGCTGGTGTGGGAGGCGGAAGAAAAGTTTCCCGCAAAGGCGCAAAGACGCAAAGGCGCGGCGACGGATGAAAAGTTAAAGCTTGGCTCTCATGCTTCGTCGTCAAAGCTGATTGAGCCGCGACGGTTGATTATTTTTGGCGGCAAGGGTGGAGTCGGGAAGACGACTGCGGCGGCTGCGGCGGCTCTGGCTGTGGCTGAAAATGACAAAGCGGCGCGCGTGCTGATTTTCTCGACAGACCCGGCGCATTCTTTGTCCGATAGCTTCGGAGAAGAGATCGGCGTGCTCAAACGACGCGTCGCGGGGCGAGCGAATCTGGACGCGATGGAGATTGATCCGGTCGCGCGGTTCGAGGAGTTGAAGGGTCGTTACAGAGTTTGGATAGACGAGCTGTTCGACACACTGGCGGGCGGCTCGCGTTGGGAGATTAAGTTTGACAGGGAAGCTATGAGAGAGTTGGTTGCGCTCGCGCCGCCGGGCATAGACGAGATCGCGGCGTTGAGCGCGATTAGCGAGTTGTTGGACGAAGGCGGCTACACGACGATTGTGCTCGACACCGCGCCGACTGGACACTTGGTGCGATTTCTTGAGATGCCGCGGGTCGCGCTCTCCTGGGTGCGCGCGTTTCTGAAACTGCTTTTGAAATACAAGAACGTCGTGCGCGGCGGTCGCGTCGCGGAAGAGTTAATCGCGCTCTCGAAAAATATCAAACGCGTGGCCGCGCTCCTGACGGATGCTGCGGAGTGCGAGTTCGTCGGCGTGGCGATTGCGGAAACGATGTCGCTCGCGGAAACAATTCGCTTGACTGTAACGCTCGCGCGGCTCAAAGTTCCGATGCATCGTCTGCTCATTAACAACGTCGTGCCGCCGGAAGCAGCAGCCGCGTGCGAGTTCTGCGCCGCGCGCAGAGAGGCGCAGGACAAAGTTATCAAAACATTTCGCGCGCGTTTGAAGAGCTTGGAAAAACTGTATGTCGCGCCAGAGCAGCCGCATGAGATTCGCGGCGCGGCAAGCTTGCGCGAGCACTACGCGAGCTGGCGGCAAATTTAATTTATGCCCGACGCTTTTTACATCTATTGCATCGGAGAGCGGGACGCGCTCGCGCCGCTCGTTGATGAAAAACAGGCTGAAGCGATTGAGCCTCAGACTGAGCTGGAATTGATCGCCTCCGATGAGCTGGCGGCGGTGGCGAGCGTCGTGCCTCTGTCGGATTACGGCGAAGAGGCTTTCGCGGCGCGGCTCGTTGATGCGACGTGGGTCGCTGCGAGAGCCATGCGTCATGAAAAAGTTTTGGAGCATTTCGCAGAGCGCGCCAACATCGTCCCTTTGCGCTTTGGCGCGATCTATTTGAAACGCGCGGGCGTCACACGTATGCTCTCTGAAAAGAGCGAGAGCCTGCGCGCTCTTCTCCATCGCTTGCGCGACAAAGAGGAGTGGGGCGTCAATATTTTTTGCGACCGCGCGAAGCTCGTTGAGATGATTGCGATGCTCAGTCCCGCTTTGCGCGAGATGAGCGCGCGCGCCGGTGCTTCATCCGCCGGGCAGGCTTACCTGCTGCGGAAAAAAATTGAAGGGATGCGCGCCGACGAGGCGCGTGCGCAAATCCGTCGCGTGGTCGCGGAGATTGAAAGCAGGCTCTCGGAAGCGAGCGACGGCGCAGTGCGCCTTCGCCTGCGACAAGCGGAGACGGCGGAGCATCAAGACCTCGCGGCCAAGCTCGCTTTTTTGATAGAGCGTTCGCGCTTCACAGAGTTTCGCGCGGCGGCTGAAGAGTTGGCCGCGAGCCACGCGCGTTCGGGGTTTCGGCTTGAGCTGACGGGCGCGTGGCCTCCTTATAATTTTGTCGAAGACTCTGAACAAAAGATTTGAGATTTGAAATCTCAGATAAAGAATATGACGGACGAGGAATTCACAGAGTTTGAGCAGAGCGATTTGTCTTTGTTGGAAACGCTCGACCATGTGCTCAATCGCGGGCTGGTGATTGCCGGGGAGATTACGATCTCGGTCGCCGATGTGGATTTAATCTTTATCGGCCTCAACGTCATGCTCACCTCGGTCGAGACGGCGAGGGAAGTCTTGCGCGAACGGAATAAAGCAGTGACAAGCGACGAGTGATAAGTGACCAGCAAGAAATTGCTTTTGTCTTAAACTTGTCACTTGTCACTCGTCACTTATCACTTATGTTTTACCTTTACTGTCTGAGCGACGAGGTGACGGCTCGCATGTTGGAGGGCGTGCCGGGCGTGGGAGGCGTCGCGCCGCGTTTGATTGATTATGAAGGCATCGCGGTGGTGTTGAGCGAGTGGGTTGAGGCGAGCGTTCCAGTGACGCGCGAGAATGTGCTGGCGCATGAGCGCGTCGTGAGCCGCGTTCTGGCCGAGACGACGCCGCTTCCTTTTCGCTTCGGCGCGATTGCGGGCGCAGAGCGAATTGCGAATTACGTTGCCTCTCAAAAAGCTTCATTGCAGGCCGCGCTCGAACGCGTGCGCGGCGCGGTCGAGATGAGCGTCAAGATTATCTGGGACGCGGCGGAGCAGAGGCGCGAAGATGCGGCGGACGCGGCGCAGAGCATTGTGGCGGCGACGGGCGCGGGGACTAAGTTTCTGCTGGAGAAGCGGCGCGAGTTGGCGGGCGACGAGCGTTTGAAGCGGCGCGCAGAGAATTTGAGCGCCTGGCTCGCGGAAATTTTGAGGGATGTCGTGAAAGATTCGTTCGTCAAAGTGAATCCGGCAGAGTCGCTCGTCATCTCTGCCTCGCATCTGGTCGGGCGCGCAGATGTAAATGCTTATCGCGGGCGGATTGATAACGCGAGCAAAAAGCAGCCGGAATTGCGTTTTTTGACGAGCGGCCCGTGGCCGCCATATAGTTTCAGCAATCTTTTTCCTTGAATTCTACGGATGGTTCGGAGTACGCTGTGAAAGATTCCCCCGAATCCCCTGTTCCGGTCGAGCCGGAAATCGAGACGGCGCATGCCGAAGAGTTTATCGAAAGCTTGCGGCGCGTGTCCGACGCTCTGCCCTCGCGCATCAACGTGGACGCGCAATCGGTCGAGCAAGGTCTGGCGAAACTCGTCCTGACGCTCATCGAGCTGGTTCGTCGTCTGCTTGAAAAACAGGCGGTCAGGCGAATGGAAGGCGGCGACCTCGCCCCGGAGCAGATAGAAGAACTGGGGCTCGCCCTGATGAAGCTCGAAGAGAAGATGGACGAGTTGAAAGCGCAGTTTGGATTGGCCGATGAAGAGTTGAACCTGGACCTCGGCCCAATCGGAAAGTTGATTTAAGGGATGAGGGCGGAGGGATGAGGGATGAAAGGAAAGCTTTCATCCGATTTGATTCATCCCTTATCCCTCATCCTTCATCCCTTGTCCTGTGGAGGAAGAACATTTGTCGAGTGAGCGATCAAGCAGCTTAATTACAGCGCGTCCCCCCGGTCTCGTGGATGTGCTTGACCGTATTCTTGACAAGGGGCTGGTCATCGCGGGCGACATCAAGGTCTCGCTCGCCAACGTCGAATTGCTGACCTTGCAGATACGCATTCTCGTCTGCTCGATTGATAAGGCCGAGCAGATCGGCCTCAATTGGTGGCGTTATGACACCAACCTGACGACGCACGCCGAGCGTGTCGAAGCCGAGAACGTAGACCTGCGCGAGCGGCTGGCCGAATTGGAAAATCAGATTCGCCAGTTGAGCGCGCCCGCCGCCGCGAGCAGCGCAAAAAAATCCCCTGCGCCGCGTCGCCCGAAGCGTGCATCAAAGAAGAAGAGTTGAAATCCTGAAGTGAAGAGCAATGGCCGCGTGTAAAGTGTGTGCGAGCGGTCAGGCGCAAAAAAGTGAGGCTGTTGACCCGCAGCCGCGCCCGTGTTAGTTGAGAAACCCCCGCCCCCTCGCAGTATGCGTTGATTTTCAACTTTCGGAAGAAGGAACGGAAACAAAATGGCAGTTGAAAGAGCACCGGGCGGCACAAGTTTGATAGACGTACTTGACCGCGTGCTGGATAAAGGCATCGTCATTGACGCATGGGTACGCATCTCGCTTGTCGGCATCGATTTAATCACCATCGAGGCGCGCGTCGTCGTCGCTTCGATTGACACATACCTCAAATATGCGGAGGCCGTCGGATTAACGCCCGCCGTCTCGCGTCCAGCCCTGACGCCAGCCGCCGAACCGCTTGAGGACGACACGCGCCGCCGCGCGACTGTTGAAGTGGAGAGAAGCTAAAAGCAGTTGGCAGTTAGCAGTTGGCAGTTGGCAGAAAGCTTTTCTCTCAACTGCCAACTGCTAACTGCCAACTGCCAACTTGTCTGATGCAGCACCAATCAACAGAACCGGCGGTCATGATTTCCGAGCCACTTCAACAAGAGAGCGCGAGCGAAAGGCGTCTGCGGCAGTACGAGGGCGTCTTCGATCTGACGACGCAGATACTTGCGACGCCGAAGGTGGACGAGCGATTGCTGCTCTCGCTCGAAACCGTCACGACCGGACTCGAATACCAGCAAGCCGCGATTGCTCTGATAGACGAACGCGCCGCCTCTTTGCGTATCCGCGCCGCCGTCGGCTTCGCCGATGATGAAGCGGTCGGGCGTTTGGCGATGCCGCTCGATTCCGGCGCGCCGCAGGTCGCAGTCGTCTACGAAGGCCGCCCGCTCTGGCTCTCAAGGCAGGACAATATCGCCGCCGCAGCTTTTCTCGACGAGCTTGGCGCGCCCTCTGACATTCTCGCCATCCCGCTGTTCGGCGGACAGAGATTATCGAAAAATGTGAATCGCAATCTGGCGCGCAGCCCGCGCATGGCCGACAAGCATTGGGGGCCTGAGCCTGTGACCTGTCTCGGCGCGCTCTACATCGGCGCAGAGCGCGAGACGGTGGACGCGGACTCGGTCGAGTTTCTCATGCGTTTCGCCGACAGGGTCGGACAGACCGTCTCGTCCGCGATTCATTACGAGCGTTTGACCGAGCTTATCTCGAAGCTGCAACGCGAGCGACAATGGGTCGAGTCCATCATGAAATCGGTTGCCGATCCGATTGTCCTGACCAATCTGGACAACGAGATTCTGTTGCAGAACCGGCGCGCCGAAGAGTTGTTCAGCGGCTCGAAGAACGCGAGTGAGGGCAAGCGTCGCGCGCTTGAGATGAACGACCTGCTCTTCTCAGCTTATCTTTCAAGCGCGGCCTTTTCTTCGACCGATTTCGTCCAGCGCGACATCACGCTGGTTGACCCTTTTGAAGGCTCAGACCTGCATTACGAAGTCATCTCGACGACGGCCTCGAACGCGCGCGGCGAGCGCATCGGCCTCGTCTCGATCTTCCGCGACGTGACAGACCTGCGCAATGCTAATGAAGAGCTGGCCTTGAACATCATCAAGCTGCAACAGGCCGAGGCGGAGGCGCGCAGAGAGCGCGACCGGCTCGACTTGATCCTGGAAAACGTCGGGCAGCCCGTCGCCGTCTGCGACCAGCGCGGCAATTTCATCCTCTTCAACGCGCGCGCCGAGCTGCTCTTTCAAACTCCCGCCGCCGCGTCGCCGACGAGCGCGACCGCCGCCGTGCAGGCCAACTCCGTCAAGCTCACCTCTTTCATCGCCACGCTCGCCTCCGACGCGACGACGAGCGTGCGGCAGGCCGAGATCGAGTTGATTAATCCGGGCACGAGCGAGAAGCTGCCGATGGAGATTATCGCGGTCGAAGTCGAAGACGCGAAAGGCGAAGTGACGGCGGTCGTCTCAATCCTGCACGACCTGTCTGAGATGCGCGAGCTTGAGAGGCGTCGTGTTGAGCAGCAGCTTTTTGAATCCGAGAAGCTGGCGGCGGTCGGACGCCTCGCCGCCTCCATCGCGCACGAAGTTAACAATCCTTTGGAGGCCATCAAAAATTCGCTCTATCTTTTGCAGACGAGCCGCGACGAAGCCACCAACACGCGCTTTCTCGAAGTCGCGCGCAAAGAGACCGAGCGCGTTTCGCACATCATTCGTCAGATGCTCGGCTTTGCGCGTCGCGCGGGCGAAGTCGAATGGGTCAACGTCAATCAGGTGCTCGAAGAGACTTTGATTCTGATTGAGAAGAAGATGCGGCAATCGGGCGTGAGAGTCGAGTACGAGTTCAGTCCGAACTTGCCCGCCGTGCGCGCTCGCGCAGACCAGTTGCGACAGGTCTTTCTCAACCTGCTCTTGAACGCGCAGCAGTCCATCGAAGGCAAAGGCGAGATTCGCATTCGCACGATGGGCGAGGAGCAAGCCTTGCAACCTTCCATCGCTATCGAGATCAGCGACACCGGACTAGGCATCGGCGAAGAAGAGCTGCCGCGCATCTTTGAGCCGTTCTTCTCGAAGAGACAGAAGGGCACGGGACTCGGCCTGTGGGTCACGCAGGACATCGTGCGCCAGCACGGCGGGCGCATCGAAGTCACGAGCGCGCCGGGCGCGGGCACGACCTTTCGCATTATTCTGCTCGTGGATTCGCCGACTTTAGGATCATGAGCGTGAGCACACCAAACGGGACTCGGACAGAGCAGAGCGGGACGACGACTTCCGGCAGATGGCCGCGCGCGCGCCTCCTCGTGATTGACGACGAAGAGAGCGTGCGGGTGACGACCGCCGCGATTCTCGAACAGGAGGGATACTTCGTCGAGACGGCCTGCGACGGGCAGGACGCGCTCGTCAAACTCAAGCGCGGCGAGTTCGATCTGGCGTTGACGGATTTGCGGATGGAAGGCATGGACGGCAGCACGCTCCTGCATGAGCTGAGCCGCAGCTATCCGGGCTTGGTCGTCATCGTCCTCACCGGCTACGCTTCGATAGAATCTTCGATAGACGCCTTGCGGCAGGGCGTCTATGATTATCTCATCAAGCCGTGCGTGGTCGAAGATTTGCAGATGACCGTCCGCCGCGCGCTTGAGCACAGGCGGCAACGCCTGCGCATCACGGAGCTGTCGAGTCCCGTCGTCGAAATCTGGGACGGGATTTTGCTCGTCCCGCTCGTCGGCACGCTCGACGACGCGCGCGCCGCAGAGATGTCCACCGCGATTCTGGAAACGGCGCGAGCGAAAAACGCAGAGGTCGTCATCATAGACATCACCGGCTGCACGGCGATGGACAGCCACGTCGCCGCGCATCTCATCAACGCCGTGCATGCCGTCAGGCTCTTAGGCTCGCGGACGATCATCACGGGCGTCGGCGCAAACGCCGCCTCGCTGCTGGTCGCGCTCGACGTAGACCTCGAAGGCATCACGACGCGGCGTCGCCTCGCCGACGGCTTGCGGACTGCATTAAAAAGTTTAGAGACCGGAACTTCAAAGTCTGAAGCAGGACGACTTCAAACTTCAGACTCCGTAGCTTCTGACTCCTGACTTCTGTATTCGGTTTTTATGTCTACACTTCCGGGCATAGACAAGATCGAGAGGGCGTTTATCGAAGACGGCTTGCCCTCCATGCCGGCGCGCGCGCGCCTCCTCGTCGTGGATGACGAAGAGAGCGTCGCCTTGACCGTCGGCGAGGTCTTGCGTCAGGAAGGCTTCTTGGTGACGACGGCGCAGAGCGGCAACGAGGCCGTCGAGCGGCTGAATGAGTCGGAGTTCGATCTCGTCTTGACAGACCTGCACATGGAAGGCGGCGACGGCATCACCGTGCTCGAAGAGGTGCGGCGGCGCGACCCGCTCCTCATCACTATCGTCTTGACCGGCTTCGCCTCGGTCGAATCGGCCATCTCCGCCCTCAGACACGGCGCGTATGATTATCTGATTAAGCCCTGCCTGATTGACGATCTGAAATTCACTGTGCGGCGCGGCATAGAGCATCGCTCGCTCATGCTGGCCGAGCGGCAGGCGCGCGCGAGTCTCGAACAATTGAACAGGGAATTGGAGCGGCGCGTCTCTGAGAGAACCGCCGAGCTGCAAAAGTTGAATGAGGATTTGGCTCAGGCCAATCGCGCCAAAGACATGTTTCTCGCCACGCTCTCGCACGAGTTGCGGACGCCGCTCACGCCCGTCCTCGGCTGGGTCAACTTACTCAAAAGCGGCGCGCTCGACGCAAGCGGCATGGCGCAGGCGTTCGACACCATCGAGCGCAATGCTCGTCTTCAGGCGCGATTGATTGACGACCTGCTCGACGTGTCGCGCATTGTGTCCGGCAAGCTCAGGTTTGATCCCGAGCCGGTTGAAATCAACGCGGCCATCGAAGCCGCGCTCGAAACCGTCAAGGCGAACGCCGCCGCGCGACGGATAGAGCTATGCGCAGACTTGAGCGACACGCCGCTCATCGTGCAAGGCTCTTCCGTCAGGCTGCAACAGATCGTCTGGAACTTGTTGTCGAACGCGATCAAGTTCACGGAAGGCGGCGGGTGCGTCCACCTGCGCGTCGAAGCTGAGGAAGGCGAGGCGCGCATCATCATCGAAGACACTGGCATCGGCATCGAGCCGTCTTTTCTGCCGCACGTCTTCGACCGGTTTCGTCAGGCAGACCCTTCGACGACGCGGCAGTACGGAGGCTTGGGACTCGGCCTCGCCATCGTTGACGCGCTGGCGAGGATGCACAGTGGTCGCGTCACGGCTGAGTCCGACGGCATCGGTCGCGGCGCAAAGTTTACTTTCAAGATGCCGTATCTCGTCGGCTCTGCGCACGGGCGCGAGGTCGAAGCCTACGCCGGACGGTTCGAGCTGCCGCAGCCCGTCCTGCTCGTGGACGACTCGTCCGATACGCTTGAGCTTTTGTGCGCGCTCTTCGAGCAATACGACTGCCGCGTGCTGGCGGCTAACTCCGCGCCGGAAGCTTTGCGCCTCATCGAAGCAGAGACGCCGCGCCTGATTATCTCTGACATCGGCCTGCCGAACGTGGACGGCTACGAGTTCATCGAGCGCGTCCGCCGTCTGCCCGGCATGGACAAAGTCCCGGCCATCGCCATCTCAGGTTACGCGATGGAGGAAGACCGCCTCCGCGCGCTCGAAGCAGGCTACGCCGCGCACATCGCCAAGCCGATTGAACCCGACCGCCTCTTTCAGATTATTCAAAGATTGGTAAAGCAGTGACAAGTGACAGATGACAAGTGACAGGTGAAAGTGACGAGTTACAGATAACGTTAGTTCGACGTAAAGACTTCAACCAGCCTGCGTCAGCAGGCGAGAGAATGTAGCCCCACGCGTCAGCGTGGGGAACAGAGCCAAGTTAGATGTTGAGCCTGCGTGGGCAGGCGACAGATGAGAGGCAGAAGAAGCATCTGTCGCCTGCTCACGCAGGCTCTTTATAATCTGATGTGACGTGACCCCATGCTGACGCATGGGGCTACACTCTTACCGCCTGCTGTCGCAGGCTCTGTGAGTTTCCTTGCTTATCTCGAACTGATGTTAAAGATAGAAAGCCTTTTCTGACTTGCTACTTGTCACTCGTCACTTGTCACTGCTCTTCAAAATCCACGGACGCGACGTGTTGACTGAGGCCGCGCCCGAAGTCTGCGACGACGATGTGATCCGGATGAATTACGTAGGCTTCGAGCGCGGCGCGGTCACGAAAGATTGCGACGAGTCCCGTATCATACGAGCGCGGCAGCTTGAGCACATCAAAGCCGACGTTGAGACTGACGATTCCTTTAACCAGAGAAGCCAAGCCCCGCAGCCGCTCGACATGCTCGCGCCGCAACTCCTCTTCCACCTCCGCGCGATATTTCCAGATTACGATATGTGTGAGCATAAAAAGCAGGAGTCAGAACTCAGAATGAAAAGCATGAAAGGCAAGCTGTTTTTATTCTGACGCCTGAGTCCTGAGTTCTTCCTTTCTTCGCACCATTGGCGCGTGATTTCGTGGCGATAAGTGAAAAGCTTTTCGAGGCGCGGGATAATCAAGAGCGGCGCAAAGGCTCTGCCGAGAAAGCCGAGCGGCGGCTCGTATTCGATCTCGTCGCGCAAGGTTGCGCCCTCTTCATGCGGCGAGATGATATGCCTGTGTCGCCAACTGCGAAAGGGGCCTTTGACCTGCACGTCCTCGAACATCTGCGGCGGATTGTAGGCCGTGTGCAGAGATACCCAGCGCGCTTTGAAGAGACCGAGAATCCGCGTCTCGACGACGGCTCGCGCGCCCGGCTTCAAGTTCGGCGCGGCCTCTATGATGCGCGACTTTTCCCACGGCGGCATCAGGCGCGCGAACGCGTCCGGCAATTCGTGAAAAGCGAAGACGCGCTCCGGCGCGGCGCGAATCAGACTCTCTTTGACGAAAAGCATGCTAAAAGTTCAAGGTTTAGGTTCAAAGTTCAAGGTTCAGGATGATTTCAAACCTTGAACCTTGAACTTTGAACCTTGAACCTATTTGAGATATTTATCAAACCACGCCAGCGTTCTCTCCAACGCGTCAACGCGATGTCGCGGCTCGTGAAAGCCGTGACCCTCGCGCGGGTAACGCACCAACTCCGCTTCGACTCCGCGTCTTTTCAGAGCCATGTACATCTCTTCGGACTGTGTGATATGCACGTCGTTGTCCTGCTCGCCGTGCAGAAAGAGCGTCGGCGTCTGCGCCTGCCTCACGTAACGCAGGGGCGACCAACGCCACAGCAGGTCGTAATCATCCCACGGCATCCCGAACTCGGCGTGAACCAAATCCTGATAGAGCGAGGTCGAGTAAAAGCTGATGAGATTGCTCACGCTCGCGGTCGCAACGGCGGCTTTGAAACGCGGCGTCTGCGTAATTATCCAGTCAACCATAAAGCCGCCGTATGAGATGCCCGCCACGCCCATGCGCTCCGCGTCGAGCCATGAGTAGAGGCGCAAGGCTTCATCCACGCCCGCCATCAAATCCCTGTAATCGCCGCCGCCCCACTCGCGCAAAGTCCCGTCGGAAAACCTCTGCCCGTAGCCGTTCGACCCGCGCGGGTTTAAGTACAGCACTGCGTAGCCGCGCGCCGCGTAAGCCTGAAAGTTCGGATAAAAAGTATAGCCGTACATTCCATGCGGCCCGCCGTGGATGCTCAGAATCAAAGGATACCGCACGCCCTCGCGCCACCCGACGGGCTTCATCAGCCAGCCCTGAACCGGCGTGCCGTCAAAGCTCTTGAATCTTATTTCCTGAGGCTCGATGAGATTGTATGAGCGCGCCAGACTATCATTGTGCGCGCTGATGCGCTGTGCGATTTTGTTAAAGCCGTCGCTGAGCCAGAGCTCAGTCGGAATTGTCGGCGCGCTGAGAGTGAAAGCAATCGGCCAGCCGAGTTGTGAGCTTAACTCCTTGAGCAGTTCTCCTTTCGGAGAAATGGTCTTCTGCGCGATGCTAAAGCTGCTGACTTGATATTTATTAGGCAGGGTTCTGGGGCCGAAGTTACCTGCCACATCAAAGAGGCGATCCTCTTCGAGTACGTGGGGCAAAAGTTGATAAGGCGTTGATGCTTGAAGATTCACGTAATAGACCGTCGCGGCTCCCTTATCATTTGCCAGGTAGAAAATTGTTTTTCCGTTAGCCGTCCAGCGCGGGCTGTGTGCGCGGCGGTCTTGCGCGTCAGTCAATTCGCGGCCACGCCCGCCCTGAGAATCAATCACCCAGACGTGCGCGTCCTCCGCCACGCTATCAATCGTCGTCATCTCGCGCCGCGTCGCCGTGTAGGCGATCCACTTGCCATCGGGCGACCATTGCGGCTCGTACTCGCAACCGGGCGTCGAAGTAAGCTGTCGAACGCGCCCGTTCAAGCTCACGGCGAAGATGTCCGAGTTGTTGTTCGCGTCCGGCTCCGGCTCGTGATTCGAGAGGAAAGCTATCTCGTCGCTGCGCGGACTCCACGTCAGCGCGTGGTCATAAAAGCGGCCTTCGGTCAGTTGACGCGGCTCGTCTCTGTCATCATCAACGTTAGCGACGAAGACGTGCGTGCGCCGCGTGTCAGAGAAAGAGGTGCGCGACTTGTATTGCAGGCGATTTATCACGCGCGGGTCGCTGCTCTTGCCCTCATTATCAAGAGCCTCGCTTTCATCCGTCGCGTTGATGAAAGCGAGGCGTTTCCCGTCCGGCGACCAGGCGACGGACTCGCCCGCGTAGGTGATAAAAAAGTTGGTCTCGGTGAGACGCGCGATGAGACGCGGGCTGCGGTTGTCGAGCGAAACGACGTAGAGCGAGGTCACATCCTTCTGGCTTGATGCATCCTTTTCGCTTAAGAGGAAAGCGAGGCGTTTTCCGTCCGGCGACCAGCGCGGCGTGCTCGCGTTCCAGTCGCCTGGCAGAAGCTGTGCGGGCGCGCTCCTTCTCGCGTCAGGCCGCGCCGCCTCAAGCGCGGTCTGCGAAGCGTCATTAGTTATCCGCGCAATCCACAGAGCCGAACGCGTCCCGTCGCCCTCCGCCGTCGAGACCGTGTACACGACCCAAGCTCCATCCGGCGAAATCTGCGCATCCCCGACCGTCTCCACCCGCAAGATGTCCGCAGGCGTCATCGGGCGGCGCGTCTGAGCAAACGATGAAAGAGCATTGATTGATAATAATCCGACGAGGACGAGCATTCGCATCAACACCCTAACCCCCTCGCGCCTTCTGTTTTTCATTTCTTTGCGCCTTTGTCTGAAATGATTTTTATAGATCGTAGCTATTGCTTATTGACGCCCTGATTTTTGCTCGTTGAGAAGCTGCCAGATGCGTGTGATGTGTTGTTCGGCAGTGTGGATGTTGCCGATGGAGAGGCGCAGTGTGAGCTTGTCGTTGAGGCGTGTGTGTGAGAGGTAGGCTGCGCCGCTCGCGTTGATGCGGTTCATGATGTTTTCGTTGAGCGCGTCGAGTCGCGCATTGCGCCCGGCCTCACTCTCTCCTTCTTTGACCGGACAGGCGCGGAAACAGACGAGGCTGAAGGGCACGGGCGCGAGCAGTTCCCAATCTTCAGAAGTTTCAATCCATGAAGCGAAGAGGCGCGCGAGGCGGCAATGCTCGCGGATGCGCGCGGCCAATCCCTCTTGGCCGAAATAGCGCAAGACCATCCACAGCTTCAAAGCGCGAAAACGACGCCCAAGCTGGATGCCGTAGTCCATCCCGTTCCGCACGTTCTCGCTTTCCGTCGTCTTCAAATATTCCGGCACGAGCGAGAAGGCGCGGCGCAGGACATCCATCCGGCGACAGTAAAGCACAGAGAGATCGAACGGCGTGAAGAGCCACTTGTGCGGATTCATCACGAGCGAATCTGCTCGCTCGCTTCCTGCGAGAATATATCGCAGCTCAGGCACGACGGCTGCCGAGCCTGCGTAGGCCGCGTCAACGTGCAGCCACATCCTGTTCTGCTCGCAGATGTCAGCGATGGCCGCGACGGGGTCTATGCTGCTGGTCGAAGTCGTGCCGACGGTGGCGACGGCGCAGCAGGGCAGGATGCCGTTTCGCACGTCCTCTTCGACGGCTGCGGCGAGCGCGTTCGCGTCCATCCGAAATTCCGCGTCGGTCGGAATCTGCCTGAGGGCGCGCTGTCCGAGTCCTAATGTGAGGACGCCTTTTTCGATTGACGAATGCGCCTGCTCGGAAGCGTAAACGCGCAGGAGCGGCAAGTCTTTGCGACCGCTCATGCCGTCTTCGCGGACGCGAACGTCTAGGGCTTCGCGCGCGGCGGCGATGGCGTGCATGCTGCCGACCGACGCCGTGTCGTAGATGATGCCGTCAAAGCCTTCGTCAAGCCCCGCCATCTGCCTCAGCCAGTCGAGCGCGACCTGCTCAAGTTCGGTCGCGGCGGGCGAAGTGCGCCAGAGCATCGCTTTGACATCGAAGGCCGCGCTCAGCATCTCTCCGAAGATACCGGGCGCGGAGGTCGAGGTGGCGAAGAGCGCGAAAAAGTTCGGATGATTCCAGTGCGTCAGCGCGGGCATAATGAGGCGATCAACGTCTGCGAGAATGTCTTCCATCGCTTCGCCGTGCGCGGGCGCGGAGGCGGGAAGCTGCGAGCTGAGGTCGCCGGGCGCGACTTGCGCGAGGACGGGACGCTCTTCGATGTGTTCAAGATAATCTCCGACCCAATCTACGAGTTGGTGGCCGAAGCGGCGAAAGTCTTCCGCGCTCATGTCGCCGAGTTCGGGGGCGAAGCCGGTGTGCTGTTCATCTGTCATGATGGTTAAGTATGACATAGAGATGAAGCCGGAAAAAAATATTTTCACGCAAAGGCGCAAAGACGCAAAGAAGAGATTGAAAGCTTTTCTTTGCGTCTTTGCGCCTTTGCGTGAGACAAAAAGAAAAGGGAAGCACGGAATGCTTCCCTCACAAGTTTGTAGTTTCAATCGCGGCGATTAACGATAGACATGCTCGCCGTGATAATTCTTCCACTCGTTCTCGAAGTAGGCCGCGTCTTCGTCCGTGCGCGGCGTGACGCCCATCACGATGCCGCCGTTGCGGACGCCTTCGTCATAAAGCTTCGCCCTCTCTTCCGGGATGCCTGCGCCGATGAGCGCGCCGATCAAGCCGCCGGTCAAGCCGCCTGCGCCCGCTCCGGCCAGGGCTGCCGCGAGCGGCCCTGCGACCAGAAGGCCGAGGCCGGGCAGCGCGATGGTCGTGCCGATGGCTGCAATCGCCGCGAGCAATGCGCCCGCCGTGCCGCCGATGGCTCCGCCGAGTCCCGCGCCTTCGAGAGCCTTGTTGCCAAGCTCAGTGTCCTTGTGCGTGGTATCGTCCGAGAAATATTTCTTGCGCGTGTCATCCGACATGAGCAGGTTCACGTCGTCCTTGCCATAGCCGCGACTTGAGACAGAGCCGTAAGCGCGCTCTGCGCTCTCTCTGTCTCTAAACAATCCTGTCACCATCCGTGAACGTCCGGTCGTTGCGCCTGTTGTATCTGCCATAAAACTTACCCTCCTGTTTGTTTAACCTATAAACTAATCCAAAACACGACGCGTCCTGATGTGCTCTAAGCGCGGCGCGCACTGTACGATTTTGCGTCTCAGAAACGCGTTCAGAGAGAATGGAGCAAAGCACGTACCACAAGACGCTCAAGAAAGTTCAAGGTTCAAAGTTCAAGGTAAAAGCATTTCTCCTAACCTTGAACCTTGAACCTTCTTTATCCGTCTCGGCGGCGAGGTTTTACAGTTTGACTACAATAAAATTACACGAATAATCTCGACAGGTTACGCCAAATCGGTATAATGCCGGTTCGTTAGCTACAACATCAGCCCCTTTGTTTGCTTCGGCGTGCGGTTCGCCGTTATGATACGGCTTATCACGGTGACAAAAAGCCCGACACGAAAGCTCTGGGAAGGCTTGCTCTTCGCGTCTAAACGAAAAACCAATGTACGTCCGCAAGGCGAATGGGCGATGAGGCTCGTTCCTGTCATGCGTATAATGCGATGAAGACCGGCGCGCAGCCCGTTTCTGCGTCGAAAGAAAGTCTCCGGTTCTGCGTCGCCCACTGAAAAATTTTCTATCTTGCTTGTGAGGAAATCTATGAGACGCACTCTACTGACGTTTGGATTGATTGCAGCCCTCTTGGCCTCTTACGCCTGCGTGCGCAAAGACGGGTCGGGCACAGGTGGCAGCGAAAGCGGCCCCATCATCGTCGGCCTCTACGGAGACTTGTCCGGCCAGACTTCCAGCTTCGGCCAGTCCACGCGCAACGGCGCGCAGATGGCCGTCGAAGAGATTAACGCGGCGGGCGGCATCAACGGTCGTCAGGTCAAGCTGCTCGTCGAGGACGATCAGGGACAGCCCGCGCAGGCCGCGACGGTCGTCACCAAGCTGATTAATCAGGACAAGGTTCACGCGGTGCTCGGCGAAGTGGCTTCGACCAACAGCCTCGCCGCCGCGCCCGTCGCGCAGAGCGCCAAAGTCCCGATGATTACGCCGTCCTCGACCAATCCGAAAGTCACAGAGGTCGGCGATTACATCTTTCGCGTCTGTTTCATAGACCCGTTTCAGGGCGGCGTGATGGCGAAGTTCGCCGCCAATACTTTGAAAGCCAAGACCGCCGCCGTCCTCGGCGATTTCAACTCAGATTACAGCAAAGGCATGACGCAGTACTTCGAGGAAGAGTTCAACCGCGACGGTGGCAGAGTCATCGTGAAGCAGAATTACACGCAGACCGATCCGGATTTTAAAGCTCAGTTGACTTCGATTCGCAATGCCAATCCCGATGTCATCTTCGTGCCCGGCTACTACGGTCAGGTCGGCGTCATCGCCAAGCAGGCGAGAGAGCTTGGGATTCAAAAGCCTCTGCTCGGCGGCGACGGCTGGGACGCGCCGCAGCTCTGGGACTTGGGCGGCGAGGCTCTCGCCAACTCTTACATCTCGAACCACTATTCGATTGACGATCCGTCGCCTTTGATTCAGAAATTCGTCTCGGCCTATCGCGCGCGCTACAACGGCCTTGCGCCCGACGCCATCGCCGCGCTCGGCTACGATGCGATGAACGTCCTGGCCGATTCGATTAAGCGCGCCGGTTCGACTGACCCCACAAAGCTGCGCGACGCCATCGCACAAACCAAAAACTTTGCGGGCGTCACCGGCAACATCACACTCAACGAGAAGCGGAACGCGGTCAAGCCCGCCGTCGTCTTGAAGCTCGAACCGGCGGGACGCAAGTTCATCTACGTCGAGACGATTCAGCCCGAAGGCGCGGCGACCACCACGGCAACGCCTGCGGCGGCCACATCGCCATCGGCAGCGTCGTCGCCCGCCGCAAGTCCGGCAGCTTCGAAGCCGGCGAGCGCGACAGAGCCTCCGCCTCCGCCACCGGCCAGCAACAAGAACACTAAACCGTAGACGCTTTCCAGACTCCGCTTATGGATACTTTCGTTCAGCAGCTCATCAACGGCCTGACCATCGGCTCGATCTACGCGCTGATTGCGCTCGGCTACACGATGGTTTACGGCATTCTCCGGCTGATTAATTTCGCGCACGGCGACATCTACATGGTCGGAGCGTTCGCCGGTTACTTTCTGGCTTACGGCCTGGGCTTTTCCACGCATCCGTCAATCATCGGACTCGGCATCACGCTCGTCGGCTCGATGGCGATAGCCGCCCTGATCGGCATCACCATCGAGCGATTCGCGTATCGTCCGGTCAGAAAATTCTCGCGCATGACGACGCTGATTACCGCCATCGGTATGTCACTGCTATTGGAGAATCTGAGCGTCGTGATGTTCGGCGGCGCGCCGCGCTCCTTTCCGCAGCTCTTGCAGAATCAGGCTTACACGCTCTTCGGCAACGCCGCGATCTCGAAATCGCAACTGCTCATCTTCGGCGTCTCCATCGCCTTGATGCTCCTCTTGCAGTGGATTATCTATCGCACGAAGGTCGGGACGGCGATGCGCGCCGTCTCGTTCAATCTCAACTCGGCCAAGCTGATGGGCATCAACACGGACTTTATCATCGCGTTCACGTTCGCGCTCGGCTCTGCTCTGGCGGCGGCGGGCGGCGTCTTGACGGCGCAGTACAATCCGCAGATTTATCCTCTGATGGGCATCATCACGGGACTCAAAGCCTTCGTCGCGGCGGTCTTGGGCGGCATCGGAAATATTCCGGGAGCGGTTTTGGGCGGGCTGCTCATCGGGGCTGCGGAAACCATTGTCGTCGGCTACGGCCAGAGCATCGGCCCGGGTCTAGGGCATCTGCTTCATCTGAATCTTGACTGGCTGGTGATTCCATCCACCTATCGTGATGCCGTCGCCTTCGCCATTTTGATTCTCGTGCTGCTGCTTCGTCCGGCAGGTCTGCTCGGCTCGACCGTGCAGGAGAAAGTTTAAGAACAGTAATGAGTAATGAGTGATGAGTGATGAGAGACAAGCTGTTCGTCTTTTAACTCATCACTCGTCACTCATCACTGCTTTGCTTGTCACTTGTCACTCGTCACTTGTCACTTAACTTATGGCATCCTTTTTGAAGACTCTCGTCGTCGCCGTCGTCATCATCGTCCTGCTCCTCGCGGTCAATGCGATGCTGAGCCATGAGGGGCTGTTCGGCTTCGGCCTGGATGATTATTACGGACGCCTGCTGGTCTTCATCGGCATCAACGCCATCCTCGCCGTCTCGCTCAATCTGATTACGGGTTTCACGGGGCAATTCTCAATCGGCCACGCGGGCTTTATGGCCGTCGGCGCGTATTCGTCGGCTTACTTGACCGTCTATCACGGGCCGGCGATGGAAGCCTGGTTGACGGGAAAGGTGGGCGCATCGCTCGCGCACGTGCTGGTCTTTATGCTTGCGATTCTGGTCGGCGGATTGGTCGCGGCGCTCGCGGGACTTATCGTCGGCATTCCCTCCTTGCGCTTGCGCGGCGATTACTTAGCCATCGTCACGCTCGGCTTCGCAGAGATTATACGCATCGTCATTCTCAACATAGACAAGGTCGGCGGCCCGACCGGATTTACCGTTCCGGGCTACACAAACTTTCTGTGGGTCGGCATCTTCGCCGTGCTGACGATTGTGATAGTTCGCAACATCGTGCGCTCAGACATGGGACGCGCGCTGGTTTCGATACGCGAGGACGAGCTGGCTTCGGAAGCGATGGGCATTAACACGACGAAATACAAAGTGATCTCGTTCGTCATCAGCTCCGCCTTCGCGGGAATCGCCGGAGTGCTCTTCGGTCACTACAACAAATTTCTGAGCACCAACGATTTTACTTTCATACGTTCATTTGAAATCATTATCATGATCGTGCTCGGCGGAATGGGTTCGATCACGGGCGCGATCTTAGGCGCGGCTGTGATTACGATTCTGCCGGAAGCCTTGCGCCAACTGCCGAGCGTCATGATCTTTGGCAAGCAATTCAATTTCGCAGACCTGCGGCTTGTCATCTACGCCCTGCTGCTGATTTTGATTATGCTCTTCAGACCGCAGGGAGTGCTCGGCACGCGAGAGTTCGGCTTGAACTGGCTGCGCCGCGCGCAGAAGCGTCCCGAAGGTGACGAAGCCGTCGGCGCGTCGAAGGGCGTGCCGATTGCGGAACAGAAGGACGCCGCACAGGGCGACGCACTGAGGGAGGGCGAGAACAGATGAGCAGCGCGCCGGAACCGAACGCAGTGGACGCGACCCAAGAGAATTCGATTCTAACCGAAGCCGCGCGCTTGACTCGAAGTCATGTGGGCGGACCTGACGGCGGAGCTTGCTTGCATACAGAGAAAGCCACGATCCGTTTCGGCGGTCTCATCGCCGTCAACGCGCTTGACCTCAGTGTCCGCAAAGGCGAAATCTTCGGTCTCATCGGGCCGAACGGCGCAGGGAAAACGACTATCTTCAACCTGTTGACGGGAGTTTATGAGCCGACCTCCGGCGAGATTTATTTTCAGGGACAACGGATAGACGGCTTGCGCCCGTACCAGATTTCGCGGCGCGGCGTCTCGCGCACTTTTCAAAACATACGCCTCTTTCCCAGCATGTCAGTGCTCGAAAACGTGATGACGGCCTGCCATCGCCACGCGCGCCAGGGGATAGTTGACGCGGTCTTGCGTCTGCCCAAGTTCACGCGCGACGAGCGCGAGCACCGCGATTTCTGTCTTGAGCTGCTGCGTATCTTTAATCTCGAACGCTTCAAAGACGAGGGCGGGACGAGCTTGCCTTACGGCAACCAGCGCCGGCTTGAGATCGTGCGCGCGCTGGCGACGCGCCCGCAGCTTTTACTGCTCGACGAGCCTGCCGCCGGAATGAATCCTTCCGAGCAGGAAGATTTGATGAGTCTGATTCAGGAGATACGCAATAAGTTCGGTCTCACGATCCTGCTCGTCGAACATAACATGAAGGTCGTGATGGGAGTCTGCGAGCGGATACAGGTCGTTGACTACGGCAAGACCATCGCCCTCGGCCTGCCCGAACAGATTAAGAACGACCCGAAGGTGATTGAAGCTTATCTTGGAGATTAGAACTCAGGACTCAGGACGCAGAAGTCAGAATAAAGCGAGCTTGTCTTTCATTCTGAATCCTGAGTCCTGAGTCCTGACTCCTACTTTTTATGCTTACACTCGAAAACGTTTCGGTAAATTACGGCGCGATTGAAGCCCTGACGGATATTTCGATGAACATCGAAAAGGGCGAGGTCGTCACACTGATCGGCGCGAACGGCGCGGGGAAAACCACTACCTTGCGCACCATCACGGGCTTGCTCTCGCCTTCGGCTGGCCGCGTCATGTTCGAGGGCGAGCAGATCAGCGGCATGCCCGCGCACAAGCTCGTCGCCAAAGGCATCTCGATGTCGCCGGAGGGACGCGGCGTCTTCGCCAATCTCTCCGTCCGCGAGAATTTGCAGATGGGCGCGTACCTGCAAAAGAACAAGCGGCAGATTTCAGAAAGTATGCAACGCGCCTTCACTATGTTTCCGCGTCTCAAAGAGCGCGAGTCGCAAAAAGCCGGAACGCTTTCGGGCGGTGAGCAGCAGATGCTTGCGATGGGACGCGCGCTGATGTCGCGCCCGCGCCTGCTCCTCTTAGACGAGCCTTCGCTCGGACTCGCGCCGCTCGTCGTTCACACCATCTTTGAAGCCATCGAAGACATCAGAAGCGAGGGCACGACCATTCTCCTGGTCGAACAGAACGCACACGCCGCGCTCGGCCATTCGGATAGAGCCTATGTGCTTGAGACGGGCAACATCGTGATGACCGGCGCGTCCAAAGAACTCGCCGCCGACCCGCGCATCAAGGAAGCCTACCTCGGCGAGTGATGGACGCTTCACCTCGCCCTCCGCAATAAATTTTACACTGTAACTGTTGGACACAAAGATTTAACGTCTCGACCGCAAAATTTTTTGCGTCTAAACATTGACCTCCATGATACATCAAAGGTAAATTCTAAGACGCACTTCGTAGCTTTGACCGGCTGGCCTTCAGAAGCCTCGTTAATCCTCGGACTTTCCGCCAGTCTTCTATCAAATAACCTCCGCGTCGCGGCTCCCCGGTCGCTGCGCTTTACTTTAGAAGGAGTTCCCCGATGTCGCACCTTCAGAAGCGAAAAACGCTTTTTAGCTTGACCCTTGCAAAAATTACGACTCGAAAATCTTCTTTGAGAAGGATGCTGTCATTAATAGCCATGCTTGCGCTGTTGATGCCGATGCTCTCTCTCTCAGTCCAATCGAGAAATCTCTTTGATCCTTTTAAGAAACTCGCGGCTGTTCCCGCTCAGCCGGTCGCGCCCGTCATCACGGCGACCAAAACCGACGCGCTCCTCGTTGACAACGACGCGGACGGCAACGCCGACACGGGCGATACCTTAAAGTACACCGTGACGATTACCAACAACGGCGGCGGCGATGCCACCGGCGTCCAGTTCAACGACACGCCGGATGCGAACACGACGCTCGTCCCCGGCTCTGTGACGACAACACCGGTTGCCGTCAACGACACTTATGCCGCGAGCGGTAATATTCAGATTAGCTTCAACGCGGCGAACGGCGTCCTCGCCAACGACAACGACGCCGACGGCAACACTGTGACCGCGAGCGCGGGCGCGACCAGCACGCAGGGCGGCAACGTGACGATGAACGCCGACGGCAGCTTCACTTACAATCCGCCCGCCGGATTCGAAGGCACAGACACTTTCACTTACAGCATCACTGACGGCACGACGACGGACTCGGCGACCGTCAGCATCACTGTGAGCGGGATGATCTGGTTCGTCGACAACACAGCCGCGTCGGGCGGCGACGGTCGTCTGACTTCGCCTTTCAACGCGCTGACGGGCGCGGGCAGTTTCGATGCGGTCGCGGCGGACGACCCCGGCGATAATATTTTTCTTTACACTGGAAGCGGCAGCTACAACGGCGGCCTGACGTTGAAAGCAAGTCAGAGACTTATCGGTCAGGGCGCGGGCAACACGCTCTCGGCCATCACGGGCGTCAATCCTCCGTCGGGCAGTCTGGCCTTGCCTGCGACGGGCGGCACCAATCCGACCATCGTGAGCGCGACCAACGGCGTCAACCTGGGGACGAACAATGTGATTCGCGGTCTGGACATCGGCAACCGCACGGGGCAGGGCCTCGCCGGTTCCGGCTTCGGCCTGCTCACTGTGCGCGAGGTGAACATCACCGGCAACGGACAGGCGCTCAGTCTCAACACGGGCGTCCTCGACGCAATTTTCGGCGGCGTCGCCTCGACCAACAGCAGTGGGACGGGCATCAGCCTGCTCAGTGTGAGCGGCACTTTAGTGAGCGGCCCGACCAACATTCAAAATCCTGCGACCGTAGGCATACAGGTTTCAAGCTCTGACGCCAATTTGAGCTTCGGCAACACGGCGGTCGTCGGCTCAGGCGGCACGGGCGTCAACCTGCAAAGCAACATCGGCAACATCTCTTTCGGCGATCTGAGCATCCTGCCGGACGGCGGACAGCGCGGTCTCTTTGCCAACGCGAACTCAATCGGCACGATTGCTTCGACGAGCGGCGGCATCTCGACGACCGGCGCGCGTGCCGTCGAAGTTGACGGCGTAAGCGCCGTCATTCTCACGAATCTCGGCCTGACGCTGACCAGCGTTTCGGCGAGCGCAGATGCCAACGGCATCTTGCTCACGAACACGAGCGGCAATTTCACCGTCACGGGCGACGGCTCCGGCTTAGCCAACGGCTCGGGCGGCACGATTCAAGGCATGGCGAGCGACGGCGTTCAGCTCACCAACGTGACGAATGTTTCGCTCACGGGCATGAACATTCAGACCAATCTGAACAACGGCATCAACGGCACGTCGGTCAACGGCTTCATTCTCGACAACAGCAACGTCACGAACAACGGCGATGCTGTAAACGAGTCCGGCGTGAAACTGACTAACCTGTCGGGCACGGCCATCGCGGGGACGAACCCGACGCGAATCAAGAACACGACGGTGAGCGGCTCTGCCCAGAACAACGTTACGATTCTCAACACGGCGAGCACGCTGACAGACCTTCTGGTCAAGAACAGCACTTTCAAAACCCCCGCCGCCACCTTCGGCGCGGACGGCTTCAACGTCGAGACGCAGAACAGCGCGACGGCCACCGTGCGGCTCGAAGGCAACACTTTCCAGAGCAATTTCACGCAAGGATTTCAGGGACAGGCGTCGAACAGCTCGACGCTGACCGTCAACGCGACGCTCTCAAACACCTTCCAAAATAACAACGAAGGCATCGTGCTCTCGATTTCGAACGACGCAGACCTCAACTTCGACATCGAAAACAACACCTTCACGGGTCAACTCGGCACGTCCATCTTCGTCGGCACGTCGACCACTGCCACGTCGAATGCGGACTTGCGCGGCAAGATCATCAGCAACAACGTCAACACGCCTGCTGGCGGTGTCAATCACAGCGTCTTCACTTTACCAAGCGGAAATTCAAATGCTGTGATCAAGATTGACAGCAATACCATCGTCAATAACGCCGGCCTGCGAGGCATCAACGTCACGGACGCCGATGTCGCCGGCGCGGCGACCAAGCTAGATGTCACGGTCACCAACAACAACGTGACCGTCACCACGCCGGATGCGATCTACGTCGAGGGACGCAATAACGCGACCGTCTGCGCCAAGATCGAAAATAACACGGCTAGCTCATCCACTTTCGGAATTAACCTCAGACGCCGCGACGCCTCCGTCGTCAATCTTGAGAAGGGCGTCTCGGCCTCAAGCGTTGCGCTACAGGTTCTCAAGGATAACAATCCGGCGATACCTCCCGCGCAGATTCGTGTGCAGACCGGAACGCCGACGGTCGTCAACAACGGCACCTGCAACATGGTGGCGATGCTCTTCCCGGATGTCTCGCCGAACTATCTGGCGAAAGTCACGACCGCGAAAGATTCGGGACGCGATAAACGAGCGAACTCAGCTCCGAATGCTGTGGCGTTGAGAAGCAAGAACGCTTCAAGCTCGAAGAGCGTCACTCAAGCCGCGCGCCCAGTCAAAGCAGAGCGCAACACGGCGATGAAGAATCACGCCACGCTTAGCAAGCCTGCGATCAACATGGCAGGCTCAATCAGTCTCAACCTCGGCACGCTGCCTGCCGGCAAGAGCGTGACCATCACTTTCCAGGTGACCATCAACAACTCAGTGCCGCCGGGCACGACGCAGGTTTCCAATCAGGGCGTCGTCTCAGGCAGCAACTTTGCCAACGTCTTGACGGACGATCCGGACGCGGGCGGCACGGCTGATCCGACGGTGACGCCGATCCAGTCCACGACTCCGCCGACCATCAGTTGCCCCGCTCCGATTACGGTCAACGCCGATTCCGGCACGTGCTCGAAGTCCGTCTCGTTCAACGTGACGGCGACGGGTACGCCCGCTCCGACGGTTGATTGCAAGATCGGCGCGACGAGCATCACTTCGCCGCATACTTTCCCGGTCGGGACGACGACCGTGCAGTGTACGGCGAGCAACGGTATTCCGCCGGATGATTCCTGTTCGTTCACCGTGACGGTCAATGACGTTGACGCGCCGGTGATTACTGTGAACGGCGCGAATCCGATGACGGTCGAATGTCACACCACGTTCACAGACCCCGGCGCGACGGCCAACGATCTCTGCGCGGGCAGCGTCGCCGTCACTTCTTCCGGAACTGTGGACGCGAACACGCCGGGAACTTACACGATCACTTACAGCGCGACTGACGGCACGAACACCGCGACCGCCACGCGCACCGTCAACGTCGTTGACACGACTGCTCCGGTCATCACCTTGAACGGAGCGAACCCGATGACGGTCGAGTGTCATACAGGCTTTAGCGATCCGGGCGCGACTGCTTCGGATGCTTGCGCAGGCACAGTGCCGGTGACAGCTTCGGGCACAGTTGACGCCAACACGCCGGGCAGTTACACGATTACTTACAGCGCCTCGGACAATGCAGGCCACACGACGACCACGACACGGACGGTCAACGTGGTGGACACGCTAGCTCCGGTGATTACCATCAACGGAGCTAACCCGTTCACAGTCGAATGTCACACGAGCTTTACAGACCCCGGCGCGACTGCCTCGGATTCCTGCGCGGGCAGCGTCGCAGTGACTTCGACGAACAACGTCAATCTCAATGTGCCGGGCGCTTACACTGTGACCTATATGGCAAGTGATGGCACGAACACTGCGACGGCTACGAGAACGGTCAACGTGGTTGACACGATTGCTCCTGTCATCACTGTCAATGGAGCGAATCCGTTGACAGTCGAATGCCACACGAGCCTCAACGATCCCGGCGCAACCGCGACAGATAGTTGTGCGGGAACAGTGGCCGTCAACTCTACGGACAATGTGAATGTGAATGTGCCAGGCAGCTACACCATCACCTACACGGCGACCGATGGCACGAACAGTTCGACCGCCACGCGAACAGTCAATGTGGTGGACACGACTGCTCCTGTGATTACCTTGAATGGCGCAGACCCGATGACGGTTGAGTGCCATACTAGCTTTAGTGATCCGGGCGCAACCGCAAACGATTCGTGCGCGGGCAGCGTCGCGGTCACTTCGACCAACAACGTCAACGCGAATGTGCCGGGCAGTTATTCGGTCACATACTCGGCGACGGATGGTTACAACACGACGACCAGGACGCGGACAGTCAACGTCGTGGATACGATTGCTCCGGTCATCACCATGAGCGGCGCAAATCCGATGTCGGTCGAGTGTCACACCAGTTTCACAGACCCCGGCGCAACCGCGACGGATAGCTGTGCTGGAGCAGTGGCCGTCAACTCCACGAACAATGTCAACGTGAATGTGCCGGGTAGTTATACTGTCACATACACTGCGACGGACGGCTTTAACACCGCCACGGCGACGAGAACTGTTAACGTCGTGGATACTATTCCTCCGACCTTGACGCTCAATGGGGCGAACCCGATGACGGTCGAGTGTCACACAGGCTTTAGCGATCCGGGCGCGACTGCTTCCGATTCGTGCGCGGGCAATCTGACAAGCTCAATCGTCGTCACGGGCAGCGTTAATCCGAACGCGGTCGGCACTTACACGCTCACCTATTCGGTCAGCGATGGCAGCCACACGACGACCAGGACGCGGACGGTCAATGTCGTTGACACGATTGCTCCGGTCATCACCATGAACGGTGCAAATCCGATGACGGTCAACTGTCATTCGGGCTTTACCGATCCGGGCGCGACGGCGAATGATAGCTGCGCGGGCAATGTTCCGGTCAGTTCGGCCAGCAATGTCAATCCGAATGCGCCGGGCACTTACCACATCACGTACACGGCGACGGACGGCTACAACACTTCGACGGCGACGCGTACCGTGATCGTGGTTGATAGCGGCCTGCCGACCATCACCCTTAACAATCAGGCTCATGAGATGTGGCCGCCGAATCACAAGTACGAGACGTTTAATCTGACGGACTTCGTCGTCAGCGCGTCGGACGGCTGTGATACGTCGATCAACATCAATAACGTGGTCATCTCGAAGGTCACGAGCGATGAGACTGAGAACGGCAATGGCGATGGCAATACTCTGAACGACATCGTGATTGCCGCCAACTGCAAGTCTGTTCAGCTCAGGTCTGAGCGTGACGGAGGGGGCGACGGCAGAGTCTATACCATCACCTTCAGGGTCAAAGACGCGACGGGCAACGTGGCGACAGCCACCGCCAAGGTCACCGTGCCGAAGAGTCAGGGCAGCGGCGCGGCAATTGACAGCGGCGTGCATTACACCGTCAACGGCACTTGCCCGTAAGACGAAAAGCGAGAGCAGGAGCGTGAGGCTCACAGAGCTTCGCGCTCCTGCCCCGTTATCATAAGCGGCAAGGGCTGAGCCTAAAGAGAGTTAATCAAATCAGCCGTTTGCTGAGAGAATCCCACCCTGATAAGAAGAGGAGTAAAGAGAGATGAGAAACATGACATCCAGGACGAGCCGCCTCGTCAGCTACTTTGCCATTCTCGCGGTCGTCTGCTGCGCCCTCCTGCTCGCGCCAAAGCTTTCGCCCGCGCATGCCGATGGGAACTCCAT
>DASWRG010000029.1:0-55115 GCA_036403295.1 Pyrinomonadaceae bacterium
CGACGCCGTCTGGGGCTACGATTACCTCCCGCTCACACGCACCGTCGACATGCACATCGCCAAGCTCCGCCAGAAAATCGAAGACACACCCTCCGACCCGCACTACATCATCACAGTCCATCGCGTCGGCTATAAATTTACAGGGTGAAAAAGCGGTGGCAAGTGACGGGCAAAACAGATGCTAGATGTCAGTCAAAGCAGTTACCGACATTTATCATCTAATGTCAGTTCGAGGTAAAGATTTCAACCAGCCTGCGTCAGCAGGCGAGAGAGCGTAGCCCACGCGTCAGCGTGGGGGATAGAGCAACGTTAGATATTAAGCCTGCGTGAGCAGGCGACAGATGTTTCTTTGCCTCTCATCTGTCGCCTGCTCACGCAGGCTCTTTTGAATCTGATATGTCATTACCCCATGCTCACGCATGGGGCTACATTCTTGCCGCCTGCTATCGCAGGCTCTGTGAGTCTCCTTGCTTATCGCGAACTGGCGTTAAGAGAAAATATTTTCTCTGTACCTTCGCGTCTTAGTGGTTAGTTTTAACCTATCTGAAAATAAGCGCTTGCAGAACCGGCACGAAGATAAAGCCGACGGGGATGGCCGCGAACCATAAGACTACGGCGATGATTAAAGAGCGTTTGGCTTGCAGGTAATCCTTATCTCGCGTCTGAAGGCTAATAAACTTTATCAGCCAGCGAATAATCAAAATCAGCACGACGAAGAACATGATGAGAAAACCCAATCCGACCAGTGGGATAAAAGGGACAACGTGCAAGCCCAGAAAAATCCACATGCCCACCGCCGCAATCCTCAAATAGCTGGCATCGCTGCATGCCTGATTGACGCGGCTCTGCGTCTCCGCGGCCCATGCCGCCGCCTGCCTGTCAACCGGAGCCTGGCAGAAGCGGCACGTCTCCATCGAGTCGTTGATAATCTCATTGCAGTTAGGGCAGGGGAAAGTTTTCGTCTCGAACATGGTGGCGCTCTCCTAAACTTTGTGCGCTCAATCGCTCAACTTGTAATTTTAAGACGCGAGCGAGCTGACATCGATCTGATATTTCCTGATCTTGCTGTAGAGACGCGGGCGATAGATGCCGAGGAGATTGGCTGCGGCCTGCTTGTTGCCGCCCGTGCGTTGCAAGGTCTTTTCGATGACCAGCTTTTCGATGTCCTCTAAAGTCATGTTGGGCGGCACGTCCCAGGCCATGCTCTGCGCGGAGCCTTCGGGCAAAGAGCCGTTGTCGAACGGCAGGTCAACCGGCTCGATCTTATTGCTTTTGGCTAAGAGCACGGCGCGCTCGATGACGTTTTGCAGCTCACGCACGTTGCCCGGCCAGGTGTGTGCGAAGAGACGTTGATAAGCCGCCTGCGAAACCCCCGTGATCGGGCGTTCATACTTGTTCGCGTACATCTTGAAAAAGTGGTCGGTCAAAAGCTGTATATCTTCGGTTCTCTCACGAAGCGGCGGGACGTGAATCGTGATGGTCGAGATGCGATAAAAGAGATCGTCTCTCAAGAGTCCGTCGCGGATGGCGTCCGCAGGCAGGCGATTGGTCGAAGAGATGAGACGAAAATCCACCGCATAAGTTTTCTCAGAGCCTATCTTGCGATAGCTGCGCTCTTGCAACACGCGCAGGAGTTTCGGTTGCAGCTCGACCGGCATCTCCGCGATCTCATCCAGCAAGAGAGAGCCGCCCGCCGCGTGCTGCACCAAGCCCTCTTTGTCCGCGTGCGCGCCCGTGAACGCGCCCTTCGTGTGGCCGAACAGTTCGGATTCAATCAGCTCTTTGGGGAGCGCGGCGCAGTTGACTTTGATGAAAGGCTTTTTCGAGCGCAGAGAGTTGTAATGAATCGCGTTGGCGATGAGTTCCTTGCCCGTGCCAGATTCGCCGACGATGAGGACGTTGGCGTCGGATTTGGCGACCGACTCAATCGTCTCGTAGATGGTCTGCATCTGTTTGGACGCGCCGATGATATTGAAATATTCGGCGCGCGTTGAAAGCTGGCGACGCATGCTGGCTGTCTCAGCCATCAGCTCGCGCCTTTCCAAAGCTTTCTCGACGAGCGTCGCCATCTGCTCGAAGTCGAAAGGCTTGGTGACGAAAGAGAAAGCTCCGGCTTTGGTCGCTTCGACCGCGATGGGAATCGTGCCATGTCCGGTCACGACGATCACTTCGGTCGTGGGGCGCGCGTCCTTCATGTGGCGCAGGACTTCGAGGCCGTCCATGTCCGGCAGTTGCAGGTCGCAGATCGCCAGGTGATGCCCGCCCTGATCGAAGCTCTCAATCGCTTCGGCTCCGGTCGCAGCGGTGTCCACCGTGTAACCCTCTTCGGCCAGATTCTGCTTCAAGGAATCGGCCATCATCGGTTCGTCGTCAATCACTAAGATTCGCGCGTCTTTACGTTCCACCCTTATACTCCTTACGTGATAAGTGATGAGTGATGAGTGATAAGAAAAAGCTTTTTAGTTTTTATCTCATCACTTATCACGATTCACTTATCACCCCTCGTTGATTGGCAAGCGCACACGCAGCATGTCGGCTTGCTGTTGGACTTCTCCCTGATGCGCTTCGATGATTTTGGCGGCGAGCGAGAGGCGCAGGCCGTCGCTTCCGGCAAAAGAACGAAAGACATCGTGTTCGTTGATTTTCAAGTTACGCCATTCAATCAGAGCGTGCGGCGCGGCTTGCTCTGCATCTTGCCGCAAATAAATCGAGACCGGCTCATCGCCGCGACGCAGGTTGAGCGCGCCCGTCGTGATGGCTTGCAAGGCTTCGGTCAAAACCGTCGGATCGTATTCGCCTTCGAGTCGCGCCGCTTCGATTTCGAGCCTGAGCTTTGCGCCCGCCTCGCCTGCGCTCGTGATGGATGAAAGTATTTGGTCGAGCGCGACGCGCGGCTGCTTACGCAGCTCCAGCGGGCGACCGTAACGCACGAGCGCGGTCATGTCCGCCGCCGCGCGCTCAAGCCCCGCGATGAGCTTGGCGAGCGTCTCGCGCTCGTCCTCAGGCCGCTCGCTCTTCTCCATCCGCTTGCGCAGGAACGTGGCATAGAGTTTGAGACCGTTGAGCTGGTTTTTGAGGTCGTGAACAATCTGTACGGAAGCCCGCCCGATCTCTTGCAAGGTATCCGAATCTTGAATTTCGGTTGTTAATGGCTTCATTTTGATTGCGAACTCAAAGCATTTCGGGTCTTAACGCACGCGCCGGAGGAGAGTCCGTGGCGTCGGCTACGTGTACGGATAAGGCTCAAACTGGCTACCATTGTGTGTCGTGTTTCGATGCGGCATCTTAGCAAAAAAGCTGAGCGTATGCTAGCCATGCAGCATGAAATAGAACTAATTTGACATTGCTGTTAAAATCTCAGGACTCGCAATTATTTCACACAGAGGCTGGACAAACGAATGAGTAACAACAGTCACCTGACTGTCATGGTGGTTGAAGATTTCGAGGATAACCGCTTTATGATGAGAAGGTTACTGGAAACGAGCGGCTATCGTGTGCTGGAAGCCATCAACGGCGAGGAGGCTGTCCGCATCGCGGAGCTTGAGCGTCCGGACCTGATTCTGATGGATTTGAGCCTGCCGCTCCTTGACGGCCTCGCCGCGACGCGCCGGATACGCGAGCGCGAGGGCTTGCGACATGTGCCCATCGTCGCCGTCTCCGCGCACGATACGGCGGACTTTCACGCCGAAGCTCTCGCCGCCGGATGCAATGATTACGTCACCAAGCCGATTGATTTCGACCAACTGGAATCGCTTCTTCATCGCCTGCTGCCGGAAAAAACAGTCGGCAGCGGGCAGTAGACAGTTTGCAGTAAAGACAATTTGAATGCTGATGGCAGTTGCTTTTTCTGCGAACTGCCTACTGCCTGTTGCCGACTCTTCGAGCCATGCCTGAAACTTACGTCGCATTGTTTCACCAGCATCAGGAGACGCTCATTCGCCGTTGGGTTGATGAGATGTATCGCGAGCGGCGGACGGGCATGCCCGAAACTCTCTCTTTCGGGCAGCTCGTGGATCATTATCCAGAGATGCTGGACGAGCTGGCGCGACTGCTCGATAACAGGGCAGCCGAGAGCGAAATCTTTGAGGTCGCGCGACGCATACGCGAACACGCGCACGTGCGTTTCCAGCGCGGAGCGTTGATTGACGAAGTGGCACGCGAGTTGATGCTTTTTCGTCGAACGGTCAACGATTTTTTATGGCGCGAAGGATCGAGCGCCACTTTGGGAGACCTACGGGAACTGCGAGACGCGCTCAGACGCGCCGACCAATTTGTGGACGAGATGATCGCGCAGGCAATCGTGATTTACGCCGCGAGCTGGCGACCGCCCGTCGAGACACGTACTTCTGTCTGGCCGCCACCGCGCCGTCGCAAAACGGATTTCCCGGAGAGCGACGCGTGAGAGATTAATGCCGGATGGAAGAATCAATTTTTTCCGCAGTGTGCGCGCCAAGCTGCTCTTGATGCTGGCGGCGTTGTCTCTGCCACTGCTCGTCATCAGCCTCATCCAGCTCAATAACTATCGAACCAATTTAAACGAGCAAGCCTCTGCCATCGCGCGTATTGAGACGGCTGCGGCGGCTGGCGCGCTCCGCTCCTGGCTTGAGCGCGAACCTGCGCTCGCTTCCGGCTCGAACGCTCTGACGCCGCAAGAGACTGCGGAGCTTTACGAGCGTCTGCGCGCGCATGCTGCGCCCGGCGCGGGCACGGTCATCACCGTTTTCGATGCGCAGGGACGCCCCCTCGCTTTCCCCGACACGCCGACGCCGCTTCCGAAACCCGGCGATAAATTTCCCGCCGCCACAGGCCACACGACCTGGAGCGACGGCGTCGTGCGGACTACGAATATACAAAAAGTCGAGCCGTCTGGCTGGCAGGTAGCGGTCGGCGTGCCCGTCGCCGCCGACACGTTGCCGGGACAGTCTTTCGTAACGCTGACGGCGACGTGGGCTTTGGGACTCGTGGCTTCAATCCTGCTCGGCGTGTGGGCTGTCGGAAGATTCACGAAGCCGCTTCGCCAGCTCGCTTCATCCGCTTCGGCTCTTGGCGATGGCGAGTTGCGCGAGCGCGCCAGCGTCGAGACGGATGATGAAGTCGGAGCTTTGGCCGAGAGCTTTAACGTGATGGCCTCGCAGCTTGAGACCAAATTCAAAGAGGCGCAGACGCAAGGCGCGTTCATCGAAGAGGTCTTGAACGGCCTGCCGCTCGGCGTGGCCGTGCTCGACGCGAATCTCATCGTGCGCAAAGTCAATCAAGCGTTTGCCCGCGCCGTCGGTCGTGAAGCGAGCGCGCTCGCGGGGCGCGGACTCTATGAAGCGGCGGCGGGACTCGCCGTCTTGAGCGATGTCGTCGAGGACGTGCGGCGCACGCGCAAAGCTTTCGTCACTTACAGCTTGCCTCTCAACCTCGTGGCGCGCGACGAGGCGACCGTGACCGAAGAGGAAAATTATTGGGATGTCACGATCTGGCCGACGACCGAAAAGAGCCTCGCGCGCGGCGACCTGATTCTGATTCTCTCCGAAGTCTCAAAGCGCGTCCGCGCCGAGAAACTTGCGACGGGCGCATTCGCCGCCGAACGCGCGCGCGCCGCAGAGCTTGAGAGCTTGATTAATCAGATGAACGAAGGCGTCGTCATCATTGACCAGTACGCGCGTTACAAGGTCAACCCGGCGGCGGCTGAAATCATCGGGCGCAAGCGTCAGGATTTGCGCGACGGCGCGCAGGCTTTCGTCGCGGACATCGCCTTACAGGATTCGGACGGTCGCCCGCTCGCGCCCGAAGAGACTCCGTTTTTGCACGCGCTCTTGAAACGCGAGAGCATCTCAGGCAAGCAGTTTCAGATTCTCAGGCCGGACGGAGAACGCCGCGTCGTCGCCATCAGCGCGACCCCTTTGACGAGCGAGGACGGCAACCCGCAAGGCGCGGTCGCGGTCTTTCGTGACATCACGGAAGAGGTCACGCAGCACGACGAGCTGGTCGCGGCCTACGCTCGCCTCAGAGAGCACGACCGCTTGAAATCCGCTTTCGTCACGAACATCTCGCACGAACTGCGGACGCCGCTCAACGTCATCATCGGCCTCTGCCAACTGCTTGAGCGTGATAAGCAGTTGACGCTCGCGCCGTTTCAGAATGAAGCCGTCACGCGCATGGAACGCAACGCCCGTTCGCTGCTCGAACTGGTCAACGACCTGCTCGACTACTCGCGGCTCGAAGCAGGCCGCGCGGCTTTGCATCTGGAAAAAATAAGAGTCGCTGAAGTCATCAAAGCGACGATAGATGATTACGCGAGGGAAGCCGTCGAGAAGCGTGTCAACTTACAAGTGCAGCTCTCGCCTGATTTGGGCGAAGTGATGACGGACAAGCACAAGCTCGAACAGGTGCTCGCCAATCTGGTCGGCAACGCCATCAAGTTCACCGCCGCCGGAACAGTGACCATCGCCGCCGCTCCTGTGGACGAAAAGCATTGGTATCTGGAAGTGTGTGACACGGGCATCGGCATCGAGCGCGACGCGCTGACCTATATCTTCGACGAGTTCCGGCAGGTGGATGACCGCCTCGCGCGCTCTTACGGCGGGACAGGCCTGGGGCTTGCCATCACGCGCAAGATCGTCGAGCTGTTGGGCGGCGAGATCAGCGTCACCAGCGTGCCCCACGAAGGCAGCCGCTTTCGCATCACCTGGCCGCGCGTCATCAGCCAACGCACAGGCACCGGCTCGCTCATCGAAAAGACCGTGCCCGCTCCATCTCTCCCGCGAAATTTGCGTTCGCGTGCTCGATAGTTTGGCTAAATCAGTAGGGGGCAAAGACTAGCCCTGCTCCTACTGATTGTCGCGCGATAGGGTTATAATCCTTTGAAGCTCAACGGAACATTTTGAGTTGAAGTGAGTCTAACGATTGCAGAGTTGCGATTTTGAGAGTCGAGGTCTGCGACTCCTGAAATCTTCAATCCATAATCAAAAGGAAACCGGCACATGTCTACGACGGAACGCGATGTTGAGGAGAAGGACAAAACGCTGTGGACTATCTACATTGTGGTCGGCGTAATCTCGCTGCTTTTAATCGGCGGCATCATCTACATTGCGAAGCGACCGGCGGGAGTCGCCAACGGCCCCGCGCAACTCGAAGGAGCTTTGCGTCCCGGCTCGCCTGACTTTGATAAATACAAAGCTCTCATCACGGTTGACAAGCCTGAAGCGACAGAGGGCGCGCGAGCCATCGGCGACATCGTGATGACCCTCACGACGACCGTGCGGAATTTCACGGGCAAGACGATCAACGGTCTTGAGATGCGCGGCTCGGTCGTGGACATACAGGGCAACCCCGTCAAAGAACGCACAGTCATCGTCATTCCCAACAACGCCGCCGGAGTCCCTGAGCTTGAGCCGAACAAAACCCTCGCCGTCCCCATCCTCATCGAAGGCATGAGCAAAGACGCAGACCGCGCGAATATCAAGATGGAAGTGACGGCGATAAGATTCAAATAAAAAAGTTCAAGGTTCAAGGATGAAAGACAAACTATATGTCTTCACCTTGAACCTTGAACTTTGAACCTTGAACCTTCTTATTTTTGCCTTCTTACGTTGACGCCCGGCGGCGGCTTGAACTCGAAGGCTTCGGCGGGCGCGAGGTAGTTTTCGTGGACGTTGGTCAGGGAAAATTCCGAGACAGCATTCGCTTCATCTATCTGCTTCACTTTCGAGATTTGTCCGTCCGATGTGACTTCCAGATACAGCTCGCGGATGCCCGTGTCTTTGCGTTTGGGGACGAGGCGCAGGATTCGCGTGCCGCTTCCCGCTCCCGAATCTTGCGCGGCGAAAGCGATGTCACGAAATTCGCGGCGCAGGTTTTTTTGTCCGAGCAGGAAGAGGAAGGGGACTCGGGCGTCCGAAATTTTAGCGGCGTCTGCGCGCGTCGCCTCGCGGTCTTCGGGCGAATAGAACCAGGCCTCGCGTTCGTTGACGATGAACAGCTTGCCCGGCTTCGGCTCATACTCCCAGCGCATGCGTCGTGGTCGCTGCAAAAAGAGTCGCCCGCGCTCGCGTCTCTCTCTCCCGCCCGCGCCGCTATAGCTCTGCTCGAAATCAGCCGCCAGCCCGCGCATGTTGCCGTAACGCGATTCAATGCGCGCGATGAGCAAATCTAAATCATTGGCGGGAGAAGAAGGGAAAAGGGGAAGAGGGAAAAGGATTAAGAGCAGAAGACAACAGCCGACACGCGCGACGAATTGCATACTTCCTTTGTCCCTTTTCACCTTTTTCCCTCTTACCCTTTTTCATCTGTGCTGGCTTGCTGCACGAAAAGTTCTTCCAGAGATTGCTTGACCGGCTGGACGGAGACGAGGCGACCGCCCGCCCCTCTCAAAGCAGCGATGGCCGCATCCACATCGCGTTCGTCCGCAACCTCTATCCGCGCGCCGACGGCGGTCGGCTCGACCTTTGCGCCTTCGAGCGTGGGAAGTTTTTCAGCAATCGCGGCGGCATCCGTTCCGGCGACAATAATCTCTATGCGCAGCTTGTCCGAGTCGCGCGCTCGCAGCTCTTCGAGTCGTCCGGTCTCAGCCAATCTTCCTTGCCGCATAATCGCCACGCGGTCGCACAAGACTTCGATGTCGGAGAGAATGTGCGAACACATAAAGACGGTCGTGCCGCTCTCGCGCAGAGACGAGATGAGGTCGCGCACCTGTCTGCGCCCGACCGGGTCGAGGCCGCTCATCGGCTCGTCAAGAAAAACTATTTCGGGATCGTTGACGAGAGCCTGCGCCAGCCCGACGCGCTGCAACATGCCTTTGGAGAATTTGCGCAACTGCTTGTTCCAGCTCTTCTCGTCGAGATGCACGCGCCGCAAGAGCTGCTCCGCGCGTCGCTTTCTATCCGCGCGATTGTAGCCGAACAGCTCCGCGCAGTATTCCAGAAACTCGCGCGCCGTCAGGTAATCATAGAAGTAAGGATTTTCGGGCAGGTAGCCGATTCGCGCGTGCATTCGCACATCATTGATGTCGCGGCCTAAAATCCGCGCCTCGCCGGCGGTCGGATAGATGAGGCGCATCAAGAGCTTGAGCGTCGTCGTCTTGCCCGCGCCGTTCGCGCCGAGAAAGCCGAAGATTTCCCCGCCCTCAACCTTGAGCGACAGGCCGTCGAGCGCACGCACCTTTCGCTTGCGCCAGAAGCCGACCTCGTAATCTTTGGTCAGATTTTCGATCTCAACTACAGCAGGCATGTTCAACTCCGAAAAGCAGGATTCAGGAGTCAGGACTCAGGACTCAGCATGAAAGGCAAGCTGTCTTTACTTCTGACTCCTGAGTTCTGAGTTCTGCCTTATTGATACGGCACTCTGGATTGAAAGTCCAAGTCTACCTCGCAACCGTTCTTCAAGACGTAAGGCGTGTCGGATGAGTCGAGCGGCACGCCGTTGGCATCCATGCGAAGCGGCTTGCCGTCAGGCGTGCGCGCGGCGCGAAGCTCCGTCGAAACCTCTCGCCAGGTGTTCGGACAATGACCATTGCGTTGCTCGAAATTCTTGAACGCGGCGCGAATCGCATCGCGCTCTTCGAGCGAATCAACCTGCATCAGGCGACGCGCGAGCAAGTCTCGCACCTTCGCGTCATCCGTCTCTTGAGAGAGCCGCGTGTAAATCTCGCGCGCAGTCGCGCGGCTGCCTCCCTCTGCGGCCATTCGCGCGCTCATCTCGCGCATCCAGTTTGGCGCATCCGGTTTCAACGCGCCCGCGCCGTAAGTCTCGCTCGCCTGTTTGAAATCGCCGCGCTTCCAGTAGATGTAGCCCAGGTGTTGATAGAGCCGCCAGTCTTCCGGGTTCTGCTCCATCCCTTTGCGAATGAGCTTGATTGCCTGCTCTTCATTAATCGCGGGCAGCACGACCGCGCCGTACTTGTAAGCGACGAGAAACTGCGGGTCAAGCGTCGTCGCCGTGTCGAGCAGAGGATAGAGCAGGCGCATGTCGAGCGCGCTCAAGTCGTCAATCTGCACTTCGCCTTGATGATTGAGAACTTTGTTCCCGACGTATTGCAGCGAGCGCATCCAGTACCAATCCGCGACGAGACCGTTAAAGCCGAGGCTCATGCGCTTGAGCGTCTTGCCCGTCAAGTACAAACGCTCCTCTTCATCTCGCGCGTCAGCCGCCGCGCGATGCTCGTCCATAAACCGGCTCAAAGCGACGACCGCCACGAAACACGACACGATGACAAACGCGAGCGCGAGCGTTCCTCTCTGCGCGCGATTGCCGGTTTGCTTGTCCTGTTTGATGCTCATTTGAAGTTGCGGCGATTGAAGATAAGAGTTGCGACGGCGAGCAGGATGGTGATGTAAAGAAGCGCGTAAGCGAAGGCCGCGAGCATCATCGAAGCGGCGGGCATCTGCCCGTGCGCGGCGGGCGTGATGTAACTGTAGTTCGAGAGATTCGGCAGCAGGTAATAGAGCGCGCCGAAGAGCAAGCGCGCGCCCGCCGAGCCGGAAGAGGCCAGAGACTTCAGGTCTGCGCTGAAATGTCCGATGATGAAGACGAAGAAGGTCAACAGAGCCGAGAGCGCGGGCGACGAAAAGGAAGAGAAGAGCAGCGCGACCGCCGTCAGCATCATCAGCTCTAAGTAAATCATCAAGACCGCAGGCCAGATGCTCGTGACCAAAGAGTTCCAGCCGCCGCTCACGTACATCAAAGCGAGCGAGACGCCCGCGCCCATCACAAACGTATTGACGGCGAGCGTCAAACAGAGTCCCAAATATTTCCCGACCAGAAATTCTCCGCGCCCGACTGGCTTTGAGAAGATAGCGTACACAGTGCGCCGCTCAATCTCTTTGTAGACGAGGCCGACGCCGACGAAGATCGAGATGAACGCGCCGAAGAGCAGCATCGCGCTCAAGCCCATGTTGACGATGATGCGTGCTTCCTGTCCGGCGGACAGCTCGCCCAGAAAAATCGCGGCAACCGTCAAGAGCAACACGAACAGCACGAGGTTATAAAGCACGCGGTCGCGCAGGGCTTCGCGGAAAGCATTACGCGCGATGGCGGCGACGCGTGCGGGCGTGGATGCCTGTGTGTCTGCTCTTTCGTGTGTCGCGGCTTCGTGATTAATGAATTCCATGCTGGCGCTCATTATACAATCACTTGCCCCCGCTCTCCGATGTTTCAGAATTAAAATGGTAAAAATTATTGATGGCTTCGACGTAATGACGAATCAGCTTTTCGTTCCTCGCGCGCAGTTCAGTCGTGACGAGATTGCGCGTGCCCTGCGGGTCGTCTTTGAGGTTGAAGAAATAATCTTTGCTGTTCGCGGCGTCCGAGATGAAGAACTCGTGGCCGTTGTCGCTCAGAATGCCATAGCTCGGCCCGTAGCTTGACGCGACCATATAATTTCTCTTCTGGTAATCGGCCTGCTCTTTTTCCGTCAGCGTGAAGAGCGGCTTGCCGAAGATGTCATTGCGCACGATGGGTCTGTGCCCGAGCAGGTAATAGAGGCTCGGCGTGATGTCGTTCGAGAAGGCGATGCTCTGCGGATTGTAATAAAAATTTTTCTGATAACGCGTCGGCAGGTGAATGATAATCGGAATTTTCATCACTTCGGGGAAAATCCAGTTGGCGTGTCCCCAGCGTCCGCCCTCGCCGATTGAATCGCCGTGATCGGAAGTGAGGATGACAATGCTGTTGTCGTACTGGTTGCTGTCTTTCAAATACTGTATGAACTCGCCGAAGCCTTCGTCAATGTGTTTGAGCTGCGAGGAGTAGTAAGAGTCGAAGCCGTCGAACTCGTAAGCGGGCGGCCCCATTTTGCGCTCGCGGTTGAGCTTGTGGATGTGTATGTTCTGCGCCTGCGTGTAGGCAAAGACGGGGCGCGATTTATCTTGCCTCTCATCCATCTTCGCGCGCAGCTCTTTGAGCGTGTTCGCCAAATCAAGCCCCTGCCAGTTAGCGATTCCTTTATCCAGTTCAACGATTGACGGCGAAGGCTCGACGATAATCTTGAGCACGGGGTCAATCGTGATGAAGGGCTGGTAGCCGTCCGTCTCGACCAGCTTTTGCAGTGCGTTCATCGGATAGAAAGGCTCGACGAACTGCTTGTGAATCTGCATCGTGCCAGTCCAGATCGAAGGCTCTGCGAGGACTGTCCCGCCGTAAGGCGTGAAGGCGTTCTGCATCACGACGCTCTCGTGCGCAAAGTTTTTGATGTTCGGCGTGAAGGTGACTTTGCTGTTATAAGGCGAGAGATAATCGGGGCGCAAGCTGTCCACGACGAAGATGAAAATATTCGGTTTGTCGGCGGTCGTCGGCTTCAAATCTTCGACGAGCTTGACCTCGACCGGATCAACTTTGACCGACGGCATGAGGTTCGTGTTCTTTTTCAAGTAGCCGTAAAAGCCGTTGTCTTCGTCAGGCTCGGATGCGGCTGAGTCGCCCGGCGCGGCGTTGGCCGTCGGGACGATGCTCACACTGCGGCGCAGAAATTTCGTGAACGAGAAATCAAAGACGCTCGACAGCACATCGTGCGCGACCTTGAAAGAGATGTCGTAGGTCGCATACTGCTCAAGCGTCGCGCTGACGTTGAGCTGCTCATTGCGCAAGAGGCGCGGCAGGCGCGATTCCGAAAGAGTCATCAGCCTGTACGCGCCAAAGCTCGCGCCTGCAATCAGCACGAGGGCAAGTACAGGATACGCGCGTTTGCGCTCGACCTCTTTAGTTTTCGACGCGCCGTTCCAGATGACGAAAGCCGCCGTCCAGATGGCTATGACCGAAAGCTTCTGCATCAGGAAATCCCAGTCCATCCGCGCGACGCTCGCGGGAACGAGATAGGCCACAAATATCAGGACTGCGAAAGAGAGCAAGCGTGTGCGTGTGAAGCCGGATTTGAGAGAAGCGGGATTCGATTCTTCATTTTCGCACGCGTCCTGCTTCTTCCTGAGCTTGCCGCCGCTCAGAAGCAGTGCGACGACGAGGGCGACGGCGAAGGCGTAGATGTTCGCCATGTAGCCGTCGAGTGAGATGGCGGAGAGAATCAGATGGCGCATGACGAGCGCGCCGAGAAGGCTCGACAGCATGCCCGTCAAGAGGAAACGCGCTCTGGCGGGCGCGCGAAATCTGTTGGCAAGGACGCGCGCCAGATTGAGGATGATAAAGACCGAGAGAAAGATGAGCAGGTGTGAGAGAAGCGTCCAGCAGGCGATGACGAATAGCTCGGTCTTGGTGAAGCTGAGCGTCGTGCGGAAACGCAGATAACAGATTATTGCGTAGAGGAGCGAGAGGAAAGCTGCGGGCAGGGCTGCGCTCTTGAGCGAGAGATGAGAGACGCGCGTGAACGCTTCCGTAGTCCATCGACGGCGATTGAAATGTCCCGCGAAGTCTATCGCCGCGAGCCAGAGCAAAGGCGAGAGCGAGACGAGCGCCCATTTAAAACTGCTCGCATCATTTTCGAGCGCGGGCAGCACAGGCCAGAGAATCATCCATGCTCCGGCGGCGATGTGTATGACGTAGAAGCTGAGGACGAGGCGTCGCGTCTCTGCGCTCTGCATGTCGCGGGCGATGGTCGGGGCGACGAGGCCGAGCGCGGCGAGGTAAAAGCAGGGATGATATTTGACGAAGACGGGCAGCCACGCGATCAGCTCGCCTTTGACGACCCAGTGATAGGTGAAGGGAATGTAGGCGAGCAGGCAGTAGAGCGAAGTCGTCAACAGGAAGAGACAAAAAGAGAGCCGCGCTCCTGAGAAGAGCGCGCGGCTGAGGGTGCGTGTGGGTTGAGAAGCGAGAGGGGCGGAGTCGCGGCTGGCAAACTGTTCAAGGACGCGCTCGCTGGTGGCTTGCATCAACATGCTCATTAAGGTGTGCGCCTCGCGCGCATTGATTGAGACAAGCCTTTGCCGCTTGCGCCTTCCTACGTGAGATTTAGTTGCCGAGCACTCTGGCTCCGTTAGCTCCTGTGTTGGTCATATCGGTGGTCGTGAGCGCGGTGGCGAGAGCTGCGCCCTGCGTGGCGTCGTAGTACATCACTCCGGCCTGCGTCAGACCGAAGCGGCGCGTGCCCGATTGCAGGATGCCGGAGGTCTGCGTCGGATTGCCCGTGACCCAGAAGGTGGGCAGCGAGGTCGAAGTGCTGAGGGTGCGGTTGATGGCGAAGTTGTAACCGCTCTTCGCGCCGGTGGTGAGCTGCGCGTCAATCAGATTCGCGTTGTAGAGCGCGGTGAAGTCCGGCGCGTATTCGCCGCCGCCGTTGGTCACTTGATAACCCGAATTACAACTGTGAAGCACGCGGAGTGAAGCGATGGCCGAGCCTTCGTTGGCGGCTCGACGCGAGGCTAAGAGGTTGGGAACTGCAATTGAAGCGACTATCGCAATGATGGTCACGACGATCAGAAGCTCAATCAAAGAAAATCCACGCTGGCCTGTTTGTTTTTGCATGTCGGTTATGCCGTCCTTCGTACTCAAGAGGAGTTAATATTCGAGAAAATTTCTCGCGCGATGTTAACGACGGTCTCAGGCTTTGCGTGCCGCGCACTAGCGCGAAAGTGTCCACGCCCCGCGCAACAATCTGCGTGCCACAACTTCTTTAAATATTAATAAGCACAGAAGAGACGGAGGAACACAGAGGTTTTATATGACTTCCTCCATGTTCCTCTGTGTCCTTTGTGGCTAATCGTTTCCGTAACTTTGACAAAAAACGTCACTGTGCTTCTGACGAAAACTGTTAGCGAGATTGAGAGAAGGAGCGTTTCCCCGTGCAAATTGCACGAAAGTCAGGCAGCTTGACCTGTTTGCCAGAAGCCCGTCATGTGGCACGGCTCTTGTAATGCAGACGACTGATCGAATCGCGCAGTGCGCGGCGCACTTGCCTGAGATGGCGTCCGATTGGCGCGAGAAAAATTTTGAAACAACAACCTGATTTCTCTCAAGGAGCACAAAAAAAAAGATGCAACAGCGTAAAGGCCAATCCGGCTTCTCTCTCATCGAACTTTTGATCGTCGTCGCGATCATCGGCATCATCGCCGCCATCGCCATTCCGAATCTTCTCGCTTCCCGTCGCGCCGCCAACGAAGGCTCGGCGGTCTCTTCTCTGCGCACCATGCACAGCTCACAGGCCACCTACCAGTCAACGGCTGGCGCTGGCGAGTTCGGCACACTGACCCTGCTCGGCCCCCAGAGCGGCGGCGGACAGGGCTTGATCGACG
The DNA here is from genome assembly GCA_036403295.1 of Pyrinomonadaceae bacterium. Classification (GTDB taxonomy): domain Bacteria; phylum Acidobacteriota; class Blastocatellia; order Pyrinomonadales; family Pyrinomonadaceae; genus JACMLC01. The sequence continues at coordinate 15,165 of DASWRG010000029.1, forward strand.
GACAGCTTTCGAGCGGTTCCAAGAGCGGCTTTACCTTTGCCGTGACCCCGGTTCTTTCGACCTCGACGGCTCCGGCGCTCTTTAGCGCGACAGCCATTCCGACGCAGGCTTCCGGCGTCATCGCTACCGGCACGCGCAAATTCGGCATCACGCAGGACGGTGTGATGTACGCCGATACCGCGGCGTTAACCGTCCCGCTGACCGTCGCCCAGATGACCGGCGTTCCCGTAGCAGGCGGCACGCTCAAGATTCTCGGCAACTAAGACACACAGTCAAGCTGAGACACAACAAAGGAGCGAAGGCCGCAAAGCCTTCGCTCCTTCTTTTTTGTTTCACTGAATTGACGAAAATTATTCAGCCGCGCCGCGCGCCGCAGAGTCGCGGAGTTGCGCGGTCATCCCGCGGATGCCGTGCTTGTCCAGGAGGTGTCGCAGTGAGCGGACGGAGAGATGAAGTAGCTCTGCGGCGCGCGTCTGGTTGCCGCCGGTTCTTTGCAGGGCTTCGAGAATGTAGCTCTTTTCGAGATGGTCGAGGTGCGCCGTGATATTGAGTCCCTCTTCGGGCAGCGCGGAGGCCGAAGCCGAGCGCACTGGATTGTAACTGGTGACGGCTTCGGGGAGGCGTTCGGGTTGAATCGCCTCTGTGCGTTCGAGCGCGACGGCGCGCTCAATCGTGTGTTCAAGCTCGCGCACGTTGCCCGGCCACGCGTAGGATTCCAAAAGACTCAGAGCCTTTTCGCTGACGGTGAGCGTGCGCCCGGTCTCGCAGCAGAATTTGTTGACGAAGTGTTGGATGAGGTCTGGAATGTCTTCTCTGCGCTCGCGCAGTGGCGGCAGCTCAATCGGAATCACGGAGACGCGATAGAAGAGGTCTTCGCGGAAACTTCCGTCCCTGACCATCGCCGAGAGATCGCGGTTCGTCGCGGCGATGACGCGCGTGTCAATGTCGCTTTCTTCGTGCGCGCCGACGGGACGCACCTTTCTCTCTTGCAAGACGCGCAGCAGCTTGACCTGCATCGCGGGCGACATCTCGCCGATCTCGTCCAGAAAAATCGTCCCCCTGTGCGCGGCTTCAAACAAGCCCTTACGATTGGCCGCCGCGCCCGTGAAAGCTCCCTTCACGTAACCGAACAGCTCTGATTCGAGCAGCGTTTCAGTGAACGCGCCGCAGTTAATCGAGATGAAAGGCTTTTCGGCGCGCGGGCTCAGGTCATGTATGGCGCGGGCGACCAGCTCTTTGCCAGTGCCCGATTCGCCCGTCACGAGGACTGTCGACTGAACTTCGGCGACCGTCTCGATCATCTGATAGACGGCCTGCATCCGCGCCGAGCGACCGATGATATTTCCGAGCGAGCCGCGCTCGCGCTGTGCGCGCCGGAACGCACGATTCTCTTTAACGAGGTCGAGCTTTTCCAGAGCCTTGGCGACGATCAATTTCAACTCGTCAACATCGAAAGGCTTCTGGATAAAATCGTCCGCGCCGAGCTTGAACGCCTCGCGCGCCGTGTCGACGGTCGCAAAGGCCGTCATCATCACGACCGCCACGTCGGGCGCAACCTCGCGCGCGGCTTTTAATAGCTCGATGCCGTTCATGTCGGGCATCTTCACATCCGAGATAATCAGGTCAACACTCTCTGTGCGCAGCAGCTCAAGCGCGCGACGACCGCCCTCGGCCACGCGCACGCGATGACCCGCACGCTCAAAGACGAGCGTCAACAGTTGCCGTATCCCTTGCTCGTCATCAACGATTAAAAGATTAGCCATAGTTTCATGAGCATTCAGCAATCAGCAGTCAGTCGGGCTAGCTCTTTAATTATACACGATTCGCGGGTGAACGCTGTTCTTCAGAGATTGAAGGAAGCTCGATGGTAATTGTTGTCCCTTGCCCCTCGCGGCTGCGCACGTTGATGATGCCGCCGTGATCGCGGATGATTTGATAGACGATTGAGAGTCCGAGGCCGGTGCCGCCGGAAGTCGAAGACGAGAATGGCTCGAACAGACGCTCGACCTGTTCGGGCGTCATCCCTTGTCCGGTGTCTGTGAAAGTGATGCGCAAACGCCCCGCGCTCGTGCGCTGTAGCTCTGCGCGCAGCGTCCCGCCGGCGGGCATCGCCTGCATCGCATTGCGCGCCAGATTCCAGAAGACCTGTTTGAGTTGCGCCGAATCCGCGCTCGCCATCATCGGCTCGTCCGGCAGGACATCCTCAAGCACATGGCCGTCGCGTATCTCGGGACTGTGACGCAGGAGCGTGAAAGTCTCATGTAGCGCCTCGCGCAAGTCAACGCTCGTGAAAGCTCCCATGCGCGGGCGCGCGTAGGTGAGAAAGTCCGCGATGATTTTATTGAGCCTGTCCGATTCGCGCAGAATAATCTCCATCAGTTGCGCCTCGGACGAGTCCGTCTCGACATCCGAATGCAAGACCTGAATCGCGCCGCGCATGGCCGCCAGAGGATTTCTGATCTCGTGCGCGATGCCAGCCGCGACGCGCCCGACTGCGGCGAGCCTGTCCTGACGGCGCGAGGTCTCTTCCATCGCGCGCACGTCCGTCAAATCCTGAAACGTAATCACGAGGCCGGTCGTCTCTCCCGCTTCGGAAAAGAGCGGCGAGATGCCGAAGCCCAGACGCAGATGAAGCCCGTCGGATGAGAGACAGTCGGCTTCAAAACGCGGAGTCGGCTCGCCCGCCTCAGCCGCGCGCAGGGAATCATGCACGCGCTCGTCCAGCTCTCCGAAAAAAATCGTCGCCGCCTGACCGCGCACGTCCCCGGCTTCATAGCCCGTAATCTCTTCCGCCGCCGTGTTGAAAGTATAAATGCGACCTTCCATGTCGGTCGTGACGACGCCCGAGCGAATTGATTCGACGATTCGCTCATGCAACGCGCGCAGGTTGGCGAGCGTTTGCGTCGTCTCAGTCAGCTCGACATCGTAACGCGATTGCCGTTCGGCCAGACGCGCCGCGAGGAGTCCGACGACCAGAAACGCGACATCGTTGAGGCCGATGGTCTGAATAGTTTTGATATAAGATGTTTGCAGTGTGAAGCGCGCGAAACGCGGCAAGATGCCCGTGACGGCTGCGAGCGAAATGGCCGTGAAGACTGAAGCGCAGCCGACCGCAGCGTAAATCGCCGCCTTCGGCCCGAGCAGCAGGCTTGAGACGGCGATGATGATGATATAAAGAACCGTGTAAGGCGACGTGATGTCGCCCGTCGCCCAGACCAGCCACGTCACGAGCACTACATCAGCGAACAACTGTATGCCGGCTTGAAGCCGAAGGTTGCTGCTCAAACTGAGCGCGACCGCGTAACAGAGCGAGAGCGCGACGACCGAGATAAAGATCGGCAGCGTCCCGTGCCATCCGTCGCGGTCGAGCGCACCGAGCTGCTCTCGCGTCCACAACGCGCTGGCGATGAGCAACAGGACGGCTGCCGCGAGTCTGCCCGCGACGAGCAGCCAGAGCTTGCTGCGAAACGTGCCACCGCTCTTCCAATTCCAGATCATCCCGGCCTCAGCGTATCACAAAAAACAAGAAATTCTCGCGCAAAGGCGCTGGTGGCGCAAAGAAGAAGACGCAAAGGACAAGCGACACTCAACAGCTTAGCGTGCTTCCTTTGCGCCTTTGCGCCTTTGCGTGAAATTCTTTCCTAACTGCTTAACAAAACTCGACGGCTCTGTCTCGCGCACAATGACTTCCGGCGTCTTGTGCCACGCGGCGCATTCACGAATCGCCGAGGCAATATCTTTTGTCATCTCATCGCTGACGCGCACGCCCGTCTCAAGATAAAGCGACTTGATCTCAAAGACTCCATCCTTCCTGTGAGCTTTGGCGTCGAGGCGACCGACGAGCGCGCCGCGATTGAGAATCGGCAAAGTGAAATAGCCGTAAATCCTCTTCGGCGCGGGCGTGTAACATTCGAGCCGGTAATCGAAATCGAACATCACACGCGCACGCGCCCTGTCCCATACGAGCGGGTCGAAGGGCGAAAGCAAAGTGGTCAATTCAGTTTCGATTTTACCGGCAGCCGCGCGCCTCAGCAGCCTTTGATGGTCAGGATGCACGAAGGCAGGCTCTTTCCAATCTTCGACCGCGACCGGAATCAGAGCTGCTTCGCTCGCCAACTCCGCGACGGTCGCGAGCGTTTGCCTTTTGTCAGTGCGAAAATAATCGCTGACCCAGCGCGCTCGCGCGATGCCGAGAGCCTTCACGGCCTTGAGCGCGAGTTCTCGCCGCACTTCTGCCAAAGCCGGAAGCTGACGGTCGTGCCAAGTGGGCAGGACGCGCTCTCTGAGGTCATAGACGCGTTGAAAGTTTTGTCGCCGCGCGATCATCAACTCGCCCGCTGTGAAGAGAGTTTCGAGAGCGCGCTTCTCAAGCTTCCATTCCCACCAACCGCCAGCCTTGCCGTCCGTCCGCTCAAAGTCTGCGGCACGCACTGCGCCGCGCGCGCGTATGAAGTCGAGCAACGCTGCTATCTCCAAGCGATGCTTCTCGGCGAAAGCGACAGAATACTTCCAGCCCATTGATTCCGCGTCGAGCATGCGATGACGATAGAGCCTGTAATCTTCAACCGGCAGAAAACAGGCTTCGTGCGACCAGTATTCAAACAGCTTGCCTTCCATCAACAACTCGTCCAACCAGCGCGGCTCGTAGTCTCCGAGCCTGCTCCACAAAACCAGATAAGGACTGCGCGCGACGACGCTGATCGTGTCAATCTGTAAGACAGACATCCTTTGAATCGCGCCGAGCACGTCCCGCTTTGTCGCCCTCTTCGCCGGACGACGATCAAGCCCCTGCGCGGCGAGCATCAGGGCGCGCGCTCCTCTGCGGCTCAAACTCATCAAATGATTCCCGTTCATCCTGAATGTTTACCTGAAAAGAAAGTTAATAAATTCTTGATTAAGATACCACGCTCCTTTTGTAAATTAAGCTTTCAAACTGATGACATTAGGATTAACATTCGTGCCATTCCGATTCGACGCGTCCAAAGGGGAATCAGATGAGCATGGCTGATGAGTTGAAGAAGAGGACGGAGGATTTGAGCCAGGAGTCTTTGGCGGAAGCCGGAGAGCCTGCTTCGCTTTTGGCGTCCATCATCGAAACTTCCGACGATGCGATTATCAGCAAAGACCTGCGCGGCGTCATCACGAGCTGGAACAGGGCTGCCGAAATCTTGTACGGCTACACCGCCGCAGAGATGGTCGGCCAGCCCGTCTCCATCATCATCCCTTCCGAACGGCAGGGCGAGATGGCGGAGATTCTCGAAAGAATCAAACGGGGAGAGCGCGTTGACCATTTTGAGACCGTGCGCATGAGCAAGGACGGTCGGCGCGTCGAAGTCTCGCTGACCATCTCGCCGATCAAAGCTGCTTCCGGCAAGATCATCGGAGCGTCGAAGATCGCGCGCAACATCACCGAGCGCAAGCGCGCCGAAGAGGCTCTGCGCGTGAGCGAGGCTCGCTATCGCACGCTCTTTGAATCCACGCAGGACGGCATCATGATCGTCAACGACGAGGGCAGCTATATTGAAGTCAACGAGAGCCTGTGCCGGATTTTGAAAACCCCGCGCGAGCGTCTGCTCGGCGCGCACTTCAGCGAGTTTATTCCGCCCGATGTTCTGCGAGAGGCGGAGCAGGATTTCGCGGAGCTAAAGAATTTCAGCGCGTTCGAGGGCGAGTTTCCGCTGATGGCCGCAGACGGAACTAAGGTCGAGCTGGATTGGACTTCGCGCGCCAACTTTGTGCCCGGCCTCCACTTCTGCGTCGCGCGCGACATCACGCGGCGCAAGCGCGCCGAAGAGGGACAAAAATTTCTCGCCGAAGCGAGCACCTTGATAGCCTCCTCTTTGAATTATGAGACGACGCTCAAGTCGGTCACGCGGATGGCCGTGCCGGGGCTCGCGGATTGGTGCACAGTAGACATTCTGGATGAGAGCGGCGCGCTAAAACGTCTGGCGGTGGCGCACGTTGATCCGTCGAAGGTCGAGTGGGCGCACGAGCTGGAAAAGCGTTTTCCGGTTGACATGGATGCGCCGCGCGGCGTGCCGAACGTCCTCAGGACGGGCGCGTCCGAGCTTTATCCTGACATCCCGGACGCCATGCTGGTCGAATCAGTCAAAGACCCTGAGCAGCTCAGAATCCTGCGCGAGCTTGGTTTCACTTCGGCGATGATCGTGCCGCTCGTCGCCAACCGTCGCACCATCGGTGCGATCAGCTTTATCACGGCAGAGTCGCGGCATCACTACGACGCGGAAGACCTCGCGCTGGCGGAGGATTTGGCGCGACGCGCGGCGCTGGCGATAGAGAACGCGCGGCTCTACAGCGCGGCGCAGGAGGCCAATCGCATCAAGGATGAGTTTCTGGCAACTCTCTCGCATGAATTGCGCACGCCCTTGACGGCGATTCTCGGCTGGGCTGTGATGCTCAGAACCGGCAAGTTTAAAGAGGATGCGGTCAGCCGCGCGCTCGAATCAATCGAGCGCAACGCGAAGGCGCAGACGCAGATCGTCGAAGACGTGCTCGATGTCTCGCGCATCATCACCGGAAAACTCAGGCTCGACCTGCGCCCGCTCGAACTCGCTCCCTTCATACAAGCTTCGGTTGAGACCTTGCGCCCGACCGCAGAGGCCAAAGGCATCACCCTTCGCGCGACGCTCGAAAAAGACGCGGGCGCAATCGCCGCAGACCCCGCGCGCATGCAGCAGGTTATCTGGAACTTGCTCTCGAACGCGATCAAGTTTACGCCGAAGGGCGGAACGGTCGAGCTGCGTCTCGAACGCGCGGACTCGCAGGCGCGCATTAGCTTGAGCGACACGGGCATCGGGATTCGCCGCGAGTTTTTGCCCTATGTCTTCGACCGTTTCCGTCAGGCCGACGGCTCGATCTCAAGAAGACACGGCGGCCTGGGACTCGGACTCGCCATCGTGCGCCATCTGGTCGAACTGCACGGCGGAACTGTCCGCGCCGAAAGCCAGGGCGAAGGACAGGGAGCGACCTTCACCATCGAGCTTCCGTTGCTGGCCGAAAGCTCCCTCGTCGTGGCTGCCGAAGACGAGCTGCCGCAGGCGCAAGCGATGGTCGAAACAGATGAGAGGATAGCGGTTGAGTGTCCTGCCGCGCTCGAAAATCTGAAAGTGCTGATTGTGGATGACGAGGCGGACGCGCGCCTGCTCTTGACGGCTGTGCTTGAGAACTGCGGCGCGCGGGTCGAGGTCGCGCAATCCGCGCGAGAGGCTCTGGCGGCCATCGAGCGTTTCAGGCCGGACATGTTGGTCAGCGACATCGGCATGCCGGATGAGGACGGCTACGCGCTGATCCGAAAGATACGCGCGCTCAAAGCGGAGCAGGGCGGGCGGATTCCGGCCATCGCGCTCTCGGCCTACGCGCGCGAGGAAGACCGTCTGCGCGCGCTCATCGCGGGCTATCACACGCACGTCGCCAAGCCGGTCAATCCGGCTGAGCTGATCGCAGTCATCTCAAGCCTCGCCGGACTCAGAAGCAGAGATGAGCGATGAAAAGAATGCTTTTGAAACTTGAGCGGTTGGGCTTCATTTGAACCCTTCATCTTTGAGAGCCAGGCTTTCATCCCTCATCCCTCTTATCGGTACGTCATCGTACAGACGATTTAAAATACGGGTGACTATGATGTGACTTCCTTAAAGTCAGATGAAGACGTGAGCGATATTGTAAGTTGGGCGGGCTTCCCCCTTTGGAGTTGTAATCTTTAAGCTCGGCTTCAAGGAGGCTCAGGAATGGAACGAGCAGCGACGACTGCGTTCTTGACCGGCAAGCGACATCTCCTCTTTGTCCCAATCCTTTGCACCTTAGTCTTACTCTCCTGCACGCATAAATCCGAACAGCAGGCGATTGAGCCGCGCCGTCAAACAGCCACGCAGAACGGCGGCCAACTCGCCGCGCAGCCCTCTTTCATCGAAGCCGAAGACGGCGAGTGGCGGATGCCCGCCAAGAATTACGCGAGCACTCGTTATAGCGGCCTTGATGAGATCAACACCGCGAACGTCAAAAATCTGAAAGTCGCCTGGACTTTTTCGACGGGCGTCAATCGCGGGCAGGAGGCCGCGCCGATTGTGACGGGCAACACGATGTATATCGTGACGCCTTATCCGAACTATCTCTACGCGCTCGATCTGACCAGGCCGGGCGCGCCCGCCAAGTGGAAGTACGACCCGCAGCCCGCAGCCTCTTCGCAGGGCGTGGCCTGTTGCGACACGGTCAATCGCGGCGCGGTCTTTTCCGACAACAAGATTTTTTTCAACACGCTCGACGGCCAGACGGTCGCGCTCGATGCCAACACGGGCAAAGAGCTTTGGAAGACGCCTTTGGGCGACATCAACAAGGGCGAGACGATCACGATGGCTCCGCTCGTCGTGAAAGGCAAAGTCCTTGTCGGCAACAGTGGCGGCGAGATGGGCGTGCGCGGTTGGCTGACGGCTCTCGATGCCAACACGGGCAAGGTCGCGTGGCGCGCTTTTCACACCGGGCCGGACGCGGACGTGCTCATCGGCTCAAGCTTCAAACCCTTTTACGAGCAGGATCGCGGCAAGGATTTGGGCGTCTCCTCCTGGCCGCCCGATATGTGGAAGATTGGCGGCGGCACGACCTGGGGCTGGATTTCTTACGATGCCGAGCAGGACGTGATTTTTTACGGGACTGGCAATCCCGGCCCGTGGAATCCCGAACAGCGACCGGGCGACAACAAGTGGACGAGCGGCATCTTCGCGCGCAAGCCGGACACGGGCGAAGCTCTCTGGTTCTATCAATGGTCGCCGCACGACCTGCACGACTACGACGGCATCAACGAACAAATTCTATTAGACCTGCCTGTCAATGGGCAGCAGCGAAAAGTCTTGGTCAGACCCGAGCGGAACGGTTATGTCTACGTGATGGACAGAACGACTGGCGAAGTCCTGTCTGCCAATCCTTTCGTTCACATCACTTCGACCAAAGGCGTTGACCTCAAGACGGGAAAGCTCATCTACGATGAGGCGAAGCAGCCGCAGGTCGGACGAGTCGTGCGCGACATCTGCCCCGCGCCGCCGGGAGCGAAAGACTGGCAGCCTTCGGCTTTTTCTCCGCGCACGGGACTCATTTACATTCCGCATCAGAACCTCTGCATGGACGAAGAGGGCGTCGAGGCCAATTACATCGCGGGGACTCCGTATGTCGGGATGAACGTCAAGATGTACGCGGGGCCGGGCGGCAATCGCGGAGTGTTTAGCGCGTGGGACCCCGTTGGCGGCGCGGAGGTGTGGAGCGTCAAGGAAGATTTTCCGGTCTGGAGCGGGACGGTCGCGACCGCAGGCGATGTCGTCTTTTACGGGACGATGGACGGGTGGTTCAAAGCTTTGAACGCGCGGACGGGCGAGCTGCTCTGGCAGTTCAAATGTGATTCGGGAATCATCGGCCAGCCGGTCACATATCGCGGACCTGACGGCAAACAGTATGTGGCGATACTCGCGGGCGTCGGCGGTTGGGCCGGCGCAATCGTCGCGGGCGACCTGGACCCACGCGACGGGACGGCTGCGCTCGGCTTCGTCAACGCGATGACAGACCTGCCGGAAAAGACCACGAAGGGAGGGACGCTGTATGTGTTCGCACTCCCTTAAAAAAAGATTCTCGCGCAAAGGCGCAAAGGCGCAAAGGAAAGCCGCAAAGTTATTGAGCGCTGCTTGCTCCTTGCGTGCTCTTCTTTGCGCCTTTGCGCCTTTGCGCGAACTTTTTTCTTTTCGTTTAAGCACGATTCTACTTTGCGCCCTCTCTCTTTCCTGCGCGAGCAAGGTCGAGCAACAAGCTCAATTACAGCCGCCTCCTCAAACTCCTCTGCCAGAGCAGACGCACGTCCTTCGCGTGTGCGCAGACCCGAACAACCTGCCATTCTCGAATCAGCGGCAGGAGGGATTTGAAAACAGGATCGCGGATTTGATTGCGCGCGAGATGCATGCGCGCGTCGAATACACCTGGTGGGCGCAGAGGCGCGGCTTCGTCCGTAACACTTTGAAGGCTCGCGCCTGTGACGTTGTGATGGGCGTGCCCGCGAGCTTCGAGCTGGCGTTGACGACCAACCCGTACTATCGCTCGACCTACGTCTTCGTTTATCGCAAAGACAGAAAGTTGAACATACGCTCTTTCGACGACGCGGCCTTGCGCGATTTGAAGATCGGCGTGCAGATGATCGGAGACGATTTCGCCAACTCGCCGCCCGCGCACGCGCTCACCAATCGCGGCATCATCACGAACGTCAAGGGCTATATGGTTTACGGCGATTACGCGCAAGAGAGTCCGGCGGCAAACATTATTGATGCGGTGGCGCGGGGCGAAGTCGATGTTGCAATCGCGTGGGGGCCGCTCGCGGGCTACTTCGCCAAACGGGCGCGAGTCCAGCTCGAAATCGTTCCCGTCGCGCCGCAGATAGATCAGCCGTTTCTCCCCTTTATCTATGACATCTCGCTCGGCGTGCGCCACGGCGATCAGGCTTTCAAAGAAGATTTGGAGAGAGTCTTGCAAGAGCGGCGGCAGGAGATTGAGAGCATCTTGGATGAGTACGGAGTGCCGCGCGTGAGAGCAGCGATGAGGGCGGAGGGATGAGGGATACGCTTAAAATTATTGTGACCTCTTTGCTCGTCGCATCTCTTGTGACTCTTCTTTCATGCAAACGCGAGACGAGGGATTTCAGGGGAAATCCTGCGGGCGTGCGGAGCAATACCGTGTCGCAGAGCGTCTTACAGCCCGGCTCGAACACGCCGCCCGTCAAGACTAAAAATCCTGATGAGGAGAACGCTTACGCATTGAGCGAGGGCAAGCGTCTATTCGATTGGTACAACTGTTCCGGTTGTCACGCGCACGGCGGCGGCGGGATGGGGCCGCCTTTGATGGATGCGAAATGGATTTACGGCGACGACCCGGCGAACATCTACGCGACCGTCGCCGAAGGGCGTCCCAACGGGATGCCTTCGTTCAGACAAAAAATTCCAGACGCGCAAATCTGGCAACTCGTCGGCTATGTGCGCTCTTTGAGCGGGCAGGTGCGCAGTGATGTCGCTCCGGCGCGCGACGATCACATGCGTTCGGGCGAAGCTCCGGCGGAGACGACGCCTGAGAAGCCGCAGAAGTCAGGACTGCCGAAGTCTGCGGAGCGTGTGCCATGAGAGAGAGATTGAAGAGCTTGCGCCGACGCTCCTTGCGGCTTCTCCCTTTGGCCGCGCTCTGCTGTCTGTTGAGCGATTGCGGCGGCGGCGCGCAGTCTCCTTTGAGTCCTGCGGGATTGGAAGCCGAAAGCATCAACCGGCTCTGGTGGCTGATGTTTTATGTCTGCTCGGCGGTCTTCGTTTTAGTCATCGCGGCGATGCTGCTCGCCGTTCTTCACGCGCGACGCGTGCGCGAGAGAACTGCCGCCGAGCTGACGGCGACGGATAAGCCACTGCTCAAGCCTGCGGGGGCGCAAGAGCAACGGATGAGAGCGGTCGTCATCGGCGCGCTCGCCGTGACGGTCGTGATTCTCTTCGTCTTTCTCATCGCCAGCTTTTTGACCGGACGCGCCGTCACCGCTCCGCTCACTTCGGAACAAAATGCTTTGACGATTGAAGTGACGGGGCATCAGTGGTGGTGGGAAGTCAGGTACGTGGACGCCGACGCGAGCAGGATGTTCACGACCGCCAACGAGATACACATCCCCGTCGGTATGCCCGTCCTCGTCAAGCTCAGGTCGAGCGATGTGATTCACAGTTTCTGGGTTCCGAACCTGCAAGGCAAAAAGGATTTGATTCCGGGCAAGCCCGCGCAAGTCTGGCTCAGAGCCGACAAGGCCGGAGCTTATCGCGGACAGTGCGCGGAGTTCTGCGGGATGCAGCACGCAAAGATGGCTTTCGTCGTCATCGCAGAACCGTTCGAGCAGTTCGACGCCTGGCGCAAGTCGCAGCAGCGAACTTCCAACGCTCCCGCGACCGCGATGCAGCAGCGCGGCCAGCAGGTTTTTCTGAGCGCGCCCTGCATCATGTGTCACACGATTCGCGGCACACAGGCGGGCGCAGCCGTCGCGCCCGACTTAACACACCTCGCCAGCCGCAACACCATCGCGGCGGGCACGTTGCCGAACCGGCGCGACGAGCTTGCCAGTTGGATTCTCGATTCGCAGAGCATCAAGCCCGGCAATCACATGCCGCCGAACAACCTGAGCGCGGAAGATTTGCAGGCGTTGCTCGATTACCTTGAGAGCTTGAAGTGAGAGCAAGGAAGAAATTTAGCCACAGAGATCACAGAGTACACAGAGGAAGCATTAGAAGCTCTTTCAAAACTCAAGAGACTGAACCGCTCAATCCTTTGCGCGCTTTCGTCGTCTCTTTGCGCCTTTGCGAGAAACCATCACGTTTCACGCCAGGGCGCAAGAAAAGAAAGACTCAAGGCGCAAAGAAGGCTTGAAGGGACTTGAAACGTCTGTTGATATTTATCCTCTGCGTTCTCTGTGGCTAATAAAAGGTATTAAAGAAAATGGAAGAGTCGAAAAGCGTGCATGTCAGGAAGACTTTCGCGCCTGAGATTGATGAGCGCGAGCGGCGGCAGCTTGAGCTGACGTGGGCTGAGCCGCGCGGCTTCTTCGGCTGGTTCACTAATACGCATCACAAGTCAATCGCCTCGCGCTACATTGTGACGGCCTTCATCTTTTTTCTGCTCGGCGGACTCGAAGCCGCAGTGATGCGTTGGCAGCTTGCCAGGCCGAACAATCACTTCGTCGGCCCAGACCTTTACAACGAAATCTTCACGACGCACGGGACGACGATGATGTTTCTCTTCGCCGTCCCGATCATGGAAGGCATCGGGTTGTACCTTGTGCCTCTGATGGTCGGGACGCGCAACGTCGCTTTTCCGCGCATGAATGCTTTCGGTTATTACACGTACTTGATAGGCGGGCTGCTCTTGTACGTCGGCTTCTTCATGAACGTCGGGCCGGACGCGGGCTGGTTCGCTTACGTTCCGTTGTCGGGGCCTGAATATTCTCCGGGCAAGCGTGTGGACATCTGGGGACAGATGATTACGTTCACGGAGATCGCTGCGCTCGTCGGCGCGATTGAGATTATCACGACCGTCTTCAAGCAACGCGCGCCGGGGATGTCTTTGAATCGGATTCCGCTCTTCGTGTGGTCGCAGGTCGTCACGTCATTCATGATTATCTTTGCGATGCCAGCCGTGATGCTGGCGAGCCAGATGCTTCCGGCGGACAGATTGATTAGCACGCACTTTTTCAACGTGGCCGAGGGCGGCGACCCTCTGCTGTGGCAACACCTCTTCTGGTTCTTCGGCCATCCGGAGGTGTACATCATCTTTATCCCCGCGCTCGGCTTCGTCTCTTCAATCGTCGTCACGTTTTCGCGTCGGCAAATCTTCGGTTACACGCCGATGGTCTTATCTTTGATTGCGACGGCCTTCATCGGCTTCGGCCTGTGGGTGCATCACATGTTTGCGACGCCTTTGCCGATGCTCGGCCAGAGCTTTTTTACGGGCGCGAGCATGATTATCGCTATTCCGAGCGGGATACAGATTTTCTGTTGGATTGCGACGCTGTGGGGCGGAAAGCTGCACTTGAAAACGCCGCTATTGTTCGTTCTGGGTTTCGTGGCGATCTTCGTGCTCGGCGGTTTGACGGGAGTGATGCTGGCGAGCGTGCCGCTCGACTTGCAAGTGCATGACACTTACTTTGTCGTGGCTCATTTTCATTACGTGCTGATTGGCGGCGCGGTCTTTCCGCTCTTCGGAGCTTTATATTACTGGTTTCCGAAGTGGACTGGAAAGATGCTCAGCGAGCGCGCGGGGAAGCTGAATTTCTGGCTGCTCTTCATCGGATTTAATCTGACTTTCTTTCCGATGCATCAACTCGGTTTGCAAGGCATGCCGCGTCGCGTCTATACCTATCTGCCTGAGATGGGCTGGGGTAATTTGAATCTCGCGGCTTCAATCGGCGCGGCTCTGATGTTTTTGGGAGTCTCAACTTTTCTGCTTAACGTGTTGTGGGCGCGAAAGAGCGGAGAGGTCGCGGGCGATAATCCGTGGGGCGCGGACACGCTCGAATGGGGCGTGTCGTCGCCGCCGCCGAGCTACAACTATTTTTATCTGCCGACGGTCGCGGGCGGCTACGCTTTGTGGACGCAGACGGACGAGACGCCGGTCGTCATCGGCCTCAGCACGGAATGCCGCGAGGTCTTGGTGACGCACGTGCTCGACGCGACGCCCGGACACAAGTATGAATTGCCCGGCCCATCCTTCTGGCCTTTCATCACCGCGCTCGGCGTCGGCGCGACCTTCATCCCCGGCATCTTCACGCCGTGGGGCTTCGCCATCGGAGGCGCTCTGTGCTTATTCATGCTCTTCGGTTGGTTCTGGTCGCATCCGCGAAGCGAGGGCGCGCGTGCTTCGGAGAAGAGAAAACACGAGCCGCCGAAATCCGATGCAGCGCACACACGACTTGATAAAGCAGGTTTACCTGCGGAGGGCGAAGCATGACGCAAAGACCCGCGATTGATGTGTCGGGGCTGCCCGAACACGGCTTTGACGCGCGCGAGCCATTGTGGTGGGGCAATCTCTTTCTGCTCTTTATCGAGACGACCATGTTCGGCATTCTGGTCGCCACCTACTTTTACCTCCGCCAGAATTTTCAGCTCTGGCCGCCGCCGCGTGTTTACGCTTCGCCGTATCAGGTCAACCCTCTGCCGGATTTATTCGTCCCGACGATTAACCTGATTCTCATTGTCATCAGTTGCGTTCCGATGATTCTGGCTGACAAAGCGGCGCGGCGCGGCGACAGGCTGGCGGCTCTCATCGGCTTAACAGCCTGCATCGCTTTCGGCGTCGCGGCGAGCGTCCTGCGGTGGCACGAATTTTCCGCGCTCAAGTTTCAATGGGACGAGAACGCATACGGCTCTGTCGTCTGGTTCATCCTCGGCATGCACTTTTTGCATCTGTTGACGGCGACAGCCGAAGCCGTCTTCGTCACGCTGTGGATTATCTTTCGCGGCTTCGACGTGAAGCACAGAGTGGACATCACGATCACATCCGTTTACTGGTACTGGGTCGCGGGCATCTGGATTCCGCTCTACGCGATTGTCTGGTTCGTCCCGCGCTGGCAATGAAGAGTTTTTAAAGCAGCTCTTTCAAAATTCAACAGACTGAATAACTCAATCCTTTGCGAGCTTCAGTTTTAACTTTGCTCCACCAGCGAGAAAAGCCGGTTTCACGCCAAGGCGCAAACAAAAGAAAGACTCAAGGCGCAAAAAGTTGTCCTAAGATTTGAGATGACGAGAGACGAAAATTTTAATCGAGGCGCAGGAGTATTGGCCTTGTGGATTGGACTGCTCGGCGCGCCGTTCGTGTGGCTGATGCAGATGCAGGCTTTGTACTTGCTCGCGGTCTGGATTTGCAGGGGCGGCAAGTCTCTGCTGTATCTGACCACACTGATTGCGCTCGCCCTCGTCGCGTGCGTGTGGTTTATCGCGTGGCGCAGTTGGCAGCGCACGGGTCATAACTGGCCGGGCGATGAAGGCGGAGTCTTGCCGCGCAGCCGCTTCATGGCCGTCCTCGGAGTGTTGACGAGCGCGCTCTTCTTCCTGCTCATCCTCGCGCAGGGCATCGCCAACTTTTTCTTCCACCCATGCGTGAGATGAAGGCAAAAGTAAAAAGGCAAAAGGTAAAAGTGAGGATGAAAACTCCGAATCGAAAAAGTTTTTGCCTTCCTTTTGCCTTTTACCTTTTTACTTTTGCCTTGCATGAGGGCAAGCCGCACAACTTGCATGATCTGGCGCGGACGTGGAGCTGGGAGCCTGCCGTGCTGGTCTGTCTTGCGCTCTCGGCGTGGCTCTACTTTTACGGCGTGCGTCATCTGTGGCGCGATGCCGCGAGCGGTCGCGGCATTCGTGTGTGGGAGGCATGGTGTTATGCGTGCGGCTGGCTCGCGCTGTTCGTCGCGCTGGTGTCGCCTCTGCATTCGTGGGGCAGAGTGTTGTTCTCGGCGCACATGACGCAGCACGAAGTCTTGATGCTGGTCGCCGCGCCGCTCATCGTACTCGGTCGTCCGGTGATTCCTTTCCTGTGGGCTTTGCCTTTGAGTTGGGCGCGCACCGTCGGCGGCTGGGGCAAGCTCGCGTTCGTGCAAACCATCTGGCGCGCGATGACGAACCCTTTTGTCGCGTGGCTTGTTCACGCCGTCGCCTTGTGGGTCTGGCACATTCCGTCGCTCTTTCAGGCGACGCTTGAGAGCGAATGGATTCATACTTTGCAGCACTTGAGCTTCTTTCTCTCCGCGCTCCTCTTCTGGTGGGCTGTCATCCACGGGCGCGGCGTGCTGGGATACGGCGCGGGCGTGCTCTACATGTTCACGACCTCGATTCATAGCGGACTGCTCGGCGCGCTGATTACCTTTGCCAGCAATATCTGGTATCCGGCTTACGCCAAGACCACAGCATCTTGGGGCTTGACGCCGCTCGAAGACCAGCAGCTCGGCGGCTTGATTATGTGGATTCCGGCGGGTGCGGTGTACATCGTCGCGGGACTCGCGCTGTTTGCCGGATGGCTGCGCGAGTCCGAGCGGCGCGTCGCCAAGCGCGAGGCTGAGCAACGTATCTGAAGAGAGCTTCCTTTGCGTCTTTGCGTGAGAATTTAAGTCACGCAAAGGCGCAAAGAAAAGACAGAGCATCTTGTAATTATTCAATCTAGATGTTAGGAAGTCCGCCGAAGCTTTTCTATGAAAAAAATCTTGGAGATTGCGCTCGGCCTGGTGACGAGCATCGGCGGGTTTCTGGAGATAGGCTCGCTGACGACGGCTGCGCAGGCGGGCGCGGCCTTCGGCTTTGAGCTGTTGTGGGCGATTGCGCTCGGCACGGCGTGCATAATTTTTCTGGTCGAGATGAGCGGACGCTTCGCCGCCGCGAGCCACCACACGATTCCGGACGCCTTGCGCGAGCGGTTCGGTTTCGATTTCTTCATCATCCCTTTGACCTCCACGCTCATCGTTAACTTTCTCGTGCTCGGCGCGGAGATCGGCGGCGTCTGTCTCGCGTTGCAGCTCTTGACGGGCATCGGTTTCCGTTGGTGGGCGATTCCGGTCGCGTTCGTGGTGTGGCTGATGATCTGGCTCGGCACGTTCGGCTTTATCGAAAAGGGTGCTTCGTTTCTCGGCCTCATCACGCTCTGCTTCGTCGTCGCAGCCTTCATGCTGCATCCGTCCTGGAGCGAAGTCGGCAAAGGCTTTGCGCCGGGCCTGCCCGCGCATGATAAAGCGAACTACTGGTTCATCGCCGTCAGCATTCTAGGGGCTTCGATTACGCCGTATCTCTACTTTTTCTACTCGTCCGGCGCGATTGAAGACAAATGGGATGAGACTTACATTCCGGTCAATCGCATCATCGCAGGCTCTGGGATGAGCTTCGGCGGGACGATTGCGGTCGCGGTGCTGATTGTGGCCGCGCTCGTCTTTCCGCGAATGGGCGTCACGCAGGTTGATAGCATAGATAAATTATCGCAGATATTGACGCCTGTTTTCGGGCGTTGGGGCGTCACGTTGTTCGCGGCCTCGCTCGGCATCGCGTGTCTCGGCGCGGCGCTTGAGCTGAGTCTTACGCAGGCGTATCTCGTCGCGCAAGGGTTCGGCTGGAACTGGGGCGAGGATTTAGAGCCGAAGGAGGACGCGGGCTTCGCTCTGGCTTACACGCTGGCCGCTTTTATCTCCGCGCTCCTGGTCGTCGTCGGGGTTGATCCGTTGAAGCTGACGGTTTTTTCGATGGCTCTGACCGCCGCGACGCTGCCGCTGACGGTCGTGCCGTTCCTCTTTTTGATGAACGACGAAAGGTATGTCGGCGAGTATCGCAATGGATTTTTGAGCAACGCAGTCGTCCTCTTTATCATCGGCCTGGCGTTTGTGCTGGCGGTGGTTTCGATTCCGCTGCAAATTTACGGAGGCTCATGAGAGTTGATCTGATTCGGGATGTGCTGGACAAACAGCTCGTTGATCGCAATGACCGGAAGATGGGCAAGGTTGACGGGCTGGTGATGCAGATGCGTGAAGGCGAACCGCCGCGCATTGCTTTCATAGAGGTCAGCACTATCACGCTGGCGCGGCGTCTGAGCATGCGACTGGGAAAAATCGTCGCGCGCTTGAGCGCGAAGCTCGGCGGCCAGCGTCACGCCGCGCCTTTTCGCATCGCGTGGTCGAAGCTGACTCTGACGGGCAACGATGTCACGGTCGGAGTAGATGCCGACGAGACGCCGACGCAGGACTGGCAGCGTTGGCTCAAAAGAAATCTCATCGGTCGCATTCCGGGAGCATGAAAAAGATGGCGTCGCGCGAAATCAATCTTGAGCTGCTCTTAGGCTGCCGCGTCTTCGCAAAATCCGGCAGGGCGGTCGGGCGCGTCGAAGAGGTGCGTGCCGAGGTCGAGCGCGGCGAGTGCGTCGTCACAGAGTTTCACGTCGGCAACTACGCGGTGTTCGAGCGGCTGTCGGCTTACAGTATTGGCCGGACGATTTTGCGTCTCTTCGGCGCGACGCGTGCCGGAGGCGGTTACAGAGTGCCGTGGGATGTGCTGGATTTGAGCGATGCCGCGCGCCCGCGCCTGCTGTGCAGCACGAAAGAGTTAAAGAAGCTGAGTGAGTCAGGTGAAGATTGAAGATGAAAGACAAGCTGTCAAGAGATGCAGGCGCGCCGCTCGCCTGCTTTTCATCATCGCGCCGCTCGCGCTGCTGCTCAGCTCTTCATGCGCGAAGGAGAGAAGCGGCACGTTCGCTTACGTCTCGAATGAGCGCGACGGCACGATCACGGTCATCAACACCGCGACGGATAAAGTCGTCTCGACCATCAAGATTGGCGGGCGTGCGCGCGGGATTCACATGAGTCCTGACAATCGCCGCGTCTTCGTCGCGCTCAGTTATACAGTTCATCGTGAGGGCGGCGAAGACAAGATCGCGGAGATTGATGTGGCGAGTGAAAAAATCGTCGCCAAGTATGACGCCGGGACAGACCCGGAGAATTTTATTCTGAGCCGTGATGGAAGCTTGCTCTACATTGCGAACGAGGACGCGGGGACTGCTTCTGTGACGGAGCTGAAGACGAACCGCGTGATTGCGACGATGGTCACGGGCTTTGAGCCTGAAGGCGTGGCCTTGAGTCCCGACGGTCGCTGGGTTTACGTCACGTCCGAGAGCAACAGTATGGTTTCCGTGATTGACACGCAGAAGAATCAGGTCTTGAAAACTTTTCTCGTTGACGCGCGCCCGCGCGAGGCGGCTTTCTCTCCGGACGGCGCAACAGCTTACGTCTCAGCCGAAATCGGCGGCACGCTCTCGGTCGTCAACACGGCGAATCACACGGTCGTGGACGCGATCAAGATTCCCGAAAGCGGCGATGCGGCGCAACCCGTCAAGCCGAAGGGCATCGCCGTCTCGCCCGATGGCGCGCGAATCTACGTCGCCACCGGGCGCGGCAACAGCGTCACGGTGATTGACGCCAAGACGCATCAGGTCATTAAGCTGATCGCGGTCGGGCAGAGACCGTGGGGCGTCGCCATCACGCCCGACGGGAAAAAAGTTTACACTGCCAACGGCATGTCGAATGATGTTTCCGTGATAGACGCCGCGACCGACAAAGTGATTGCAACTATCAAAGCGGGCGACGGGCCGTGGGGAATCGCGATTAAGCCTTAAATGAGATTGAGAACAAAACACTCTCTTTCCTTTGCGCCTTTGCGCCTTTGCGTGAGAAACAGTTTCACGCAAAGGCGCAAAGGCGCAAAGAAATCACTGTGTTTCGTTATCTGCCTTGTTGTTCTCGTCTGTGCGATGAATGCTTCGGCGCAGGTGCAGGGCGTGCGTGTGGAAGGCGTCGTGCTCGACCAAGCAGGCGCGGCGGTCGCAGGGGCTGAGGTCTCTCTGAGTGTTGATTCGTCCGTCATCGCGCGGACAGAAACGGATGACGAAGGAAGTTTCATTTTCGAGCATGTGACGCAAGCTGAAGCCGTGCTTGTGATTCGCGCGCGCGGCTTCAAGAGCGTCGAGAGAGATTGGAGAGCGAGCGAAGCTGGAGGCGCGCGGCTTGAAGTGATGCTTGCGCCCGCGCCATTGACCGAAGAGGTGACGGTCACGGCCACGCGCACAGCGACGCGTCTCGGCGAGACTCCGCAGAGCGTCGCCGTCATTTCAAGCGCGGAGCTTTCGACGACCGCCGCCGTCACACTCGACGACGCGCTGAGACAGGTCGCGGGCTTTCAGCTTTTTCGCCGCGCGGGCAGTCGCACCTCAAACCCTACTTCGCAGGGCGTCTCTTTGCGCGGCGTCGGCGCGAGCGGGGCGAGCCGCGCTGTTGTCCTCGACGACGGCGTGCCGCTCAACGATCCGTTCGGCGGCTGGGTTTATTGGAGTCGCGTCCCGCGCGCGCGCGTGAGCCGCGTCGAAGTCTTGCGCGGCGGCGCGTCCAGTCTCTACGGGAGCGGCGCGCTCGGAGGCGTCATCAACCTCACGACGCGCGCAAGCGATGCTCCGACGCTTGAGCTTGAAACTTCTTACGGCAATGAGCGGACGCCAGACGCGACGCTCTTCGCCGCCGCGAGCAGAAGAGGTTGGAGCGCGAGCCTGGCGGCAGACCTCTTTAGCACGAATGGTTACGTGCTGGTGGATGAAGGGGAGCGCGGGCGAGCGGACACGCCAGCCGCGTCGCGTCACGCCGCGCTTGAGCTGACGCTGCAAAGAAAGTTAAAGAATGAAGGGCGCGCGTTTCTGCGCGGCTCATATTTCGTCGAGACGCGCGCCAACGGCACGCCGCTGCAAACCAACCGCACGCACATACGCGGGCTTGTCGCGGGCGGCGAATATCAATTCAAACGCGCGGGAGCGTTCTCTTTGAGAGCTTACGCTGACGCGCAGCTTTTCGATCAAAACTTTTCCGCCGTCTCTGCGGACAGAAACACTGAGACGCTGACGCGCGTGCAGCGCGTGCCCGCGCAAGTCTTCGGTCTTTCGGCGCAGTGGACGCGCGGCTTCGGCGCGAGACAAACTTTTGTCGCCGGAGTCGAAGCGAGTGAGGTTCGCGGCGCGAGCGATGAGATAGCTTTTGTGCAGAGCCGCGCGACCGCTTTCATCGGAGCGGGCGGGCGCGAGAGGTTTCTCGGCATCTTCGCGGAAGACATCGTGCGCGTCACGTCGCGTCTCTTCATCAACGCAGGCGTGAGGTACGACCGCTGGCGCAATTACGACGGGCGCACGGCCACGCGCCCCGTCGCGCCGCAGAGCGCGGTCACGACGACGCTTTTTCCCGAACGAAGCGAGACGGCTTTGAGTCCGCAACTCGCAGTGCTCTATCAGCCGGAGAAAAGATTTTCGCTCACGGCTTCCGCGTACAGGGCGTTTCGCGCGCCGACCTTGAATGAGCTGTACAGGTCTTTTCGCGTCGGCGATGTGTTGACACTGGCGAATGATAAGTTGAGAGCGGAGCGATTGACGGGCGGCGAGGCGGGCGCGAATTTTCTCTTTTTCAAAGAGAGACTGACGACGCGCGCCACGCTGTTTTGGATGGAGATTACGCGCCCCGTGGCGAATGTGACTTTGAACGCGACGCCCGCGTTGATTACGCGGCAGCGTCAGAATCTTGGGCGCACGCGCTCTCGCGGAGTTGAGCTTGAGACGGAGGCTCGTCTTAATAGTCGCTGGTCTCTCGCGGGCGGCTATCTCTTCACGGATTCGCGCGTCGTGGAATTTCCCGTAATGCGCGCGCTCGAAAATCTACTCGTGCCGCAGGTCGCGCGCCAGCAGCTTACCTTTCAAGTGCGTTACACGAAGCCCGCGCGTTTCAGCTTGAGCCTGCAAGGCCGCGCTTCCGGTCAGCAGTTTGACGACGATCAGAATCGCTTTCGTCTCAAACCCTTCTTCACTTTGGACGCCTTCGCGTCTCATCAATTAACGCGCAAGCTGGAAGCTTTCGTCGCCATCGAAAATCTTTTCAATCAACGCTATGAGGTCGGGCGCACGCCGGTCACGACGCTCGGCGCGCCGCTCCTCATTCGCGCGGGCTTCAGACTTCATGTCGGAGGCAGATGAAAGGGAATCAATGTAGCTCATGCGTGACACTTTTGCTGTTGACTGTGCTGGCACATCCACCTGTTCGCGTGGAGCGGCAGACCATTCGCGGATTTCCCCCTTCACATCGTTGGTGAACAAGTGGTTGCCGTCTGCTGTGAATGCTATTGACTTGATTGAAGCAGAAGAGGCTTTCAGCTCCAGCATCCATTGATAGGTAGATGCGCTCCACAGATTCACGAAGCCGCCGCTATCGCCCGACGCGATGGTCTTGCCGTCAGGCGAATAGGCGACTGAAGTGACGGGAAATTTGTGTCCTTCGAGCGGATGAGTGATGAGCTTGCCGGAACTCACATCCCAAAGCTCCACGGTTTTGTCTGTCCCGCCAACGGCGAGAATCAGTTTATGAGTCTGTTCGTTAATAGGTGAAAAGGCAAGGGACGTGACATCCACTTGCACTCCTTCATGCCCTCCGATTTGCGTCGCCAGTTTTTGATGCGTCTGCGTGTCCCACAACGTCACCAGACCGGAATCGGCCTCGTCGCTCCCACCGCCAACGGCCAATATCTTACCGTCAGGCGAGAAAGCAATCGCCCGGACGTGGCTGGTTTCAACTTTGGGCCGGAGTGGGCGCGACTGGTCTTGATCGACGCTCCACCATTCTACGATATTTACAGAAGAGGCGGTAACAATCGTCTTGCTGTCATGCGAGAAAGCCACTTCGCCGCCTACATCACCTATAATCGTAGCTTGTAACTCTACCTTCTCATCCTCGTCGGCTGAATTCATATGCCATAATCTCAACACCTCGCCCTGTCGAGTGGCGAGAAGATTACCTCCGTTTGCGAGAGCTACCGGGATATTTTTGTCGCCGGGATTGGCGCCATTCTTGTTCGTAGTTGCGTTGCCAAAGGAGTCTAACCGCCAGCCATCCGATTCAAGTGAGCCGGAATTCATCCTGATCACAGCGTCCGCATCCACTCTAATGAAGGTCTTCTGATCAGGCGCGAAGAGCATGATCTCCGGGGAAGCAATCCGTGATGAGGAAGAAATCAGTCTGGACAGCTCTGTATTGCTCACGTTCCAGAACTGCACGGCGTCGTGCCCGCCGATGGTGAGTATCTGAGGCTCATATATCGAACTCGGATCAGAGAAGGCCAGCGACGTAGCATCCACCACGTCCGGGCTGAGGGTGAAAAGCTCTCTGGGTTGTTCGCCGCTGAGGTCCCACAACTTCACGCCGCCGCCGTTCTTCAAGTCCGTCCCGTCTCCGGTGGCGAGGCGTGTGCCGTCAGGCGAGATGGCGACGACAAGATTATATACGGTGCGGCGAAGCACCGACTCTTTATGGGCTGGCAACTCCGCCTTGAGCTTATAGGCTGTGCCTTCCGCATTCGCGGCAGTCCACACCATAAAGCTTCTGTCGCCGGTCGTCACCATCGTCTTGCTGTCTGGGGTGAACGCAAATGACTCGATGAACGGCTTCCGCGCATCCTCGACCAGCAGCTTGATCTCTGTCGGTCGTCGGGTGGCGACATCCCAGCGAGTAAGCTTCTTGCCGTCGCAGGTGATCAAAGACTCGTCCTTATCTACAAAAGCCACTGACGCAAATCCATCGCCGCCCTCCGCCAGCGTGAAATCTTTCTTAGCCTCCCTGTCCCACAGGATAAACGTCCCGCCGTTGCCGACGGCGAGGTATTGACTGTAGGTCGAGAAATTAAGCGCGGTGTGGTCACTAACGCCTTTCAGTTCGGTCTTGTGCTCTACCTCAAGAGGCATGACATCCGAGGCCCTGCTAAAGCTAAAAGGCCGAATTTCAACCGTCGTCTGCCCGCCAACCGCGAGCATGTCGGACGCCGACGCCAGAGCAACTGATGTCACCGGCTCGTTGAAGGCCGGGAGCATGGTTGGCGGCCTCTTGGTTGCTCTATCAAACAGCCGCACGATTCTGTCGCTGCCACTGGTGGCGACTATCCGGCCCGAAATGGCTACAGGCGGGACGGGTCTGTCAGCATCAGGCGATGAAGCGGGCGACGCGGCATCTTTCGCGGCGGCTGTGCCATCGGCTAAATTCAACGTGTCGAGCTTGCGGTTGGCGAGTCCCCAAAGGTAATACCACTCGAAGCCGCGTAAATCTTCCGTGGGATACTCCAACTCCGTGTCCCCTACGAGCAAATGTTTCGTCGCGTTATTAGCATAACGGTTCAACAATTCCTGCGCCCGCTCGCTGTTATTCTCTTCAAGAGCCGTTTGCGCGACACCCATGTCGGAAGAATAAAGGAACCGACGGTTCTCTTCGACCTTTGCAATGGCAGTGCTGACGGCTTCGAACGCCAACTTTTCTTTCTCCTTAGCCTTATCCGCATTTTTCTTCGCCACCTCCTGTGCAGCGAGTGCGGCAATCCGAGCCTGTTTCTCAGCTTCGGCATTTCTCTTCGCCTCGTTCTGTGCAGAGACTGCCGCCAGCCGCGACTTCTCCGCAGCGTCGGCGCTCTTCTTCGCTTCGTCGGCGCGTTTATCGGCGTCGGTCTGCGCGCCTTCAGCCTTGATGCGCTGTTTGTTTGCCTCCTGCTGCGCTTGTTGAGCGTTGTCGCGCTCCTGCTTAGCTCTCTCCAATGCCTCTTTAGTCTCTTCACGAGCCTTTTCAGCCTGCGCTTGAGCTTTTTCGGCGACTCCCTTTCTGCCGTAAGCAAAGACGCCCATTCCAGTCGAGATGAGAAAGCCCAGCACGCACACCAGCGCGGTCAGACGCGTGCGATTAATCTCTTTCTTGCGCCGCGCTTCTTCGCTCGCAAGCTGCGCGTCGCGCGCGGCGACGCTCTCATCAAGAAAGCTCATCGCCAGCGCGTACTCCGTGTGATAACGCTCAGCCCAGACTTCATTCGGCTGGCTCTCCTCGCGCCACACGAGAGCGATTGACAAGTCCGGGTCGCGCCAGAGACCCGCGCCGCCTTCCTTGTGTAGCACTGCGGTTTCGGCCAGGCGGCGATAGATGCGCGCCGAGCGCGACTCTTCTTCCACCCAGGTCTTCAAACGCGTCCAGTTGCGAATCAGGCTCTCGTGCGAAATGTCTATCAACGACTCGCCGGTCAAAGGGATGGCCGCGCCCGTCAGAGGGTCTGTCGGAGGCGGCATCAGAAACGACCTGCCCTTGCGCCTGAAGATTTCGATGACCGCGATGACTTCCGCTTCGCTTGCATTAGCGATTTTGCAAATCTCACGCAACTCCATCGGGCGACGTATCTCGCGGTTGTCCGCGCCCTTCTCGGTCAATCCCTTGAAGAGTTTTTCGGCAATCGCTTTCTGCTCCGCGCTCAACTCCTCGTAAGCTTCATCGGCATGCAGCGAGAGGGCTTCGGTCATGCCGCCGATGGCGTTGTAGTCCGCGAGGTCTATCGCTTCTCCGTCGCGGCGGCGTCCGAGCCAGTAGTCCCACGTCCGCATCAACGCGTGCTGCAAGATCGGAAGCTGGTCGGGATTGTCGCCCACGTCGTTGAGCAGTTGATTGACGAGCGGTTCGGTCATCGCGCCGTGTCCGACGGCGACCGGGCCGGTGATGGCTTCGCGCCGCTCGTCGCGCGTCATGCGCGGGATTAAATACTGGCCGTCGTTAATCGCTTCGGGCAGCTCGAAGAACTGCGCGCAGTCGCCCAAAAAATCTGAGCGCATCGTAAGCACGACGTAAATTTTCTCGTCCTCCTGCCTGACGGCTTCGAGGAGCAGCTTGACGAAAGCCGCCGCGTCTTCCTTCGAGTTCTCGTCTTCGATGAGCTGCTTGAAGCGAAACAGTTCCTCAAACTGGTCTACGACGACGAGCAGGTTTTCGTAATCGTGAAAGAGCGGCTGACCATTGCTGTCAAGCTTCGCGCGCGCGCGCCGCACCAGCTCGATCAGGCCGAGACTGCTGCGACGGAGCGTCGTCTCGGCGAGCGCGGCCTGCATCTCAGCTTGCTTTTCGTCGCCAGTGCCGAACACGTTCGAGGCCACTACGGAGTTCGCCAGATTGCCAATCGGGTTGACGCCCGGACGCAGGATAGCGATGCGCCAATCCGAACCCGCGCTCGCCATCAAACCGCCTTGCAACGCGGGCAAGAGTCCCGCGCGCACGAGCGAAGACTTGCCGCTCCCGGAAGTTCCGACGACGGCGAGAAAGCGCGTCCGCTTGAGCCGCCGGATCAACTCGCTGCTTTGACCGTCGCGCCCGAAGAAGAGCTGCGTCTCGGTGGATTCAAACGGACGCAGGCCGGGAAAAGGATTGGCTAAGTGATTATTCGTTGACATCGTTCACACCTTTCTCGGCGGATTTGACGCGAGACGTGAAGGCGTCTAAGGCTGCGGGCGAAAAGTCTGCGAAGTTTTTGACGACGAGCGCTGCCGGGTTATTGAACAGTTGCTTGTGCGCCGTCTTCGGCGTGGTCACGTAGACGGCCTGCGCCGCCAGCTTGCTCTTGCGGCTTGAGCCAGCCAGTTGCTCAAGGTCGCGCCACTTGTACTCAAACCAGGCCTGATTGGCATTGCCGTAATAGATTAAGACCGCGTCACACTGCGCCAGATTGTCCTTGTGGATGTCGAAAGCCTGCGTCTCAGTTTCGCCTTCGTCGTCTATCAAAGGGAGCAGCACTTGATATTTTTTCTCGACGCAGAGGTAGTCGTTGAGGGGGAGCACGCCTTCCAGATCGCGCTTATCAAAAATCAGATAAATTTTCGGCGGCGTCTCGCCTTGCGTCTCCGCTTCCGCCTTGTGCCCGTTGCTCGTCAAGCGCATCTGGATGACAGTCTTGAGTTCTTCGAGCGGCGTCTGTAAAAGCTCTGCGCCCTGCTGCATGTGCGCGTCGGTCTTCAGATTTTCGATGAACTGCGCCTGCGACTCCTCCTGTGGCGCGAGGCCCACAGGCATCCACAAGAGCCTTGAAAATTTTTCCTGACGGCTGCGCTCGGCGGCGATCTCATTTTGCAGGCGAACGATTGATGAGTGACCCGCGCCTTCCGGGATGATGCCGTAGCTGCCGCCGATGAGATGTATGGAAAGCTTCGCGCGCTCGACGCACTCGCGCACGGCCTTTTCGTAGTTGGGCGAGATGAAGGGCAGCTCTTTGTCCGGCAGAATGTCGTAACCGCGATTCTGCAACTCGCGCTTAATCTGATCTCGCTCCTCGCTCAAATCTCTGGTCGTCTGCGCGAGATAGATAGTCCCTTGCTCGCGTGAGAAGACCGAACCGGCAGCCGCAGCTCTGGCGCGCGGGTTGACGATGGAGAGCGTCTGCTTGACATCCCACGCGAGGTCGTCCAGCTTGCTCCAATATCGCTGGTCGCGGTTGCGTCCAAGCTCCTGCCCGAACGCGACGGGGCGCTGCGTCGCCTTGTCCACTTCGTAAAACTCGTAGCCGAGCTGTTTCTGAAATTCAGGCGGATGCTCATCGCGCTCGATGTGAGTCTTGACGACTTTGAAGAGACGCAGCTTGCCGTCTACAGACAGACCGCCCTGTTGATTAGCGAGCCGGCAAAATTCCCTCAGCTCTCCGAGACACCAATCCGACTGCAAGTAACCGGGCGAGAGAATGGAGATCATGACCGCCGTGCTTTTGATACGCTCTTCCAACACGTCCGCGAAATAGACGTTGCCCGGCAATCTCGGGTCGCGCCAGATTTTAGGCTCGTAGCCGAGCGCCTCGCCTAAAAGACTCTCCAGCCGCTCATGGAAATTATCAATCCAGCCTTTCCCAGCTTCGTCTTGAAGCTCGTTGTCGAGGTGGCGGTAACTGATAAACACATCGTCTACGAAGGAATAAGGGGAAGACATCAACGCCTCCAATGTAAAAGGAACACACGCAGAGAGTAGTCGGATGAAACGCGCTCAAGCTTTGGTCAGCCAGAGGCCGAGGATGCGGCATAGATGTGAGCGCAAAGAGCGAACCGGCTTGCATCAAAGAAGCTATTATTGTTAGGCGGAAATGTCAATCATGAGCTTCGGCAGGTAGTGGGCCGGTTTGAAAAAAAGAGAAGAGGAAAGCGGTTTCGCGCAAAGGCGCAAAGGAGGAACGCCAAGTTGTTGAATGCCATTCGCTCTTTGCGTCTTCTTCTTTGCGCCACCAGCGCCTTTGCGCGAGATTCTTGTCCTGATTCTCATTCACTGTAATTTAAAACTGCTCCACGACCTCGATTTATCCTGCATTCATCTGCTAACTTATATGATTCACGGCGGTATCAACAACAGCCCTCAATTTCTAAACAGAGGAGGCTTCTGTGATGAACACAAGTTTGCAGACGGTTCACCGAATCATTCGCGTCCTGCTTCTTCTGGCAGTCGTCCAAATCGCGGCTCACGGACAGAGTCAACCCGCCGCCCGACCGCCCGCGCCGCAGGCTTCGCCTACTCCGAGCCTCGAAAGACGATTCGTCAAGAACATCCTGCGCGACCAGCGCGCGATCTGGACTGCTCCTTTTAAGATGGAGCGGGGTGACGCGAGATGGCTTGCGCCGCTCGGCATCTCGACGGCTGCGCTTTTGGCGACCGACCGCCACACTGCCGGAGAACTGACTGAGAATGGCGACAACCGAACCCGACTGAGAATCAGCAGCGACATCAGTCGCGGCGGCTCGATTTACGCCACGAGCGCGATTGCCGGTACTTTCTACCTGCTTGGCCGGACGACGCATAACGCACGGGCGCGCGAGACGGGGCTGCTCAGCATGGAGGCGCTCATCGACAGCGGAATTGTCACCACCGTCCTCAAAACTGTTTCGCAGCGCCCGCGCCCGCGCATTGATGATGCGAGCGGAGAGTTTTTTGATAGAGGCAATTCGTTTCCCTCAGGACACGCCTCAAGCGCCTGGTCGGTGGCGACTGTGATCGCATACGAGTACGGAAAGGGGCGTCCTCTCGTGCGCTTCGCCGCGTATGGTCTCGCCACAGCCGTGAGCCTTTCGCGCTACACGGGGAGCAATCACTTCCTCAGCGATGTGCTCATCGGCAGCGCCATCGGTTTCGGTGTCGGTCGTTATGTTTATCGAACGCATCACGATCCTTCTCTGGACGGAGGCGACGGCGCGGCGAAAAGCTATGTCACGAGGTCGAGGCTGATTCCGATGGCGTCGCCTATTTATAGCCGCGCAGAGCGAGCCTACGGAGTATCGCTGGCATGGAATTTTTAATGTCTTGTTCAAGAGATAAAATAGTTTCTCCCGCCATCTTTCGTTCGGAAGGCTCAGGATGAGAGTGTTACTGGTAGAGGATGATCCGCGTATCGCACGGTTCGTCTCACAGGGATTGCGTGAACAGGCATACGCTGTGGACGTGACCGCCGACGGCGAGGATGCGCTGTACAAAGCTGCGATTAACGACTACGACGCGGTAATCCTGGACGTGATGATACCGGGGCGCGACGGGTTTGAGGTCTGTCGTGAGCTGCGCGCGGCGGGTTCGAGTGTGCCTGTGATTATGCTGACGGCGCGCGACGCGATTCAAGACAGGATTGCCGGATTGGACACAGGCGCGGACGATTACCTGACCAAGCCTTTCGAGGTCGCGGAGCTGCTGGCTCGCCTCCGCGCACTGCTTCGTCGCGGGCATGTCGTGCGACCCGCCTCAATCCATATCGCAGACCTTGTCATAGACACGCACGCGCACCGCGTCACTCGCGGCGGACGCCTGATTGAGCTGACCGCCAAAGAGTATGCGCTCCTTGAGTATCTGGCGCGTGAGCGGGGGCGCGTGCTCAGCCGCGCGGAGATAGCCGAGCATGTCTGGGATGAGAATTTTGATTCGTTCTCGAATCTGATCGAAGTGAATATCAACCGGCTGCGGCGAAAGATGGACGACGGCTTCGCCACCGCGCTCATTCACACACGTCGCGGAGAGGGTTATATGCTGGACGCGCCGGAAAATGTAGAAGAGACCGGCGGCGCTGACGACTCCCTGCGTAGCGGCTCATCACGAGACGATCATGTTTGATTCGATGCGCGGCCAATTGACTCTCTGGTACACGGGCGTGCTCGCGCTCGTGCTGATAATTTTCGCCGTCGCTACTTATGCTTATCTCGCGCGTGCCGCGCGTGCTCGCACCGACCAGTCGCTGGCGGATGCGGCAAACTCCCTCGTCTCCAACTTGACTGCCGAAACCGAAGATGAAAACCAGCCGGGTGATGAAGCGGCTGTTGAGGCAGCACGCGCGTTTCAGTTCAATGACAGGCAGGCTATCATTCTTGACGATTCGGGGCGCGCGATTGCCGCGACCGAGCCTCCCGCGAGCGTACTTGGTAAAGACGCGTGGCCGTCAACAGCGATTTTACTGCAAAACGCGGGCGGGTTGCTTGAAGAGACAAAGCGGGTGGGGCGCGCTTATGCGACCATTCCGAATCAAAGTGAAGGCATTCGCGCTTACGCTTTTTCGACTAAAAATCCGGGTCATGCATACACAGTCGTTATCGCTCAATCGCTACACGAGCAGGATGAAGCTCTCGAACAGGCCAGGCGCGCGTTTTACATTTCAGTTCCGCTCGCGCTCATCTTCGCCAGTCTCGGCGGATATTTCCTCGCGCGCAAGAGTCTCGCGCCCGTCGTCGCGATGGGGACGAGAGCCGCGCGTATCGGCGCAGCCAATTTGGGCGAGCGTCTGCCCGTCAGCAATGAACGCAGCGAACTCGGTCGGCTGGCGCAAATCTTCAACGAGCTACTGGCGCGCCTCGATCTTTCTTTCGAGCAGCAACGCCGCTTTATGGCCGACGCTTCGCATGAGCTGCGCACGCCCGTCGCTATCGTGTGCGGCGAATCCGAAGTCGCGCTCTCGCAAACTCTGAGAAGCGCGGAAGAGTACCGCGAATCGCTCGCCATCCTGCACGACGAAGGGCGGCGACTGACACGCATCGTCGAAGACCTCTTCCTGCTGGCTCGCGCCGATGCGGGACAATACAGACCATCCTTTACGCCGTTCTATCTTGATGAGACGGTTGGAGAATGTGTGCGCGCCGTCCGTTCTCTGGCGACGCAGCACGGGCTTGAGCTTCATTACCGGCACGCGGAAGACGAGCTGCTCATTCGCGGCGACGAAGGCTTGATTCGACGTATGATCTTGAACCTGCTCGACAACGCTATCAAATATACGCCAAGCGGCGGTCAGGTTCGCGTCGAGCTTGAAAGCGCCGATTCTAATTACAGCATCAGCATCACGGATACGGGCACGGGCATCTCGCCGGAATCGCAGCCGCACATCTTCGAGCGTTTTTACCGCGCCGACAAGACGCGCTCGCGCAACGGCGAGACGGATGGAAGCGGGGCTGGCCTCGGCCTCGCCATCGCCCTGTGGGTCGCCGAAATGCACGGCGGGCGAATAGCTCTCGCGCGTTCGGACAAAAACGGGACGGCTTTCAACGTCGCTCTTCCATCCGCCGACGCCGTCAACCCAATTATTTGAAGTAATCTTCCTGTCATCTTTAAGAATGTAAACTATGTTTCGCACATGGGCAGCGTGGTGTCTGAGAAAACGTCCCGCCGGATAACATGTGCTATCTTAAAGTCAGAAGTCAGGAGAAATTCGATGAAACGTCAACTACTATTTATCTTAATCGTATCTATTGCTTTGACGGCAGGAGCAGCAATTGCTTCAGCCGCACCTAAAGCGCGACAGGAAAACGCAGGGGAGCAGGAGAAGCTCGCCAGAGAAGCGAAGATCACGAAGGAGGATGCGCAGGCGACCGCGCTCAAACGCGCGCCGGGCACTGTCGAGAGTGCGGAGCTTGAGCGCGAGCATAAGAGACTCGTCTGGTCTTTCGACATCCGCAACTCTAAGGGCACGATCACGGAAGTGCAGGTCAGCGCCATCAACGGCAAGATCGTGCGGGTCGAACAGGAGAACAAGAAACAGGAAGCCACCGAAAAGCGAAAAGAGCGTAACGAGAAGAACAAACAAAAGCCGTAAGACTTTTGAAGGCATGAACGGAGGCACGCGACGGCGCGATTCTTGAATTATCGCCGTCGCGTCTCCTCAAGATGTATACTTGGATTTTCTCTCATAAATGTTTTCGGAAGAGCGCGACCACATGTCGCGCATCTTTTTACTTCGAGTCGGAGGCTGGTCAAGAGGGTGCTCAGGCGAGTCACGGATAAGCCGAGGGGGCGCGGCGGAAGGATGCAAGCACAACATGTTGTGCGATTGCTCCGTAGTTTCTACATCATCTTGGCAGCCGTCGTAGCGGCTGTCGCTGTGTGCGGTCAACAACCGACGCCCGCGCCTCAAACGCCTTCTCCGACGACGACACAATCGCCTGCACCGAGGCAACCTCTTTCCCCTCAACCATCGCCGCAGCCAAATTCGTCACCTCAAACGCCGCCAGCCTCTAACGTGACGCCTTCGCCCACGCCGTCCACGCCCTCAAATCCGCAGACCGCTACTCAGCCTGCCGGACAGAGCGCGACCGGGCAACTCTCGCTCGATGATGTGCTGCGGTTAGCGAACGCGCAGGTGTCCGGCCTCCAGCAGGCGCAGTTGAATGAACGCTCGGCGGCGGAGGACGTGCGACAGGCGCAGGCGGCGTTCCTGCCGAAGGTCAGCGCGCCGCTCAGCTACATCTACACCTCGCCCGCGCGCGGACTGCTGGCGAGCGAGCCGCGCGTGCCGAGCTTCATCGCCAACAACGCCATCGGAGAATATCAGGCGTTCGTCAGCGTGACGGGCGACGTTGACATAGCGGGACGCCTGCGCGCCACGCTCGCGCGCAACCGCGCGTTGCTCGACGCCGCGCGCGCAGGCACGCAGGTCGCGCGCAATGCGCTCAGGCAGGCGACCGTCGAGGCTTACTACGGGCTGGCGCTCGCCTCCGCGCAGTTGCGTTCTGCGGAGCAGAATCTGGCGGCGGCGCAGGAGTTCGAGCACATCACCTCTCTGCTCTTGAGCGGCGGCGAGGTCGCGCCGGTTGACCTCACGCGCGCTCAACTACAGACCGTGCAGAGACAGGGTGAGCTTGAGCAGGCGCGTGCCAATCAGTCAATCGCGGCGGACGCGTTGCGCGTCTTTGTCGGCTACGATTCGGCGCGCGCGATTGCCGCCACAGACCTTGCGATGCTCATCCCCGCCACGGGCGAGGTCGAGCGCATCACCGCCGACACGGTTCAGCGTCGTCCGGAGTTCGCGCAGTTCGACGCACAGATTCGCGCCGCCCAGCAGGACGTACGCATCGCGCGCGCAGACCGCTTGCCGCAACTCTCTTACACGGTCAACGGCGGCTTCGACACGGACTCTTTGAGACCGCCGCGTCTCAAAGAGCACACGGGATTCTCGGGGGCATTCAGCCTCACGATCCCGATCTTCGATTGGGGCGCGACCCGCAGCCGCGAGCGGCAGGCACAGGTAAAACTACAGATCGCGGAGAACGAGCGCGCGCAAGCAGCGCGCGGCTTCGCGCAGCAATTCAGCTCGGCGCGCACGCAGGCGCTCTCGGCTGCGGCGCGCATTCGTCTGGCGGCGACGGCCATCACGCTCGCGCAGAACAACCTCGACGCCTCAATCGCGCGCTACCGTGCGGGCGAGGCGCAGATTATCGAAGTCACGGACGCGCAGACCACTCTGGCCGCGCAGAGGCTGGCGTTCTTTCAAGCCCTCTTCGACTACCAGGTGGCGCTCGCGCGACTCAGACAGGCGGCAGGACAATGAGCGAAGAGAGAGATTCGGAAGAGAGAACAGGCGCGCGTGCGGAAGCGGACGACTTCGCGCCCGGCGAAGAAGCGACGAGCGGCGAGCGTGCGGCGGCCTTCGATGAGTTGCAGCCAGCCGGGCATCGGCGCGCCTTGTCCGGCGAAGAAATTCGCAAGCAGCGAGAGCGAAAGCGTCGGACGATGCTCATCATCGTCGCGGTCGTCGCGGTCGTCGCGATTGTCATCCTCGCGCTCATCTGGCGTTCGCGCAGAAACGCTGCGGCGGCGACCGACGAGACCGCCGTCGTCGTCAGCGTCCGCGTCGCCAAAGCCGAGAAGCAACCCATCGCCGCCCAGCAGACCGCGCTCGGCACGATCTTCCCGCGCGACACGGCGCAGGTCTCGCCCAAGATCAGCGCGCAGATAAGGCAGATGCCTCTCTGGAAAAACCGCGTCGTTCACGCCGGCGACGTGCTCGCCGTGCTTGAGTCGAATGACTTGCAGTCGCAACGCAATGAAGCGGTCGCCGCTCTCAACGAAGCCCGCGCCAGTGCGCGCGGCGTTGAGACCGGAACGATTCCACAGAACACGGCGACGGACGAGAAGGCATTGCGAGACGCGCGCGCCGCTGCCGACAACGCGCGTCGCACGTATGCGCGGCGGCAGGCTCTCTATCAGGCGGGCGGCATCTCGAAAAAAGATTTGGAAGCCTCGCAGCTCGATTTGACGAAGGCCGAGAATGACCTGCGCCTCGCGGAGTCAAACATCTCATTACGCACGAGGGCGCTCAACCCGAACGACCGCGCGCAAGCCGCCGCGCGCGTCAGTCAGGCCGAACAGCACGTCGGCGCGCTCGACGCACAACTCTCTTACGCGACGGTGCGTGCGCCGATTAGCGGCGTCGTCACCGATCAGGCTTTGTACGAGGGCAGCTTCATCTCCACGGGCACAACTCTCGTCACGGTTGCCGACACGAGTCAGGTAATCGTCAAAGCTCCTTTCTCCGACACCGTCGCCGCGCAGTTGAAGGTGGGCGACGCGGCCACTGTGCTTCCGACAGACTTGCCCGGCGAGCAGATGACCGGACAGGTGACGCTCATCAGCCGCGCGGTTGACCCGGCGAGCCGCACCGTCGAGGTCTGGGTGACGCTCGGAAACGACGCGGGACGCCTGCGCATCAACGGCGCGGCTCAAGTCACCGTCTCCGCGAACGCCAAGGCGGACGCCCTCGTCGTGCCCGCTTCAGCCGTCACGCTCGACGCGTCGAACGCGGACGAAGGCACGGTCATGGTCGTTGACGCCGCGTCGGTCGCACACGAAACGAAGGTCACGGTCGGCATCCGCACGAGCGAGAAGATGGAGATCACTTCCGGCCTTCAGGGCGGCGAGACGATTGTCATTGAAGGCAACTACTCTTTGCCCGACGGGTCGAAGGTCGAAGTGAGCGAAGAGAAGACGAGCGCCGGGGGAGACGCGAAGTGAAGCTGGCCGAACTCATCTCCGAGCAGAAGCGCGGGGTGCTCGTCATCATCGGGCTGCTTTGCACCGCCGGGCTGTACGCCGCGTGGCAACTGCCGAGCGCCATCTTTCCCTCGACCGATTTTCCGCGCATCGTCATCACAGTGGACAACGGCGTCGTGCCCGCAGAGCAGACGCTCGTCTCCGTCACGCGCCCCATCGAAGAGGCGATGAACGGCATCCCCGGCATCACGCGCATACGCTCCACGACTGCGCGCGGCTCATGCGAAGTCAACCTCTTCTTCGATTGGAGCGTAGACATCAAACAGTCTTTGCAGCTCGTGCAGGCGCGGCTCTCACAACTCACGGCGCAGCTGCCGCCGGGCGCGGCGATTCGACGCGTTGACCGCCTGACCTTCGCCGTCTTCCCCGTCGCGGGCTACAGCCTCACCTCCGACACGCGCGACCCGTCTTCATTGCGCGACATCGCGAACAACGTCGTCCGCCCGCGTCTTGCGCGTCTGCCGGGCGTCGCCTCTGTCAACGTCGCGGGCGGCAAAGTGCGCGAGTATCAGGCGACGATTGACCCGCAGAAACTCGCGGCGCACGGCGTCTCAATCCAGCAGGTCGTGGACGCCGTCAAAAATTCCAACATCATCGCCAGCCCCGGCCTGATTGAAGAGAATCACCAGTTAGAGCTTGCGCTCGTGAGCGGCCAGGCCGTGACGCCCGACCAGCTCAACGAGATTGTCGTCGCTGTCGTCAACAACGCGCCGGTCAAGCTCGCGGACGTGGCGACCGTCGGACAGGGATTCGAGCCGCAGTACACGATAGTCACCGCCAACGGGCATCCCGCAGTCCTCCTCAACATTGACCGCCAGCCCGACGCCAACACCGTCACCGTCGTTGACGAGTTAACGGCAGAGCTTGCAGCCGTGCGACCGTTGCTGCCGAAGGACGTACAAATCTCCACGTTCTATGACCAGTCGTTGCTCGTGCGCGAGTCGATGAACTCTGTGCGCGACGCCATCCTCATCGGCCTCCTGCTTTCGGTGATTATTCTCTACGCCTTCCTGCGCAACTGGGGCACGACGGTCGTCGCCATCCTCGTCATCCCCGTCACGGTGCTGGTCACGTTCCTCGCGATGTGGATGGTCGGACTCTCATTTGACCTGATGACGCTGGGCGGCGTCGCGGCGGCCATCGGGCTGGTGATTGACGACGCCATCGTCGTCGTCGAGAACATCTTCACGCACCTTGCGCGCGGGGAGGGAAAGCGCGAGGCCGTGCAGGCTGCGATTAGTGAGATCACCATCCCGATTATCGGCTCGACCGTGACGCCCGTCGTCGTCTTTCTGCCGCTCACGCTCCTGACGGGAGTGACGGGCGTCTTCTTCCGCTCGCTCGCGCTCACGATGGCGGTCGCGCTTCTGACCTCGCTCGTGCTGGCTCTCTCTTTCACTCCGGTGCTGGCCGAGCGATTCGTGAAGGCGAAGAGACGAGAGGATGCGGGAGACAACTGGGAGAGCGAGCCACAGGACGGGGGCGAAGACGAGGCGGCTCTGAGGCGCGTTGAAGAAGAGGAGGAACAGGGCGGCACGTTCCTGCGCGCGATCATCAGCCGTTATGAGTGGGTGCTGGGGAAAGCGCTCGACCGTCCGTGGGCTGTGCTGCTGCTCATGGCCTGCGTGCTGGTCGGCTCGTATCTTATCTATCGCGGCCTCGGCTCGGAATTTTTGCCCGCGTTCGACGAGGGCGCATTCGTGCTCGACTACATCGCGCCGCCGGGGTCTTCGCTCGAAGAGACTGACAGAATGCTCCGCCAGGTTGAGGATTTGCTTAAACAAACGCCCGAAGTCGAGAGCTATTCACGGCGCACAGGTTTGCAACTCGGACTCTCAATCACAGAGCCGAACACGGGCGACTTTCTCGTTAAGCTCAAGAGCAGCCGCTCGCGCGCGACCGATGAAGTGGAAGCAGACCTGCGCCACTCAATCGAAGCGTCTGAGCCGTCGCTTCAGGTTGAGTTCGTCGGCATCCTCTCAGACCTCATCGGCGATCTCGTCAGCTCGCCCTCGCCCATCGAGATTAAGATCTTCAGCGAAGACACGAAGGCGCTCGACGCGAAGGCCGAAGAGGTTGAGGCTTCGATTAAAAAAGTGCAGGGCATCGTCGACACGAATCCCGGCGTCGTTGTGAGCGGCCCGGCTCTGACCTTCAAAGTTGACCCGGAACGCGCAGCACGGTTCGGCGTCACCGCGTCGGACGTGGCCTCCGCCGTGACCACCGCCATGTCGGGCGACGCGTCCTCGTCAATCTTGCAGCAGGGACGCCTCATCACCGTCCGCGTCATCTTCCCGGCGGCGGTGCGCACGTCGCTCGACGCCCTGCGCTCGCTTCAGGTGCGCTCCTCGACGGGCGCGCTCTTCCGTCTCGATCAGGTGGCCGAAATCGAATATGATAAGGGGCAGACCGAAATTCACCGCGAGGCTCTGCGGCAGTACGTGCCCGTCACGGCGCGGCTCGAAGGGACAGACCTCGGCACGGCCATCTCGCAGATTAAAACGCAACTGGCGAAGGACGTGAAGTTTCCGCCCGGGATGACGGTCGAGTACGGCGGAATTTATCAGGAGCAGCAATCCAGCTTCCGCGAACTCGCGCTCTCGCTCGTCCTGGCGGTCGTGCTGGTCTTTATCACGCTCCTCATCGAATTCCGCTCCTTCGCTCATCCGGTTTCAATCGTCGCGGGCGCGGTGCTTGCGCTGGGCGGCGTTCTGCTCGGCCTGTTTCTGACGGGACAGACGCTCAACGTCGTCAGCTTAATGGGCATGATTATGGTCGTCGGCATCGTCGCCAAGAACGGCATTCTGATGCTCGACGCAGTAGAGGAGCATCTGGCCGAAGGCGACACGCTGCGCGAGGCTCTGGTGCGTTCCGGTCGCAGGCGTTTTCGTCCCGTCCTGATGACGAGCCTCGCGGCGATTCTGGGGATGCTCCCGCTCGCGCTCGCCATCGGCGCGGGCGCAGAGCTGTTGCAGCCGCTCGCCATCGCCGTCATCGGCGGCCTCGCCGTCGCGTTGCTGCTCTCGCTCGTGGTGACGCCGACCATCTACGTGATGTTGAGGCGTGGGCTATAGCGAGGTGGCAATCAGAAGAGCGGCTTTAAGCTGTGTCCCGCGAGCCTCGCGCTCGCGGAAGTCTTTCAACTTTTCAATCGGAGGTCTATCATCATGTCATTCAATTGGCGCAGTTCATTCATTTGTCTTCTCGTCTTCGTCCTCAACGGCGTGGCTCTCAACGCGCAGACAAAAACTAAGTCCGGCTATCAAGTGCTGAAGCAATATAAGCTCGGCGGCGAGGGCGGCTGGGACTATCTGACGATTGACGAGAAGGCGCGTCGCCTTTACGTCTCGCACGCGACGCACGTCGTGGTCGTTGACGCAGACTCCGGCGCAATCGTCGGCGACATCCCGGACACGCCCGGCGTCCACGGCATCGCGATTGTAGAGGATGCCGGAAAGGGCTATGTCAGTAACGGTCGTGCCTCGACCGTCACGGTCTTCGACCTCAAGAGCTTGAAGACCTTGAAGCAGATTCCGGTCGGCAAAAATCCCGACGCCATCATTTACGACGCAGCCTCGAAGCGCGTCTTCACAATGAACGGCGCGAGCGAAGACACCACGGCGATTGACGTGAAGACCGACACGGTCGCGGGCACGCTCGCGCTCGGCGGCAGACCCGAGTTCGCCGTCACGGATGAGCAGGGCAACGTCTTCGTCAACCTCGAAGACAAGAGCGCCATCGTCGAGTTCAACTCACGCAAGCTCGCGCTCGAAGCCAACTGGCCTATCGCGCCCGCCGAAGAGCCTTCCGGTCTGGCGTTCGACCGCAAGCACCATCGGCTCTTCTCCGTCGGCTCAAACAAACTGATGGCCGTCGTCAATGCCGATAACGGAAAAGTGTTGACGACGCTGCCCATCGGAACCGGCGTGGATGCCGCCGCCTTCGATCCCGAAACGGGACTGGTCTTCAGCTCAAACGGAGAGGGCACGCTCACCGTCCTGCACGAAGACTCGCCCGACAAATTCTCCGTCGTCGAGAACATCACGACGCAAAAGGGCGCACGCACGATGGCGCTTGATCCGAAGACGCACAAGGTTTATCTCGTCACAGCGGAGTTCGGTCCGCCGCCCGCGCCGACGCCGGATCGCCCGCGACCGCGCCCCAGCATCGTGCCGGGAACATTCACGCTCCTTGTGCTCGGCAAATAGGTCAGACGACCATTTTAGTCGCAACTGAACCGATCTAAGTTTGGGTGATTATCTACTTGATGCAAGAGAAATAACTTCAGCTCGACATAAAGCTCTCAACCAGCCTGCGCGGGCAGGCGAGAGAGTGTAGCCCCACGCGTCAGCGTGGGGATTGAGCAATGTTAGAGATAGAGCCTGCGTGAGCTGGCGACAGATGAGAGGCAAAGGAAGCATCTGTCGCCAGCTCACGCAGGCTCAACCTCTAACTTCGCTCTCTCCCCACGCTGACGCGTGGGGCTACACTCTCTCGCCTGCTGGCGCAGGCTGGTTGAAATCTTTACGTCGAACTGGCGTTATCTTACTTATCTTGAGCTTTATCACTCAAGGTCAAGTCGCATGCAAAGACCAAAGTACAAAGACCTATTACGGTTTGCACTTGGATTGGCACTAATAACCACAATGCGTGAACCAAGCGGCGATATCTTCTTTCGTAATGGCTTGAAGGGCTGTTCGAACAGCCTCCGTCAAGTCTTGCACCGTGCGCGGTTGCTGCCCGCGCAC
>DASWRG010000030.1:0-137690 GCA_036403295.1 Pyrinomonadaceae bacterium
GGAAACTGCTTTTCTCCGCGCTGATTTTTAAAACACTTGACGTGATACTTCAAAAGTCGCCGTGCCGACTTTAGTTGAAGTAGATACTGAAGCCTAGAGGCGTAAGCTTTTGAAAACTATCGCCCGCTCTTCTTCCAGTCCGCGAGAAAAGCGTCAAGACCTTTGTCCGTCAAAGGATGCTTGATAAGCTGCTCGATGACTTTGAAAGGAATGGTCGCCACGTCCGCGCCCATGCGCGCGGCTTCGATGACATGTATCGGATGACGTATGCTGGCGGCCAGCACCTCCGTGCCCCAATCGTAGTTGTTGTAAATCTCCACGATCTCCGCGAGCACCTGAAGCCCGTTCTGGCCTATGTCATCGAGCCGTCCGATAAAGGGGCTGATGTAAGCCGCTCCGGCTTTTGCCGCCAGAATGGCCTGCGTGGCGGAGAAGCAGAGCGTGACGTTAACCTTCGTGCCCTCTTCGGTCAAAACTTTGGTGGCTTTAAGTCCGTCGCGCGTGAGCGGGCATTTGACGACGACGTTGGGAGCAATGCGCGCATACTCGCGTCCTTCCCTCAGCATCCCTTCCACGTCGAGGCTCGTCACTTCGGCTGAGACAGGCCCCTGCACGATCTCGCAGATGGCCGCGATGTGCTGTTTGAAATCGACGTTTCCCTCTTTGGCGACGAGCGACGGATTGGTCGTCACGCCGTCTATCAAACCGAGCGAAGTCGCCTCGCGTATCTCATCCAAATTGGCTGTGTCAATAAAAAATTTCATCTTACTCTCCTTCATTAGAGTTCATAGAGTTTAGAGAGTGAAGAGTATTCAAACTCTTTGCTTTCTAAACTCTATGAACTCCCTAGACTCTCCAAACTCTTCACTTGATTTCGTAGCACGCCGATGCCTTCGACTTCGACTTCGACCACATCGCCGTCTGAAAGCACGGAGACGCCTGCGGGCGTGCCGGTCGCAATCAGATCGCCCGGATTGAGCGTCATCGCGTGCGATATGTAGCGCACCAGATAAGGGACATTGAAGGCCATCGCGGAAGTGCGCGCATGCTGTTTGACCGCTCCGTTGACGCGCGTGTTGACAAGCACGTCCGCCGGATTGATGTCGGTCACAATCAGAGGGCCGACGGGGCAGAAGGTATCGAATGATTTGGCGCGCGTGAACTGCACGTCCTTGCGTTGCAGGTCGCGCGCCGTCACATCATTGACGCAGGTGTAACCGAGGATGAAAGCCAAGGGGTCTTCATCAGCGCGCAAACGCCGCGTCGTGCGTCCGATAACGACCCCGAGTTCGCCCTCATGTTCGACCTGCGCGGATTCGGGCGGCAGCAAAATATTCTCGCCTGAGGCGATGAGAGCCGAAGTCGCCTTGAGGAAGAGCAGCGGCTCGGACGGCATGGCATTGCCAAGCTCAGCCGCGTGCTCTTTGTAGTTGCGACCGACGCAGACTATCTTCGAGGGCGTGACGGGAGCGTGCAAGGTCGCGGACGCGAGCGGAATCTTGTCTGCGCGCGCGCGTGGGCGACTGCCAAAGGCGTCGGCGTCTATCAAGGGGCATATAAAGTCTCCCTCGACGATGCCGTAGTGCGGCGCGTACATGCCCTGAGATGTGTAGCGGCAGAGTCTCATCTGTTATGGCGCTGTCTCCGAGACGACCTCCGACGGCACGCTCGTGTTTCCGGCTGTATCCACAGCGGTCAAATAATAATAGTACTTTCTGCCCGACTCAACCTTCTCGTCCTGAAAAGTCGTCCGCGTCAAAAGCTCGCCGTTAAGTTTCGTCCAACGATCTTTCGGAAGTTCTGCGTCCGTCGAGCGATAGAGATTATAACCCGCCACGTCGCGCTCCGGATTAGCGGGGAAGAAGAGCGAGAGACGACCCGGCGCGGCTGCGATAGTGATGGCGGTCGGAGCGGACGGCGGATAAACATCTCGCGGCGTGACGGTCATCGTGTTGGAGTCAAGGCTTTCGACCTGTTGTCCACCCGTGCCGAGCGAAACAGCGCGCACGAAATATCTGTACTCTTCTCCGAAACGAAAATTCTTGTCGGCAAAACTCGTCCCGTTAATCAAAGTGGTATTGACGGGCGCGGCCACGCCGTTGTTGACGCCGGGCTGTGCCCGATAGAGATTGTAGCCGAGCAGATTGACGGGAGTTGAATTGTCTATGTTCGCGGCGGGCGCGTTCCAACTGAGCGTCAGAGCCGTCTCGGATTCTTGCGCGGCGAGATTCGAGGGCGGCTGCGAGAGACGCGCGGCGGGTTCGATCAATAAAAAATTGGAGAACGCTGCGCGTTGATTCGAGGCGTTGACATAGCGCACGGCGTAACGCAGGCGCGTCGGCTCTCCGGCCAGTTCGAGCGTGTCCGTGTAAGTCAGCGTGTCGCCGGAAGTGCGTATCTGTTCGTAGTCAACCGAGCCGATCAAAGTGGCGCGCGCGGCAAACTCCTCTTCGGTCAAAGGCAAGGGAGAGTTGACGCGCTCGGCCAGACGATAGACATCCACGCGGCGTATGCTCTGGACGCTGCGGTCCGAAGCATTGCGTCGCGGCGCAGGCCAACTCAAAGTGATCTGATTGCCGCGTTGTGCGCCGGTCAATTCCTCCGTGCGTTGCGGGACGCGCTCGACGGGCGGCTGCGGCGGGCGGCGTTTGCCGCAGGCCGCGCAGAAGAGCATTGATAGGAGCACCGCAGAGACGCCGAGAAGACGCAGAGAATTTTTGGAAGAGAAAAGATAGAACGCAATATCTCTACAGTGCTGATGCTTGCGAGTTAAGCTATTCGAATATTTTTTTCTCTGGCTCACAGGATATACCGGCTGAGGTCTTGATCTTTGACCGTATCGGCGAGCATGCGATTGACGTAGTCAGCGTCTATGCGCTGCTGTTTGGGTTCAAGGTCAGGCCCCTCGAAGCTGATCTGATCGAGCAGTTTTTCCATGATCGTGTGCAGGCGGCGCGCGCCGATGTTTTCGGTCTGCCGGTTGACCTCGGCGGCAAGCTCTGCGACGGTGGCGACGGCGTCGGTCGTGAACTCAAGCTGTATGCCCTCTGTTTCAAGCAGAGCTTGATACTGCTTAATCAGCG
The DNA here is from genome assembly GCA_036403295.1 of Pyrinomonadaceae bacterium. Classification (GTDB taxonomy): domain Bacteria; phylum Acidobacteriota; class Blastocatellia; order Pyrinomonadales; family Pyrinomonadaceae; genus JACMLC01. Next base: position 3,084 of record DASWRG010000030.1, read on the forward strand.
CGTTCTTCGGCTCGGTCAGGATGCGCTTGAAATCTTCGATGGTTAAGGATTCAAGCTCGACGCGGATGGGAAATCTTCCCTGCAATTCAGGAATCAGGTCTGAAGGTTTCGAGACATGAAAAGCGCCTGCGGCGATAAAGAGGATGTGATCGGTTCTGACCATCCCGTAACGCGTGTTGACGGTCGTGCCTTCGACGATGGGCAGAATGTCTCGCTGCACGCCTTCGCGCGAAACGTCAGGGCCGCCGCCGGATTCGCGCCCGGCGATTTTGTCTATCTCGTCAAGAAAAATAATCCCTGCCGATTCGACGCGCTCAAGCGCGGAGCGCGCGACCGTGTCCATATCTATGAGGCGTTCCTCCTCCTCCTGCATGAGGTTTTCCATCGCCTCGTCGACACGCATCTTGCGCCGCTTGGTTCTCCCCTGAAAGATATTGCCGAGCATATCTTTCATGTTGATGCCCATCTCTTCGATGCCTTGCGGCCCGGCCAGCTCGATGGTCGGAAAGTTTTTTTCGCGGACTTCCAATTCGACGATGCGATTGTCGAGCTTGCCCGCGCGAAGCTGCGTGCGAAGTTTTTCGCGCGTCCTCTGAAAATTCTCATCGCGCGGAGCCGTAGTCGCAGACGCAGCCTCAACCGGCGCGGCCTCCGTCTCCTCATCCTCGTCGAAATCGAAATAGCCGGAAGCGACTGAAGATTTGGGCGGCGGCAGCAAGAGGTCTAAGATGCGCTCTTCGACATTAAGCTCTGCCTTGTCGGCGATCTCATCAATCTTCTCGGCGCGGGTCATCTCGACGGCGATCTCTGTGAGGTCGCGGATCATGCTCTCGACATCACGCCCGACATATCCGACCTCTGTGAACTTGGAGGCTTCGACTTTGAGAAAAGGCGAGTTGGACATGCGCGCGAGGCGACGCGCGATCTCGGTTTTGCCGACGCCGGTCGAGCCGATCATGATGATATTTTTGGGCATCACATCGGCGGCCATATCGGGCGGCAACTTTTGGCGACGCACGCGATTGCGCAAGGCTATGGCGACGGCGCGTTTGGCGGCCTGCTGGCCGACGACGTGCTTGTCCAAAGCGGCGACGATCTGTCGCGGCGTCAATTCGTCCAGCCTCAACTCGTCTTCAACTTCACCTGAGAGATAAATGACCATTTTGGGAACATAGAACTCAGGACTCAGAATGCAGGACTCAGAATGAACGGCAAGCTCGCTTTATTCTGAATCCCGAGTGCTGAGTGCTGACGCCTGCTTTTCAAATTTCCTCGACGATCAGATTCGTGTTGGTATAGATACAGATTTCGCCCGCGATCTGAAGCGCGGCGGTGGCGATGTCGCGCGCAGACATCTCCGTGTGCTTGACCAGCGCGCGCGCGGCGGCGAGGGCATACGCGCCGCCTGAGCCGATGGCGAGCACGCCGTCATCGGGCGCGATCACATCGCCGTTGCCTGAGAGCAGGAAAGAAGTCTTCTCATCGGCGACCACGAGCAAGGCTTCAAGGTGACGCAGGACTTTGTCCGTGCGCCATTCCTTGCTCAGCTCAATCGCGGCGCGCTCTAAGTTGCCCTGATACTGTTCGAGCTTGGCTTCAAAACGCGTGAGCAGAGAAAAAGCGTCGGCGGTCGCGCCCGCAAAACCCGCGAGAATACGGTCGTTGTAGACGCGACGCACTTTGCGCGCGCCGGCCTTCATCACAGTCTCGCCCAAAGTGACCTGCCCGTCGCCCGCAAGGGCTACGCGCCCGTCACGGCGCACGAGCAGGATGGTCGTGCTGCGCACTTTCTCTTTTCTGTCAGACATGGTGAAAGAGCACTATAGGAAGTCGCGCAAAGGGAAGTCAAGCGCATCGGCCACGTTCATCAAAACCGCCAGCTTTTTTCGCGCACACAGGGAAGTCGAATTGAGCGCGGCGGCAGAATATGAGATAAGATTGGAAGCGAAGCCACTGGAAAATTTTTGGCGAGAGAGATTCGAGGACGGAAGGCTACGAAAGATGTGGGAGCGAAAGGGCATGCCGCATTTGAGGCCGCGCATAGGCATCACCATGCGCATAGAGCTTGAAACGAACCGTTTTTATCTGGGCAGAGATTACAGCGAGGCTGTGGAGGCTGCCGGAGGCGTGCCAGTGCATCTCCCTCTCATCCCGCGACCCGAATACATCTCAAACGTGATGCATGACCTTGACGGCATCCTTTTGCCGGGCAGCGATTCGGACGTAGACCCAACGCACTACGGGAGAGAGCCGCACCCAAACCTGGGCAGCTCGCATCCTTTGAAGGACGAGACAGACCTGCTCGTCCTCGAAGAGATAGAGAGACGCAGCCTGCCGCTCCTGGCGATCTGTTTCGGGATGCAAATCCTGAATGTCGCGCGAGGCGGAACGTTAATACAGGATATTCCCACGCAGTTTCCGCTCGCGATCAAGCATCAACAGGGAGTGCCGCGCGACCGGCACTCGCATCGTGTGCGCTTATTGGAAGGAAGCATGCTTTCGGAATTGGCAGGGGCGTCGGAGAGCGTTCCGGTCAACAGTCATCATCATCAGGCGATTGAAAAGGTTGGCGCGGGATTGATTGCAACGGCCTGGGCGTCCGACGGCTTAGTCGAAGCCTTGGAAGACCCTGCGAAAGAGCGTTTCGTGCTGGCAGTGCAATGGCATCCGGAGATCGCCTGGCAGCGCGATGAACTGTCTCAAGCGATTTTCAGCAGCTTCGTGGAAGCCGCAAGCAGCTATGCGTCGGCGCGCGCGAGTTCGACAAACGCAGGAGAATCCGCCCGCGTCCGATAACGTCAGGGAGATGAATGGCCGGAGCTAAAATGGAAGATTTTCGGATGAAAGAGGGGATGGGCGAGTTTACGGGTTTGCTAAGCGGGCGCGTGGCGCTCGTCACAGGTGGCTCGCGCGGGATCGGGCGCGCGACCGTCCTGCGGCTGGCTGAGCAGGGCGCGCAGGTGGTCGTCAACTACACGCATGACGAAGAGGCTGCGACGGAAGCTGTGAGGGCGGCTGAGAGTTTCGGCGTCGAGGCGATGTGCGTCAAAGCTGATGTCTCGCGTTTGGAAGAGGCGACCGGGTTGGTACAGCGCACGCACGAGAGATTCTCGCGGCTCGATATACTGGTCTGCAACGCTGGCATCTGGCGTGGCGCGCCCGTTGAGGAGATGTCGGAAGAGCTTTGGGACAGAGTGATCGAAGTGAATCTGAAAGGAACTTGGACTGTCTGCAAAGCCGTCGTGCCTTTGATGAAGAGACAAGGTTTTGGCCGGATCGTGATCGTCTCTTCGACCGCAGGACAACGCGGGGAAGCGCACGTCTCAAACTACGCTGCCTCAAAGGGCGGCCAAATCTCTTTCACCAAATCGCTGGCCGCAGAGTTAGCCGCGAGCGGCATCAACGTCAACGCCGTCGCTCCCGGATGGGTCGAAACGGAGATGAACACAGGAGTCTTCGCCGACGCGGCCTACAAAAAAAGAATCGAAGAGACGATCCCCTTGGGGCGGATTGCGACTGCGGACGACATCGCGCGGCCTATCATCTTTTTGTGCACGGATTGGGCGCGGCACATCACTGGCGAGGTCTTGAACGTCAACGGCGGCTCAGTCCTCTGCGGCTGAAAAAGTTTTTCGGGAAAACAGATTCGAGATGCCTAAAAAAATCGGACTTGGAATCGAGCGATTATTGACCGAGCGCGCGGAGCTTCTGAGAGGCGCGAGAGTCGGACTCATCTGCAATCAAGCCTCTGTGGATCATGGGTTGAATCATTCCGCAGACCTCCTGCGCGCAGCGGTCGGAGACAGGCTGACGGCGCTCTTCGGCCCGCAGCACGGGATACGCGGCGAGGTGCAGGACAACATGATCGAGACCGCGCACGGGTTTGACACAGAGACGGGCGCGCCCGTCTACTCGCTGTACAGCGAGACGCGCGAGCCAACCGCGTTGATGCTCGCAGAGACTGACGTGCTGGTCTACGACCTACAGGATGTGGGATGCCGCATCTACACCTTTATCTACACGCTGGCCAACTGCATGCGCGCAGCCGGTCGTTTGGGGAAGAAAGTGATCGTCTGCGACCGTCCCAATCCGATCACAGGGGACTTCGTAGAGGGCAACGTCTTGGAGCCTGCCTACGCCTCTTTCGTGGGGCAGTTCCCGATTCCGACCAGACACGGCATGACGGTCGGGGAACTGGCGCGGCTCTTCAAAGAGCATTTCGGAATCCTTTGCGACTTGGAGATCTTAGAGATGCATGGATGGGAGCGCGCGGACTGGTTTGATGAGACGGACGCGCCGTGGGTGATGCCTTCGCCGAACATGCCCACGCTTGAGACAGCGACGGTCTTTCCGGGCACAGTGCACTTGGAGGGGACGCAGGTCTCTGAAGGGAGGGGAACGACGCGTCCTTTCGAGCTATTGGGCGCGCCGTATGTGCACGCGCCTGAGTTGGCCTCGCGTCTCGCGGAATTTTCTCTGGCGGGAGTGCATTTCCGCCCGTGCGGTTTCAGGCCGACCTTCCAGAAACATGCTGAACAGATTTGCGGCGGCGTGCAGATACATGTGCTTGAGAGAGCAGCTTTTCGCCCAGTGCTGACGGGCGTCGCGATAGTTAAAGCGATACACGAGCTTTACGGCGACGAGTTTCGTTGGAAGGAGCCGCCCTACGAATATGTGCACGATAAAAACCCTTTCGATGTCATCAGCGGGACAGGGACTTTGCGCGCGCAGCTTGAGAGACATGAGACGCTCGAAGCCATACAGGCATCCTGGCAGCAGGGTTTAGAAGAATTCGAGTCGTTACGTCGAAGCTGTTTACTCTACTAAGGTGAAGCTGATAGAGTTTGTCTCTCAAAGTAAAGCTTTAAGTGCGGTCGACGTGCCGACTCTTTGCGTAGTTCTTTAAGTATGGAAGAGAAGCATCAATTAATCGAGCAACTACTGGAGGAGTGCGGGCGTTTACACGGCCACATTTGCCCGGGTCAATTGCTGGGCGTGCGTATGTCTCTGCTGGGGTGCGAATTGATAGGCATCGGCGAGCCAAAAGGGGCGGACAGGAAGAAGCTGCTCGTGTGGGTGGAGATTGATCGCTGTATGACGGACGCAGTGAGCGCAGTGTGCGGGGTCAGGCTGGGTCGCAGAAGCCTCAAATATGTGGATTACGGAAAGGTCGCGGCGACGTTTCTCAATACTGAGACTGCTGATGCAGTGCGTGTGGCTGCGCGCGACGATTCGCGCACCCTGGCGGATACGCGTTATCCCTTGATTGAAAGCAAGAAGGAGAGGCAGTTGCGAGCCTACTTGGAAGCATCTGATGAGGAGTTGTTCAAGATTGAGAAAGTCTCTGTGAAATATCAAGAGAGAGACGCGCCCGGTCATACGCGCTCGCGCGTTTCCTGCTCAAGCTGCGGCGAAGGGATCAACGACGGGCGTGAGATAAGCGGAACAGAGGGCTTGAAACTCTGCGTGCCGTGCGCCGTGGGCGGGTATTATCAAAGGGTGATTTGAGACGCGACCCCGCATCCTCGCGTCCGATAACGCAGGGAAGATGAAGAATTGTCGAATAGCATTTAATCAAAGCAATGAAAGAGAATTCCGCCGGACGCTCTCATAGTTCTAAATGTCTACTGCTCCTGGCGTTCTGTCTGTGCTTGGCGGCTTCAGGGATTTCTCATGCGCAGAGCGGGCGACAGAAGGAGGGGACGCAGACTCCTACGGAGGGCGGGACGAGCGTCGATGAGGGAGAGTTGATACGTGTGCGTACGGAGGAGATACTGGTGCCTGTCTCCGTGCGCGATCAGGCAGGGATGCCCGTGGGCGGCCTCGGCGCGGACAGTTTTTTTGTTTATGATAACGGCGAGCGGCAGGAGATCAGCAGTTTTAACCGGCAGCGCGTCCCCATCAACATAGTCTTGTTGCTGGATGCTTCGGGGAGCGTCTTTAGCCGCATGCGTTTTATACGCGAAGCGGCCAAAGGTTTTTTGCAAGGCTTGCTCAAGGAAGATCAGGTCTGCGTGATGCAGTTTGCGGACGAGGTGGAGCTGTTGCAGGACTGGACGGGCGGCGCGGATACGCAGCATCTTTTGAAAGCCCTGGAATGGCGTTATCATCCGGGGCAGTCCACGACCTTTTATGACGGTTTGTATCTGGCCGCACAGGAACAGCTCAAACGCGTACAGGGTCGCAAGATCGTCATCCTTTTGACAGACGGCATAGACACAGCCGAGAAGAGGCGCGCGAGCTACGCGGATGCTTTGAATGCCGTGCGACGCGCGGAGGCCAGCGTGTATGTGATAAGTCTGACGGAGAGCCTGAGGGCAGCCGTGGAGAAGCGAGACCACGGCTGGGTCGGTAGAGTTTTCGGGGGCTATGATCCGAAGGAGTTGGCGCGCTACAAATCTTTGATAGACGAAGCGGAGAAGAGTTTGACGAAGATCGCTGCGGAGACGGGCGGGCGCATATTTCTGCCCGTCAAAGAAGAGGACTTAAAACCCGCTTACGAATCCATAGCCGAAGAGCTGCGCACGCAGTACATCATCACCTTCAAGCCCAGGCAGAGGGCTGCGGCTGGCGAGTACAGACGCCTCCGCGTGCTGGTCACGCCGGGCGGATACGAGGTGGTTGCGCGTGACGGTTATATCGGACGGGGTTGAGAAAAAAACGTCTTAATGTGAGGAGAGCTGATTTGGCTGAGAAGGGATTGAGTAGGGAAGAGAGCGTCAGGGCGGAGAGCGCTCCTGCAAAGGCCTGGCTGGCGGCTGCGGCGGCATGGCTTGTGCCCGGCGCAGGCCATTTGTTGCAGGGTCGCGTGCTGCGCGGCCTGCTGTTGGGCGGGGCGGTCTGGGCTATGTTTATCATAGGTCTCAGGCTCGGGGGGCACTTGTTCCCGCTGGCCGGGCCATATGATGACGGGCTGTCCACGCTCTTACAGGTGCCGCCGGTGATCGCCAATCTGGGGGCGGGCGTGCTCTATCTGTTCTGCCTGCTGACGCGCACCGGATTTACGGATCAGGCCAGTTTGGCGACGTATGAATACGGGAACACCTTTTTACTGGTGGCAGGGCTGCTCAACTATCTGATCATGCTGGACGCCTTTGATATAGGAGCGGGGAGAAAGCCTTGAGACATTTACTGGTGATGACTTTATTCGCGGCCATCGTGTCGGTCGTCTTCGGCGCGGTAGCCAGAGACAAGGGGCGTGAGCGGGTCTTGTACGGCCTCAAAATTTTCGCGGAATTTATGGGGATCGGGCTGGTCTTGGCGTGGTTGCTCTATTTTCTGCCGGGCAGTTAGACCCCCTTTCTTTACGCGTCCGATAACGCCCAGCAGCCGATGATCCTCTCACACAAAATTCTTGTGCAGGTAGAGAGCGAAGGAGAGCGAAAGAGCTTTTTTTTGATGGGACAGGTCGAATCAGAAGCGATAGTCTTACGCACATATGACTTGGCCGAGGCGGACAAGATCGCAGTCTGTCTGACGCGCGAGGCGGGCTTGGTGCGCGCAGTGGCGCGCGGGGCGCGGCGTCTGAAGAGCAGGTTCGGCGGCGGCCTGGAGCCCTTCACGCTGGTGCATCTGAGCTATTATGAGAAGGAGGGGCGCGAGCTGGTCACTTTGAGCCAACTGGAAATCGTGCGCTCCTATTTCAAGTTGTCGAGCAGCGTGGAGTGTGTCAGCGCACTGGCCTACATGAGCGAGCTGGTGCTGGCCTTCGCGCCGCCGCACGAGCCTAACGAGAAGATGTACAGGATGATCCGCGCCTGTTTGGAGGCGATTGAGAGCGTCCCTGAAGAGTTGGGCTTAACCTTACGTTATTTCGAGGTCTGGATGCTGAGGCTGACGGGTTTTTTCTCTCTCATGGGCAACTGCGCGCGGTGCGGTCGTAGATTCCCGGAAGGCTCAGCGATGCGCTTAGATACGGAGTTGCGCCAGCTCTGCGAGGATTGCGGCAAAGGCTTGGGGACAAAGGTTTCGGCTGGTGCGCGCGATGGCTTGAAACGCATGCAGAGGCAGTCGCCGCAGGAATTTGTGAGCGCCGCAGGCGTGACGGGCAGTGCTGCGGAACAGGAGTTGGAACAGTTGCTGCGCCGCGTCATACGGTATGTGCTTGAGCGCGAGCCGGGACGCGCCTTGGTTCTGAAATGAGCTTTTGGATGAGCCTCTATGTTTGAGAGGCGTCTGATTGACGCCGGTCGTGTGGCGATTGAAGTATCAACAAAATGCGTTTGGGCGGGACTAGACTGATAGAGAGATATATCACGCGGGCGATAGTTCCGTATCTACTGCTCGCGCTGCTCTTGCTGACGATGATTCTGTTCGTGCAGCAGTCGGGCAGATTCGCGGAACTGCTCTTGCTGACGCAGGTTCCGCTACAGCTTTTGACGGAGGTGGCCGGCGCGCTCTTGCCGAACGTGCTGGCCTTTACGCTGCCGATGGCGACCTTGGCCGGGACGATCATAGGTCTCAGCCGTATGAGCAGCGATAGTGAGTTGGTGGCCGTGCGCGCGGCTGGGGTGAGCAATTGGAAGATACTCTGGCCGCCGCTGCTCATCGGTCTGCTGCTTTCGGCCTGCGGTTTTTATATCAATTTCGAGGCGTCCCCGTGGGCTGCGCGGGCTCTCAGACGCGCTGGGCTGGAGGCTGCGCTGAGGAAGCTCGATTCGCCGGTCGAGCCGAGGGTTTTTAATACGGACATTCCGGGCTACGTGGTTTACGTGGGCGACGGAGACAAGGCGCAGGGGAGATGGGAGCGCGTCTTTATCTATTCGCAGGAGAGGGGCGGCGCAAGGCGTCTGATAACAGCCAGGTCGGGCCGGATTGATGCAGCGGCAGAGCAATCGGAGTTAGTCCTAAATGATGCCGTCGCGATCACGCTGCCGGCGCAGACGGACGCCAGGGGGCAATATGTGGCCGAGAGACTGGCGCAACTGCGTGTCGTCCTGGAGACTGGGCGGAAGGGGCTGCTTGAGAAGCTGCGAAGGGACGAAACCTTCTTGGACGATATGCGTTGGCCGGAATTGTTGGCCTATGCGCGTGGGCACGCGGAAGGGGAGGATGGGCGCAACGCCTGGATTTTACTGCACAAAAGGCTCTCGCTCTCCTTCGCTTCGCTGGTCTTCTCACTGCTGGGCGGCGTCCTGAGCCTGCATTTCAGAAGAGGGGGCAGAGGATGGGGCAGTCTACTCTCTCTGCTGACGTTGATAGCCTACTACATGCTCTCCTTACTGGGCGAGCAGCTGGCGCGGAAGGGAAGCGTGCCGCCCCTGGTCGGAGCATGGGTCTCGACCTTCGCCGCGCTCTGCGTCTGTGCGGCTCTGCTCATCAAGAATCGCTGGGGCTTACAACGCCTGACCGGCTGGCTAAACGGGCGCGGCAGCCCGTCGACTGAGGCGATGCCGTCGCTCTCCCGTTCGGGCGTTCCGGTCAAAGAACGCAGGCGACTTGGCTTTCCCAGCATGTTGGATCGCAGCCTCTTGCGCTCGCTCTCCCTGAACTGCTCTTTCGCCTACGCGGCTTTACTCTCAGTGTTTTTGATCTTCACGCTGTTCGAACTCTGGCGCTTTATCACACCGGCTCGCGGGGGCTTGAGCACGGTGGCGAGCTATCTGCTTTTCCTGCTGCCATTTGCGACGGTGCAACTGCTCCCGGCCAGCTTGTTGATAGCCGTGCTGGTGACCTATGCGCTGGTTGCCAGACGGAGCGAGGCGGTGGCCTGGTGGGCGAGCGGGCAGAGCGTCTACAGACTGATGCTTCCGGGGATCGCCTTCGCTCTGTTGATAGGTCTGGGGACGTGGCTGATACAGGAGAGAGTGATGCCGCGAGCCAATATCAGACAAGACGCTCTACGCTCTCAGATTCGCGGCAACGTCTCGCAGGCCATGACGGGCAGCGGAACGCAGTGGCTCGCCTCCACTACGGGAGCGTCCAAACGAATTTACTCATATCAATATGATGAGGGGGAGGGCAGTCTGCATCTGCCCGTGGTCTATGAATTCGACGCGGAGGGCGTGCATCTGAAGAGGATCATCGCGGGCGAGCGCGGCGAGTGGGAGGAGGGCGAAGGGCTGAAGATTCCGGACGCCGCGACGGTCTCGCTCAACGGGGCGCGGCTGGAGCAGAGGGTCGGGGAGGACGTGCGTCTGGAGGGGGAGACGACCGCCGAGGTGTTTAAGCTCAAGCTTAACAAGCCCGCGCACTTAAGCGCAGAGGAATTAAGCAACTACATAAAAGCGATCAGGCCGAGCGGCAGAAACATCACCTCTCTCCTGATCGCTTTGCAGAGAAAATATGCCGAGCCGCACACGGCATGGATCATGGCTCTCTTCGGCATCCCCTTAGCCCTCTCTTTCGGGCGCAAGAGCGCTGTCGCTGCGCTCTCCTCTGCGGTCGGCATCAGTCTGGCTTACTGGGGCGCCGCAGGGGTTTTTCAGCAGATGGGTGAATACGGCCTGCTATCGCCCATGATCTCCGCCTGGTCTCCGCTACTGATCTTCGCAACCCTGGGGGTTTACTTGCTCACGCGTATGAGAACCTGAAAGGCTCTTTCTCTCTCTTTAGGTTCCGGTCTCCCAGCTGCCCAGATACTCTATCTGCTCCGGAGTCAAAGCGTCTATGCGTATCCCCAGCGCGCGCAGCTTGAGGCTGGCGATCTCCGTATCCACCTCCTGCGGCAGCATGTGCACGCCGGGCGACAATTGACCTTTGTGTCTGACCAGATATTCGACCGAAAGCGCCTGATTGGCGAAGCTCATATCCATGACGCTGGCCGGATGGCCTTCGGCTGCGGCCAGATTGATGAGTCGTCCCTCGCCCAGCACTATGATCCTGTTGCCGGACCCTTTGACCTTGTATTCCTCCACAAACGGGCGCAGTTGAACGGGCGCGGCTGACAGCTCGCGCAAAGCCACCAGATTCAGCTCCAGATCGAAGTGGCCGCTGTTGCAGACTATCGCTCCATCCTTCATGTTCGCGAAATGCTGCTCGTCTATCACGTGACGATTGCCCGTCACGGTCACAAAAATATCGCCCACGGCGGAGGCTTCGGCGATGGGCATGACGCGGAAGCCGTCCATCACGGCCTCCACGGCCTTGATCGGGTCTATCTCAGTGACGATGACGTTGGCTCCCATGCCGCGACCGCGCGAGGCTATGCCTTTCCCGCACCAGCCGTAACCGACCACGACTAAGCTTCTACCGGCCAGCAGAATATTCGTGGCGCGTATGATCCCGTCCAGTGTGGATTGCCCCGTCCCGTAACGATTATCGAAGAAATGCTTGGTCTGCGCATTATTGACGGCCATGGAAGGGAAGGTGAGCACGCCTGCAGTCTCCATAGCGCGCAGGCGCACGATGCCCGTCGTCGTCTCCTCGGTCGAGCCGAGCAGGTCGCGCGACTGCTCCGGGCGTTCTTTGATTAAAGTGGCAACCACATCCGAGCCATCATCTATAATAATGTTCGGCTTGGAATCGAGGGCTGTGCGGACATGCCTGTTATAGGTCTCGGTTGATTCGCCCTTGATGGCGTAGACCGGCACGCCCCAGTCCGAGACGAGGGAAGCCGCCACATCATCCTGTGTGGAGAGCGGATTTGAGGCGATGAGGACTGATTCCGCGCCGCCCGCCTGTAGCGCGCGCACCAGATTCGCGGTCTCCGTGGTGACGTGTGCGCAGGCGACTATGCGCACACCGGCCAGAGGCTTCTCCAACGCGAAGCGCTCGCGTATGAGCCTTAGAACGGGCATCTCTCGCTCCGCCCATTCGATTCTGCGTTTTCCGTCCGGAGCCAGAGCGGGATTCTTTATATCAAACTCAACTGCTTTGGTAGCATCCATTTAGCATATCCTCGGTTAAAGTATTAGTTGAAGGAACAGTTTGCTGCTGACGAGCCATCTGAAGTTGAAGAGCCCGTGCTTTATATTCCCGCAGCAACCCTCAGAGACTCCGCTTTATCCGTCTTCTCCCAGGTGAAGCCGGCCTCGTCCCGCCCGAAGTGGCCGTAGGCAGCTGTTTGCTTGTAAATAGGCCGTCGCAGTTCCAGCTCTTTGATAATTCCAAGCGGCGTGAGCTGGAAATGCTCGCGCACGAGACTGGCGAGCCTGGTCTCGTCAGAGCGTCCGGTCCCGCCCGTATCTACCAGCACGGAGACAGGGTCTACGACCCCTATGGCGTAAGCTAATTGCACCGTGCAACGGTCTGCCAGTCCGGCGGCCACTATGTTTTTGGCCGCATAGCGCGCCATATAGGCTGCTGAGCGGTCAACTTTGGTGGGGTCTTTGCCGGAGAAGGCTCCGCCGCCATGCGGCGCGTAGCCGCCGTATGTGTCCACTATAATCTTGCGCCCCGTCAGTCCTGCGTCACCCTGTGGGCCGCCCGTCACGAAGCGTCCGGTCGGGTTGATATGATATTTTGTCTGCCCGTCCATCAACTCGGAAGAGACCGTGCGGCGTATGACCTGATCCAGGATTTCCGAGCGCAACTGCTCGTTGGACACTTTCGCGTCGTGTTGCGAAGAGATGACCACGGCCTCCACGCGAAATGGTCTGCCGTCCCTATATTCTACAGTTACCTGGGATTTGCCGTCGGGTCTGAGGTAGGGAAGCTCATCGTTTTTGCGCGCCTCCGAGAGTCTTCTGGAGAGCTGGTGCGCCAGTTGTATGGGCAAGGGCATCAATTCCGGCGTCTCGTTGCAGGCGAAGCCGAACATCAAGCCCTGATCGCCTGCGCCGCCTGTGTCCACGCCCATGGCTATATCCGGCGACTGTGTGCCGATGGCGTTCAAGACGCTGCAAGTGTCGCAATCAAAGCCGTATTTGGCTCGTGTGTAACCAATCTCTCGAATGGTTTCACGTGCCACTTTGGAGTAGTCTATACGCGCCCGGGTGGTGATTTCGCCCGCGAGTACGACCAGGCCGGTTGTGACCAAGGTCTCGCAGGCGACTCTTCCGGTCTCGTCTTCACGCAGCACAGCGTCCAGAACGGAGTCTGAAATCTGGTCAGCGATCTTATCCGGATGTCCCTCTGTGACGGACTCGGAGGTGAATAGATATGTGCCTTCTGTGCTCAAATGCCGCGCTCCTTACTGGTGTTCTTGGAATAGCTGAAGGTCAAAAAGACCGCGTACTGTAGCAGCCTGCCATCTACCGTGTCAAGGCGAGAGGGCCTGAAGGGGGCTTGTGTGAGGCGGAGTATTTTTTAGTCCAGCCGTCCTACAGGTTTTGAGACTGGCAGTACATAATCTTTATTATCGGACGCAAGAGGTGTGGTGGGTTGAAGCCGGAAGCTTTTCTGTGCGTGCCATCCCTGCTCTCATAAGCGTCCTATCTGTGCGGCTTGCTTGACCATCCTTAGACTCTTCTATAAAGTGTTCGGGCATATACGGGTCAGCTCTTCCTATGCGTATCTGCGCTCGGAAATATTTTATCTAATGGTTTCTTATGGCGATTAAGATCGAGAATCAAGCTCGGACAAAACTTCCGCGAAAAACAGAGTCGTGGATAGAAGATATGCTCAATAGCCTTCCGCGCGAGCATCTGCGCGGGGTGGATAGAGTACGTCTGGTGGATGTCATCACAGACTCACGGCTCAAAAGCTTCAACCAACGCACGGAACTCCCCGGCCTGTACCATCCAAAGCAAGGCGCGCAAACAGCCTGGCTGGAGATAGCCGTTGGCGTCCTCTTGCCTTCCAAAAAAACCTTTTACAAGCGGCTGATGCCGCGCCTCTCTTTCAAGGGCAACCTGGCGGCGGTCATCTATTCCCTCTTCGGGCAGCATTATCATCTGACCCTGCGCCATTCAGTCAAGAAGGGACAGGTCGAACAGGCCGTCAAAAATTACACCGAAAAGCAGCTCAGACTCTGGCATCAGAAGCAGAATACCTTCCGCTCCAAACTCTTCAAGCCGTTCGAGCCGACGCTCGAAAAATGGGGACGCGCATTGCAAAAGCGCGCCGTCGCCGAGCAAAAGAAAAAACAGGCGCTGAAGAGCTGAAGAGTTTGGGAGCAATCAGCCTCTTCTCCTGAGGTTTTTGATGAAGAGTTATTTTTAGAAGAAAGCTCTGTCAATCGCTGCCGTTATCAGACGCATGGCAGCGGGCGGGGTATTGTCTCTCCACGCTTTTGTTTGGTAAGCACGTTTTGAAGATGCTATTCGGTCCGTTCAAGCTTCTCAGCGGCGTCCCTCAAAGCTGCGGCTATCTCTCGACGCTCGACAGTTGAACGACGGAAACGCAACTCCAGCCTGAACTCTTTGCCGGGCGCGACGTAACGAAACGTGTAAGGCTTGGCGTGCTTCGCTGTGTGCGTCGCGCCTGCCGGAGCGTTAACCATCTCCCTGCGCGTCGTTCTGGCCTCGTCGCGCGTCAGCCCGCGCGCAGTGATTTCCGACAGGATGCGCCCCATGTTCTCCTCGTCCGGCTGGCGCACGACCTGCAACAGTAGCGATTTGGAGCTGATGTCGGCGCGCCGACATCGCTCGCGAATCCCTTCCGGCAGCGTCGCAATCGAGAGCGATTCGGTGATCGTGCTGCGGCTCTTCCCCATCTTGCGCGCCACCTCCTCATGCGTATAGCCGAAACGCTGGCACAAGGCCAGAAGTCCGTCCGCCTCCTCCCAGATCGTCAAATCCTTACGTTGCAGGTTCTCTATCAGGGCGATCTCGGCCACCGCCTGATCGTCCACATCCATCTCTATACAAGGGACTTCGCGCAACCCCGCCTCTCGCGCCGCGCGCCAACGCCGCTCGCCCGCGATAATCATCCAACGCCCGGTCCCTCTGGAGGGCTTGACCAGAAGCGGCTCCAAAATGCCTTTATCTTTGACCGAAGCGGTTAACTCTGTCAGGTCGCCTATCTCCACACGCGGCTGCTCAGGGTTCGGGTCCAATTTTTCGGTCGCGATCAGGCGTCCGACGGGCGTCGGGCGATGTTGCGCCAATTCTTCTACGTAATGCGCGTCATGACGCATGCTCAAGCCCGCAGGCAATCCTCTTTTAGACACGACTAATCACCTCTTCACAAAGTTTCGAGTACTCGGTCGCGCCCGAAGAATGTGGCGCGAAGGTAAAGATAGATTCTTTGTAGGCGGGCGATTCCTCAAGCCTGACGCTCTTGGTGATCACCGTCTCGAACAGCTTTGGACCAAAAACGCGCCTGATCTGCTCGTACACTTCCCTAGCAAGGGTCGTACGCTTATCATGTAAAGTGACCAAAACCCCCAGGACCTGTAAATTCGGATTCGGACGCGCCTTGACCTTCTCAATCGTCTCCAGCAGGTCGTCCGTCCCTTCCAAAGCGAAATAGGATGACTGAATCGGAATCAAGACGTGCGTCGCGGCCACTAAAGCATTGACTGTGATTAAACCCAGTGTGGGCGGCGTGTCTATAATAATCACTTGATAATTCGAGCGAAATGCCTCAAGTCGATCTTTTAAACGGAACGGCGCGTCGAAATCCCCGACCAGTTTCGACTCCAGCTTGGCCAAACTGATTCGCGCCGGAATAATATCCAGCGACGGCAGAGAGGTCTTGTAGATCGAACGCCCCCAATCCCCTTCGCCGTCCATCAGAATCTCATAGGCCGTGTGCTCCACCTTCATCAGGTCCAGGAAGGTAATAGAGCTGTTGCTCTGCGGGTCCAGGTCTATCAAAAGCGATCTCTGCCCGCGCTGCGCAAAAGCAGCGGCCAGGTTGATGGCCGTGGTGGTCTTGCCCACACCGCCTTTCTGATTGGCAATCGCTATTACTCTGACAGGCTGCGCCACAGCGGAATTCTCTCCCGTCTCAATCAACAAATTTACATTTCCTAAAAGCCTTTTTCACAAATTTCAAGGGGAAATCGGCTACATGGGCAAATCCCCGGCCTCCCCTATCACATCCGGCCACTCCTCTTCCTCCGCGCCGGCCTCTTCCAACTCCTGCTCTTCGCCATCCGCAATCGTATTACGCGAGGCGCGTATCACCTCCGCATCCACGTAAATAGGGCAATCCGCGCGCAGTGCAAGCGCAATCGCATCGGAGGGGCGCGAGTCCAGCAAGACCAACGTGCCATCGCTCTGACGCATCTCTATCATCGCGAAAAAGGTGTTGTCGCGCAGTTCCGTCACGACCACACGCTCCACGCTCGATCCCATCTCGACGATCAGATTGCGCAGCAAATCATGCGTCATAGGGCGCTGCGGGGTCACCTTCTCTATCTCCAGCGCGATGGCGTTCGCCTCGTAAGCTCCGACCCAGATCGGGAGCATCGTCTCGCTGTTCACGTCCTTGAGAATAATAATCGGCGTGCCGCTATTGGGATCCATCATCAAAGCTCTAATCTTTACTTCGATTTCCATCTTGCTCCCTCACCTATCACTTCAGCTTTTATCGGACGCGGGTGACCAGCTCCCCGTACAGGCTGTTCGTCTTGGCCTCAGTGATTCTGACCTTCACAGTATCGCCTATCAGATGCTTCTCTCCCTGAAAATTGACCACCTTATGACAGCTCGAATGCCCCGTCAGATCCGCCTCGGACCGCGCGCTCGTGCCCTCCACCAAGACACAGACCTCACTGCCGACATACCTCGCGTAAAGCCTGCTCTGCACGCTTCGCTGCAACCTTTCCAGGGCCAGGAAACGCTCCGTCTTGAGCTCCTTTGAGACATCGTCCGACAGCGTGGCGGACGGCGTCCCAGACCTTTCGGAATACTTGAAGATATATAATCCATCATATTGACAATGTTCGACTAACCGCATAGTGGCCTCAAAGTCAGCATCCGTTTCGCCCGGAAAGCCCACGATCACATCACTGGTCACAGAGAGTCTGCGCCGCGCGCCTTTGATCTTCTCTATGCGCCTCAGGTAATTCTCCGCCGTGTGCCCCCTGCGCATACTGCGCAGGATACGGTCGCTCCCGGATTGGACGGGCAGATGCACCCAGTCGCATAAATTCTCATGCTCGTCCAAAGCTTTAACTATGTCCTCGTGAAAGTCCCTCGGAAACGAGGTCGTAAACTTGACTCTCTCGATGCCCGTCGCGGCCACCGCGCGCAAGAGGCGCGTGAAGGGCGTCGCCCCCGCGAAAGCTTCCAAACCGTCCGCAGAGCGCGGGCGATAGCTGTTGACGTTCTGCCCTATCAGATGTACTTCGCGGAAGCCTTCTTCGCGCAAACGCCAGACATCTTCGAGAATCTCACCAGCCGCGCGGCTTCTCTCACGTCCACGCGAGTAAGGGACTATGCAATAGGAGCAGAATTTGTTGCAGCCTTCGATGATGGGCACGAAGGCCACGTGTTTTGAATGGCGCGCGGCGTGGTTGATAGTCCAGGTGTCCGACTCTCCGCGCTCTCCCAAATCCAAGACCTTCTCTGCGGAGCGTGCGCGCTCTATCAGTTGCGGCAGACGATCCGTCGCGCGCGTTCCGGCTACTAAATCCACTGCCGCAGACTGCTCGAAAATCGCTGCTCCCTCAAGCTGCGCGACGCAACCCATGACGCCGATCAACGGAGAGTTTTTCGCCGCACGCCCGCGCACCTCTCCTATGCGATTGAAGACTTTCTGCGCCGCACGCTCACGCACCGAACAGGTATTGAAGAGCACCACGTCCGCGCCCTCAGCCGTTTCGGTCAGCTCGTAGCCGGACGCGCGCAGGCGATCCGCAGCCCTCTCCGTATCCGCCACGTTCATCTGGCAGCCGTGCGTTTCTATGTAAACACTCGTCTTCATCTATTTCTCTATCAAAAACAGCGACCGCGCAGAATCAAATGTTCCGACGGAGTTTAACAGAAACAACTCTGTGTAGCGAATACTTCGCGGACACATTCCGCCGGAAAACTTTTTCACACCTCTCTCTTCAAGTCTCCGCCGTCTCAAGCATCCAGCGCGCCGTCTCAAAAGTGGTCTGAGACTCATCTTCGCCGGCGATCATGCGCGCCAACTCCTTGACGCGCGCTTCCCTCTCAAGATATTCGATGCTGGTCAAAGTTCTTCCGCCTCTGACTACCTTTTCGACCGAGAAATGCGCCTCCGCGAACCGCGCGATCTGCGCTTGATGCGTGACGCACAGCACTTGATTGGTTTTCGCCAGAGCCTTCAAGCGGCGACCGACAGCCTCGGCCACGCGCCCGCCGATGCCCGCATCTATCTCGTCGAAAATGATCGTCTCGCACCCTTGCCTGCGCCCTGCGCTTTTCATGCTCACGGTCAAAAGCGTCAGCATCAATCTGGATAACTCACCTCCCGAAGCGGCCTGCGCCAGGGGGCGCAGAGACTCTCCGGGGTTCGCAGAAAACAGAAAGCTGATGCGCTCCGCTCCGTATGCGTTGAAAAAATCGCCTTCAAAGGCAGTGCCGTCAGCCCCCGCCTCCGACTCTTCCGCAGCAGGCGCGTGGCCTGCCCCGTATGTCTTCAAATCAACTGCGAACTGCGCCTGCGGCAAAGCCACCTGTTGCAGGTCTTTGACGACCTCTGCCGCTAACTTGCGCGCCGCAGCCTTTCTGCGCGCAGTCAACTTCGCGGCCTTTTCCAGATACAGCTCGCGCGCCCCGCTCAATTCCGTTCTCAAATCCGACTCCTGCTGCGAGAGGTCTGCGAGGAGCGACAATCTTTGCGCCGTCTGCACACGAAGCTCAAGCAACCCTTTGAGGTCTGTCCCGAACTTACGCTTGAGCCGCTCAAGCTCGTTGAGGCGATTATCCAGGCGCGCAAACTCTTCCGGCGAAAACTCTATCCTCTCCAGGTAGCTGCGGATCGAATCAGCCGCCTCACGCAAGAGCACCGCGCCCTCATTCAGATTGCTCTCAAGCGGTCTCAGACGCTCGTCTATCTCGCACAACTCTCGAACCTGCTTGGTGATGCTTGAGAGACCCGCGAGGACGCTGCTGTCGCTCTCGTATAAATGTTCATATGCGCCGCCGCCGAGCTGCAAAATCTTCTCCGCATGTGCCATCAGGCGTCTCAAGCCAGCCAGTCGTTCGTCCTCGCCTTCCTGCGGCGAGATGGCATCTATCTCCGCCAGCTGGTACTCCAGCGTCTCCAACAAACGCTCCCGTTCTCTGAAATCCTCCTTGATCTTTTCGAGCGCCTTAAAGGAGTTCTTCCAAAGAAGGTAAGCTTCTCCGACCTGCTGGCGCAGAGCCGCACAGCCAGCGTATTCGTCCAGCAGCTCAAGTTGCGCGCGAGGCGAGAGGAGCAACTTCTGCTCGCCCTGCCCGTGTATTTCGACTAAGAGCGGTTGCAGCTTGCGCAAGATCGCCAGCGTCACGCTCCGATCATTGATATAGATACGGCTCTTCCCGCCCGCGCTCATTTCGCGCCGGACGATCAGCTCATCCTCCGCCTCAAACTCTATCCCCGCCTCATCCAGGACCGCGCGAATCTGCGCCCTTTCGTCCCCGTACGGGGCGAAGATGCCCTCTATAAAAGCGCTCGTCTCGCCCGTGCGTATCTGCGCCAGAGAGACTCTCTCTCCCAGGAGCAGGCCGAGCGCATCCACAATCATGCTCTTGCCGGAGCCGGTCTCGCCCGTCAGAAGATTTAAGCCTCGCTGGAATTCAACCCCCGCGCTCTCAATCACTGCAAAATTACGTATGTTAAGAGACTTTATCATAAAGCTTTAGCTAAACCTGTGGATTTACTTTAAAAGTAAAAGATTAAGTCTTATCCTGCTTCGCAAACAATTTAGCCTTGACCGCTCACGCCACACGCGAGTAGTATCACGGCCTCAACAGAATTAAAATAGCTTAACATCAGAGGAAAACCGCTCATGTCATTCAACAAAATAATTCTCGTCGGCAATCTGGGGCGTGACCCCGAACTGAGATACACGCCGCAAGGGACGCCCGTTTGCAGCTTCACCTTAGCCACCAATGAGAAGCGTAAGGATAAGACGGGCGAGATACAGGATGCCACGACTTGGTTCCGCGTCACACTCTGGGGACGACAGGCCGAGACGGCCTCTCAGTATCTGACCAAAGGCAGACCGGTTTACATAGAAGGACGCCTCCGCGTCGAAGAGTGGACGGACAGAGATAACAAACAGCGATACACACTCGAAGTCCATGCGACGGACATGCAATTTATCGGCGGCGGGCGCGGCGAAGAGGCTGCGCCGCAATCCGCCACGCGCTCTTCCCCGCCCGAGACGGCTCAAACGGATAACGATCTGGCGGATGACGACATCCCGTTCTAAATATAAAAGAGAGAGGCGGCTCAATGTCGGCGCGCCGACATTGAGCCGTTACAACCCCCTTTTATGACCGGGCAGAGTCGAAAAGCCCCCATTTTCCAAAGTCACGCAGTTTTTGATAGCGCAAGGCCAGGCGTTCCCGTCCCGTATAAACGGAAATCTCCTTCAGAGTTTCGCTCAAATAATCATCGAGGACTCTCGCCGTCTCATCATAATCCGAGTGCGCGCCCCCTTTTGGCTCCGAAACCACCCCGTCGATCAGTCCGAGCGCATACAGGTCTTCGGCTGTCAGGCGCAGGCCGCCCGCCGCCTCTGCCGCGCGTGACGCATCTTTCCACAGGATGGCCGCGCATCCCTCCGGCGAGATCACCGAGTAGATTGAGTTTTCGAGCATCAAAACCCTGTCGCCGATTCCAATCGCCAGTGCCCCGCCTGAGCCTCCCTCGCCGATGACTGTCACGACGATAGGTATCTTCAGCCTGGCTATCTCGCGCAGGTTGAAAGCGATGGCCTCGGCTTGCCCGCGCTCTTCAGCATCTATGCCTGGATAAGCGCCCGGCGTGTCTATAAAAGTGAAGACGGGGTGACCGAACTTCTCCGCCAATTTCATAGCGCGCAAGGCCTTGCGATAGCCTTCCGGCTTAGGCATCCCGAAATTGCGCACGCGACGCTGTTTAGTGTCGCGTCCCTTCTGATGGCCGACCACGACCACAGGAGTCTGATGGAAGCGCGCCAAGCCGCAGACGATGGCCGGATCATCCGCGAACCTGCGGTCGCCGTGTATCTCCACGAAATCTTCAAAGAGCCGCTCGACCAAATCCAGCGTATACGGGCGATCCACATGCCTCGCCAACTGCACACGCGCGAAGGCGTCTGAATGGCTGGAAGCTGCTGGATTCGGGGATTCTGTCTCAGGCTCGACCATGGTTTTTCGTGATTACTATAGCATGAAGATTGATTCAGATGGAGGCCGCGCCAGGCTCCAACGAAACATTAGTCCACTCAACCCTACAACCGTAACTGCGTATCGCCTCCTCCAGCTCTTGGCTTCCTTTCACTCTGAGAGTCGTATGCGGTCTGACGCGCACCAAAACGCCCCCCTCCAGACACAAGTCCAACAAGACTTCGCAATCCCCTCTGTGTTTATCAAACAGCCTGAAAAGTCTCTCCAGCAAAAGCGATTGTTCGAGCTCCTCCGGCAGACAAACAATGACGGCCTTAGCCTTACGCTGTATGACATCATCCAGATGCGTCAAATCTTCAACAAAAACGGTCATTCCGCCATCTTCGGCGACCTCCAGACTCCCGTACGCCAGGACGGCCAGATCATCCCGCAGGAGTTTCTCAAATTTAGAAAAAACCTCAGGCCAAGCGACGCACTTGATGCCCCCGGATTGATCCTCCAAGCGCATCAAGGCAAAGCGCGCTCCCTTTTTTGTCGTGCGAATCTGAAATGAAGAGATGATGCCGCCGACAGAAAGTTTCGCCCCGGTGACATGCGACGCTAAATCCGCGAAACAGACCGCCCCCAATTCCGTCAACACCTCCTGATAATTATCGAGCGGATGCCCTGTGATATAAAATCCGATAGCATTTTTCTCTGCGGCCAGCAGTTGGCTATGCGTCCAGGCAGCCACATCCGGCAACCATTCTGTCACATTCCGCTCCGAGTCGTTATCGGACGCAGCTCCGAAAAGATCGTTTTGCCCGTGTGATCTGTCTCGCTGCAAACGATTGCCATGCGCCATCGCAGCGTCAATGGCATGATGCAGGCGGGAACGCCACAGATGAATCGGTTGCGCCTGTAGATTAAGAGAATCGAAAGCTCCTGCGCAGACTAAACTCTCCATCACTCTTTTATTTATCGCCCCGGGGCTAACACGCGACGTGAAGTCGAAAAAGGAGCCGAATCTGCCGCCGCTGCGCGCTTCTATAATGGCGTTGACGCTACCCTGGCCGATCCCTTTGACAGCCGCCAAGCCGTATCTGATAGCATCAGTTAAGGGCGTAAAGCCAGCGCCGCTCTCATTAGCATCAGGCGGTAAGAGCCGTATCCCCTGCCCGCGTAACTCTGTGGAATATTTGAAAACTTTGGTCGTGTCCTGAGTTTCGTTGGAAAGCACAGCCGCATAAAAATGCTCCGGGTAATGAGCTTTCAAATAGGCCGTTTGAAAAGCAAGATAGGCGTAGGCCACGCTATGGCTGCGATTGAAACCGTAATCCGCAAATTGCGCCATGAGGGAGAAGATTTGCTGCGCCTTCTCTTTCTTGATATTTCGCTCGACAGCGCCGGCGATAAATTTTTGCTCGTGACGCGCCATCTCCTCGCGCTTCTTCTTACCCATCGCCCGCCGCATTAAATCCGCCTCGCCGAGACTGTACCCGGCCAGTTTTTGCGCCAACTGCATGATCTGTTCCTGGTAGACCAGAATTCCATACGTATTGCTGAGAATCTCCTTCATCTCCGGGACGATATAACGGACGGCCTTCTGCCCGTGATGTCTCTCGATAAAGTCATCCACCATTCCGCCATCGAGCGGGCCAGGGCGATACAAGGCGTTGAGTGCTGCGAGGTCTTCCAAACCCTTCGGTTTGAGCTTGCGACAAATCTCCTGCATGCCAGAGGACTCGAACTGGAAGACGGCCTCCGTGCGCCCTTCCGCGAAGAGTTGCATAGTCTTTTGATCGTCGAGCGGGATTTCGTCCCATTCGATATTTCCACCAAGCGATTGCTTAATGCTTTTTAAGCAATCGCTTATCACGGTTAAGGCCGTCAGCGCGAGAAAGTCCATCTTGAGCATGCCCGTCTTTTCCAGGTCCGACATGGCATACTGCGTTGTCAACTCATCCTTGGACGAGACCGCAACCGGAATCAGCTCGTGCAGAGGCTCTGGCGAGATCACAACCCCCGCCGCGTGAACGGAAGCATGCCGCGCGCAACCTTCGAGCCGCCTCGATAAATCTATCAACTCCTTGATCTGCGGATTCGAATCAACCGCCTTTTTAAGCTCGGGCACCTGCTCTAAGGCGTTTGTAATGCTGACGTTACGCCCTCTGACCGGAGGAGGTATCATTTTGGCTATCCGATCCACCTCAGCGTAGGGCATATCTAAAGCCCGCCCGACATCCTTGATGGCGGCCTTCGAGGCCATCGTCCCGAAGGTGATAATCTGACACACGGAGTCACGACCGTAGAGGTCTGCCACGTGATTGATGACCTCCGGTCGCCCGCGCACACAAAAATCTATATCTATATCGGGCATTGAGACGCGTTCCGGATTTAGAAATCTTTCAAACAGCAGGTCATACTGCAACGGGTCTACGTCCGTGATGGCAAGGCAGTAGGCCACCAGCGAGCCAGCCGCAGAGCCACGTCCCGGTCCGACCGGAATCGAATTTTCCCTCGCATAGCGTATAAAATCCCACACGATCAGAAAATAGCCTGCGAATCCCATCTGTTTAATCATGGCTATCTCGCGCGAGATACGCTCTTGATAGTCTGCCATCGTATGGCGCAGGGTTCCGCGCGCAAGCTGCCGCTCCCAGACCTGTCTTCTGCGGCTTTCGTAGCCTTCCCTAACCACTTTTTCGAAATATTCGTCCGCCGTCAACCCCGCATCTGTGGCCGGAATCGGATAGTTCGGCAGATAATTGACCCCTTTGGGCAGATGCAGGTCACACCGTTCGGCTATCTCAAGCGTGCGAGTCAAAACTTCCGGAATCTCTTGTCCGAAGATGTCCCACATCTCTTCGGGCGAGCGCACGTAAAAATTGGGCGGGCCGTAACGCAGGCGGTTCGGGTCGTTAACGGTCTTGCCGGAGCCGATGCAGAGCAGGATATCGTGCGCACGCGCATCCTCAGGCGTCAGGTAATGCGCGTCATTGGTCGCCACGAGCGGGACGCCCGTGCGCTTTGATAAATCCACCAGAGGCTTGCGTATGCGCTGTTGCGCATCCAGGCCGTGCTCCTGAATCTCAAGAAAATAGTTGCCCTTCCCTAAGATTTCTTCAAACTCGATGGCCGCCGCCGCCGCCTCGTCGAAGCAGTCTCGCGCCAGCAGGGCTGAGGGCACGCCGGACATACAGGCGGAGAGTCCTATCAACCCTTTGCTGTTCTGCGCGAGCAGCTCTTTATCTATACGCGGCTTGTAATAGAAGCCCTCCGTGTAGGCTTTGGAGGTCAAGCGCACTAGATTTTGATAGCCCTCGAAATTCTGCGCGAGCAGGATCAGATGATAATTGGCTTTCTGGCCGGGGGCCGCCGCGACGGCTCTGTCTTTGCGGCTCGCGCGCGTGATATAGACCTCGCAGCCCACGATAGGCTTGACGCCCTGCTCCTTCATAGCATTGTAGAAAGAGATCGCGCCGAACATGTTGCCATGATCCGTCATGGCGCAGGCGCTCATGCCCAGCTCGGACGCGCGACGCGCCAGCGGCTTGATCTGTATGGCTCCGTCGAGGAGGCTGTAATCCGTGTGCAGATGTAGATGTGCGAACTCTTTTTTAACCATAAGTTAGAAACTTAAGTTCCGTTGGAAGGAGATACCGATTAGACAAAGTCAAAGGACGGCACACTATATCACGTGTCCGCGTGAATGAAAGCAGCAAGATATAGGGATAGATTACTTGAGCGCGAGGTAAAACTAATGTTTCAAAGAGTTTTCTCGGCTGGCTCTGACAAAATACTTCAAAACCTCTGGCTGATGTATTTTGATGAATTTACTCCCATTCAATCGTGCTCGGAGGTTTGGAGCTGATGTCATACACTACTCGATTGATGCCTTTAACTTCCGACACGAGCCGCGTTGAGAGCCGCGCCAGAGTATCGTGCGGCAGGCGCGCCCAGTCAGCCGTCATTCCGTCCACGCTGGTCACGGCGCGAATCGCCAGCACTTTCTCATACGTTCGGTAATCACCCATTACGCCCACGCTGGAAATAGGCAAAAGCACAGGGAAAGCCTGCCAGACGGACTTGTAAAGCCCCGCCAGGCGTATCTCTTCGTCGATGATGCGGTCAGCCGCTTGTAGTATTTGTATATGTTCCCTTGTGACCTCTCCTAAGATTCGCACGGCCAGCCCCGGACCCGGAAAAGGATGCCGCTCAAGTATCTCGTCAGGAACGCCCAGCTCGCGGCCTATGATTCTGACCTCATCCTTAAAAAGCTCACGCAAAGGTTCAACTAAACGCAGCTTCATCTTCTCCGGCAACCCGCCGACATTGTGATGGCTCTTGATGACGGCTGAAGGGCCTCGCACGGAGACCGATTCGATCACGTCCGGATAAAGTGTTCCTTGAACCAGAAACTGAACTTCTCCAAGTTTTGCGGCCTGCTCTTCAAAGACCTCTATAAAAATCCTGCCGATATTTCTGCGCTTCGTTTCCGGGTCAACCACGCCCTCTAAAGCATTTAGAAACCGGCTCTCTTCGTCCAAACCGATGACGTTGAGGTTCAAGTTTTGCTTGAACAAAGCGAGCGTGGCTTCAAACTCTCCTTCACGTAATAAACCATTATTGACAAAGAGACAGGTCTGCCGCTCGCCGATGGCTCTGTGTACCAGCACAGCCGCGACGGTGGAATCCACCCCGCCGGAGAGGCCGCAGACAGCCATCCCGTCTTCTCCGAGCTGTTCGCTGATTCGCGCGATCTGCTCTGCGATGACGGCGCGCGGCGTCCAATCCCCCCGACAGCCGCAGATATTCAAGAGGAAGTTTTTGAGAATCTGCCCGCCGAGCGGCGTGTGTGCGACCTCTGGATGAAACTGGAGCCCGTATATGCGCTTGCTTAAGCTCTCAAAAGCGTTAAGCGCATCGTCCGTGATGGCCGTCACGCGAAATCCTTCGGGCGCGGTGAGCACCTTATCGCCGTGGCTCATCCAGACATCCATCTCAGAAGGAAGCCCTGCGAAGAGCGGGCTGTTGGCTTCAAGGATTTTGAGCCTAGCATAGCCGTACTCACGTGCCGAAGAGGGGGCGACTTCGCTGCCGAGGTCTGCGGCGATCAATTGCAGGCCGTAGCAGATGCCCAAAACCGGGCACTCAATCGCTTCCATCAGGCGCGGGTCTGGGCGCGGCGCGCCCTTTTCATAAACGGAGGACGGGCTGCCAGAGAGGATGATTCCGCGCGGCTCAGCTCTTAAAATCTCTTCCAGTGGGGCGTTGAACGGCAGGATTTCACAATAAACTCCCGCGTCGCGCACGCGGCGGGCGATCAACTGTGTGTACTGCGAGCCGAAATCTAGTATGATTATCTTCTCATGGCTGTTTTTGTCGCTCAAGAAAGTCAACCTCCGCTCATCGTCGCGCGTCTGAATAATCTGTATCTTCAATGAAGACCGGGAATTATACTTGTAAGTGTTTGAACTAACAATCTGAGGGGTCTTGAGAGCAAAATGGTCTGTCCCGCGCGCCGGAAAAATTTGAAGACGAGGAAGCGTATCCATCTCCTTTTAGCTGTTTTCATTTTACTCATGGGGTTCGCAAGCACCTCCCTCGCCTTCCCTCTTTCCGGTCAATTAGAGCTATCTCAGCCTTTGACATTGCAATGGCGCTATCTCTCAGAGCAAACGATCAATCTCACGCCGGCCACTGACGGCGAGCGTGTCTATCTGCCTCTCACGGCTGGAGTCATTGTCTCTCTTCGCGCCGCCGACGGGCAATTGCTCTGGAAAACAGACATCGGCGGAGAGCTTTCCGCCGCCCCGGTGGCGGATGAGCGCGGAGTCTATCTTGCATCCGAGAGCCAGACAGGGAGCGGCGCGAAGGCGCAAGTCAACGGGACGATCAGGGCTTTAGGGCGCGAGAGCGGAGTCACACAATGGGTCAAAGCGTTGCCCATGCCGATCCGGGCTGCGCTCGCCAGCAATCACGACACCATCTTCGGCGGCGCAAGCGATGGACGGATTTATGCTATACGCAAAACGACCGGCGAGATTTTGTGGAACAAACAGGTCAGCTCTCCCCTCGCGTCTCAACTGACGCTGGTCGGCTCGCGCCTCTACATCGGTGCAGAAGACGGCAAGCTCTATGCTTTGGAGCAAAAGACCGGACGCATTCTCTGGCATTATCAGACGCATGGGATGGTGCGCGGGCGCGTCGCGGTGGCGGATGGGGTAGTTTACTTCGGTTCTGCGGACGGATACGTCTACGCAGTCAACGAAGAGACCGGACGTTGGCGCTGGCGCGCACGGACGGGAGCGAGCGTGCAGTCCGTGTTGAGCGTGCGGAATGGACTGCTCGTGGCCTCTCTGGATAATTTCGTCTATTTCCTGTCGCTGACGCGCGGCGACCGTGTCTGGAAACGCCAGCTCGTCGGCAGGCTCGCAGCCGAACCGCTCGCCACTTTTGACGGCGCGCTCTTCACTCCGCTTTCAGGCGACACAGGAGTTGTGCTCGATTTAAAGGACGGAAAGCAGCTCAACAGCCTCCCTGTGGGCGAAGACAGCAACATGGCTGCGTCGCCGATCATCGCGGGCGAGATGCTGTTGGTGACGACGCGGCACGGGCTGCTGGCCTTCTCAAGACCGCAGGCCACTACGAAGAAGCAGTAGGCGTGTGATGTTTTTGCCAGAGGGCGTTGAAGGAATTGAGGCTTTTTAGCTCTCTTCGTGTTCGGCGTGCGGTCTTGGCCTCAACAGAGACCAGAATTTGAAGAGCAGGCCGTGGAGGACGTAAGCCGTGACGACTGCGAGCAGCACGTAACGCGAATAGAGCAGGATGAGCATCATGCCCAGCGCCACCGCGAGGATGGTCAGGCGCGGACTGCGGCGGCCAGTGCCTACGGATTTGAAGCTCGAATACCGCAACGTGCTGACCATCAAGACTGCCAGAAAGCCTACCAGCGCAATCATCAAGTCGCTGTAAATCGCGCCCAATCTCACACCGTACTGCATGAGCGACTTGGGCGCGAAATGGATAATCGCCGCGATCATCGCCGCCGCCGCCGGAATCGGCAGCCCGATGAAGCTTTTCTTGTCTACTTTGACAGTGCCCTCCGCCAGGAGGCGCGGGCGCGTCGCTTGCACGTTGAAGCGCGCCAAACGAAACGCGCCGCACATCAAGTACATAAAAGAGATGAACCAGCCGAGCTTGTGGCTCGCGCTGCCGTCTTTTAAAGCAGAGCCGACGCCCCAGGCGTAGGCGAGCACGGCGGGCGCGATGCCGAAGGTCAGCACATCCGCAATCGAGTCGAACTGGACGCCTATCTCCGTGGTGGTCTTGGTCATGCGCGCGATGCGTCCGTCCAAAGCGTCACAGACGACAGCTCCGCCGATGGCGATTGAGGCGTGGTCGAAGAGCACAGCAGCGCGAGCCAGTTCCGCTTCTGTTCCGCCGCCGACGAGCTGAAAGCCGCGCAGGGCAGCCATCACAGCGTAAAAACCGAGGCCGATATTGGCCGCCGTGAAAGCTGAAGGGACTAGATAGAGTCCCTTCTTGATGCCGCGCCTTTCCGGGTTGACGGTCTCGGTCTGAGGCTCTTCGACTGGGAGTTCGGTGGCGCTCATCAATTCATTCTCCCGATCACGGTCGCACCGCCGCGCACGCGGTCTCCGACGCGCACCAACACGGACACCTCCGGCGGCAGCACGAGGTCTGTGCGCGAGCTGAATTTGATGAGGCCGAAACGCTCGCCCAACTCAAGCCGGTCGCCGACCTTTTTCCAGCACACGATGCGGCGCGCGAGCACCCCGGCGATCTGTTTACAGACGAGCGAGAGATGCTCGCCCTCAATCGTCAGCGCGTTCTGCTCATTGACAAGACTCGCCTGCTCTTTGGTCGCCATCAGAAACTTGCCTTTGGTGTAAGTGACGTTTGTAATCTTACCAGCAATAGGCGCGCGATTGATATGCACGTCGAGCGGCGAAAGGAAAATGCTGACGATGGTCGGAGAGTTTTCAGCTTCGGGGATGAGCGGCGAGACGCGCGTCACGCGACCGTCAGCCGGAGAGACGATGACGCCTTCTTCAATGGGCGCGCGGCGCTGCGGGTCGCGGAAAAAATAGGCCATGAAGCCTGCGATGAGCAGCAAAGGAACGGCTGCGTACCAGTAGCCCAGGGCGAGCGCGATGACGGCCAGCGCGATTGGAACTAACACATATGGATACCCGTCTTTTGCCATTCAATCCGATTCTTTCAACTCAACGCGCGCCGGTCTCAAAAAAAACTTTCCGTGCGTTCAACTGAAACGGGGGCGGCATGTAAGATCGCTCTCGCTTGCGCCCCCGTTCCTGCGGCCAGAAACGGCCTTGTGCTTATGAAATGCTGTTTGCCACGCAGGGCGAACTTCGGTTAATGGGTTGAACCCTGCCCGCTCTGATGTTGCAACATGATGGAATGCATCTGATCTTTGATGGCTAACTTTTTCTTCTTCAAAGTAATCTCTTCTAACTGTTCCTCATCGCTCGGATAAGTGAGCGAGGATAATTCGCTGAGACGTTCTTCATAGCGACCATGCTCGCGCGCCAGCTCGCGAAATTCAGGGTCGCTCGTCATCAGTTGTTCTTTCAAGCTGTCCATATTTGTGGTTTCCATATTAAGGAAAGCCTCCTTTCAGATGCATGAAATGTGGTCTCTGCGACGACGAGTCGAAGGCTCAGGCCGTCACAGTCTCTTTTAGGAAAAATGTTAGCTCAAACCAAGTGCCTAATCAAGCCGGAGTTTCAACGGTCAGCGCGCGGCTCATGACCAACGCGTCCTCCGGCGGCTCTGAATAATAGCCCGCCCGTCGCCCGACGATGCGAAAACCGTGTCGCTCATAAAGAGTTTGAGCGGCATGATTGGAGGCGCGGACTTCGAGGATGCACAGACGCGCGCCGACTTTCGCGCCGCCTTCGAGCGCGGCACAGAGGAGCGCGCCGCCGATTCCACTCCGGCGATGACGAGGACGAACGGCGATGTTGTTGATGTGCAGCTCATCAGCGATCATGCGCGAGGCGACGAAGCCAGCCAGTCTTTCATCTTCCGCGAGGCGTGGGACAGAGCGCGCGACGAGCATCAACCCGTCGTGCCCGCCGATCAGCTCCGCGTGATATGCTTCCCAGCCCCAACGGCTGAGGCCGGTGCTCTCTTCTATCCGCACGACTTCGAGCAGGTCATGCTCGGTCATGCGCTCGATTCGCCAGCCGCCCTCAAAGACTCTCACTTCCCTTGTTCGCTCAACCTTTGACATGTGTGTTCAGCTCCGCGTCAGAGGGGCGCACGTAGATGGCGCGCAAGTCCTCCGCCCCATGCCTTTCGTTATCGGACGTGCGTTGAAGGGCGAGCCGAGCAATCGGCTCGGCCAACTCCTGCACGTCGGGCGCGAGCGTCCATCGCTCGCTCTCTTCCATAGCCGGAGAGGTTGCTTCCTCTTGTTCTTCAAAACTGATTTCAAGCTCACGCGCGCGTTCACGTATCAAGTGCGCGTAGAGTTGCGCGCCCGCTCCTGCCCAGCGAAGCGTGCGCGCATCATTGAGTCTTTCAAGCAAAGCTTGGGGCGGAATGTGTTCGGCTTTGTTGAGAGGCGAGACGATCATCTGCGGGCTGACGCTGAAAAGCTGCGCGAAGACTTCGCCGCGCCCAGCCGGAAGCAGAGCGCAGGTGCGCCGGGAGATGCCTGCGGCGAAGGCGATGGCTGAGAGCGTGGGCACGCCGATGCAAGGACGTTTGAAGGTCGCGGCGAAAGCTTTGATGGTCGCAAGGCCGATTCTGAGTCCCGTAAAGCTGCCCGGCCCGGCAGCCGTCGCGTAGAGCTCAATGTCGGAGAGAGAGACGTTCGCTTCTCTGAGCAAGGCTTCGATCTGCGCTAGGAGATTGACCGAATGAGACTCTTGGGCGACGCCCTTTGATGAAGCGAGGGGCGTGTCGCCGCGCAGAAGGGCGAGGCTTCCGGCGCGCGTCGCCGTCTCAAGACTCAGTATCAAAGGCTCTTTCGGAATGTGTGTTGAGAATTGTCCCACGCGCTTGCTCAAAAAAAATTCACCCCGCGCCCTTTCGGAAAAAAAGTTTGATAATGCGACGGTTGGTCGCGCGATTATAGGATGCGCTCAGGCGCAAACGCAAATATCAAACAAAAATGCAGATAGCCACAGAGGGCACAGAGGACACAGAGAGAAAGATAAAACATCTTCTTCCTCTGTGTCCTCTGTGCCCTCTGTGTCTAATTAAGGGCTTGAGGATTTCTCCTATGGAATGTAAGCAGATGGAGCAGGCACGTCTCCATTCGCTCCCCACTTCTGATTCACACTGGCATTGTTGCTTGAGCGCAAGATCAGCCAGTTCCCATCTGCCTGTTGCCACACCGCACGATCTGCCTTGCCGTCTCCATCATAATCTCCCGGCACGAGCCTGTCTTGCGCTGTCCCGTGAGACTGTGAAGTGATGCTTCCATCCGTGCTCAGTTTGACATACCACGTCGTGTTGTCGGCGCGGAAGACGGCGAGGTCTGCCTTGCCATCTGCATCGTAGTCAGCGACCACGACATGATCTGTCTCGATGCCCCAGTGCTCATAGCGATTCTGGTTATTCGAGCTATTGATGATGTAGAAGGTGGCGTTTGATGTACGCCAGACGGCGACATCGGCTTTGCCGTCTCCATCATAATCGGCGGCGACTGGGCGGTCTCCCGTCGTGCCCCAGTTGAGGCCGCGCATCTGCCCATTACTGCTTTGCAGGATATACCACGCGCCGGTCGAAGGGCGGAACACGGCGAGGTCGGCCTTGCCGTCGCCATCGTAGTCGGCGGGCATCGCCACGTCTGTGCCGAGACCCCACTGGACAGCGCGGAGGCTATTGGTGGTTGACTGGTAGATGTACCAGGTGCCGTTGGAGGGGCGGAAGACTGCGAGGTCAGTCTTGCCGTCTCCGTCGTAATCCGCCGGGACGATGCGGTCGCCCGTCGTGCCCCACTGATCGGCGCGCATCACTCCGGTAGAGCTTTGGAGGATATACCAGGTGCCGCTCGCAGGACGCCAGACGGCGAGGTCTGTCTTGCCGTCGCCGTCAAAGTCGTCAACGGCTCTGTGCCCCAGCGTCGGATCAATCGAAGCGATGAAGTCATCATTGCCGCGATCACCCGTCAGACTGAAGGCTAGGTTTTGCGGGCTGAATTGATAGCCGAAACGCGTCGGCGAGATGACGTAGTCTCTCCCCGTCAATCTTGAGTCGAAGTGATAGAGGCCGTTCGCATCCGTGACGGTCGTGACGGTCAGACTCGTAGAGGCATCGAGCAGCGACAGGTTCACGCCCGCGACCGGCTGACCGCTATTGGTCAACACGTGTCCGCCGATGGTGGCCGTGGTGTTGGTCGGCGCGAGCGGCTCAGCCAGCGTCCACTTCGAGAAGTTGTTGACGTTGTTGATGGCCGCCGTATTATTAGTCGTATTGACGACAGCGTTCGGAAACGGGATGTGTACGGCAGTGTTGTTCTCTATCCTGATTAATTCGTACGCATTCTCGTTACCCATGATGTCAGTCGGGTCTAGGTAATGGAAGAGCAGATTCGCCTGTATGCTTCCGCCCTCGGTCAGCGTCCAGTAACGCTGTAAAGTGGTCGAAGAATTGAGCGGCGGCGCGGAAGGCGCAGTCCCCGTGTCAACCCTCACGAGCAGGCTGTTGGTGCCAGCTGCCGCTGCGGTGATGTCCGTATCGAGCGGCGAGAAGCCATTGGCCGTCCCGACCGGGAAGCTGAACGTCTCCGCGCCACAGTAATTCTTCATCACATTTCCGATGATGTAATTAGACGGCCCCGCGCCCGCAAAATTCCCTCCGCACGGCACTGTCAAAGTACCGGTAACTGTAACAACGCCGCTCAGGGTAGTCGTTCCCGGATCAAGCACTACATTACTGTAAGTTCCAGCAGCGAGGGCTCCGCCGTTATTAGTGAATTCATCCGCGCCGATGTCAGGTGTAGTCGTGCTTCGAGTGTCATTATCAAAGTCATTGATAACTCCGGCAATTGGTGTTCCCGCATTAGAAACAGGCGAGATTGGATTCGTGCCTGTTGCGGGGGTAATGTGCAAATTGCTTGACGAAGTAAACAACGGGTCACCCGAAAGCGAATTCGCGTCCTTGCCCGTCTCTGCTTGCCAAGCTGCCAGTGTAGCCTTATCCGTGCCGCCCCCGCCGGTCAAGCCGCCGACTCTTGAGAAGCCGCCAGATGTGCCGCTCGTAAAGAAAACGTTATTGTTGGATGTCAGGTTGGCATAATTGTTAATTGTCGAAGTATAGGCCAATCCGATGGCATAGCTCTTACCGTTAAGAGCTGTACTGACCGAAGTGTTTTCGAGAGCGTTGTTTCTCACGTCAACAATCGGAGTCGTACCGCCAATCGCCAGCGCGAAACTTGGGTAAGATGCCGCACCGCGATTGCCTGACAGCCAGACCGAGTTGTGATAAATCTGCAAAGTGCCCGCCCCGCCGCCGACGTAAATACCGGCATTGAAATCGGGGGACGTAGCCAGATCGCTCACCCGCGAAACCATGTTATTGGAGATGAGCGTAGTGCCTGTCGCCGCCGAAGCATAACCGATACCGATGCTGGAAAAGCCGGTGGCGCTGGTGCTCGTCACGTTGTCAACCATGTTCCGCGAGATAGTGGCATTGGTCACTTCGTTTCCGGTAAACGTCGAGGCCGAAAAGTCCGAAGTCACAAAACCAGCCGCAATACCAAAGACGCTTGACCCGCGACTCATTCCCGCGATGTTGTTCTGCGTGATGGCAATGGTATCCTCGAACCCGACCATGACACCGCCAATCTGCACGTTGTTGGGCGTAGCGGTGTTAATAAGATTCTGCGTGATGGTGTTGCCGGTGTTCTTGCTTCCAGCACTTGCGCCCTGCGAGTAGATACCGTACTGCGTCGCGCTGATGTTGTTGTTCTGAATCGTATTCGAGTTGTTGCCCGTACCAAGACTGGTCACGCTGACCGTCGAGCTTCCCATGCCAATGCCGAACAGGGTTGTCGTGTTGCTGAAACCAACCACATTCAGATTCTTGATGACATTGTTAGTCGCGCCGTCCGCTACATTGGTCTGTAGCCACACAACCGCCGCCGGAGTAGACGAAGCATTGGTGATCGTCAAGCTTCGGTCTGTGCCTGTGCCGCCGATAGAGCCGTCAAGTATGACGCGGTCAGCGCCGTTCAAGCGAATCAAAGAAGTAGCAGCAGCCGCAGCCGTGCCGGTAATCAAATGCGTCGTGCCGGTCGGATAAATTTTAACGTTAAAGTTACCGACCGGGTCTTCCGAGAGCGGATTCAAGGCGATTGAGCCATCTTCACCGGTCGTCAGGTCGCCAGCGATTTGAATTTCAATGGTGGCTGATACGACCTTGCTGTTGATGTCGTTAAAGATGCCGGTCGCGCCCGTCAGCGTCGTGTAATCGCAACCACTCGCGCAGACGGTCTTGATGCCACTTATCGCGGCAACAATGTTGTAGCTGTTGATAGTTCCCGTAATCGGGAAGGCAGCGGCGGTCAGAGCCACGCTCGACGGCTGCGCGGCAAAGATGCCGGAGTTGATACCGACATTCGGTGTGGGCGCGTTATCCTGTGCGACCACGAAGTATTGAATGTTATCGCCGGTGCTCACTCCTGTGCCGCCGAAGAGTAACGAATAGCTAATGGTAAAGGTAAAGGGCGAACCGCCTGCGCCGTTGGCCTCAACAAACTTCCAGCCATTCGTCGCATTGGTATTGTCAACGAACGTATTAGCGTCGGTCGACCTCTTGTAATAAAGGCGCGGGCGAGTTCCGGCTGTGATATTGACACCGGAGGCGTCCGTGATTACTACATTTGAAAGTGTGCGAGTAGGCTGCCCCGATGCGCCATTACCAAGCGGCGTGTAAGTAATCACCGGCGGGCTTAAATCTAACGCAACACCTCCAAATTCATCTGCGCCAACGTCAGGGGCTGTACCCGTTCCGGTATAGCCCACATTGCCTTGCCGTATGTCTCCATCAAAGTCGTCTGTGATACCGCCTATGTTAGCTCCGCCGCTTTCGAGTTGTGTGGGAGTCCCCGTGCTGATATGCAGGTAGGTTGCCAGAGCACCCATGCTGTTGTTTACGAAGGGCGGATTTTCACTAAAGGAGGCCGAATCACGCGGCGCAACGCGAGTTTTGAAAGCCCCGATGATTTGATCTGAGTTAGTGCCGTCATTGAAAATCAGATTAGTTGCGCTCGGCACTCCCGCATAGAAGTCGTTGTTATTCGACGCGGCTCCGTAGGTCGTCAACGTCGTAGAACTTCTGCGATAAGCGACTGTCAACCCTGTAGTGTTAGCGGTTGAAGTATTGACGAAAGCATTGTTGCGTAAAGTTACGGTTGGCGTGGTTGAAACGCTGACGGCGCTTGAGCCGAAAACCGCGCCAGTGCTCGTGGCGTTCAGGTAAACAGTATTGTAATAAACATTGACCGTTGTTCCGCCCGTCACGCTGATGCCGATAAGCGGGTTTGACGCATTCGCCGTAGGGGTTCGCAAATCTCCGATGATGTTGTTGTAAGCAGTAACCGTTGTGCCGCCGGAAATGAGAATTCCGTTGACTGCGCCCGAAGCGTTGTTGGCCTGAATATCGTAAATCTTATTCCTGAAGATATTGCCCGTCGTGGCGGCGGCAACTGAAATTGGAATTACCGTTGCTGCTCCGGTCGTTGACAGGGTATTTATCGTGTTTAGGGAGATACTCATATTGTTATTAGAGCTACTCGATATAATACCTGTGATGGATGAAGCGCCTGTCACATTGTTGATAGTATTACTCGTAAGGGAGTTAGTAGAGCCGCCAAAAGAAAAGGACGCTATCGTAATTGAGCTAGTTCCGCCCGTGATGTTGGTGAAGGTATTTCCCGAGAACGTCTTTGCAGGCCCGCTGGACGAGGAAGCTCCATCGGAATTACTCCAACCTCCAATCGTTGTAGCTCCTGTCACGGTGATATTTGAAAAGTTATTATTGTTGTTATTGGAAACCGCGCCTGTCGGAGAGCTTAATCCCGCATCACCGTAAAATGTAACCGTTCCGCCCGCGCCGCCTTTATTAAAAGCGGTAACGATAGAGTTACTGTTAATGTTATTGATTCCTGTTGCGGAAAGCGAAACAGAGTTGGAGATGAAGGTGATGCTGCCGGTTGTGTTCACATTCAGGTTGGTGAATGTGTTGCTGCTGATGTTTTGAGAAAGAGTAGCAGCAGAATTTTGGAAATAAGAATTCGCTGCCGATGCAGCAACATTGTAGGTGATGCCTCTGATGTCATTAGTCTGAATCGAAAGAGCGCAGGTGCTCGCGCCGCCAGAAGTCACCACACCGAAAAGTGTGCCGCTCGTAGCAGTTGAAGTTGTGAAAAAACCGCTCGTCGCATTGCCCAACTGATTGTTATTGATGTTAAGGGCGGTAACAACCGCGCCTGAATTAACAATACCCTGCACCTGTCCCGAAGCGGCAGTCGATGCCAGACTTCTGACAACATTGGAATTCATGTTCACAGTTCCCGCCGCGCCGCTGTTGGTTATTCCGGCGTTTATAGCAGTAGTGGCAGTAGTGGCAGTAATCGCGTTATTAATAACCGAATTTCCGTTCATATTCATTGTGCCCGGAAGGGATAAATTGGTGATTGCTGTTAGTCCTGCTGTGGTTGCAGTTGTACCCCCAAGAACAGAATTCTGCACCGTATTGTTATTCATGCTCATCGTGGCAGTAGATAACAAAGTCGTTAATCCCTGATTGTTTAGCCCAATCACGGAACCCGTTGTGGTTCCGGTTGTGTTGTTCGTAACGGTTACAGTGTTATTGTTAATTGTCGTCGTGATGGTTCCAACAGGATTAGCGACGGAATAGTTTTTCAAAAATCCGCCTGTAGTAACGGATTGTGCCAACGCTGCGCTCGTAATCATATTGAAAGACACATTGTCGTTAATTTGCTGGTTATCGAAAATACAATAGTTTGAGCCGGTCAGAGAGGTGTAACTGCTTAAAGCAGCACCTCCGCCCCAATTCGTATAGGTATTGCCAGTTCCCGCCGATGTGCCGCCGATGTCGTTGCCGTTATCTATTGCCGCGATGGTCGTTCCCGCTCCGATGAAAATAGTTCCGTAATTAACGTTACTGATGGCGTTGCCATAGACTTTATTAAAGCTGTTCGAGCCGCTCGCAGCGGTTGCTTCTGCCGAACCGGTAACCGCCGTCGAAGTCGTTCTGGTATTGCTGTAAATGCCGAATGTGTTGAGATAAGTTCTGTTCAGCGTAATCGTATTATTTTGAATGGTATTGCTCTGCGCGCCGTCTGTGGTCGTTACATAAAATAAAGCTACACCGAACTCGGTCATATTGTTGGTCGCGGCTGTCGCTGAAGTCGTATTCAGCGGATTTTCTTGCAACGTGAAACCCTGAATGGTAACGAAGTCTGCGCCGACGAGCTTGATAATCGCGTCGTTGATATTGCCTACCGTCTGTGGAGTAAATGCGGTAATCGTATTGCCGTTGCCGGTAAAGACAATCGGATTGGCCGCGCTCGAAGTCGTCAGCACTGCCGAACCCGCGCCGCCGATAACGTAGCCGCCCGCCGGAGCAGTTTGAGCCGCTGTCACGTTGAATGTCACGCCGCCCGCGCCGACGCCGTTTAAGTTGAGGTCGGCAATCGCCGCAGTCAAATCAGTATAATCGCCCGGAATGTTTTTCGTTCCGGTCAGCCCGACGAGCTGGCTTGAATCAATTCTGTTTTCGAAAGGCGTTTCGACGTTCGCTTCGCCCGTAGATGAGGGCGCGTCAAGGCTCCTGTCTCGCGGCTCCGCCAAAGATCGTACGTCGGCAGTTTCCACTTTAACCACATCAACCTTGCCAGTCCGTTCCTGTTGCGTAGTTGTATCAGCCTGAGAGAGAGACCCGTTGGCTGCGCTGGCTCGACGCATCATGACGGCGGAAAACCCAACCGCTCCGACCAAGAGGATGAGAATAAGTGCGGTTAAACGAAGGCGAAATGTGGTATTCAGGTGCTTCATAAATCCTCTTCTGATAGTAGTCATGGAATTGGTCGGGAGGCTTTTGCGGGTGGCTGACGCTTTCATGTCTGGACTCCTTGGAATAGTCGTTCATTAGGGCGCGCGAACGAACGCGCCGGTTTCCGGTTTGGTTTGGTCTGTTGTCCGACGCCCGGCACGGCGTCAGAGGGTTTGTGGCGTTGGGCAGGAAGGCGGCTTGTGCTTGCGCCGTTCCTTGCAATTTAAGAGTGAAGCTGCCTAACGGGTTGAACGCACGTTGTCCTGCAAAGCTATGGCGGAGCTTTTCTGCGGGGAGGGAACGTGATATGGGGGCATCAACCTCACTACTTTTTAATTGTCCTTATGTGCTTGAATGCTATTTATGGCGAGTCTACTAAAGCTCTGGGTCAGACCCGACTGCTCTCTTGGTAGGGGGGCACAGTACACATATTTCACGAAATTGTCAACGGAAAGGAGGTCGCAAATTTCCTTTATTTCTTAGCGCAAATACCCGCAAGCCCGTTTTGTCTAAATATTTGCCGCGTTAAGCTTTCCGTCAGATGGGGGCGGCTTCCCTGCCCCGGCGTTAAGCTTCCCGCCCTCGCCGTGAACTATCACGAAAGTGTCGTTGCCACTGTGCCGGCGGCGGGAACGGCAACGCTGTGACCGGGAAGCCTCACGGCGTCGCGGGAGACTGTCGCGCAGGCGGCGTGGCCGCTCTCAATACTCCGTTGCCCTTCCCGGCCCAGGCGTTGACGCTCGCGGCGGCGGCGTTGAAGCGCGCGATTTTTTCGTTGCCTCACACGGCGCGGCTGGTATAGTATCCAGTCCTCGGAAGAAC
Source organism: Pyrinomonadaceae bacterium (assembly GCA_036403295.1). Lineage (GTDB taxonomy): Bacteria > Acidobacteriota > Blastocatellia > Pyrinomonadales > Pyrinomonadaceae > JACMLC01. Next base: position 42,029 of record DASWRG010000030.1, read on the forward strand.
GAGCAGAGGGTCACGCTTTCTCACACTTGTCAACACCTCTATCCACACACTTTCTCCGCCTCATGAGCGGCGTTTACAGGAGAAAAAAAGATGTCAAAAGATTACATTCCACGTCCCGATGCAGAGTTTAATAACTGGCAGGATAAGTTCGTCAGCCAATTGCGGGCGAGTCCTGAGGCTTTCGGTTTGAAGGACTCAGACCTTGAGCCGCTTCTCCACGCGCAGACCGAGTGGCAGGCCAGCTACAAAGCCAGTCTCGCTAGCAAGGCGGCTTTAGAGGCCGCCAACATGGCGAAGGATAACGCGCGCTCTGCGTTTGAACGCCCCGCACGCGCCTTCACACAGCAAATCCAGAAACGCACTGTGACCACTGACACACAGCGCGCCACGCTCGGCATCAGCACACCGAAACAGACGCGCACAGCCGCATCTGTTCCGACCACGCGCCCCATCGCGCGCGTTGATACGAGCGAACGCCTGACGCACCTCATATACTTTTCGGACGAGCAGACTCCGACCAGTAAAGCCAGACCCGACGGCGTCATCGGCTGCGAAATCTGGAACAAGGTCGGAGGCGCAGCCCCTGCGGATCAAAAAGAGCTGGCCTTCGCCTTTATGGACACTCAAGCCCCGCACAGAATCACCTACACGGGCGCGGACGCGGGACAGATCGCACACTACATGCTCCGCTGGATCAACACCAAAGGCGAGGCAGGCCCGTGGAGTCGCACTGTCAGCGCGACCATCGCAGCGTAAGCCGAGAGGCGTTACTGTGCCGGTTTCAAAAAACCAGCGAAGAGAAAAACGGTTTTGCGCAAAGGCGCAAAGGCGCAAAGGAAGCACGCTAAGCTGTTGAACGCTACTTGTTCTTAGCGTGCTTTTCTTTGCGCCTTTGCGCCTTTGCGTGAGACTTCCTTTCGGAAGCTCCGGTCAAAAAGGGAGAGTATCTTCTATATTGACAGGTCAAATTGCTGCATAGAGGACTGTCCCGGCTGAGCTAGGGCCGGGCGGAACTGACCGCTTATTCCCTGCCACTCGTCCGACTTGCCCTGTTTCACTTGGAATTTGAGGCTCTGACCCTTTCGCATCGGCTCGGATGCGCGGAGATGTACGGGCGCGGCCTCTGAGTTGCTGTGCGGAATGCGGCATCACCCGGATGCGAAGTGAGTCCGGGTGAATCGCTCTTTGATTGCGTACGATCAAGGCAAACCTGTCGTGAGGCAGGGACGCAAAGCCATGAATCTCTCAAGCCGTCAGATGCTACGCATCAGGCTTTCGGGAGATCGTCTGGCCGCCGGAAGTAATCGGAGAAACTGAAACCCGCTCTCAAGAGGCGCAAGCCGCCTCGTCACCACTCACAAACGGGTCAGGCAGACATTCCTCAAATCCTTACTCTCTGTTTCTCCTTATTCCAGATAAATGTCGGACGCCCGAACTGACCAACGCCAGTCGGCGCTCAAGCCGATTGCTTCTCAATCTTAATTTAGGAGAATAGAAATGAGCCCTAACACTTTCTTTAATTCGTTTTGCCGCGCTGCCATTTTGCTGGCGGCGGTCGGCTTGATGGGGGGCGCGCAGGCCGCCTCGGCGCAGAAACGCCTCGCTCCCGCGCAGCCGAACAGTCTCAAACACTCGGACCCTTTCGCTCCCGTTCAGTATTGCGCATCGGACTTCAACGGAGATCGGCGCACCGACATGGCTTTTTTTAACAGCTCGACCGCCGAGTGGATGATTCATAACTCTGATGACACCGTTTCGTCTCTCACTTATGGCGCGCCCGGAGATAGACCTCTGGCCGCCGATTACGACGGCGACGGGATTGTGGACATCACCGTCGTGCATAACGATGGCGGTAAGCTGCACTGGCAAACACTTTTCAGCTACGGCGGCGTCATCTCTGATGTGCCATGGGGGCTTGACACGGACGTGCCGGTGCAGGGCGACTTTGACGGCGACGGCAAGGCCGACTGCGCCGTGTGGCGTCCGAGCAATGGCTTCTGGTACATACGCGCCAGCAGCACTGGCGAGTTGATGATGTTTGAATGCGGTCTTTCAGGTGACAGAGCCGTGCCCGGAGACTATGACGGCGACGGACGCACGGATGCCGCCACGTTCCGGCCTGGCGATAACACATTCTACCTTTACTCCGGCAGCGACCAACCCTTGCGCCAACAGCTCTGGCAGCAGCCTTTCAATAAGGACAATGCTAGTTTCGTCCCGGCTGATTATGATAGCGATGGAAGAACTGATTTTGCCATCTTCGACACGAAAGATGGTCTCTGGTACATCCTCGAAAGCTCGACCGGCAAGTATCGCATTGAGGCATTCGAGGCTAATTCAAATTGCGCCCCGTGGGAGACGCTGCCATGTGGCGTCAGCGGTGATGCTGTTCCCGCAGATTACAACAACGATGGCCGGATTGATCCCGCCGTCTGGAATTACAATGACGGCATGGTGACAGCTCACACCAGCTCAAACGACCTGATGAAGCTGACGGCGGAGAAAGGGTTGGAGATGACTCCCGTCTCGGCTCTCTTTGCGAAGCAGTAAGCGAGAATCGCGGGGAAAGAAGCTCACGCAAAGGCGCAAAGGCGCAAAGAAGAAGACGCCAAGAGCAAGCGGCATTCAACAGCTTGGCGTGCTTCCTTTGCGCCTTTGCGCCTTTGCGCGAAACTTCTTCTCTCTGCTCCTCTCTCTCTATTCCCTGCCGCCGATGAAGTTCACGTTCTGCATCGCGTCGTTGAGCGTAAAGCTCTGCGTCGCGGGCGCGAACGTGTATCGACGAGCCGTGACGGTGATGACGTAGAGGCTGCCGACCGGCACGTCCTCAAAGACGTAAGAGCCGTCGCCGCGCGTCTGCGTCGTGCGCGTCTGGTTTGTGTTGGTATTGAGCAGCGTCACCATCGCTCTGCCCAGCCCCGCGCCGGATTGCGTCATCACGCGCCCGCTAATCGAAACGCTCGCGGCGGTCGGCGCGAGCGGCTCGGCCAGCGTCCAGTCCGAGAAATTCGTCACGCCCGTCACCGTCGCCATGTCATTCGTCGTGTCCACCGTCGCAGACGGAAAACGCGTCACCGTCCCGCCCTCCACTTTCGTCACCTGATAGCTCGACTCGTTGCCCATGATGTCGGTCGGGTCTAAATAATTGAAGGTCAGCGTCGCCGTCAAATCGCCCACCTCCGTCAGCGTCCAGTAGCGTTTCAGAGAGGTCGCAGGCGGAAGCGCAGGCTGATTCCCCTGCACAGCCTTGACGCGCAGCATCGACGGCGTGATGCCGAGCGCGGTGACGTTCGCCACGACTGGCGAATAACCGTTCGCCGTCCCGACTTCAAAAGCCTTCGCGCCCGTCGCGCTGAACGGCTTCTGCAAGTTGCCCATGACGTAACCGGTGGTGCGCGTCAGCGCGCCGTTGACAGTCAGCGTCGTCGGGTCTGTTTGGACAAGGACGCGCGCCAGCGCCAGCGTCGTCCCCGTGTTGACCGTCGCCGCGCTATTGAAAGTAATCGTCTTGCCTCCGCCTCCGCTAAAGGTCTGCGCGCCGGCTTTGTTCAAGACGATGCCGCCCGCGCCCGCCGTCAGAGCAACATCCGACGATGCACCCGCGCCCTCGCTCGTGATGTCGCCCTGAATCGTCACAAGGCTTGCGCCAGACCCGTTGAAGGTCAGGGTGGAATTGTTTTTGAGCGTCAGATTATCGAACTGGAAATTCCCCGTGCCGCCATCGGAGAGGCCGACGGTCGTCGAGCCATTGCCGACGGTCAAATCAGCATAAGTGCGCCCGCTCGCCTGAAACCCTACGGTCGTCAGCCAGTTCGCCTCGCTCCCGGTTTGAAAGACTGTGACGGCGGCGTTTCCGCTCGCGCCGAAGGGACTGCTCCCGCCGTTGTGTATGTACTTCGAGCCGCTCGCAAAGATGACTGAATTCGCCGCCCCGTCGCCCGCGCTGCCAGTGCCGAAAGCGTTGCCCGTAAAGTTAGCAGCCGTTGTAAACAACGCGCCGTTCTGAAACGTGACCGCGCTCGCCGCGTTGCCTATCAAGCGATGCCCGCTATCTTGAAATAGCATCAGTCCCGCCACCGTTCCCGTCGAACCGCTCGCCACAGAGATTTTCAGAGGATTGACATCCGCCAGCGTCAAAGCCGACGCCGCGTCCACCTGTAAAGCGTTTGACCCGCCGGAGATGGTCAGCGTGTTTGCGGCCATCGTCGTCAGCGTCGCTGAAGTGCTGTTCGTCACGAGCAGCGCGCCGATGGTCTGCGTCGGCACATTCGTCAACGTCGGCGTAAAGCCCGTGTTGATAACAAGGATGTCATTGGCGGCTGGAGTTGTCCTCGCCGGAGACCAGTTGGTCGGCAGATTATAATCCGCCAATCCAAGCGTCGGCCCTGCCCAGGTGTATGTCGCAGGCGCAAACGTGGGCGTCACAGAGATGTCATCCAAAGCGAATTCGTCTCTGCTTCCAGAGCCGCTCACGTCCCCACTGCTCCAACGAATATAGAAAAAACTGCCGGGCGCGATATTCAACCCGGTGATTGTCGTTGACCTGCTCGGACTCGTCCCGACTTGCACATAACCGAGCGCGTCCGCCGCCACCGTCGAGGTGTAGTCAAGCGCAGCCACGGGCGTGTAGGTTGTATCGTCAGTCGAGTAAGAGAAGTTGAATGAGTTTGCGCGTCCCTGATCGTTTCGCACGAAGAGATTATAGGAGACGGCGAACTGCGTGAGATTGGTCGTTCCGTTATTGACTATCCTGAGCGTCAGTGTGCCCGGAGCAAAATCGCCGCCGCCCGGTTGAAGCAGGAAAGATGGATTTGCAGCGGAGCCGGGCGCACCCGTGTAAGCGTAAAAGCCTCCGGTCGTGATCGCAACCGATGTGGTCCCCCTCGTATAATCAGTGGAAGCAGTAACGCGCGTTCCGCCGAATGCTAAAGCGCCGTCGCTCCATCCCGTCACAGCCCAAGCGTCGGAATCCAATTGACCGGCAGTCGGGGTTGCTTGAAATCCGGCTGCCGTGTAAGCGCCTGTGCTGACGCCCGGAATGGTCGCGCTGAAATCTATCACTTGCGCCGTGTTATTGATGACTGATAACTGCGCCTGTGTGGTTGTATTCAGTAGAATCAAACAGGCCGCGACGGCAACGAAAACACCCAACCTTTTCATAAATGCACCTTCAATAATTCTAAATAATTAGAACGCCATGTTCGCAAAATTTCCCTGCGACAGCCGCAAGCTGTCCGGGGCTTTATCAGCTAACGGGAATGTCCGGCACATTATCTCAGCCTATCCGAAGCTGTCAACTGACGGCTAATCAGGCAGTCGGTCAGTTTTAAATTCCAGTGAATGAGAAGCAAGACAAGAAGCTCGCGCTGGTGGCGCAAAGGCGCAAAGAAGAAGACGCAAAGGACAAGCGACACTCAACAGCTTAGCGTTCTTCCTTTGCGCCTTTGCGCCTTTGCGACTTTGCGCGAAACCGTTTTCTCTTATCTATTTTTCAAACTGACCCATTACCCGCCCCTACAGAAAATGCCTCACGTCGTTAACGCGAATCGCCTGCCGTCAACGCACAAAGGCTCCCGCCACAGGCACGTCACCATTCGCGCCGAACCGGTCAGCTCTCAACGCATTCGTTGAGCTTGGCAGAATATAGAAAGTGCCGGTTGATGGACGGAAGACTGCCACATCCCATTTGCCGTCGCTGTCGTAATCGCCAGCCGCAGGGACATCCCCGCTTGCTCCCCAGGCCACTCCCCTAAAGCTATTGTCGGAGCTTTGCAGGTAGTACCAGCCGCTCGTAGACGGACGATAGACTGCGAAATCAGTCTTGCCGTCGCCGTCGTAATCTCCGGCCACGATCTTATCCCCGCTCGCGCCCCACTGCTGCCCGCGCACCGCTCCATCAATACTGCGGAGGACATAAAAGGCGCTGCTTGACGGGCGGAAGATGGCGAAGTCAGTCTTGCTGTCGCCATCGTAATCACCCGGCACGGGCAGGTCGCCGGACTCTCCCCAGAACTGAAAATGGAACGAGCCGTTCGAGCTATAGAGCAGATAGAACGTGCTTTCCGATGGACGATACACAGCGATGTCGGACTTGCCGTCACCATCGTAATCGCCGGGTGACGGAACATCGCCGCTGGCTCCGAACTGGACGGCTCCGTAATTGGTCGCCGGATTGAGCGAGGTGTACCAGGTGGCGGTGGAAGGTCGCCAGATGGCGAAATCGGTCTTGCCGTCACCGTCGTAATCGCCGGGCACTATCTGGTCGCTGCCGACGCCGAACTGCTGCGCCCTGAAAGCCTGGTTCGAGCTTTGCGTGATGTACCAGTAACCGTCGCTCGGGCGAAACACAGATAGGTCTGTGCGGCCATCACCGTCAAAATCGGTTCTTCCCGAAACGGCAACCGGGACGACAGACGGCACAAGGCGTGCTGCCGAGAAAACACCCGGGATAAGGGGATTCGGTATTTGCCCCAGTCCGGTTGTTCCGGCAATAACAATGCGGCCTTGCGAATCAGCCGCCACGGTCATGGCGCTGTCGGGGCCGCTGCCAACATCAATATCGAGATAGCCATCACTGCTGAAGCCTGTATCCGGAGAGCCATCCTGTCTATATCTGGCAACAGCATATTGGTGCGAAAAACTTGGCCCCGGCCTTGAATGGCCGACTACCATGATCCTGCCGCCGGCTGAGATTATTAAGTCAAACGGGGTTTCGTCGTTCAACGCGACGGGCAACGCGGGACGAGACCCGTCACCGTCAAAACCCGTATCAAGCGAGCCGTCCGTGTTGAAACGGTAGATGATATTTCCATGACCAAGCGCAACGACGCGCCCATCCGCTTGTAGCGCGAGTGACAGAAAGCCGTTTGTGCCCGGAAATCCTGAAGCGCCATAAACAATACTCACAACTCCGTCGCCATCCCACGTGGCGTCAGGCGATCCATCGGGATTTAGCCTTGTCAGCAGATATGACGCCGAGGGACTCGGAGAACCGGACATGGTCGACATGTGGCCGCCGGCCAGTATCTTGCCATCAGCCTGAATCACTATGGATTGACCGGAGGTGTCCTGTCCCGCAATGGTCGTCCTGACAATTCCGCCCGTGCCGAAGGAAGCATCAAGCATCCCGTCTGTAGCATAACGCGCGACGAATTGTTGGTATGTAGAAGATTGTGAACCCTGATGCTCGGAATAACCAACAACCACGATCTTACCATCGGGCTGGATCGCAAGCTCATTGGCGCGGTCATTGTCGCCCGGAGTAACGTCAGTGAACACTTTGCCACCCGACCCGAACGAGGAATCCAGACTTCCATTCGGGTTGAAGCGAACCATGGCAAGATTCTGGTTAGCGTAGCCAACCAAAACCAGCTTGCCGTCATTCTGGATCGCTACGCCCCTGACACCTCCTCCCCCCGGAGCTGCTCCCATAGTGTCAATGACATAACCGGGGGGTGGTAAGAATCCGCCCGTGAAAGTAGCGTCAGGCAAACCGTTCTCGTTTAAGCGAACAGCACAAAAGGCAAAGCCCCCGTTAATGGTGGAGCACTCCGAGACCATGACGATCTTATTATCGGGCTGGATGACCACATCCTTCGCGCCGGCTAACGCACCATTCAAAACCACTTTGCCCGTTGAATTAAAGGTGGTATCCAGTTCAGCTTGAGCTGAGACACGGACGTTTAGAACAAAGCCTATAATTAGAAGACACCAAAGCAAGTTTCTCACGAATTTTCTCCGACGGTTGACCAGGGCCACCTAAAGGTAGGAACGTCAAATATAATAGAAGCCGTCTCATAAATACCAGTTTAAACTCCGGGCAGCGTATTATATTCAGAATATTTCAACCCGAAAAGTATTTGCAGGCTCTTCCCTCTGCTCAAACACACAAAGGGCTGAGGTTATTGGTGGTGGACTGGTAGATGTACCAAGTGCCGTCGCCTGCGGCGGCAGCAGATTAGAGGCCGTGCCGCTCTCCACTTTGATGACGCGATAGTTCGCCTCATTGCCCGACTTCTAAGATAATTGACCTCTGCTGATTAAAATGCGGCCAACCCCTTAAAAGCTCTTTGGGGAGCGGACGGTCGTCGCATTTCGCAGTCGCGCAAATACCCGTCTTTGTGGTAAATGTCAATTCGAGCTAAGGAGTCTCGCGCCAAGGCGCAGAGGCGCAAAGCTGGAAAGCAAAGCTGTTGAATGCTGCGTCTTCTTTGCGCCTTTGCGCGAGAGTTTGTTTTTCAGTGGCGATCCCTATGTTTTGAGTCCGGCGAGGCGAAGGCTTCTTTGGGCAAGCTCGCCAGAAATTTGGCAGTGCGCGTGAGATAATTTCCCGCTTGAAAGATGATGCGCGGCCATTCATTGAAAGAGCCATTCATGACTATCGTGGCCTGTATCGGATTCGGAGGCCAGCGTCTTCGTATCGCTTTGATAGTCTCAAACGGATGCGAGAGCCGGTTGGCGAGCGGCGGCGGGACGACGTGGTCAACCGAGACAGGATTCTCCCACTCCTTCATGACGGCGGGCACGAGCCAGCGCGGCAGCTTTCGCGCAGCCTCCGCGATGGGCGTTCCCGTGATGTCTGCGCCGAGCAGTTGATGAGCCAGCCCGACGGCGCAAATAATCCAGCCCGCGCGCTTGCGATTCTGCGTCAGGCAAGCATCCCAATCAAAATTTGAACAAGCGGCTTCGGCCAGTAAGGCTATGTCGCAGAGTCCCGCCGGACGCCATGCGCCGTGATGCAAGAAATGCACGCACAAAATCCTGAGATGATCTTCGGGCGAGAGCACGCGCACACTGACTTCACCGAGCTTCACCGTTTCAGAGCGTACGAACAGGCTCTCGAAGGATTGCTCGTCAAGATGTTCCGCGCCCTTGTGCAAATCCACGAAAAATTTTCTGCCTTCTTCGCTCTCAAAAATTTTCCCGGCGCGCTCGAATTGTTCAGGCCGCACGAAGAGGTCTATGTCGCCGTATGGTCGCAAGGCCGGTTCGGGATAATGGCGCGCCATGCTCCAGCCCTTCACCAGAATAGGCTCTATGTCTTCGCTGTTCAGAAGTTGGATGACTCGTTCGATCTCACGTTCGTGGATGGCCGCTTGCAGTGTGTAGAGGCGATAGACTTGCTTGAGGTCTGCGGCTGTTTGAGTTGAGGCCAAAGGAGAGCCGCGCAGTTTCCAGAAAGCCAATGCGCCGCCACCTGAAGCGATCAGGAGCGGCGCGACCTGTTCTAATTCTGCGGCGTTGATTTCAGACGGAGGCGGCGTCTCCCGCCAAGCTCCTGTGAGTAAGCTTGAGATGAGACTGCTCCCAGGCTTCCCCTTGCGAGTCTTCATCATGTTCACTTGACTCGCCACAACTTAAACCGTCTTCATTAAGGGCACGTGGCCGGAGGCGTGCAAGTCGCCAGCGTGCTGCAACAGACGACCGTCGTGCTGCACGGGCTGCCCGATGCAATGCAGGTCACGGCGTGCGCCGCCGTCGGCGACATGATCGAGATGACGATGGGCAGCGCGACCGCCGTCGCCAGTCCGACCCGGCGCATCAAGTCGCGCCGCGAGACTCCTTGCATCTGCTGCGGCATCGGGATGCGCTCGGCGAGCAGGTGATCTTTGCCGAGCTGCTCCAAAGCCAGATACACGACTTCCTCTCCAACTTCGGTCTTAAATTCTTTCGAGAGACGACGAGCGATCTGCGCGACATTCTTCTCTCCGTCGCAATGCTGCCAGACGAGCGCGGCTGTCTGGTTCAGACAATGAGCCTTGTGCCGGTCTAAATCATAGACAAGGACTTCATCCGGCAGGCGCTGTACAATCAAGCCCTCTGTGCGGGCAAGAGGTTCAAGCTTTGCTGTTCGTTTCTGCATGCGGCCTCCGTAATGTTCTGATACCGGCTTTTGAGGGAATAGCGTTTCAGCTTCATCTACCAAGAGCTTAACACACAACCGGATGATAGCAGATTTAGGCTATCGTTTTTAAGATAGAATCAATCACGTGTCGGGCTTCTCCACGCTTGCTCTTGAGCACTGATGCGCGTGATGCTACCCGATGTAGCGTGGAAAGCGCAACCTCCGGCTGGCGACGCGCCGAGATGGTGTGCGCCAAAAGCTCCAAAGCTCCCTGCCCGGCGGTCAGCTTTTGCGGACGCCACCGCGCGCCCGCTTTGTAGTCGCTGATGACGACGAGGCCGACCGGCAAAGGCTTCTTTCCGGCCTCGCCTCCGAGAGCTTCGACCGTGTAATCGGTCTGATCCGCCGTCCCGCTTTCGCGTATCGAGAGCGGTTTCGCAAACGGATGCACGCGCCCCTGCTGGTCAAGCACCGCGTACTCGTCAGAATAGTAGGTCGCTCCGGCGCGCAGCAACTCGCGCACGAGCGTCGTCTTGCCGCTAAAGCTGCGACCTGGAATGACAATCGCCATGCCCTTCCAGCCGACCACGCCCGCATGCACAAAGACTCTGCGTCGCGCGGCTTCGGCCACCGTCAGCCTCAGATTCGATTCGAGCGTCGTGTAAATCTCTGTTTCGTCAAAGCTGCGAACCAGTCTTTGCATCCCGCCGTAGAGGAGATTGAAGCGGCGTATTTTTTCCTGCCCGGACGCGCCGCCGAGATAGACCGAAAACAGGCTTTCGACGACGGGCGAAGAAGCAGGCTTCCAGCCCGGCGGCAAAAGTTTCAGGATGCGCTCCATCGCGCGCGAGTCGTTGACGCGGATGCCGACGCGCACGCCGTAACTCAAAATCGCGATTCCGTCCGTCCACCCGAGACGGTCAATCTTCCGCATTCAAGTGGACTCGAACTTAAACCTCGGTAAACTCAAAACAATATAATGTGCTGGCGGCCTTCGGAACGCAGCCCTTTCATGAAACTTCCGGATCGTGTGGCGGATTTTGCTTGTCGGGTCAAGCTCAATTTGAAAATCAAGCAGAGCATTAATCGCCGGGCAGTCCGGGCAAACTAACACGAGCCACTTGTCGCGTCAACAACTTTAATAAGGTTCAAGGTTCAAAGTTCAAGGTTCAAAGTTCAAAATTAAGACATGCCGCCCTTGACTTTGAACCTTGAACCTTGAGCCGTCTTTAACCCTTCTGTAAGCTGAAAGCGTCGAGCCAGAGGCGGCCAAAGATCGGGCACGGCTCGCTCGGACACGGCTGGCGTTGCAGCGAGATAAGCACGGCTTCAGTCGCTTCTCCGGTCTTGAACTCGACCTCGTAATCATGCCACTCGCGCTCGCTCTCCTTGAGCGGCGCGGACTGTCCGAGCAGGTGATACTCCGCGCTGTTCGCATCCGAGACCGCGATGACCGGCAGGCCGCCTGAGACGACATCTTTCGTCAAAGCGGAAAAGCGCAGGCGATAGTGCGTGTTCGGCTCGACCACGACAAGCTGCGTCAAAATCTGCGACAAAGGATTCGAGTTGCCGTTCCATTCAAAGCGCAAGCTGAGCGACCCTTCATGCTTTTCTTTATCGTCGCGCATGATGCGCACAGTCGCCACCTGCCAGTTCGCCTGCCAGCCGAAGCCCGGATCGTTGCGGCTGATCTTTCCCTCAAAGCCTCCGTCGGTCAACGCCCCGACGCCGTGATTGCTGTTATCAATGCCCGCTCGCCCGGTCGCCCAAACTTCGTAGGCGGCTGAGTATTTTTTAGTCGCCAATAGCTCCGCGAGCAGCGCACGCTGATCCGTCTCGTTGATGCCGCCAGTTCCGCGAAAAAGCTGTACGGCTTCGAGAGCCTTGCCGTGTTTAGCCAGAAAACGCGCGAGCGTCAAACGCGCGCTTGAGTTGGTCGGCTGAATGAGCTGCTCGACCGCGCGCACGTCGCCGCCCGAAGCAGCCCACGCCAGCTCCAACCCCAAAGGCAAGAGCGTCGAATCGCCCGCGATGGCGCGGCGCAGCTCAGGAAAAGCCTCTTCATAACGTCCGGCGCGAAACAGCACGTTGGCGAGCTGCCATCGCGGCTGCGCGAAAAATGGAGCGAGGCGCACGGCTTCGCGCAGAGCCACGATTGCTCCTTCGACATCGTCCGCCTGATCGCGCGCCCGTCCGAGGTCGAGCCACAATAGATAATGCTGCGGACGCAGCGCCGCCGCCCTCTCATACTCTCTGGCCGAGTCTGCGGCCTTGCCCATCGCCAGATAAGCGACGCCGCGCGCGCGATATGCTTCGGGGTCTGTGGGCGTCAGGCGGCTCGCCTCTTCGGCTGAGGGCAACAGGCTCTCAGGCTCTGTCTCAGGCATCATTGAGGCTTTGACGACGAAGCCGGAAAAGAGACGCGAGGCTCCGGCCCGCCCCGCCGCCCGGATCAGAAAGAGGCAGGCGAGCAGGCAGCAAACGGCCAGAGCGTAAGTGATAAGACGACGGGGCACGTTCAAAGGAGCGGCTATTCTTCCAATCAGATCAATGACCCGTGCCTGAATCAGGAGCGATGATGCGCGCTTCGATAGCGAGCATCATCGCTCTCAGAAGGAAGATGAACGAGCGTTGGAATCACCTTTACGGATTACTCGGACTGTTGTTATTGTCCCTACTGACAACGATGGCGATGATAGTAATCGCCACGGCAGCCGGAATTAAGATCGCGGCAGCCTTCTTTTTATTGCTCCAATCATCCCAATCGGCGGCGCGAGGTTTTGTTCTCAGAGTCGTGGCCTTGCCTTCCGAGCGATAAGACTTGCCGTCCGCGCCCGTGAGCATGGCGTTGACACCCTCGTTCGACATTAAAGTAGCATTGCCCGCCGCGACTCTGACCTCGACGTTTGCGCCTGAGAAGTCGAGCGTCAGGTCTGTGTTTGGTTCAAAGCTGAGCTGACCGAGAGTTCCGAGTTGGACGCTGGCATTAACTCCGTCAGGGCTTTGCAGCCGCATGCCGGAGAAGATGGTAGTGCCGGTCACGGCGTTATTGCCGTTAACCAGAATTGTTTGATCGCCGGCGAGCGCGAGCCGACCGACGAACAATTTGTTTGCAGTAGCTTCAACGGCACCGGAGTTTGTCGCCGCTCTGGACGCTCTGGCTCCCGTCACGATGAACACATTGAGCATGACGACAGTCAAGAGCAAAGCTACCACTCTGTTAGAACCGCGAGGTTTGCGAACCGACATAAGAATCTCCTTTACGGAAGCGAAAGCCTTCCATCCCATCGGAACCGGTATCAGCGCAGGGGGCTGTACAAATAAGTAGGTCGTGATTGTATGCTTCGGCCACAGCCGAGTCAACATCTTCAAGGTTGCAGCGAGATTAACTTTTCATTGCGTCGCATCAAGCCTTCAGGACGCGCCCGCCTCGCGCTGACGGCGGCGCGCTTCGCGCTGAGCCCTGTCCTCGACTCGCTCATCGGCGGTGGCGATGACCACCAGCGTCACGCAGATGAGCGCGTTAATCGTAATCTGCAAGCCGAAATCAACGAGACTGTGGACGGCGACGCCGAACAATCCCGTCAGCGCGCCGAGACAGGCCGCACGCCGTAAAGCGTCCTTCGTGCGCAGCGTTTTTCTGACGCGACGAATTAACACAATCAAGAGCCACAGGCCGAGCGCGCCGCCGATGACGCCGCCGCTCACGAGCAAGTCCAGATAATCATTATGAGCTTGATAAGGACGCTTCTGTCCCGGCACGTCGTAGTATTGCGTAATCGCCACCCAATAACTGCCAAAGCCGATGCCTGCGACCGGATGCGCTTTAAAGAGCTTCCAGCTGGCCTGCCAGATTTGCACGCGCTTTGCGCTTTCGCTCTCGCCCGCTTCCTCGTTGCCGACCTCGCTTTGCAAAGTCTCCAATCTTTTCGCCAACGGATCGCCGCCGATCCACACCACGCCGACGAACATCGCTCCCAGAAGTCCCGCGATGAGAAGAATGCGAACGGGCAGCTTGCCCATCACGCGACGGACGAGAGGCCAGACGCCGCCTTCGCTCTCAGCCTCGCCCTGTACCTGTCCGGCGACGCCGTAAATCAAAAGCAGAAAGAGCAGTTGACCGAGCATGCTCAGGATGCCGCCGCGCGAGTTGGCGAGCGCCAGAGCCACCCAGACCGGCAACGCCGCCGCGACGTAGACGAGGCGCATCCGCTTCTCTCCCCTGCCGAGCATCAAGCCCAGCGCGAGACCGAGCGCCATCTCCATCAGATAGGCGAAGTGATTGCGATTGATGAATTGCCCGTAGCCGACTTGCGGTTTCAGCTGCGGCAGGATAAAGCCCGGCGCGCCGTGATGCGTCGTCTCGCGCACGATGCCGAAGATCGCGCTCACGACCGCCGTGATGAGCACTGCGATAATCAGAGCGCGAAGACGCTTGCGGCTCGAAGTGTAGCTCAACAGTAAAGCTCCGGCGAGCGCGAGCGCGAGCAGCTTCAGAGTTGCGAGCTGTGTGCCGTACGGGTCTGCGCTGATGGTGTGCCACGCGCCTGAGCGCATATAAGGCAAAGTCTGCACATAAGCGTAAGCCACGATTGCCAGAGCCGGGACAAGCAGCGTCCACCCTTTGATGCGCCACTCGCCGCGCGCCATGCCCTCGACGATCCACAATGCGACGAGGATGAAAATCAAGCATTGAAAGATCGCCTCCGACCACGGCTCGACCGTGCCGTAAGGAATCGCCGTCAGAGGAATAATCAGGAGGAGCGCGCCGAAAATCGCGCGGTCAAAAAGTTGTAGCAGGCGAGCGCGCCAAGTCGTCTCGGTCTCGCTCTCACGTGTGCGGGCGCGGCGCGCGTCTCTCGACGGTAAGACAATCTCCTGCTCTTCTACTCTCTGCATAACAATAATTTGTGATGCCTTATGCGCTTCTAAATTCAGGAATGCACGCCTCTGGCAATCGCCTGTTGTGGGAGCGTCGGGTTGGCTGTCGCTTCGACCATCTCTTCATCGGTTTTGAGGTTGGCTTCCGGCAAAAGCTGGTTGAGAAACTCGCGCAGACCATCGCCCTGTCCGTCCTCCACGAGCAAGGCCAGATGAGACAGCGCGCGGCTCACTTCATCAGGCGGATACGCGGCGATCTTGCCGATAAAAATTTTCGGATGGCGCGTCTTGGCGACGCTCTCGCTATCGGTCTGCAACTCCTCAAACAATTTTTCGCCCGGACGGATGCCGGAAAAAACTATGTCAATATCTTCATACGGCTTGAAGCCTGAGAGCGTGATCGTGTCTTTGGCTAAATCCAAAATCTTGACCGGCTCGCCCATGTCTAAGATAAAAATCTCGCCGCCCTCGCCCATCGCTCCGGCTTCGAGCACGAGCTGCACCGCCTCAGGAATCGTCATGAAGTAACGCATCATCTCCGGATGCGTGACCGTCACCGGCCCGCCCTTGCCGATCTGATCGCGGAAGATCGGAATCACAGAGCCAGCCGAGCCGATGACGTTGCCGAAACGCACGGCGACGTAACGCGTGTCATAACGACCGTCCAAATCCTGTATCACGAGTTCGGCGACGCGCTTTGAAGCTCCCATCATAGAGGTCGGGCGCACGGCCTTGTCCGTTGAGATGAGCACGAAAGCTTCCGCGCCGAAACGCCCCGCCATCTCCGCCAGACGGCGCGTGCCCATCACATTATTTTTAATCGCCTCGGTCGGATTGGATTCCATCAACGGGACGTGCTTGTGCGCCGCCGCATGGACGACAACCTGCGGGTCATACGTCGAGAAGATCGAGCGCATCCGCGCCTCATCGCACACGTCAACCGTCAAAGGCACGATGTTCAACTCCGGCCAGGCTTCGCGCAGCTCTCGATCAATATTGAAGAGCGCAAACTCCGCGCGTTCGACCAAGAGCAGCATCGAAGGCTGAAAGCGCGCGATCTGTCGCGCCAATTCAGAACCGATAGAGCCGCCCGCACCCGTCACCATCACGGACTTGCCCGCGAGGAAACGCTGCATGCCTTCTTCGTCAAGCCGCACCGGCTCGCGTCCGAGTAAGTCTTCGATCTGCACGTCGCGGATGCGGCTCACTTTGACGCGTCCCTGCAAAATCTCGTAGAGGCCGGGAATGATGCGTACCTTGACGGGAATCTTCTCGCACAGCTCGACGACGCGTCTCAATTCGTTTCGTGAAGCCTGCGCGATAGTGATGACGACGTGGTCAATGCCATGTGCGCGAATCAGTCGCGGCAACTCTTCGGTCGTGCCGAGCACTTTGACGCGGTGAATGACAGAGCCTTGCTTTCTCAAATCGTCATCCACAAAACCGCGCACGTCCAGGTCAATGTCTGCGCGCCCCTGTATCTCTTTGACGGCCATCACGCCCGCGCGACCCGCTCCGATGAGCAGCACACGCCGTTTCGTTTTGACGCCCGAACCCAACTCTTTGCGCCGCTTCTCATAACGCTCGTACATCGCGCGCCGTAGGACACGCACGCCGAGCACGCCGCCGAATGCCAGCATCGTGTCCAGCACGATGATCGAGCGCGGCACTTTCCAGCTCAAATACTTATCCGACAGGCTGAGCCGCAAAATCAGAATCGGCAAAGCCGAGAGCGCGGCTGACAGGATGAAGACTTTGACTTCGGCCATCCCGACGTACTTCCAGACGAAGGAATAGACGCCCGTCAAAATCAGCATCATGAATTGCAGGAGCACGACGTAGGGAAGCTGCGTGATGGCCGGAAACAGCCAGTGCTCGTAAATCTGAAAATCGAAATACAAGAGATACGAGAGCATGAAGGCCGAGACGAGGACGATCAAGTCCATCGTGAACTGCACCTGCCGCGTCAAGAGGCGAGTCCACCACAAACGAACCTCATCCTGTCTGCTTTTAGTTCCCATTGTCATCTGTTATTCCTTAATCATTGCTCGCCTAAGATAGCGACCTGCGTTGATAATTCCTGTGCCGCGTGCTTGCGCTCGCAACGCAACACATAGAGCCACAGCGAGAGACAGAGCACAGGCAGCAGCGCCATGATTGCCGCCTGACTTCCGGCCAACCCTCTCCACCACGCGAGCGCGAGCGCGACTCCGACGAGTGCTAGCGCACTGTAAAGCGTCGTGACGAAAAGATGCGTGCGGCCTGAAATCACCAGTCGCTGGTACAGATGCGAGCGATGTGCGGCAAAGACGTTCTCGCCGCGAAGTGCGCGCCTGATGAAAGTAAAGACGCTATCAAAGATGAAAGGCCATAACAAGAGCGCGCCGATTAAAGCCAGCCGCGAGTCCGCGTGCGGCACATGCGCCGTCATCAGAGGCAGCACGGCGAAGGTGTAACCGAGAAACGCGCTCCCGACATCTCCCATAAAGATGCGCGCGGGCGGCCAGTTGTGCAACAGAAAGCCGAGACACGCGCCCGTCAGCATCAAGCTCATCGTCATCAGATGCGTCTGCCCCGCGACGTAGCCGAGCAGCGACCAGCCGATTCCGACCACGACCGCCTGCGTGCCTGCGATGCCGTCTATGCCGTCCATGAAATTGTACGCGTTTGTCAGCCCGACAATCCAGAGAAAAGTGAGCGGCAAACCGAGCCAGCCCAGACTCAATTGATTAAAAAGCGGAATGCTCGTCGTATGCCAGTAACCGAAGCTCCAGATTGCCAGAGCCGCCGCCGCGCCGTGAACCATAAAGCGAATCAGCGTCGGCACAGTCCGCAGATCGTCGAGCCAGCTAATGACGGCGATCAAGAGCGCACCGAACACATACGGCCAGAGCGGCCAGTAATCCAGAGAAGTCCGGTCAAAGATGAGCCAGCCCGCAAGCGTGATGACGACAATCGCCAGGCCACCGCCGCGCGGCGTCGGGCGCGTGTGCGAGCTGCGCTCATTTGGCACGTCGAAGATTTCTCGCCGCTCAGCCCAACGACGCAACACCGCCACGCCCACCCATGAGAGCGCAAAGCAGATCAGGCTCAGTCCGATAGCTCCAAACATGTTTCTCTAAGACTCTTAAAACAAGCGTCAACCCGAAGGTATCTCAATTATCAGATAGCGGCGGCGTGTCATGTTCCGATGATTAAGCTTGTTCGTCAAACTCATTCAACGAAATTCCAGTCCGCTTAGCGAATCACATCACACCGCAGAGACGCGGAGAGAACGCATAGATAAAACATCTGAACTGCTTCGATTCATTTGCATTCTTCATAACTCTACGTCTCTGCGGTGAAAATATAATCGGCAACTTGAGTTAATTTACCGCGAGTTCTCAATCACTTTCCCGCTCACATGCAGATTGCCTTCGCGGTCGAGCCGCATCAACTGCTTGCCCGTGCGGATGTCGTCAAAGTAGATATTGTTCTTGTCCTCGCGGATGCGATACAGCTCTTCGCCCGTCTCTTTGTCCGAGAGCACGGCGTCGCCGCTCACGACCTTGATGGCATGCAAGCTGTTCCAGCGTTGTTCATCCGTCCCCAAATTTCCAGTCCGGTTTTCCAAAGGCACGAGGTCGCCGTTGAAACGAAAGCCTATGTAGCCGCGCTGGTTGCCGCGAAAATTGAGATAGCCCGTCGTATCACGAAAGAGGTCGTAATAGAACCCTTGCGTGCTGCCGAGACGAAGCTGCACATCGTTGTCATTCGGCGTGGCTAAGTTGAGCAGCGCGTCCGCCGTCGGAGCGATGCCGATGCCGACGCGTTTGGAGAAGGTCGCGTCGTTGCCAATCTCGACGCCGTAAATGTTTGAGTTGAACGAGACGCGGCTGTTGTATTGCAGCTTGAACGGAGTCGCGCCCTTCGGCGTCCTGCCGGAATTGACGGGCATCTCGGCCACGTCGCCGAAGCTGTGAATCAAGACATCAGTTCCCTTCTCCACGGCCTGCACCACGCCCGCGCCGTAAAAGTTTCCGATGCTCACATAGACGCAGTTGGCGCGCAGCAGCACCGGCAAACCGACAATCGAGTTGATGACAGTAATCGGATAAGAATAATTCGGCGGCGAAGTGACCTCCATGAAATTGTCCAGCTCTTCGCACTGCGAGTTGATGACTGTGATCGTGCCGTGCGAGCCGCCGATGTAAATAAAAGTTTTGGCGAACGGCACGCCGCGAACTCGCGCCTGCGGCGGCCCGCCGCCCGTCGTCGTATCAATCGTGAAGAAGCCTGAGCTTTGCAAGTAGATGCAATATCCGCCCGGCATGGCGACGAACCAGCAGTTGTGAATTTTCCAGTAGGACGCGTTCTGCGTGTCAACATAGATGCCGTAATTATTTTCAGCGAACGTGCAATGCTCTATCAAGACGTTATCAAACTGCCACGCCCGCGCCCCTTGCGAGTCTTCCGCGTTGATGCCGCGATCAAAGCCTGTGATGGTCAGATTTCTAAACTCAATCTCAAAGCTGCTGTTGGGAGCCGCGCCGCGCGCGTCAATCGCAATGGTTTTCGCCATCAGCTTGTAAGGCGTAACTGACGCGGGCGCGGCTTTGAGTTCTATGTTATGAATCGTGATGCGCCTGCGATTCTCGCCGATGGTGAAAAGCTTCTGATTCGGAACTGTGAGACGTATCTGGCAACTGCCGTTATAAGTCGCGTTCGCGCCTTCAATCGTGATGCCTGTGGGGAGATCAATCGGACTGCTCACAGGATAGACTCCGTTCGGAAAGAAGAGACGGCCTCCGCCCGCGCTCCCAATCGCCTGCACCGCCGCGCGAATCGCAGCCGTGTCATCGCTCTTGCCGTCGCCGCGCGCCCCGAATCTTTTGACGCTGATGCCGTCGCTCTCGCTTAACTCCTGCCGGCTGGCCGCGCTCTGCTGCTGCTGCGGAATCAGAGGCGACGGAATGAGCGATGACGGAAGGAGAGCCGTTGGATTACGCATTGGCAGAGCGCGCCCGCTCTGCTGCGCCGCGCCGGGAGAATTCACACAGACTGACAGCAATAAAATAATTGCCACTTTCTCAAAACTCTTCCTCATGCAATCGTCCCTTCGTTTGAATGTATAGCGCGAACATTTGTAGTGGCAGGGCTAGTCTCCGTCCGCATCGTCCGCGAGGATGATCCGCAAGTTTCGCAATCATTCAAGCTTGAATATCAAAGTAAATTGATTCGCGCCTTCGCGCGGCGGGCAGGGACAAGCCCTGCCCCTACTGTTTCATCCGGTACTGACTCTGGCGATACCAGGCTACTTCTCTTTCGATGCCTTCTTTGAGACTCACTTGCGCTTTAAAATCAAAACGCTCTTCAAATTTTCGCGCGTCATAGACATCATCCGTGAGCCATTTTTCGATGGTCGCTTTGATGCCGGAAAATTTAGCGTGACCGAGCGAGATGCTTTTCAACCAAGAGGCTGCGGCCAATGCTGCGCGCGGCGGCAGGTGCAGGCCGGGCGCGCGTTGTCCGAGCGCAGCGGCAATGCCAGCGACAATCTCGCGCATCTTCTGAGCAGGAGCGGAAACATTATAGACGCGAATCCCCTCGCACGGCGATAGCAGGACTGCCGCGCAGGCGCGCGCCGCGTCTTCGCAATGAATCAGGCTCTTGCGATTTTCGCCCCGGCCAATCCAGATAAAGCGTCCGCGATCAATCGTCCTTATCAGACGCAGGATGTTGCCCCGGTCGCCCTCGCCGTAGACAGTCGCCAATCTCAAGATAGTCAAACAGGCATTCGTCTCTTGAAAAATCTTTATCGCGCGCCGCTCGGCTTCATACTTGCTTTGCGCGTAAGCGTCCTGCGGATGACAAGGCGACTCCTCATCGCAGACAGCCTCTTCGTGCGCGCCGTAAACCGAGACTGAGCTGATTAAAACGAAATGACGAACGCCCGCCTCTCTCGCAGTGTGCGCGACAAGCTCTGTGCCGCTCGCGTTGATTGACATGAAACGCGACGCGTCTGCGCGGCCTTTGTCGAATTGATGAGCAAGTCCGGCGGCATGCACGACCGCATCAACGTCCTTCATCGCGGACGCCAGGCTGTCAGGCACAGTCACGTCGGCAGTAAAATAATCTGGCAGATTTTCCGCATTAACGTTCGTGCGCCCGGTCATGCTGACGTTCATTCCCTGTTGCTGGCAGAGCCGCGCGATGGCCGAGCCGACGAAGCCGTTCGCTCCGGTCACCAGCACGCCGAGTTTTGTTTGCGCTTCTCCACGCTCTTCATCAAACATCAACGACCGTCTCTTGTGTCGAAGACCGCTCGGTAATCCGCGACAGCTTTGTCGAGCGAATATTTTTTCTCGGCAGCCGCGCGAGCGCGTGTTCCCATCTCTCCGAGAAGTTGCGGCTGCGACTCTGCCGCGAGAATCGCTGCCAGCAGCTTATCGGCTTCCGCGGGAGGCACGACCCATCCGACCTTTTCTTCTTCAATGACCGTCGCCAGCTCCGAATTCGGATCGGCGATTCCGATCATCGGCTTGCCTGCGGCGAGAGTGTTATAAGTCCGGCTCGGCATCGATACGCCCAGCATCTTATCCACAAAAGAGATGACGGCGATGTCACAGGCGTTGAGAAAATTGGTCTGGTCATCACGCGGGCGCGGCGGCAGAACAGTAATGTTGCTCAAGCCGTTTTTTTTTATCACTCCTTCGAGCCAACGCTTTTTCACGCCTGAGCCGATAAAGAGAAAATGAAACTTCTCTTTGTCCAAAAGTTTTTCGGCGCACCACACGATGCTTTCGAGATCGTTCGGATAACCCATGTTGCCCGCATAAAGCAGGACGAATTTATCGCTCAGGCCGAGTTCTGTGAGCAGTGCGTTCGCAGCGCGCGGGGCTGGGTCAACTCTCTCAAGCTCAGCCCAGTTCGGGATCGTCACAATGCGCGCGGCATCGCCGTTCAGCTTGGCTGTGACCAGCTTTTTCATGTCGCGCCCGACGACGATAATCCGCGACGCGCCCTTGTAGAGTCGCCGGTTCATCCAGTTCATCACGCGCACGAGCGCGGCATCGGCTCTGACCTTTTGCGCCGCAATCAGAATCTCAGGATAGTTATCGTGAATCAGCAATAAATATTTTGCGCCGCGCAGGCGCGAGGCTGCGGCGACGATAAAAGGCAGCGACGGCGGCGTCGTCACGACCATCACTTGATCGCCGCGTTTGAACTGGAAGATGGCGCGGAAGAAGATTGACAGGCTGAGCGTGATGATATTGACGAGCCGAAAGAAGAGCACGTTTTTATCGAGCGTCGTCCCGGCGCAGCGTTCGATGTGAACGCCTTTGTGCAACTCTTGACGCGGGGCGCGCAGGCCGCGCGCCGAATAGGTCGGCTGCCCGCAGAGGACGTGTACCTCGAAGCTGTCCGCGAGTCCCTCCGCGATCTTCGTAATGTAATAGCCCGTCGAAGTCTCTTCCGGATAATAAAGCTCCGAGACAAGCCAGATTCTTTGCGGCATCAAAGCGTTCACAACTTAAAAGTTAATTTTAAATAGAATCCATGTCTTGTCATCGAAGATGACGAACATTATAGCGTAGCGAGCATCGCTACGCCTGAGGCCAACCAAATCAACGTGTCGCCGTAGGTGACGAACATTGAGGTGCAACACTTTCAGCGTCGCATTCGTGTCTGCTCAAGCTCGGAGGGTTTCACCCTCCGCTATAATGTCGGTCGCCGTTGGCGACATCATCAGATTTTTGAATCTTCTTATTCTAATTTGCCTTGCCATGCTGTCGCAGGCTTGTATATCCGAGCACGATTTTGACGACCGTGCTGGCGACATTCTCGGCCAGATATTCGGGCGGCGGCGTCCAGTTCGGCGGCAGTGAGAGGGCGATTTCGACTGCGCGCACAATGTCTTCGAGCCGCGCGCCGGACAAGATGTTGCTGCCGCACTCAATCGTCTCCGGCCTCTCCGTGACATCGCGGATCGTCACGTTCGGGATGCCGAAGATGGCACATTCCTCCTGCACCGTGCCGCTGTCGGAGAGAACCGCGAGCGCGTTTCGCTCAAGCTTGACGAAATCGAAGAAGCCCAGAGGCTCAAGCAGCACGACGCGTTCCGAAGACGGATGCAGATTAAAATCCGAAAGCTTGCTCGCCGTGCGCGGGTGCACGCTGATGAGAAGCGGATGCTTGTATTTGTCCGCGATGACAGAGAGCGCGCCCAAGAGTTGAGCCAGTCGCTCAGCATCATCC
Organism: Pyrinomonadaceae bacterium; assembly: GCA_036403295.1. Classification (GTDB taxonomy): domain Bacteria; phylum Acidobacteriota; class Blastocatellia; order Pyrinomonadales; family Pyrinomonadaceae; genus JACMLC01. The sequence continues at coordinate 64,992 of DASWRG010000030.1, forward strand.
ACATTCTCGGAACGATGCATCGTGACGAGCAGGTATTCTCTCGCATTAACTTTCAGGCGCGACATCACATCGCTCGCCTCAATCTGCGGCGCGAAGGTCGAGAGCACTTCTTTAATCGGATTGCCCGTCACGTAAATTCTGTCGCGCTCGATTCCCTCGCGCACCAAATTCTCTTTGCTGCGTTCCGTGTACGGCATCAGAATCGTGCTCGAATGATCCACGATGCGGCGATTAATCTCTTCGGGCACGCGGTCGTCGAAGCAACGATTGCCCGCCTCCATGTGAAAGACCTTAATGCGGCGGCGCGCGGCGACGATGGAAGAGAGCGCGCTGTTGGTGTCGCCCAAGATTAAGACACGATCAGGCCGTTCGCTCTCAAGCAGCTTGTCCACGCCCGAAAGAATCTGTCCGGCCTGTTCGCCGAAACTGTTCGAGCGCATCCCCAGATGAAAGTCAGGCGTTCGCACTTGAAGGTCGCGCAGGAAAATATCGCTCAGGCTCTCGTGATAATTCTGCCCCGTATGCACGGTCAGATGCTCTGCATGCTGGTCGAGCAATCTCATCACGAGGCTCAAACGAATTATCTCCGGGCGCGTCCCGAAGATCGTCATCACCTTCAGCGATTTGTCATTTGAAAGAGGCAATCTCGCTCCTCGCTCCCGCCAAAAGCTCACGCAACTCGGGCACGGCCAAGTTGTTGTGCATCGAAGAATACTCGCCGGTCAGCGCGGGCGTGAACTCAAGCCCGCGTCGCAGTTCAGGCAGCACCGGAAGAATGACGTAATAGCCATCGCGCTCTATCGTGCGAAAACATTCCTCTTCGGAAACCATAATCTCATGCACTTTTTCGCCGGGACGAATGCCCGTAAAAGTAATCTCGACCTGCTTCTCTTCCATCAGCGCGCGAGCGATGTCCACGACGTTTGCCGCCGGAACTTGCGGGACATAAGTTTCGCCGCGCCCTCCGCCGCGAACCGCCGCGAAGACCGTATCAACGGCGCGATCCAAGCTTAAAAGAAAACGCGTCATCTCGGGCAGAGTGACTGTGACGGGGCCGCCCGTGCGTATCTGTTCGACGAAGAGCGGGACGATTGAGCCGCGCGAAGCGATGACGTTGCCGTAACGCACGCAGAGAAAACGCGTCCCCTCGCAATCAATATTCGCTTCGAGCAGAATCCGCTCCTGCAAAGCTTTAGTCATGCCCATCACATTGATCGGCTTACAAGCTTTGTCGGTCGAGATGCCGACCACCAGTTCGACCGGCGTGTCGTTCTCTCTCAAAGCGCGCACGAGATTCTGCGGCCCCAAGATATTCGTCTGCACTGCCTCATAAGGAAAATATTCGCAGGTCGGAACTTGTTTCAAGGCGGCGGCATGAAAGACCACATCGGTGTCACGCATGGCTTGCAAGAGCGAGGAAGGATTGCGCACGTCGCCGATGCGAAAATTGAGCAGGTCTTGCGACTCCTGATAAATAATATCGTCGGTCGCGGCTTTGCGGTGCAGGAATTCGAGCCGCATGTAATGCTGCTTGGCCTCGTCGCGCGAAAAGACTGTGATCTTCGCGGGGCGTCCCATCTCGCCCGCGAGCAGACGACGCACAAGCTTTTGTCCGAGCGAGCCTGTCCCGCCCGTGACCAGTATTCGTTTGCCTTCAAGAAGCACTCGTTCTTCTCCATTCATCGTATGGCGTCGGGTCGTCCGCCATGCGTTTTATCATCAACGGCCATGAGAGAGGCGCGAAACCCGTCGCCTCACGAAAGCGTTTTGAATCGAGGCTGCGATCAATCCGAAATTCCGCGTCAGCTTCAATCTCAATCTCAACACGATAAGCGTCGCGCATCAGTTTGAGCAAATCGAACTTATTAATCGGCTCGCTCGAAACATGATAGAGGCCGGACAGATTCGGCTGCCGCTCAATCAAATCGGCGATGATCTCAGCCATCACAATCGTCGGAAAGCCACTGTAAATCGCGTTCGTAAATCCTTTGACTTTTCCGCCGCGATTACTCAAAAACCATTCGACCAGACTGTGAGAGCTTTCAAGCTCGCGCCCGATAATCGAAGTGCGAAGCGTCAAGCAATTCTCGCCCGTCGCCTCGCCCAGGAATTTCGTCCGGCCATACAAATCTTCCGCGTCCGCGACATCACTTTCCGTGTACATCCCGCGCCGCCCGTTGAAAACGCAATCCGTGCTGAGCGTTATCAAGCGCGCATTCGACGCGCGGCAAAGCTCTGCCAGCTTGTGCGGAAAGAGCGAGTTGATAGTCAGAGCGACAATCGGGTCTTTGGCCGTCGGCAACTGCTTGATGACTCCGACGGCGTTGATGACCACCTCAGGCCGCGCGACGGCGAAAGCGTGAGTCACAGTATCAAAATCGAAAACGTCCACGCCCTCAATCACGCGCTTGCGGTCGAACAGCCCGAACCTCTCGTAATCACGAAAGCTCGAACGCAGCGTGACCCACGTCTCAACCCGTTTCCTGTAAACCTGTCCCAGCTTGTGGCCTAACATCCCGCCGCCGCCGAGAATCAAAACACGCACTTTCAAAGCCTCGCAATTCTTTTCTGGTTTTATGCCGCCGAAGAGATAGCGGCTTGCCCTTGCATCAAAGCTCTATCGAGAACGCGCGCGTTGGCTGCGACTATTTCGGGCGCGGCGAGCCAGTCAATCGCGTACTGCCGCGCCGCCTGCGATTGCTGCTCGTACTCCTCGCCGCTCATCGCCACGCATTTCTGCAATGCCTCGCGCCAGAGGTCAGTCCGCTCAAGCGGCAAGTCCCATCCGATATTTTTCTCTTCAAGATTGCGCCACGGCGTCTGGTCGCTAATCAGGACGGGGCAGCCCGCAGAGAAAGCTTCGGGCATCACATGGCCGAAATTTTCTCCGAGCGTCGGCAACACGAAATAGTGATAGCCGGTCATCGTTTCGGCCACCTGCTCATACGGAATCGAGCCGCGATGTGTGACCTTGATGTTGTCCGGCAGCTTGGCGATTAATCGCTGACACTCAGCCCAATACGCCGCGTCCTCAAGCGGCCCGTAAATATCAAACTCGATTTCGCCTTCGATGCCCGGAAGAATTTCCAGCGTGTGACGCACGTTCTTCTTATGCATGACGCGGGAGAGAAAGACGAGGCGAGCCGCGCCCGATTTTTTTTCGGGCTTTTGCGCGAAAGAATAGTCTTCGAGAATCACGCGCGGCGGCATGTTCGGCGCGACGAAAATCTCGCAGCCCGCTCCCGCCACGCGTTTGATGTCCTCTTGCTCAGGCTCGGACGCGGCTTTCCAGATCAAATCTCTGTAGAGCCTGCCGGGGAAAGCCAGCGTGCGAAAGATTTTTTTCTTCGTCGCTTTGAGCCGCAAAGCTCCGGGAGAAAATTCGCCTTCGGGCGCGAGAATGACTGGCACATCGGGCGTCATCCCCAGACGACGCAAAGTCAGAAACTTGATGCCGAGAGGAAAAAAAAAGCTCGTCAGATAAATCGCATCCGGCTCGACCTCTTTGATCACGCGGCGAATCGTGGCGAAGTTCAGTTGGCCATGCCCGGCATGAAAAATCTTTGACTTGCCGATTTGATTCCAATCGTTGATTTTGATTTCCGGATAATAATCTTTTTCCCCGATGTCGAAGCCGCGCGTGAGGATATGGAAATCGTAATGGTCGCCCAAACGCTCGACCATATTGACGACGGTACGCATCGCGCCGCCGCTCTTATAACCGGGCAGATAATAATCACTGAAGATTAAAATTCCGTTCATCAATCACTCTTGAGAAAAGCTCTCAACCTTTGCGCTCTTTGCGGTTAAGTTAATTTTTAACGCAAAGCACGCAAAGGATTATTCTTTACGACAAATGAAAATAGCCGTCCCGATGACGAGCGAATCAAGCGGCATGCCTTGAAATCTTTTGGCGAGCCGCGCTTGCTTGACCACTGTTTCAGGCCACTGCTCAAGCCCCATGACTTCGACTTTCAAGCCCGCGCGTTCCCATGCCGCGCAGAATTCATGATAACGACGGCGGTTCGGCGTGCCGCGATTTGAACCCATCATTGACCAGAGCCAATCGGGGAAACGCAGGAAGGTCAAAGGGTCACGATACTGTGACCAGCAACCGTGCGGCCCAAAATCAACGCGATGCACGGCGACTCCGCCCTGCGCAAGCAGCCTGGCATTCATCTGCGCGAAAGATTCTATATCGCTGACGTGCTCACCGACCTGAAATGAGCAGACCACGTCATACTGCCGGTCTGCCGTCGCTTCGGCTTCCTCAATCGGAATCGGCCAGATTTTGACGCGCTCGTTATATGCTTCGGGAAAATTTTCAGCCCTCAAATAATCAGGCCACGGCGTTTCGGGAAAAAAGTCAGGCCAGGCTTTTTCTATCTCACGATAACGCTCTTTCGCTTCGACGGACGAGAAGTCGCCGACAAAGCGTTCGATGACTGTGTAGGAGGCAGCTCCGGCGGCGAGGAGCGAAAGTCCTGAGGTCAGATGATCTCCCGGCCCGATTTCGATGATGTTGAGATGCTCCACGCTCCCGGCGATGCCGCGCAGGTTTCGCAGAGTAAAGAAAGCATAATTCTCAAGCCGCGTCACCAACTCTTCGGGAGCGAGATGAATACTGTGCGTGCGCGGTTTTTGCAAACGCCACGCGCGAAACTGGGGAATGCCCATCGCAAAATTCTTGCACGCCTCTTTGAACGCATCCATGACGAGCGAGCGTTCCTCTTTCCGAGGATTGCCGATAGCAGTTTCTTGTTCGGAAATCTGATTCTCAAGCATAAGATTTCATTTTGGCCACAGAGGACACAGAGCACACAGAGATAAGAGACAAGCGATTAAAAGTTCTATCTATTTTTCCTGTGTGAACTCTGTGTCCTCTGTGGCTAATTCTTATATTTCACGCGACGCGCTTAACTCAACCTGCTTCAACTCGCCCGGCGCGTCCATCATCAAGCGACGACAGGCATCGAACACGTCGTCAACCTCAATCCGCTTCAGACAAATTAAATCTTTATCACAAACTCTGAGTCCGCAGGCAGAGCAAGGAACATCGCTCCGCAAGATTATGTGCCCTTCGCCGTAAGGGTCCCAGCGACCCGGCCAGTCCACCGCCGAATAAACGCCGACGCACGGCGTTCCGACAGCCGCAGCCAGATGCCCCGTCCCCGTATCATTGCCGACATAAAAGCGACACGTGCTCAAGGCCGCCGCCGCCTGCCTGACTTGCAGCTTGCCAGCCGCGTTCGCGCCGCGTCCCCAACGCGCAATCAATCGCTCGTGGCTCGCAACGTCGTGCGGGCCGCCGATGAGAAGCGGATACACGTCAAGCTCTTTTATCAAACGCTCGCCAAGCTCAGCGTATTTTTCTTCCGGCCACACCTTGGATTGCCAGTTGCTTCCCACTCCGAATCCGATGAGCCTGTTCTTCGCCACGCCTTCGCCGCAATGTTCGAGCAACCACTCACGCGCCTGCGCTCTTTCCCCGGCGGTGATGCGCAAGTCCATATTGCCCTGCCCGTCGGGAGGCACTGGAATCCCGCTCGCCTTTAAGCAATGAAGCAGATGATCCGCTTCATGCAAAACCATCTGCTGCGGCTCGCCCGCGATTTTGACGGGCATGAGTTCTCGCCCCGGATGCCCTATGAAATGGCGTATGCCCGCGCCGTAAAAAAAGCTCAGGTCGCGCCGGACGCTCATCGGAGTGCGCGCGCGCGGGGCTAAATAAACGAGCGTGTCGAACTTACTGCGGCGCAAGTAAAAGAAGAGCCGCATGATCGCCACGGAGAGCCGCGTGCGTCCCAGCCCAGTCGGATACGTCAGCCATTCGTCCAAGAGTCCGTCGGACGGCAACACGCCCTGTGCCAGCACATGCCCTTTCTCATGCGAGTTGCCCAAAAAAGCCATGTACGCATTCGGGAAGTGTTGACGGATAGCATGCACGGCGGGCAGCGCGATAATCGTGTCCCCGATTGAGCCGATGCGATAAACGAGTATGCGGCGGGCAAACGCGTCCGCAGCTTCCACAGCCTTCGTCGCCCGCTCGTCTTGAGGTTGGGGTGATCCGTGAACAACTGATTCAGGCATGAGTTACTTCTGACGGCACACTGACGGTTTCGCGCTCAGTCTGGTCTTCGCCCTTCTGTTCGATGCTTAAAGTCGCAAGTGATTCTTCGATGGCGCGGCGCAACATCTCAAGCGTGATGATGGTCGTCCCGACCTGTTCAACCGCCAGCCGTGCCGCCATGTTGGCGAGCCGCGCCGCCGCCGCCAGGTCTGCGCCCGCTCCGAGCGCGAGACTCAAAGTCGAGATGACTGTGTCGCCCGCGCCCGTCACATCGTAAACATCACGCGCCAGCGCGGACAGATGCAGCGGCTCTTCATCACGACGAAAGAGCGTCATGCCGTCTTCGCCCTGTGTGATAAGAAAAGCATTCACCTCCAACTGCGAGAGCAGTTGCGCGCCGATGGCTTCGGTCGCGGCTTGATCGCTCGCGTCCATGCCGCACACATGCGCGGCCTCAAAGCGATTCGGCGTGAGCATCGTCGCGCCCGCGTATCGCCCGTAATCTCTCCCCTTCGGGTCAACCAGCACGGGCATCTGCAAGCGACGCGCCTCCGCGATGACCGCTCGCAAGAGTGAATTGCCGAGCAAGCCTTTGGCGTAATCCGAGAGCACGACGACATGCGCGGACGGCATCAGCTCGATAATCTTCGCGCCGATTTGTTCCGACTCAATTTCGGTAATCGGCGTCGCGTGCTCATGATCTATCCGCACGACGTGCTGGTTATGAGCCACGATTCTCGTCTTGAGCGTCGTCGCGCGTCCCTCAAGCCGCCACAGGTGTGCGGGCGAGACTCCGGCTTTGCCGAGCACGCCGGGCAACTCGCGCCCGCCCTCGTCCTCTCCGATGAGGCCGACGAGCAAGGGACGCGCGGAGAGTCCGGCGATGTTGGCCGCGACGTTGGCCGCGCCGCCAGCCGCGAGCGTGCTGTGTTCGAGCCGCACGACGGGCACGGGGGCTTCCGGCGAAATTCTGTGAACGCTGCCCCACCAGTAACGATCAAGCATCACATCGCCGACGACGAGGACGACGACGCGATGAAACGAATCAATGATTTCGAGTAAATCATTCGAGACGTGCTTAAATTCGTGCTGCGAATCCATTGAGCGAGTTCCTGAAATATTTTTAATCTTTAACTTCTGCTTAACTCAAGTTGGCAATTATCTTTTCACCGCAGAGACACAGAGACGCAGAGAGAACACATGGCTCGAAGGAATACTCGAACTGCTTTTATTTTCTGAACCTCTCATGTCTCTGCGTCTCTGCATCTCTGCGGTTCGATTTACTTCGATAACTTGTAGACTCAAGTTAATTATTCATCAAGCCACTTGTCCGCCAGCTCGCACCAGATATGGCCGATGGTGATGTGCGCTTCCTGTATCCGCGCCGTGCGCGCGGAGGGCGCGAGCACGGCGGCGTCGCACAAGGGAGACAATCTTGTTCCCTTCGCGCCGGTGAGGCCGATGGTGCGGCAGCCGATCTTTCGCGCAGCCATAATCGCGGCGATCACGTTCGGAGAATTGCCGCTCGTGCTGATGCCGATGACGACATCGCCCGCCTGTGCCAGAGCCTCGACCTGACGGGCAAAGACGCCTTCGTAGCCGTAATCATTGCTCAAAGCGGTCAGAGCCGAAGTGTCTGTCGTCAGAGCAATCGCAGGCCACGCGCGCCGCTCGCGCTCGAATCTGCCGACGAACTCAGCCGCGATGTGTTGCGCGTCAGCCGCGCTCCCGCCGTTGCCGCAGATGAGAATTTTCTTTCCACGCTTGAGAGCTTCCGTAATCTCACGCGCGCAACGATGGATGGCAGGCATGCCGCTCGACAGCAGTTCAGAGATGACCTGTTGATGCTCAAGCAAGGATGCTTCAACCTCATCGCGCGTCTCGTGCGAAACGGCTCTGGCAGTCGCTTTCCCGTGCCCGTTCAAATGCTGGATTTGATCGACGATGTTCGAGGTCGAGTATGAAGGCAGCAGAGGAAGCGAATAAACCTGCCCGCCGCGTTTGATGACCGAGTCCGCTCCGACGATCTGCTCGACAGGCCAGTCGCCGCCTTTGACCAAAACATCCGGCTTGAGCTGTTCGATCAGGCGCGCGGGCGTCGGCTCTGGAAAAACTATCACCTCGTCAACCGCGCGCAGTCCGCGAAGCACAGCCGCGCGGGCGTCGGCGGAAAGCAGAGGCCGCCCCGCTCCTTTAATCGCGGTCACGGATTCATCGCTATTGAGGCCGACAATCAGCCGGTCACCGAACGCTCTGGCGCGTTCGAGGAAATCTACGTGGCCGGGATGAATCAGGTCAAAGCACCCGTTGGTAAAAACGACGACGCTCATCAGGCAAAGCTTCTTTTGCGAATCATGAGATTGATAATCAGTCCGGCCAGCAGCAAGACCACAGCCATGCGAATCAAATCCGGCAGAATCGTGCCGAAAAATCCTTCATAAGAAATTTTAATCAACAAGAGATAATAAGCCGACGAACGCCAGACGGATTTCACCTGTCCTTCGACCAGCGAGGCATAAATCATGCGCAGGACGAAGCCTAAGATCGCCATCCCGATGGGCACGCCGATGGGGCCGAAGTTTCTCAACAGGTCGCCGATGGGCGTGATCGCAAATGAATTGTCCCCGTAATCGAAATAGAGCGCGCTGTAGGCTCTGGCGTCCGAGATGATCGGCTTGTCAGGCCAGACGAAGCGCGGAATAAAAGCCGTCCAGGTGTACGTCCAGATATTTCCCGCCAGCCCGTAATCGCCCGCGTAAGGTTCGAGCTGTTCGTAATTCGCCACGACGACCGCTAACGAGCTGGTCGTCTCAATACGCTGCGAGAGCGTGTCGAGCGCGAACACCATATTATCTTTGACGCCGCGATCACCCATGATCTGTAGAGCTTTGGAAGAGTTGTCCAGATACGTGTCAACATCCACCTCCTCTTCCCCACCCTTCACAATGCGGAAGGTCGTGCCGTAAATAATTCCCAACAGCACCGCGCCCGTCAACACAGTTCCGAGGATGAGTCCGTGATGCAGCTTGATGCGTCGGCCTGAGAGCCAGAAGGCCACCGCAATCGGCAACAGGTTATGAATCAAGCCGCCGCGCGAGCCTGAGAGCAGAGTCGAATAAGGAATCAGGGCGATGAGCAGGCAGGCGACGAGCTTGAAATGAATCGTCCGCCGCTCGGCTTTAAAGATGGCGTACCACAGCACGAAGCTGCTCACCGGCACGAAGTAGGTGAAGAAGGTGAGCGTCGCGTCAAAGGTATCAAGCAACGACCCGCGTTGATAACCTGTGATGCCCGCCGTGAACGCCGAAGTGCTCAAGACGACGCCGATGCACAAGAGCAGCACGCCCGGCAGCAGTATGTCGTTCGGCTTCCAATCCCAGACGGGCAGCTTATGCGACAGCCATTCTCCCGCACGCTTGCCGAGGGGCAGCGAGAAGCCGAGCGTCAATCCAGCGAAGCCGAGCGCGACGTAAACGAGCGTGAGCGGCAGGTAGTATTCCAGATCAGGAATGAAGGTCAGGTAATAAGGCTGTGATAAACCGCTTGCGAGCAGCAGCCCGCCGAGGACGAAGGCCGGGAAAAAATATGACCACGCGGCGAAGATGAGCGGATGAAAAAGATCGAAGCGTTTACGAATCGCCAGATAGACGGCGGGCGCGAGGATGACGACGCCCGCGAATGCGATCCACGGCAACAGGTACAGCTCCGTAAACGGATTCGAGAACCCGTTGCCGAAGAGCAGCATCAACCAGAAGGCGATGAAGGCCAGCGCGAACAGAATGCCAATCGGCACTAAGAAATTCAGACGCCTCGGCGTCGGCGATAAATATAGTGACTTCGGTTGATACATAACAACTACGGAATCGGACGGCACAAGCCAACAGTCCGGGGAGACGTAACCTGTGACGGCTGAGAACTATACCAGCTTATGGGCTGTAAGAAAAACTCAGCCTTGCCGAAATTTACTGGCTGACATGAGCCTTCGTCGCTTTGAGTTTCAGATGTCGCAGCCATTTGAAAAGCGGACGATTGGCAAATCGCCGGTAATGATCGTTGCACTGAAGCGACATCAGATAGCCGACGTGATTGTTAAGCAGCATCTCCTGTACCGGCGCGGACTGATGAATCGGAAACTCGCCCACCTCGACGACGAAAACCGTGTCCGGCAAATTGTAAGCGCGAAAACGAATCCCGCGCTCTTCGAGATAAGCGACGATGCGCGCCAGCCCGTTGTAAACCACCGGCGCGTCATGAAAGACGAGCAGCCCGTCCTGCTCCAAAACTTTCAGACAAAAGAGAAAGTCCGTGAAGGCCGCTTCGTCCGTGTGCTCTCCATCAATAAAGCACATCTGCGGCTGATGCTCTATCGCGCCCGCGTCAATGTTGCGCGCGTCTTCGTCTATGGTGATGATTTTTGAAAGCCCGGCTTCGGAAATCGCTTTCAAGTTATCGAGCATTCTCTGCGTCGAATTATTGAGATACTCGTAATTGATGCCGCGCTCGTCCGGCTGCACCGGCGGACGCTTGTCAATCGAGTAGATGCGCTGGCACTGCTCATCCAACAGAAAAGGCTGAAGGCTGCCGCCGAGGTACGAGCCGATTTCGAGATAAGTGTAATTCGGCCTCAGCGTCCGCACGGCCAACTGGCACGCGAGCAGCGAGCGTTTGTCCCTCTCCGTCGTCTGGCTCGAAATCTTTTCAAAGAGCTTAATATCCAGTCCCTCAATCAGCTCTTCAAAATTCGATTTAACTTCTCTTTCGCTAACAGCCAATTTCTCAACTCCTTCTGCTGCCTATCTATTAAAGCTCCCAAAGTCATTTATGCAGAATGTCCTCTGTGTTCCTCTGTGCCCTCTGTGGTAAATATCTCCTGCTGCCGACGCGCCCACTCAATCGTCGCGCGCAGGCCGTCTTCGAGACTCACGCGCGGCTCCCAATTCAATAGCTCTCGCGCGAGCGTGATGTCAGCCCAGGTGTCGTGCGTCTCATCAGGCGTCGCAACTCTCTCTCCGACGAGCAGAGGCGCGCGACTTTCGCTCAGCCGCCAAATCAGCCGCGCAATATCCAACAAGGTCTCCGCGCGACCGCTCCCGATATTGATACTCCGACCCTCAAGCTGCGGCACGCTCGCCGCAAGCATCAGTGCGCGCACGGCATCATCCACGTAAACCAGATCGCGCCTCTGCACGCCTTCTGTCATCCGAAAAGGCTGGCCGCCGACGGCGCATCCAATCGCCGCCGCCACGAACATATAGCGCGGCTGCGAGGGGCCGTAAACCGTGAACGGTCGCAGGATCACGACCGGAAAGTTTTCAGCTTCAAACATCTCACGCGCAAGGCGCGTCGCAACGGCTTTGGAAATCCCGTAAGCCGAAACCGGCGTCATCGGCAAACTCTCTTTGAGTTGCCCCGCCTGCCTGCCGTATTCCTCCGCAGAGCCGACGATAATCACACGCTCGACGCCCGAAGCCTTCGCGCTCTCAAGCAGCGTCGCCGTCGCTTCAACATTCAACTTCTGACAAGCGGTCTGCGCTTCTTCGCCAGCTCCCTTGCCTCTCGTGCCCGCAAGATGAAAGAGCAGCGAAGGACGCTCGGCCTTCACAAGCTCGCGCACAGCTTCTTGATTTAACAGATCAAGCTCGTGCCAGCGAACACGCTCTCTCAAAACGGAAGACAAATTTTCAACCTTGCTCACGCTCCGCGTGAGAGCGGTCGGTTGATGGCCTGCGGCGACCAGCCCGGCGAGCAAGTGCTGACCGATAAAGCCCGCGCCTCCCGTCACCAGAATTTTCTTAAACGAGGACGCGTGCGCCACGTCTTTCATCCTTGCCCTGTAAAAATTCTCTGTACCATTCAATCGTTCGCGCGAGGCCGTCATGCAAACTGTAAGCGGGTTGCCACTCAAGCATCTCGCGCGCCTTCGTCGCGTCCAGGTATTGATGCGGAATCTCGTGCCGCGCTTCATTGCGCACGTCCAGTTCGAGCACGCCCGCATCAGCCAACTCTAAAATCCGATTCGCCAGCTCAAGCACTGTCACCTGAATCTCATTGCTGAAATTGAAAGCCTCGCCCGCCAGCTCAGGCCGCGCGGCCATTCGTTCGGCCAACTGGAGGTAAGCGAGCGCGCCGTCCTCGACGTAAAAATAATCTCGTATGTAACTTCCGTCGCTGCGAATCACGGGACGCTCGCCGCGCAGGGCTGAGCGAATCGTGCCGGGCACGAGCCTGTTCCAGTTCAAATCTCCGCCGCCGTACAGGTTGCCGCAACGCGTGACGCAGACGGGCAGCTTGTATGTCTCCGCGTAGCTCTGCGCCAGCAGGTCTGCGCAGGATTTGCTGACATCGTATGGATGACGGCCTTGGAGCGGCGCGTCTTCCGAGTACGGCAGCTTCTCGTGTATCCCGTAAGCTTTGTCGGAAGAGGCGACGACGATCTGCTTCACCATCGACGTGCGGCGACAGGCTTCGAGCAGTGACCAAGTGCCGCGTATGTTCGATTCAAAAGTGCTGACCGGATTTCGATTTGCGATGCCGACGATGGTCTGCGCGGCAAGATGAAAAACAGTCTCAATCTCATATTCTCCGAGGGCGCGTTCCAGAGTCTCCTGCTGTGTGATGTCGCCGCGCACGATGTTGACGCGACCAATCGTGCCCGAATTTATCAGCTCGCTTTCGGGAATCCAATCGCGCACGAGGCTCACGACGAAAGCTCCGCGCTCGACGAGGGCGCGCGTGAGCCAGCTTCCCAGAAGCCCTGTGCTGCCGGTGACGAACACCGTTCGGTCTTGCCAGAATTTTGTATTTTCTATTCCCATAACTTCCAGGGCGCGCGGCCTGTTTGCCAGAGGTCTTCCAAAATTTTCCACTCGCGGTAGGTGTCCATCGGCTGCCAAAATCCTTCGTGCGGCCAAACCATCAACTCGCCGTCCGCCGCGAGGCGTTGCAAAGGCTCGCTCTCCAGCGTCAACTCTTCCCTGTCATCAAGGTATTTTTCCACAAACTCAGCCTCGAAGACAAAGAAGCCACCGTTGATAAAGCCTTCCGTGACCTGCGGTTTCTCCGCGAACGAGGCGACCCGTTCGCCTTCAATTTGCAACTCTCCGAAACGACCCGGCGGGCGCACGCCCGTCACCGTGCCGAGCTTGCCGTGTGCGCGATGAAATTTCAGAAGCTCCGCGATCTTCACATCGCCAAGCCCGTCGCCGTAAGTCAAACAGAAAGTCTCTCCGCCCAGATAACGCGCGGCACGCCGGACGCGCGCTCCGGTCTGCGCGCTCTCGCCAGTCTCCGCCAGCGTCACAGTCCACCCGTCCTCTTTGTGACCGCTATGAAACTCCACGACCGGACGCTGTCCCAAACGCACCGTGCAATCGTTCATGCGAGCTTCGTAGTTGACGAAAAAATCTTTGATGACGTGGCCTTTGTAACCGAGACAGAGCACGAATTCATTCAAGCCGTGCTCGGCGTAAAGCTTCATGATGTGCCAGAGAATCGGACGACCGCCGATCTCAACCATCGGCTTCGGGCGAACTTCCGTCTCTTCACGAAGACGCGTGCCCTGCCCGCCGCACAAGATGACGACTTTCATATTCTCTCTCTTAATTTCCTTTGACGAGCAGCGGCTCGACCAGCGAGCGGTTGAAGCGTTCGTGATAACGCGCGGCAGGCACGCACAAGACATTCGCGCCGATGTCTTCGGGCGGAAAGCCTGCGACCTGTTTCAACTTTCCCGACGGCTCCTGCACAGCATAAAAATTATAGTCCACATGCTTCTTCATGTAATCAATCAAATCCTGCGGCAGATAACCGAAGCCTTTCGTCGTTCCCAAGGCCATCTCGATCATCCAGATCGGCGGAATCTCCTGATGAAAAAGTTTCCCCGCTCCTTTGAAGAACATCAGCTCCGCGCCCTCTATGTCCACCTTCACGAAATCCACGCGCCCGACATTTTTTTCTTCCATGTAAGAATCGAGCGTGACGATGGAACTTTCAATCGTCGTGTAATCCGTGAAGCCCTGCGTGGAGATTGACGTGTGACCGTTCGGTATTCCCGCGAAGATGTGCAGCTCGACTTTGCCCGGAGCATCGCCGAGGGCGAAGTTGTTGATATGAACGTTTGATGAATCTTCGAGCAACGCGACGTTCTTTGAGAGAGCCGCGAAGACTTTCGGCACCGGCTCGAAAGCATGAACCTCGCCTTCGCTTCCGCTTAATTGATGCAGCAGCGTCGTGTACCAACCCAAATTCGCGCCGACATCCATGCACACGTCGCCCGGCCTGACGACCCTTTTAATCACGCTCGAAACCGCGTGCTCATATTCACCCTGAAAATAGAGCGACTCGCACATGCCCGTGGATAGATCCGCGTACAACCTGCGACCGTCATTCGTTTCGACCAGCACATCGCCCGGCAATGCTTTGGAAAACCGCATCCCGAATCTTGAGAGACGCAGCTTGCCTCTCTTCAAAGGCGAGTTGAAGGTATAAAAGCGAATCAGCTTTATCAGTCCGCGCCCAATTGCGTTCGATAAATTTCCCTGTTGTGAATTATCGGTCATCTCTATTGATCGAACTAAATTGAACCGCAGAGACGCGGAGACGCAGAGAGAAAAAGCATATCAACGGAATTCTGAAACTGTTTTGATTTTCCTGAACCTTTCATCTGCCCTCTGCGTCTCTGCGGTAAAAAATATTGCTCACTTGAGTCAATTAACCACCACTCTGGCGACAAAACTCCTGAGCCACTTCTGCTCCGCGTCGTCCATGTAACGCGTCGCCAGCAGCAAGAGCGCGTAGACGATGCCGCTCACACTGACCGCCAGCAAGAACCAGAGCCAGCCGTGCGGCAGATTTTTAAATAACAGATATTGCGTCAATCCGGTTAACGAGCCTGCGACGATGAGCGCGAGACCCGTGCGCCGCCAGAACTCCCACAGGCATCGCCCGAACGCGATGCGCTCGACGATGAGAATAAATATAGGCGTCACCGTCATGGCGAGCAAACGGCTGTACGCCATTCCTTGAATCCCCAGGCGCGGCGTCAGAAAGACGGCCAGCAGTGCAGTGCTCAAGAGCCACCACAAGCTCAAGAGCGCACTCAGCCACGGATAACCGAGGCCGTCCGCAATCTGCCACGGCACGACGAGCAAAGCCATCAAGCCGAAGACCATCGCTTGCGTCGTCAAGACTCCGGCAGCGTGATTCGCAAAATCCGCGCCCATCCAGTTTGACAGCATTTGCCAGCTTCCGACCGCCGCCGTCAGCGCGAGAAACAGGACGAGCATGCAAATGTATTTGTAAGCGCGCGTGTAAATCGTGTACAGCCCCGACGTGTCCTGCCGCGCCCCGGCCTCGCTCGCCAGAGGAAACAAGACCAGCGTCAGGCTTGAGATGAAAGCATGTATGTAAATCGAGATCGTCATCGGGACGACGTAAAAAGTGACGGCGGCTGAGCCGAGCGAGCGCGTCAAATACCCGCGCTCGAACAAGAGGAGCAGGTTCGCAAAGATTTGATAAGCGATGACCGCTCCGCTAAAGCGCAGGATGCCCGCTAACATGTCTCGCTTGAAACGAAAAGCCAGACGCGCTTCCGGCAACAGTCGCCGCGCCGCGATAAAGTAGGCCGCGCATGACAGGCTCGTCACAAACACGTTCCAGGCGATGAGCGACTTGATGCCGAAACCGCGCCAGACGAGAAGGGCGTTGCCGCCGATGACAGACATGCCCGTCCCCGTCGCAATCAGAGAATAAACGTCAAAGCGATGCACGGCCTGCGGCACTGCGTTGAAGACCTGGCTGAGCATCGTAATCAACAGGCCGACCGATGCCAGATAAAAAGCGATTCTCGCGGTCGCCTGAAACTGCGGCGCGATGTTGAGCACGCGCGTCACGAGCAGGTTCGAGCACAGCGCGAGCGCGATTGCGCTCAACACGCCGACGACCAGATTAATCAGCAGCGTCGTCGAGAGAACTTCGCCGAGCCTCTCATGCTGCTCGCTCGCGCGATAAGCCGCGACGTATTTCGTGATCGCGCGCCCGACGTTAAAAGTGAACGAGTAAGCGACGAAACCCATGACCAACGCGTACAGGCCATAAGCCTCCGCGCCCAATCCATGCACGATGAGCGGCGTCAGCAAAACGGTAAACCCTAACGGCAACAGCCACGAGAGAAAACCGAACAGGACATTACGCGAAAGGCTAATCTTTTTCATCTAAACTCAAAACGCACTTAATCATTCAACCCTTTGCGCCTTCGGTTTTTCCTTTGCGCCTTTGCGAGAAAAGCCGGTTTCACGCAAAGGCGCAAACAAAAGAAAGACTCAAGGCGCAAAGGGTTGAAGCATTCGACTGCTTGAACTTTCAAACTAGCTCTTAACTTTTGCCGACACATGCATCATACAGGTCAACAGTAATTTGCGCCGTCAAACGCTCGTCAAAATTTTCAAGCGCGAAAGCACGCCCGGCGGCGGCGATGCTCTCACGCGTTTGCGGACGCTCTTTCATCTCTGCGATGGCGGCGGCCAGCGCGAGGCTGTCGCCCGCCGGGACGAGCAAGCCCGTCTCGTGGTCTCGAATCGCTTCCGGTATCGCGTTGACGTTTGAAGCGACGCAAGCTTTTCCTAATGCCATCGCCTCAATCAACGCGACGGGCAAGCCCTCATTAAAACTCGGCAGCACAAAGAGGTCTGCCAGACGCAGCAGCGCGAGCAGCCCCGCGCGTCCCTGCCCGATCTCTTTTGAAGTCACGACGCGAAAGCTCTCGCCAAGCTCGAACCCTTCGACGCGCGCCTGCGTCTCCGCATCAAGCTCAGCCGTGCCGAGCCAGAAGATGCAGATGTCAGGATGCTTCTCATGCAAACTGCGCGCGGCTTCGAGCAAGACCCAACAGCCCTTGCGCTCGATAAACTGTCCCATGCCGAAGACGAAAAAAGCGTCGGGCGGCAAGCCTAACTTTTCACACAACGCCGCGCGATCAAACTCCGCTTCGAGCGTCAGCGCAATCTCAGACTTGTCCACGCCCGAATACGCGAGCGGAATCTTTGGAATCAGATGCGGCGGCACAAACGGCCTCAAGCTCTCAATCATATCCCGATTTGACGCGAGCAAGTGAAAGCCCCTCATCGCCGTCAAGATTTTGAACTTCAGTTTCCAAATCTGACGACGAACTCCCGAGACTTGCGGCAGAGCCGTGTGCAGCGTGACGAACACCTCACCGCGCCAAGAGAGATAAAGCAACAGGCAGAATGACGACCACGGCCCGAAGTCTACATGCAAGAGCGCACGCTTTGCTCTGCGCCAGCCAAGCGTACGCGCGATGACGTATTCCGTTCTGACTTTGCGCCAGCGACGATGCAGCTTTTCACTAAGCGACGCAGCCGGTGACATGTCCAGATGTGCGTCAAAGAACTCGCAAGGCACATTCAACGCCTGCATATAATTGAGCAGTCTTTCGGCAGAGCCCGCGGGCATCAGCGCGCGCACGTCGTAACCTTCACGCGCCAGCTTCATCAAACCCATAAAGTAAATCTGCGCGCCGCCCCATTCAAGATAAGGCCAGACGTATAAAACTTCTCTCTTGCTCCCGCCATTGCTCATGAATACTCAGCGCAATTTCAAATAGCATGCCTCTCTTATTCGATTCGATAAGCCGCATCTTTCGCGCGCGATTCATTCTTCTGCTCTGAACTATCACGCGTCGCTAAATTCTCTTCCGGCCAATCGTTCGGCCAGCGTCCCGCGAGGCCGAAGGCTTTCAGGCCAAATCGCGCCATGAAGACAGCCGAAGCCAGCAGCCCGTGCGCGCGTGTGGGAGAAGTTTCCCAGTTAATCATCCAGATTCTTTTCAGGCTGTGCGGGCTGCGCTCGTTAAAGAGGAGACGGTTCAAAAGATTTTTGAATGATTGCTGGCGAAGCCTCGGGAGCGGCGCGTTTGGCTGGCAGAAGACGCGCGCGCGCGGCTCAATCAAGAGCTTCCAGCCCGCGCGTCGCATACGCACAGTGTACTCCGCGTCGCCGTAGTGCGGAAATTTTTTCGCATTCATCAGGCCGACTCGCTTGATTGCTTCAACAGGCAACAGAACGCAGTTGCCCGAAATCGTTTCGACCTCCCACGCCGCGCGCGGCAAAGTCCAAACGGTCTGCTTAGTCAAATGCTGCCATCCGCCATAACGCACGCTCCATTTCGGCGCGACCTGAAAAACCTTGTGCGGCTCGTCCCACAAAAGCAGCAACGCGCCGACCACCGCAGGCCGGTTCGATTCGGCGCATGCGACCATCCGAACTAAAAACTTTTCGTCGAACACCGAATCGTCGTTAATCGCCAGCACGTAATCCGGCGACTTCTCAAGCGCGGCTTCAATCCCGCGATTCGTCCCCGCCGTATACCACAAACTGCCGTCGGCCTCGACCACTTCGACCTCTGGAAACTGCACTTTGATAGCCTCGCCCGTACCGTCCGTCGAGCCGTCGTCAACGATGATGATGTGAACCTGCAAGCCCGTGCGATCAATACGCGAGAGGCTGCGCAGGCATTGCAGGGTGATGTCCCTGCGGTTATGCACCGGCGCAATAATCTCCACGTGAATCAGCTTGTTACTCATCAACCGTTGTCCAAAAAAAAGTGTTATGAGAGAGCCGCTTCGACGATGAGGCCGTCCGCCAGTTGCGGCGCGAAGAGCATGCACGCGTCGTTTATCCAGTTCAGGAAAAAACGATTGTGCGGACGATGCTCAGGCCCCAGATCGTAAAAGTAAAAGCTTTTGGCGACGAGTTGTTCGCGGGAGAGCAGATGATGAATCGTCGAGTAAGAATAGTACGAGACGTGATCTGGATGGACAGGCTCGACGCTGCCGCCGCGCCCGCGCAGGCCGTAATAGAAGATGCGAAAACCGCAATAAGCATTGATGGTCGTAATCACGAGCGTGCTATCCGGGCGCATGAAGCGTTTGATGCCGCGCAGGAAGAGGCCGGGGTTCGAGAGATGCTCGATCATCTCACCGGCGATGATGACATCAAACTGCTCGGACAGCTCAAGCTCGTCAAGTCTTTCCAAATCGGCGTAATGAATATTTGTGACGCCCAGCTTCGCCAGAGCCTCAAGCCCGTCGCGGTCTGCGTCAAGCCCCCACAACTCGCCCGCCACTTTTTGCAGCGTGAGATGAAGCAGAGCGTCCGTCTTCAAAGCCTCTTCGGTAAAAGGCCAGTTCGTGCAGCCGAGATGTAGCACTTTTTTCCCACTGCACACCTGCTTCAAATATTCGACTCGATGAACCAGTGGAATCTTTTTCTTGTCCGTCATACCCTTTTCCGAAAAACTAAATCTGCCACAGAAAACACAGAGCAGATAAAGCATGCCTCTTAACTTTCTCTGTGCTCTCTGTGACCTCTGTGGCTAATCTTTTAATTTTCAAACTCGATTCTTAATCTCGATAATTACTCTCGTACCAATCAATCGTCTTGCGCAAGCCGTCTTCGAGAGAGGTCTCGGCGCGAAAACCGAATTTTTCAAAGGCGCGCGTGACATCGAGACGGCGGCGCGGCTGCCCATCCGGCCTGTCTGACTGCCAACGAATTTCGCCCTCGAATCCTGAGAGGCGCGCAATCAAGTGTGCCAAATCGCTGATGCGAATCTCGCTGCCCGTGCCGAGGTTGACAGGCAAGCTTTCATCATAAGCGCGTGCCGCGCGCAGGATGCCCTCGGCGCAGTCTTCGACAAACAGAAATTCGCGCGACACTTTTCCAGTCCCCCACGCGTTCACAAAAGCTTGCCCCGCGCGCCGAGCCTCGACGCACTTGCGTATCAAAGCCGGAATCACATGCGAAGTTTCGAGATCGAAATTATCGCCCGGCCCGTAAAGATTCGCGGGCAAAAGATAGATGACATTAAAGCCGTACTGCTCTCGATAGCTCTGCGCCTGCACGAGCATCATCTTCTTAGCAAGCCCGTATGGCGCGTTCGTCTCTTCGGGATAGCCATTCCAGATGTCATCCTCTTTGAAAGGCGTGGGCGTGAATTTCGGATACGCGCAAACTGTCCCAATCGCAGTGAATTTTTTGACGCCGCGCAGTCTCGATTGCTCGATGAGCTGTGTGCCCATCATCAGGTTTTCGTAAAAGAAGCGTCCGGGATTTTTTTGATTGTGGCCGATGCCTCCGACAATCGCGGCGAGATGAATCACCATGTCGGGCTGCGTGTCATCAAGCAATCTTTTGACAGCCTCGCCCTCGACCAGATTGTAGTCATTGCTTCGCGGCACGAAGACTTCGACGCCCTCATGCTCTATTAACTTACGGACGAGGATACGACCGAGAAAGCCCGCGCCGCCGGTGACGACGATTTTGCGATAGGGAAAACTGTTGGCTGATTCCATAGAGCTTGTTCAGTATCAAATCAAAGCGCAGCAGAAATGTTCAACTCTTTGCGCTCTTTGCGCAATTTCACTATGCGTTCTTTGCGTTTAAGTAATATCTCAGCGCAAAGGACGCGAAGAAGGAAGATGCAAAGTGTCGCAAAGAGTTAAGATTTTCCAGCAGCGCGTCGTATGTTAGCAGAAAATTTTGGACTCTTGAAATGCTCTCGGGCTTTCGCGTTGTATGGTATCATCTTTTTCGCATCTCCGGCAGTTAATCAAAAACTATTTCAGGAAAATTTCTCTGCGATGACTAAACGCGCTTTGATAACGGGCATCACCGGACAGGACGGCTCGTTTCTGACAGAACTGTTACTGGAAAAAGATTACGAAGTTTACGGCGTCATCCGTCGTTCTTCTTCATTCAACACCGAACGGATCGATCATCTCTATCAAGACCCGCACGAACAGGGCACGCGCCTGCGCCTGATTTACGGCGACCTGAACGACTCAAGCTCGCTCAATAACATCCTCAGACAAACAGAGCCGCACGAGATTTACAACCTCGGCGCGCAGTCGCACGTGCGCGTCAGTTTCGACGTGCCCGAATACACGGGCGAAGTCACCGGACTCGGCACTGTAAGGCTCTTGGAAGCGATACGCGAGACGGGCATCCGTCCGAAATTTTATCAAGCCTCTTCGTCAGAGATGTTCGGCGAAGTGGCCGAGACGCCGCAAACCGAAAAGACTCCTTTTCATCCGCGCTCGCCCTACGGCTGCGCCAAAGTTTACGCTTATCACATCACAGTCAATTACCGCGAAGCCTACAAGCTCTTCGCCTGTAACGGCATCCTCTTCAATCACGAGAGCGAGCGGCGCGGAGAGACTTTCGTGTCTCGCAAGATCACGCGCGCCGCGACGCGCATCAAGCTCGGCTTGCAGGACAAGCTGTATCTGGGGAATCTGGACGCCAAACGCGATTGGGGTCACGCGCGCGATTACGTCGAGGCGATGTGGTTGATGATGCAGGCAGAGAGGCCGGACGATTACGTGATTGCGACCGGCCAGACGCACACGGTCAGAGATTTTCTGGATGAAGCCTTCGGCTATCTCGAATTGGACTGGCAGAGATATGTCGAGATTGACCCGCGCTATTATCGCCCGACGGAGGTTGATCTGCTGTTAGGCGACGCGACGAAAGCGCGCACGGAGCTTGGCTGGCAGCCGAAGGTGGATTTCAAATCGCTCGTCCGGCTGATGATTGACCACGACCTGCAACTCGCGCGGATTGAAGAATCGAGCGCGCAGCTTAACGGCGGCGCGAGCCAATCAATTCGATGGGGCGCGGTCTGAAACTTTCGACGGACAATTCACTAACGAGATGTTCAAGTTATATGTCCCGTAGGGACAGAGCGGAAATAGCCCCGCGATTTATCGCTGGGAATAAGTGAGCTAATGAGACAAGTCCCGCAAGGGACGACTGAACTGTTACTCAGTCGTCCCTTGCGGGACTTGTTATGTGTCGTCAATTTCTCACCCGGCGATGAATCGCGGGGCTATTGTCAAATCTTCCCTACGGGAAGACAAAACCTTGAGCCTCAAGCTAACTAAGTCCCGGTTGCGATTTCTGAATCCGAATCGCCCTTGTAATAGGCTTGATGATAGTAGCTCTGATAGTAGTAGTAACCATCCTGCGAGCGCAGGTTCGCGTTGTTGAGGACGACGCCGAAAATCTTCGCTCCGACATCCTGCAACAACTGGCGCGAGCGGCGCACAATCCCGCGCGAGCTTTTGCCCGCGTGAACCACCAGGAGCACGCCGTCCACCATCGCGGCGATCAAGACGCCGTCGGTGAATGAAGCTATCGGCGGCGAGTCGATTACGATGTGCGTGAAATTCTTTTCGAGCGTCTCGATGAGGCGGCGCATCTGGTCTGAGCCGATCAGCTCAGCCGGATTCGGCGGCACGGGGCCTGACGTGAGCAGGAAGAGATTCCCGTCCTCGTAAGGATTAATCATCGAAAGAATCTCATCCTCGCTCGACTCGCTCGACAGGATCGTGCTGAGGCCGAGGCGATTCTCAATCTGGAAAATATTGTGCAGGCGCGGGCGGCGCATGTCTGCGTCGATGACAAGAACTTTTGCTCCGGTCTGCGACAAGCTGATGGCCGTGTTGACAGCCGTCGTGGTCTTGCCCTCCGAAGGCACGCTCGATGTGACGAGCAGTGTTTTCGGAGCATGTCCGGCGGTCGAGAGCAGGACGGAGGTTCTGAGTTGCCTGTAAGCTTCAGCCAGCGAGGAGCGCGCGTCGGCTTTAATCAGCAGTTCCGAACGCCCGTTGCCGTTGCCATTTCCGTTGCCGTTCGCCCCGGCTCCGGCGGCGAGCAGGCGACGCCCCTTCGAGCCTTCGATTGAAGGAATGACGGCGAGCGCGGGCAGGCGCAGCAGGTTCTCCACATCATCCGTCGAGCGCACTGTGTCATCCAGATATTCGAGGAAGAGCGCGAGCGCCGCGCCGAAGGCCAGAGAGAGCACGAGCGCGGCTATCACGCTCATCAAGCGGCTCGGCGCGACCGGATCATCAGGCGCGATGGCGTAATCCACGACGTGTATGTTGTTGGGCGTTCCGGCGAGCTTGATGTCATTCTCTCTAGAGCCTTGCAGCAATCCTTCGAGCAGGCTCTTGTTGGTGTCTATCTCCTGCTGAATGATCTTGTAGTTAATGGCGGCCTCGTTCATGTTCAAGGTCGCGGCGCGTTGCTCATTAAATTTCCCGCGAAGGGCGTTTTCAGTCGCCGCCGCCTGACGATACCTCGTCCCCAGATTAGTGACGACCACATTCCCGGCGCGCGAGCTGGCATCCTCAATCGCCTTTTCCAACTCCGCTATCTGATTGATGACCTGTTTATTCTCAGGCCATTCATCCGTGTTATCAACCCGCAGCTCGGCGAGCTTCTGTCTCAACTCGGAGAGCTTGAGGCTGGCTTCGTCAATAAATCTCTTGGCGTTGCTGTCTTCGGCCAGAGCCGCCGAAGCGCCGGGCTTCATCGCTTCTTGATATGCATTCTGAGCCAGAATCCGCTCGCCCTCGGCCTTCGCCAGATCGCGGTTCAGTCCGGCGAGACGCTCGACGACCATGTTCTGGTCTTTATCGAGCGTGAGCATGCCTTTGTCTTTGGAGTACGCGAGCAGTTTCTCTTCGCCTTTGCGAATCTCGGCCTGAAGCTCTGCGATTCGCTTTTGCAGAAAATCGCCGGTCGTGCTGCTGGATTCGGTTTTCAGTTCGAGATTGGCGAGCGCGAAAGTGTCCGCGATGGAGTTGACGATCCTGGCGGCGATGATCGGGTCTGTGTGCCTGAACGAGATGTCAATCAGGCGCGTCTCTTTGACGGTCAGACGACTCTCTCTGACCGGCTCGACCTTCAAGCCCTTCTGTAAGGCTTCGACGTAAGGCGCGAGCCGCTTGATCTCCGCCAAATCTTCGGCGGTCGAAGCAGAGCCGCCGGAAGTCGCCAGCGGAATCTCTTCCTCAGTGGTCTTCGCCTTCTCTTTCTGTCCGAGGCCGACGACGCGCAAGAGGCTCTGCCACGTCGAGCGCGATTTATCCTGCGGGTTCTTCAAAAAGTCGCGGTTGTTTTCGAGGTCTAAAGTTTTGGCGACGCGGCGCAGGAGTCCCGGCCCGGTCAGAATCTGCAACTGCGTATTAAAATATGAAGGATCGTTGGTCGTGCTGTTGACGACGATCTGGCTATCTTTAGCGCCGAGAGCCGGGTTGACTCTTTCGAGGTCAACCTGCACGCGCGCGCCCGCTTCGTAAATGTCCGGCTTGCGCGACATGTAGATGGCCGTGAGGCTCGTAATCAGAACCGTGATGCCGAGCACAAGCCAGAGACGCTTGCGAATCGAGCGCCAGTAGTCGAGCAGATGCACGGCCTCTTCGCCGCCCGTGTCCATCTTGTAGACGTTGGGAGAGAGCGCCCCCTTCATGTCAAGCGGACGAACCAAATCCCCATTGTCGGGGACGACAAGCTCATTGCGTTCTTTCATCGAATCACCTTAGATAAAAACTTCAATCTGATGCAGCGCGTCACTTGCGCGCGTTCCTCACAATTGTGCGCTTCAGGCTTTAAAGCTTATAGATAAGAGCCGGAAGGCCGCCCGTCAGCACATTAAAAATCTTGTCCCGGTTGACCACGCCCTGATCCGTGGGAACTTCGATCACGTCGTTCGGCTCAACCATAATGTCCTGCGCGCGTTGTTTGTTGATGGCCTCAAGATTAACCGGAATGACCTGTTTGGTGGCGCTGCCCTTAATCGGCCTGATGATGCGAACGCCGTTCATCTTGGTGGCGTGCAGCGCGCCGCCCGCCATCGCAATCGCCTGCGAGACGGTGATGGGTTCTCTGAGCGTCACGGCTTGCGGCTTGAACACATTGCCGACCACGTATGCCAAGTCCGCTTCCGGAATCGTGATGATGTCGCCCGGCTGGACGAACGGATTGGCCTCTTTGTTCCCGCGCATAGCGTCCTGCAAAGAGTAGAAATCAAAAACGCCTTTCTCCTGCTCATCCGGCGACTCACAGAGAGAGATCGAGCCGGTGTGCGCAATCTGAATCTTGCCGCCAGCCTTCTCGGTCGGGCCTCCGGCGAAGGCCAGCAGCTCAAGCAGGCGGACGCGGCGCGTCAACTGAAAACGCCCCGGCTTATCAACCGCGCCGATGACGGCGACGGGCGTCGAGCTGTACTCTTTGACGAAGACGTTGACGTAAGGATTGCGTTGATATTTGAGATAGAGCGTGGCGATATTTTTGGCAAGCTCATTTTCGGTCAGGCAGGCCGCGCGGATGTCGCCTTCGAGGAGCGGCATCTGAATGACGCCGTTTGAATCAACACGCGCCTCGCGCGAAAGCTGCGGGCGATTGAAGACGCGTATGTCCAGCACGTCGCCCGGCCCGATACGGTATCGGTCGTCGGCCTGTGAAGTATTGACAGCGACCACTCCGCTCTTGACTGTTGGCTGCGACGCGTTTGGCGTGGTGGCGGCGGGCGCGGCCTTGTCGCCTGTTTCCTGTGCGACTGCCGAAGCCGCAAGCATCAGACACAGCGCGCACGTCACGGCGCAGGCCGTCAAAATCCGTCGAGCCAATCGCGTGGCTTTGCTTTGATTTCTCTTCATAGTTATTACGACCTTTTAAAGCGAGCGAGTTTAGAGCCAGTCAGGCAAGGATGCTTCCCGGTTCTGCACATCAGTTTAAGCCGATAAGTTTAGCACAACTCAGGTCAGAAGTTTGAATGTTTGTCCGGTGTTAAGCTTACTTCCAGAGAACGCAAGAGCCACGCGGGGGAGCAGATGGCGGGCGCGCGCGCGAAAGCGGACGACGCATGATCCTTCAGAGAGCTAAAATTATTTCCGTCACTCAATCCGAGATAGCGCACGGCGGAGTCAACCCCGCACAAAACTTCGCGCTGATTTGAAAACACGACTTCCTGTCAACACTTGTCGTCGAAAGCGCGAGGCTTAATTAACACGCCTCCTGCGCGTTGTCAACTAACCCTCTGAGATTAAAGCAGTTTTCCTGTCCTCTCGATTGCCGAAAGCTCCTCGCGCCCACGCCTCCCGTCCGATTTTCTCATGGAGCAAAAGCGGCAGGCACCTCACCGCTCGCTCCGAAATGCACTCCCCTCACACTGTTCGTCTTTGACAGATACATCAGAGGAGACATGGGGCATTCCCTTTCTTCAAGACGGCAGACGATTTCGGCATCGTCTCACGCTCAACCGGACGCGCAAGAGTATATCAACCGCGTGGTGAGACACACAGGGAGAGTTAAGAACAAACGCGTTGACGCGCGGGCGGGACAGAAGCATTCCAGAGTAGCCCTTGAGATTGATAAAGCCTAAATACATGACAGCTTGCGCTCCATGCATTCAGCGTGTAGGCTTCTCTCTCGCACACATCGCTGCGGGAAATTCACGGCGATGGCCCCTCGCTTTGCATGCTTATGAACACGACTTCAAACACCCCCATGCTGCGACAGTATCAGGAACTCAAGCAGCAGCATCCGGGCACGCTCCTTTTCTTCCGGCTCGGAGATTTCTACGAGCTTTTTTATGACGACGCCGTGACGGGCGCGCGCGAGCTTGAGATAACTCTGACGGCTCGCCATAAAGAGCGCGGCCAACCGATTCCGATGTGCGGCGTGCCGCATCACGCGGTCGCGGGCTACATCGCCAGGCTCGTGCGCAAAGGTTATCGCGTCGCCGTTTGCGAGCAGACGGAAGACCCCGCGAAAACGAAAAAGTTGGTCAGGCGCGAAGTCGTGCGCGTCATCACGCCCGGCACGGCCATTGACCCCCAACTCGTCGAAGCCCGCGAATCGGTTTATCTGGCGGCAGTCTGTGGCACAGGCTCAAGCTACGGCGTGGCATTTTTAGAATTATCCACCGGAGAGTTTCGCGCCACCGAAGCCACTGGCGCGGAGGCTTGGGCGCGCATTCGCGCGGACATCGAATCATACGCGCCGCGCGAACTGCTTTTTCCGGCCTCGCTGACCCTGCTCGTCAAAGACGCTTTCGGCGAGCCGCTTCATACCGCGCCGCTTCCCGTCTCAGAATCCGAAGACGAAGAGAGCCAGCCAGCCGCGCGGATTCTGCCGCCGAATCATTTCACAGGCATTCAGAAAATCACTCTCACGCCGCAAGAGGATTGGTCTTGGATGGAGGAAGACTGCGCCGCGCTTTTATCAAAGCAGTTCGGCGCGCGTGAGCTGTCGGGTTACGGCTTGACGGGCAAGCATCAAGCGATTCGCGCGGCGGGCGCGTGCTTGAAATACGCGCGCGACACACAGCGCGCAGCCGCAGAGCATATCGCGGACATAAACTATTTTGAGACGCAGGACTATCTGGTACTCGATGCAGTGACTCTGCGCAATCTCGAATTGGTCGAAGGACAGGGCGGAAGCGGGCGCAGCCGTTCCCTGCTCGGCGTGATTGACAGGACTGTGACGGGGATGGGCGCGCGGCTCTTGCGTTCGTGGCTGATGCGTCCCTCGATGCGTCGCGGCGAGATAGAGGCGCGGCTCGACGCGGTCGAAGACCTCACGGCGCAGATGAAGCGCGACCGCTTGCGCGCTCTCTTGAAAGAGATAGCAGACCTCGAACGCCTCGTCGGGCGCATACATCTCGGCACGGCCAGCCCGCGCGATTTAGTCTCCCTCCGCTCTTCGCTCGAACAAGTCCCCGCGATTCGTCAGACGTTATCGGACTCGAAGCCCTCGCTCCTTCAAATTCTTTGCGAGAGCATTGACGGCCTGCCGCACATGCGCGATTTAATCGCGGAGTCCATCTGCGACGAGCCGCCCGCGAGCTTGAGCGATTGCGGCGTGATACGCGACGGCTATCACGCGGAGCTTGACGAGCTGCGCGCGACGAGTCGCAATGCCAAACAAACCATCGCGGCTTTGGAATCCAGAGAGCGTGCGCGCTCAGGCATCTCTTCGCTTCGCGTGCGTTTCAATAACGTCTTCGGCTATTTCATAGAGGTCTCGAAGGGCGCGGCTGCGCGCGTGCCTGCGGATTATGAAAGACGGCAGACGCTCACGAACGCCGAGAGATACACGACGCCGGAATTGAAAGAATGGGAGCGGCACGTCCTCGGCGCGGAAGGTCGCATGCTTGAGCTTGAGTCGAGCGTCTTCGCAGAGGTGCGCGCGAAGGTCGCAGCCGAAACGAAAGCTTTGCAGACGACGGCTCGCGCGCTGGCGACGGTTGACGCGCTGGCTGCGCTGGCTGAAACGGCTGTGCGTTGTCGTTATGCGAGGCCGCAGATGCATGACGGCGACGAGATTGAAATCAAAGAAGGTCGGCATCCGATGATAGAGGCTTTCAGCGTTGAGCCTTACATCCCGAACGATCTTCACATGAACAACTCGACCGACAGGTTTCTCATCATCACGGGGCCGAACATGGGCGGCAAGAGCAGCCTGCTTCGTCAGACCGCACTGATCCAGATTTTGGGACAGATGGGTTCGTTCGTGCCCGCGAAGTCCGCGCGGTTGCCCGTGCTTGACAGAGTGTGGACGCGCGTCGGGGCTTCTGACGATTTAGCTTCGGGGCGTTCGACCTTTATGGTCGAGATGACTGAGACGGCTGCTATCCTGCACAACGCGACGGCGCGCTCGCTCGTCCTGCTTGACGAGATTGGTCGCGGCACTTCAACTTTCGACGGGCTTTCAATCGCGTGGGCTGTCTCGGAATACTTGCATGATTCTGCGGAGCACGCGGCCAAGACTTTGTTTGCGACGCACTATCATGAATTGACTGAGTTGGCGGAGCGACTGCCCGGCTCGCAGAATTATCAAATCACGGCGACGGAGCGCGAGGGCGAAGTTATTTTCTTGCATCGCTTGGAGCGCGGGCGCGCGTCGAAGTCTTACGGAATCGAAGTGGCGCGGCTCGCGGGATTGCCGCCCGCCGTCCTTGAAAGAGCGCGCGAGGTGCTGGCGCGGCTTGAGCGTTACGAGCTTGATGTGTTCGCCGAAGAGGCTGCGCCGCAGAAAGAAGAAGAGACTGGGAAGCAAAATTCGTGGGAGAGTTGGGCTACGAATGAGGGCGGGCTTTCGGCGGCGGCGCGGCGCGCGGCGCGGCGTCATGTGGCGGCGCAGGTCACGCTCTTCGATTCGGTCAATCAAGGTCTGCTTGACGAGGTGCGCGGCCTTGATGTAGAAACGCTGACACCTGATGAAGCGCACGCCATTCTCCTAAACATGCGCAGCCGAATCATCTGAGACTGAAAAACAGGGACAGTGTAGCGTGTTCAATTGAAAGCGACTGCCAACTGGATGAAGAGAATCTCGCGCAAAGGCGCAAAGGCGCAAAGAAGACCGCAAAGAGCAAGTGGCGTTCAAAGCTTTGCGTTTCTTCTTTGCGCCTTTGCGCCTTTGCGCGAAATGTTTTTTACTAATGTGGTCGCCCCAACTGAAAATGGCTATATTTTTGACTGAGCATGTTTGAGACTTTAACTTCCCTTCCGCTCGAACAACAGATCGGACAACTCTTTTATATCGGGCTGCCGGGCACGGAGCTTGACGCGGAGACGCGCGCGCTCATCGAAGAGGTTACGCCGGGCGGCGTGATTATCTTCGGACGCAATGTCTCGACGCCCGAACAACTGCGCGGCCTGCTTGACGAGATACGCGAGTTATTGCCGGTCGCGCCGCTACTCGGCATAGATCAGGAGGGCGGATTAGTTGACCGCCTCCGGCGCATCTGCACGCCGATGCCAGCCGCGCGCTCGATTCGTCAACATGGAGACTTGGCAGCCGCGCGCGCGCTCGGAAGAATCACTGGCGAAGTCTTGCGCCTGCTCGGCTTCAACATGAACTTTGCGCCCGTCATGTCAATCATGACGGACGAGCGCGACCTGCTCTCAAACGGGCTGTACTCGCGCTCGTTCGGTCGCTCGCCCGGCGAAGTCCTCGGCTACACGACCGTTTACATGCGCGGCCTGCAAGGCTCCGGCTGCATGGGTTGCTTGAAACATTTTCCGGGCATCGGCGCGGGCGAGGTTGATTCGCACGAAGAGATGCCGGTCGTCCATCTGACGCACGACGACCTGATTCAGCAAGACCTAGCGCCATACATCGAGCTGTTTCAACGAGAAGATGACCGCGTGCGCTGTGTGATGGTCAGTCACGGCGGATTTCCCAACATAGATATTCGACAGGGAGTCGCGGGCGGCACGCTCGTCCCCGCGTCGC
The DNA here is from genome assembly GCA_036403295.1 of Pyrinomonadaceae bacterium. Lineage (GTDB taxonomy): Bacteria > Acidobacteriota > Blastocatellia > Pyrinomonadales > Pyrinomonadaceae > JACMLC01. The sequence continues at coordinate 95,167 of DASWRG010000030.1, forward strand.
TCAATCACGCGATTGTGACGACGCTCTTGAGAGACGAGCTTGGCTACAAGCACCTGGTCGTGACCGATGATCTTGAGATGGGAGCTATCGCCAAACACTGCGAGATTGAAGAGGGCACGCGCAGAGCTTTTCAAGCGGGACAGGACATGCTGCTCATCTGTTCTAGACCGGACATCATCAGGCGCGGCTATCAATCCCTGCTCAAGAGTGCGCGCGAGGGAGAGGTTGCGACTGAGCGATTGAATCTTTCACTCCGCCGCATTGCGGATTTCAAAGCTCAAACGCAGCCGCCCGTGCCGTTTGAGGCCGCGCGCTTCAAGCAGCTCTCGGACGAGATCGAGCTCCTCAATCACAAACTCAATTACAGTTACGGAGGCCGCATCTGATGCGCGTTGCAAGACTCTTCTTATTGCTCTCGGCTGCTCTCTTGTTGCTGGCTTTCGGCTCGTCATGTCGCAAGCGCAGCGACGCTTTCGTCATCGCGCTCTCCGATAAAATCTCGACCATTGATCCGGTCGGCGCGCAGACGATTGACGCGGCGAGCGAGCGCGTGCGCGTCTTGATGTTCAATTCGCTCGTCCGCAAAAATGAGAAGTTCGAGTACGTGCCCGACCTTGCTTCAGATATGCAACCGGGCGGTGACGGCCTCTCTTACACTTTCACTTTACACGACGGCGTGAAGTTTCATGACGGGCGCGCGCTGACCTCTGCTGATGCGAAATACACTCTGCAAACCATTCTCGATTCGCAAACGTCAGGACGCACCGCGAGCTTTTACGAAGGCACGGGAGCAGCTCGCCAGCCGTACATCACCGGCATCGAAACGCCGGACGCGCGCACGCTCGTCATTCGCCTGCGCAAGACTTGGCCGCAACTGCTCACGAATCTAGTGCCCATCTCGATTATCCCGGACGGCAGCGCGGCGTCACAGGCCACGACGCCTATCGGCACGGGGCCTTTTAAGTTCGTGCGTTACGACCAGACGCAGCAGATCGTTGACCTGAATGCGAATCCAGATTACTGGCAGGGCAAGCCGCAGATTGAAAATTTAAGAGTGCGCGTCGTGGCGGACGCAAGCTCTTTGCAGGCCGAGTTGCAGAGCGGTCGCGTGAGCCTCGTCCCGCTGCCGACGAATCTTTCGCCGGACACTCTGCAATCGCTCGGACAGAATCCGAGTTTGAAGGTCGAGCAATTCCCGGGCGCGAACGTCACGTATCTCGCATTCAATGTGAAGGAAGCTCCGCTCGATAACGCGAAAGTGAGACAGGCGATTGCCTACGCGATTGACCGCGAGAGCTTGATCCGCGACCTGCTTTTGAATCAAGCCAAGATCGCGCATTCGATTTTGCCGGAAGAGTCCTGGGCTTATAACGCGGGACAGAAATATGCTTTCAATCCTGACGCGGCGAAAAAGCTTTTGGACGAGGCGGGCTTTCGTGACCCCGACGGCGACGGGCCGCAGATGCGTTTCCCGAAACCGCTCGTCTTCAAGATCGCGGCGGGCAGCGCGGCCACCAACCAGTACGCGGTCGTCATTCAAAACTATCTCAAGCAGGTCGGCATTCCGGTCGAGATCGAAACGCTTGAGTTTCAAATTCTGCTCTCGCAGATGAAGAACGGCCAGTACCAGATGACGACCTCGCGCTGGATCGGCGGCAACCAAGACCCTGTCTTTCTCAAAGATTTGTTCATGACCAAAGCCAACTTCAATCGCACTAATTATAGCAACCCGACGCTCGACCCGATTTTGAAGGAAGCGGCTGAAACTCTTGACCGCGAGACGGCTCGCAAACGCTATGTAGAGGCGCAGGACATCGTCAGCCGCGACGTGCCGATGCTCCCCTTGTGGTATCCGGCCAACATGGTCATCGCGCAAAAACGCGTCGGCAATATCAAAGTTGACGGGAGCGGCGATTGGAGCTTTGTCAGGAATTTGACGGTTGAGAAATAAGATTTAGCCACAGAGGACACAGAGAACACAGAGGCTTTAAATAATTTCAGATTTGAGATTTAAGATTTGAAATTCCTCTAAGTTCTCTGCGTCCTCTGTGGCTATGAAATTATTTATCTTTCAAGATTCAAACTTTCATTTAATTGCTCGCGCGTAATAATTCCCTCACGAATCAGGCGCGGCTTCTCTCCGCTCACGTCGAGCACGGTCGAAGGCTTGTCGCTCACACTCTCGCCGCCGTCAATTATCAAATCGAGGCCGGATGGAAAATAACTTGAGACTTGTTGTGCGGTTCGCGCGGGCGCGTCTCCGCTTGGATTCGCGCTCGTCGCGGTGAGTGCGCCGCCGCACGCGCGCACGAGGCCGCGCACGGCTTCATCATCCGGCAGGCGCAGGCCGATGGTTTTGGTTCCGGCGGTCAGTTCATCCGGAACTTCGTCGCGTGCGCGCGAGACGATGGTCAAAGCTCCCGGCCAGTGCAGCGCCGTGAGGGTTTCAAACAGTTTCGATCTTTCGGCGATGAAGCGGTCGGCTTCGCCGCTCTCGCTGATGATGACGAGAATCGGTTTGCCGTCGTCTCTTCCTTTGAGTGCTTTGAGTTTGTTGAGCGCATCCGCGTTGAAAGGGTCTGCGCCGAGGCCGTAGAAAGTGTCTGTGCGAAATGCGATGACGCCGCCCGCCGCAATCACTTGAGAGGCATGCTTTCGCGCGTCCTCTGAATCCGCCATCACTCTTGTCCGGTTATTCATGCTCGACTGATTATAATAGGAAACGATCTCGCGCAAAGGCGCAAAGACGCAAAGCAGGAACGCTAAGCTGTTGAATGTCACTTGCTCTTGGCGTCTTCTTTGCGCCTTTGCGCCTTTGCGCGAAACTGTTTTTCTTTTTTCAGTTGACTTAACCTCCAAAGCAAGGGCATTATTTGTGCGCCCCGAGACAGTATGTTTAATCCTCTCGCTTTGACGCAATTCAAAAGCGCAGATGAAGATGTACGTGTCTGCCGCTCAACCTCCGAGTGCCAATCACGGAGCAACTAATGTCAATCGGGCGAAACAAGGCGGCTCTTTTTTTTATTCCAACCATCCTGCTGCTGTGCTGCGAGCTATTCTGGCCTGCGCCTGCTTTCTCGCAAAAACGCATTTACATCGCTCCCGACGACCACACGGATTACATGTGGACGGCGGATGAGGAGACGTACCGTCAGGCTTTTCTTGAGATGACGGATTTCTATCTCAACCAGATGGACGCGACCGCAGGCAATCCCGCGCCGTATCAGTCGCGTTGGAACTGCGACGGCAGCTTTTGGATGTGGACGTATGAGCGCAACCGCTCGGCGGCGGAATTTCAACGCTTTATCAATCGCATACGCGACGGACACATGAGCGTGCCTCTGACCGCGCTGGTTTCGGTTTACGGCGGCACCCCTGCCGAAGCGGTCTTGCGCGGCATGTATTATCCGGGGCAGATCGAGCGACGATTCAACCTGCGTTTTCCGATGGCCGTGGCGATGGAGAATCAAACGCTGCCTTACGGCCTCGGCTCGCTGTGGGCGGGCGCGGGCGCGCGTTACAGTTGGCGCGGCATCTGCGGCTGCGCGACGCATGTGCCGAACGCGGGCGACCGCGAGCATGACATTTATTGGTGGCGCGGCCCTGACGGCAACAGCGTTTTGATGAAGTGGAACTCCTTCTTCTCAAACGACAGCATCGGAGGTTACGCCGAATCTCGTCGCCCAAGCGAAGCCATCAACCTCGCGGACTTTAACAGTAATTTCATCTCGCGTTATCCGTATCCGGTCATCGGCATCTTCGGCAAAGGCTGGGACGATTTGAAGACGACGACCAACGAGTTTATCACGACGGCGCAGAGCCAATCGAATGCGTCTCGCCAGATCATCGTCTCGAACGAGCAGGATTTCTTTCAGGACTTTGAAGCCAATTACGGCGGAGGGCTGCCCTCAGTCTCTTGCAGCTTCGGCAACGAATGGGAAACTCTCGTCGCCTCGCTCGCGGAAGTCTCCGCGCGGGTCAAGCGTTCGACTGAAAAACTTCGCGGCGCGGAAGCCTTAGCCACGCTCGTCAGCTTACAGAATCCTTCGTTCATGAACGGGAGACAAACGGCGCGCGATCAGGCTTGGATGGATTACGGGCTGTACTGGGAACACGATTGGACTGCCGACGGCCCCGTCAGCCGCACGGCGCGCGCCAACTGGCAAAGAAGATTGGCGACCGAAATCGAAAGTTACGTGGACACTTTGCAAGCGGACGCGACGAACGCTCTCGGCGGGATGATTCGGCGAAGCGGAACGAGCCTGCGCTTTTACGCTTTCAATCCTTTGAGCTGGACGCGAACCGACATGGCCGAGATTCCGTACAGCGACACGACGCCGGTTTACGTCATTGACTTGAGCAACGGCCTTGAGACTCCCTCTCAAATTGTGTTCGTCAACGGCGAGCGTCGGCTGCGTGTCCTCGCGCGAGACGTGCCGTCGGTCGGCTACAAAGTTTACGAAGTCAGGCCGGGACAGGGCGCAAGCTTCGGCGATGCCGCGATTGTTAACGGTAACGTGATGGAAAACAATTTCTATCGCGTCACGGTCGCGTCTCGCGGGGCGATTACGAGCCTCGTTGACAAGATGCGCGGCGATAGAGAGTTTGCGCGAAACGTTAACGGCCTTGCGATAAATGATCTGGGCGGCGGCACAGGCTCTTTGCAGGTCGAGAACGCGGGCGCGGTTTCCGTCACGCTGCGCGCGACTTCATCAAGCCCCCTCGCGCACACTTCGACCGTCACGCTCCTGCGCGATTCGCCGCGCATAGAGATTCGCAATGACATCAACCAGAATTTTTCGGACGTGCGGACGTGGGGCTTCGGCTTCAATCTGGACTCGCCCGATGTTTCGCATGAAGAGGTCGGAGCTATCGCGCGTGCGCACCTCACAAGTCAGGGCGGAAACTATTCGCCGCGCAATGCGCGTTACGATTGGCTGACGCTGAATCACTTCGCGGACATGTCTGGCGGAGGCGCGGGCGTCACGCTCTCAAACGCCGATTGCTATTTCATGAAGCTCGGCAACAGCACTTCGACTTCACTCGATACAACAACGCCTCTCATCAATACTCTGGCGGGCGGGCAGGTGGACAGCGTCAACCTGGGGATTCAGAATCAGGGCGGCGACACGCATTTTATGCAACGCTTTGCCCTGCAAACGCACGACGCTTACGATGCGGCGCGGGCGATGCGTTTTTCGCTCGAACATCAAAACCCGCTCATCGCGGGAGTCGTGACGGGCGGAAACGCTTATCCCGAAAACAGCTATTCGCTCTTTTATATCTCAGAGCCTGACACGCTCCTTTGGGCGATCAAGCCGAGCGAAGAAGGAATCGGTCAGGGCATCATCACGCGCGTCTGGAACATATCGAACGCTCCGGCCAACTCGGCTCTAGTCTTTTCGAGGCCGGTCAACAGCGCGAAACGCACGACGCACATCGAGACCGATTTGGGTGACGCGTACATGCTGAACGGCGTGCCCTACGCTCTGCTCGCGGGTCAACAGATGCAGACTTTCCGCATCAACCTCGCGCGGCGCGCGGCCTTTGATTACGATGGCGACGGCAAAGCTGACCTCAGTGTGTTCAGACCGGGCAACAACACCTGGTTCGTGCAGCAAAGCTCTAACAATTCACTGCGCGCGCAAGCATGGGGAGCGGCGTCCGACCAGCTTGCTCCCGGCGATTATGACGGTGACGGCAAATGTGATTTCGCAGTCTATCGTCCCGGCGACAAAACTTTTTATATCCTGCAAAGCTCGAACGGCGCGGCGCGCGCGCAGCAGTGGGGCGCGAGCGGCGATGTTGCGGTCGGCGGAGATTTCGACGGCGACGGCAAAACCGACATCGCTGTCTTTCGCGCGAGCAATGGCACGTTTTATGTGCAACGCAGCACCGACAACAGCATCATCGCACAGCGCTGGGGAACGAGCGGCGACGTGCCTGTGATTGCCGATTACGACGGAGACGGCAAAGCAGACTTCGCGGTCTGGCGTCCGGCGAACGGCTCCTGGTTTATTCTGAATAGCTCCGACAACACATTCCGCGCGCTCGCCTTCGGAACGAGCGGTGACAAGCCCGTGCCGTCGGATTATGACGGCGATGCTAAAACTGATGTCGCGGTGTATCGTCCCGGAAACGGAACCTGGTATGCCTTGAACAGCACGGACAATTCTTTCAGAGCCACAGCGTGGGGACTCGGCACGGACAGACCCGCGCCCGCAGACTATGACGGCGACGGCAAAGCTGACATCACAGTCTATCGTCCGGGCAGCCGCACGTGGCATCTCATACAGAGCAGCAGCGGCGCGCAATGGGCGATTCCCTTCGGCGCGAGCGGCGACGCGCCGGTCGAAGCTTCATACATTGCTCCATAAAATAAGGTTCAAAGTTCAAGGTTCAAGGTTCAAGGTCAAAGACAATACCTGAACCTTGAACCTTGAACCCTCTGTGTCCTCTGTGGCTGATTTGTTTCTGCGGCTTATTGAATCTTGACCGCGTAGCCGATGCCGTCGCCGAAGGATAAAACTTCCGCGCGGAGTTGCGGATGATGGACGAGCCTTTGATTGAACTCTCTGAGAGCCTGCGTCGAAGCCGTTTGATCCGGCGAGCGTATTTCTCCGGCGACCTGCCCGCCCCATAACACATTATCCGCGATGACGACTCCGCCCGTGCGCAGCATCGGCACGGCCAGATCGAGATAATCCGAATACTCTTGCTTCATCGCGTCCAGATACACGATGTCGAAAGTCTCATTCAGTCGCGGCATGACTTCGAGCGCGCGGCCACGTTCAATGCGCACGCGTTCGCGCAAGCCCGCCCGCGTCAAAAAATCTTCGGACGCGCGAATCATCTCCTCGTTCGGCTCGATGGTCACGACCAGCCCATCATCTGGCATCGCCCGCGCCAGATGCAAAGCCGAATAAGCGATAGCCATGCCTATCTCAAGCACACGCCGCGCGCCCATCGCACGCGCCGTGATCTCAAGAAACAGCGCGACCTCGCGGTCTGCTATCGGGACTCTGTGCTCGGCGGCATAAGCCTCCATCTCTTCCAACAAGCCCGTGTTCGCGGGCATCAAACGCTCAAGATAATCCGCCTGCTCACGATGAATAATGGCATCGCTCCGTGCCTTCATAAAAAGTTCTCCCTGTTCAAAATGATGACTAACATAACAGTGACAAGTGACGAGTGACAAGTGACAAGCAGGTGATGAGTGATGAGTAATGAGCAAAAGACAAAGGGCTTGTCCCTCATCATTCATGACTCATCACTCATCACTTTCTTATCGCTTGTCACTATTTTTCCGTCACTTGTCGGATTTATCCGGCGCGTCGGAGGTGATGTTGATGTAGCGGCGCGCGAGGCCAAGCTCGCGCAGTTTGTGTTGGAGCGACTGGCGGTGCATGCCCAGAACGCCTGCGGCGCGCGTGACGTTGCCGCCCGAATCTTCGAGACAGCGCGCGATGTAACGTCGCTCAAACTCGCGGCGGTCTTCACGAAAGTCGGAGGTGAAAGGAATGCTCAAATCATTTTGAGAAATTTGAGAAGCATGCTTTTCATCTGTCTCGCTTGATGAAGCGGGTATCGCTTGTCCCTCAAAAATCTCTTCGGGCAGGTCGTGCGCAGTCAGCTCGTGCCCTTCGGCCATGATGGCCGCGCGCTCGATGGTGTTCCTCAACTCGCGCACGTTGCCCGGCCAGGCGTACTCGACCAGACTGCGCAATGCGCTCTGCGCGAGCGGGCGCGCGGGCAAGCTGTAACGCTCCGCCGTCAGGCGCGCGAACGATTCTGCGAGGAGCGGAATGTCTTCGCGCCGCTCGCGCAGGGGCGGGATTTCGATGGTCACGACGCGCAGGCGATAAAAGAGGTCTGCGCGAAAATTGCCGCCCGCGATCTCCTGTTCGAGCGGGCGATGCGTCGCGCTCACGATTCTGACATCAACCGCGACAGACTCGTTGCCGCCGAGCCTTTCGATGCGACGGTCTTCGAGTGCGCGAAGGAGCTTGGCCTGCACATTCGCGCTCATGTCTCCGATTTCATCAAGGAAGAGAGTGCCGCCGTCGGCCTGCTCAAACTTGCCGCGACGCCGCGCGGACGCGCCCGTAAACGCGCCTTTTTCGTGACCGAACAACTCGGATTCGATTAGCTCCGAAGGCAGCGCGGCGCAGTTGACGGCGACAAAAGGAGCTTGCCTGCGCGTCGAGCTTCGTTCGTGAAGCTCACGCGCGACCAATTCTTTGCCCGTCCCGCTCTCGCCTCGCACAAGGACGGTCGCGTCAGTCTCGGCAACTTTTTCAATCATCGCGCGGACGCGGCGCATGGCTTCCGATTCGCCGAGCAAGGGGCCGCGCTGTGCGCCTTCGAGCCGGATGCGGCGGCGCAGCAGATCGTTCTCGCGCCGCAGGCCGACGGTTTCGAGCGCGTTCTTGACGACAAGTCTCAGCTCGTCCAGCTCGAAAGGTTTTGAGAGGTAATCATGCGCGCCGGTCTTAATCGCTTCGACGGCCATTCTCTCAGAGCCGTGCGCGGTGATGATGATGACGAGCGGCGCGCTCCCGTCCGCTTCGTGCAGCTCGCGCAGGAAATCCAGGCCGCTCGTGCCCGGCAGATTCACGTCGAGCAACATCAAATCAGGCGTCTGCCTGCTCATCTCTGCGCGGGCGGCTTCGACGCTCTCGGCCTCCGCTATCTCGTAACCGAACGAGCCGAGAGCGCGCCGCATGCCATACCGCGAAGCCTCTTCGTCATCAACCACGAGCAGCCGCCAGACGCTCTCCTGTGCTTTCATCTGTGCCATCGAAAATACCTCCGCGCCCGAAATCCTTTGCGCGTCGCGTGCCACAGATTACAGCATCATAGCGATAACAGGAAAGTTCCACGCAAAGGCGCAAAGAAGACCGCAAAGGAATTGAATGCTATTTGCTCCTTGCATCCTTTCTTTGCGCCTTTGCGCCTTTGCGTGAGCCTCTTTTTGTCTGTTAACGCATCCCGGCGCGTTTGGCGATGATGACCAGGACGAGCGTTTCGTTCGGGCGTCCCGCGTCGAGAGTTCCGACCACGACCGCCTCGCCCTCGCGCATGGTCACATCAGTCATGAGGCCGACCGGCTCATACAAAACGCCGCCCGAGTTGTCTTCATTACTGCTATTGCTGCGCGCGAACGTTCCCAGCAAAGGAATCCGCAGGCCGAATCTGAAAGACGAGAGCTGCACCACATCGCGCCCCGTCGCGTCAGCCTTGAGACTGACAGACCCAGCGGAGATTTCATAAAACGTCGGGTTGACGGAAGCTTCGAGCATGGGCGTCACGAGCAGAGTTCGCCCGACGCCTTTCACGTTGAGCGGCCTTCCGTTTTTCACGCGACTGAGAAACGTCGCGCCGAGTCTGTAATTCGTGAAAGGCAGGAGCGGGCGCAAATCCCTCGCCACACCTTCGAGCGGCGCGGGCAGCTTCGCGTTGTCTCCGGCGGCGTTCGAGGCCACCAGCAGATGCAGTTGAAACTCAAGGTCTACGTCGCTTCCGCGTTCCGTCGTCGACGCGCCCGATTGAGCATGAGCTTGAGACGCCATGCCAAAAGCTATCAAGCAACCGAGCGAGACCAACAGCACAGTTCGATAAATTCGCAATCCAGGCATTTACACATTCTCCTTCACTTTTGAGCAGACGATTCCCCGAACGCTTATCTTTCAAGCGTCACCCCAGGAGCGCGTCAATGCTTTCATAGACACGCCTCAATCTTTTCGGATGAGTGGGCTACATTGGGAGAGATTATCCCTACGGCAAAGCGATCTTCCGTCTCGCCTTCATCAAAACGCTCTGAAGATGTTTCAGTTCGATTTTCTTGGAGCTTCTGAGAAAGAATTAGCCACAGAGCGCACAGAGCACACAGAGGAAATAAATAGGCAGAGCCCTTGCTAGCTTATTGTCTCTGTGTTCTCTGTGTGCTCTGTGGCTAATCCGCTTCCTCAATTCAGAGGAACGCACACTTCAAAGCGTGTGCCTTCGCCTGCGCGCGACCATGCGAGGCGGGTCGTGCCGCCGACCTCTTCGATTCGCTTGCGGACGATGGCGAGGCCGAGACCCGTGCCGCGTTGTCTGGTTGTGAAGAAAGGCTCCCAGATTCGCTCCTCGAATTCGGGAGCGATGCCTGCGCCCGTGTCCGTCACTGTGATGAGCAATTCGCTTTGAGCTTCCGTCGCAAACACCAACACGCGCCCGCCTGCGCGCGTCGCCTGCAAAGAGTTCAATAGCAGGTTCGAGAGCGCGTCACGAATGGCCGAGGAGACCGCGCCGCTCACTTCGCTCTGTGTCTCGGAGTGAGATTCCAGGACGACGCCGCTTCGCTCGGCCTGCGCGCGAAACAGTTCGGTGACGGCGCGAAGCAATTCATCCACACGCGTCGCGGCGATGTTCTCAGGCGCGCGACGGGCAAAGCTCAAGAGCTGCGTGACGCTGCTGTTGAGGCGGTCTGTTTCGCCGACGATGAGATTGAGGTCGCGTTCGTACTCGTGCAGCTTACGATCTTCGCGCAAGACCTGCGCGATTGATTTGATGGCGGAGAGCGGATTCTTGACTTCGTGCGCGACGGTCGCGGCCATCTGTCCGAGCGCGGCGAGGCGCGCGTCCTGCGCCAGTCGCCGCTCAAGCCGCACGTTCTCTTCAATCAAACGATAGTCTTCAATCGCCAACGCGACCTGTCCGGCCAGAACTTCGAGCACTGCGCGCACGTCGCGCGTCAGTGCGTCTGCGGGAGCGTCAACCAGCATCAAGCCGACGACGCGCCCCTCACGCTTGAGCTGATAAGCGAGCGCGTAATCCTGCTTCTTCAACTCGCTCGAATTTTCGAGCGGCTGCGCGCCGTTCCCCTCCATCTCCGCAAGAATCACATTCATCCATTCAACGTTCTGCGAATCCTCTGCGGCGGGCAGCGCGACGAGACTCACGCGGCGCAAACCCAAATCTTTCGTCGTGCGTTCTTCGACGAAATGCAGCAGCTCGGGAAGCTGTCGAAACTGTCCGGCGTGCGTCCCGATGCGCGCGACGACTTCACGATAAAGCCTCGCCTCTTTTTCAAAAAGCTGATGAAAGCGTTTTTCGAGCCACTTGCGAAGAGGCCGCGCAAGGAGCGCGAGCGTGAGAATCAGCAGCGATTCGACGACACCCGAACGCAAGCCGTAACGCGCCGTGAGCCATGCTCCGATGGCGCGGATGCCGAAGAGATACACCATCAACACGACCGCCGCGAAGGTCGCAATGACGAGGCTCTCGCGGATGACCAGTTCGAGATAACGTTGGCGATAGATGCGATGAGCAAGGAGCGCGGTCGGCAGCAATGAACCCAGATTCGCCAGCGTCGTCAGATACGGCGCGAGCATCGTCCCGCGCCCCACGCCGATGACATCCACCGCCAAAATCAGCAGGCCGATGAGCAGGAAAGAGCCTGCGAGCGTCTGCATGAAACGCCGCTCGCTCTGCTCTTTCGAGAGATGCGCGATGATTAAATCTGTGACAGAGATAAGGACGAGCGAGTAAACCGCCCACAGCATGAACGATTGCACATAAGTTATCCGGGGCGTTTGGAGCAGTTGCAGTTCCGCCAGCTTTTCAAGCATCGGCCTGTAACCGTCAGACCACAGATACGGGACTGCTTTGAGCAGAAAGAGCGTCGGAATGTATGAGAGATAAACTCGCGCGCGTTCGGTGAGAGTTAAAGGACGCGCGCGCGCGGTAGCCCAGAGATAGAGATGTAGGTGAAGTAAAAGCGAATAGGCGAAGGTGATGCTGATGACGGCGACCGTGTCGGCCAGCCTGAGCGCGACCGTCCAACGCGTCTTCTCCAGGCCGAGCAGCGCGTGCAGCGCGAGCGTGAGATTGCTCGCATGCCAGAGGCCGATGCTCAGCGCGAGCGCGAGCAACACGCGCTCGACCCCGCCCAATCCGCGCCGCCACTTCAAGAGCAGCGCGCCCATCCACAACGTCAACGCCGCGCCCGTCCCGTAACCGACTAGCTGTAAGATTTCGAGCAGAGACATAAAGACAGTGATAAGTGATGAGTGATAGGTGATAAGAGACAAGCTCTTTGGATTTTATCTCATCACTTTCATCACTTATCACTCATCATTGCTTTGTCGTCACTGATTTCCAGCCGTGCTTTCGGCGACCGCCGCGACGAGTGTGATCTCTGTGCGGCGATTGCGTGTGCGCGTGTTGGGGCGCGCGTTCGAGGCGATGGGATTGGCCGTGCCCATGCCCGTCGCCTGTATCCGCGCGCCGTCAATCCCGGCGGAGACGAAGCGGTCTGCGAGAGCCTGTGCGCGCTCCTGCGTGAGCGACTGCAAGCTGGCCTCGTCGCCTTTGTTGTCAGTGAATGACTCGATCACGATTTTGTAATCAGGATTGTTGGCTAAAAGAGCCATGAGCGGGTCAAGCTTCGCCAGTGAAGCCGCAGAGAGATTGCTACTGCGCGCGTCAGTCCAGAGCGTTTCGGGCAAGACGAGGACGAGGCCGCGCGTCGTCTCGTTGACTTTGCCGAATCGCGCCAGAGATTGTTTGAGCGTGGCGAAATTCGCGCGAAGCTGTTCGGCGCGTTGTGTCGTCTGGATTCTGGCTTGCTCTGCGCTGCGCTCGCCTTCGATGCGCGCCAACTTGAGCTTCGCATCCTCGCCTTCCGAACGAACGCTTTGCAGCTCATCGCGCAGTTGCGCGACTTCCGTTCTGAGGTCGCTCAACTGCCGCGTCGCATTCGCCGCGTCTCGCTCGGCCAACTCGCGCCCGTGCCGCTCACGATCCAATTCAGCCTTGAGTTCTTCGATCTGCTGCGTCGCCGTCGCGGCATTGTTCTCGGCTTCGCGGACGGCCTGATCGCGTCGCTGTATCTCGTCGCGCCTGAGACGCGCGGCCTTACGCGTCCCGGCCATCTCTTCGGCCTTCACGCCGGCACTGGTCGCGCGTCGCGCGATGACATCAATCTCCGCTTCGGGCTGTTTGACGCGCCAGGCGCGCTCCGCCTCATCGAGCAGATTTTCGGCGAGGCGCAACTCTTCGGTCGCGTCGCTTTCAGCTCCGGCATAACGCGCGAGGTTAACCGCCTGACGCGCGCCGAGGAGCGAGATCGGAGTCTTGAGATAATTGGCGTCGGCCACTTCGGGAACGCCGGGGTCTTTGAAATAGTCGCTCGTGTTCCCCAAGTACTGCACGTTCATCGTCGAGACCTGCGCGTCGCCCGTGACGGCGGGCGGAAGATTTTCAAGCACCACCATACGGCTCGGCCCGCTCACTAAAAAGTGCGGCTCGGCGGTCACGATCAGCGCGAAGGTTTGCAAAGGGGTCGTGACATCAATCTTCGAGTCCACGACGACGCTGCCGCTTCGCTTAATCTCCCCCAGATTGTCCACGCGGCCTTCGGGCGAGATAGCCCACAACACGTAGGTCGTGTAGACGCCTCCCAGCTCAAGCGCGCGCGGCATGTTTTCGATGCTCAGCTCGACGCGCGTGCCGCGCCGCCCGTTGCGTCTGATCTTGGCTTCTCCCCTGAGGCGCGGGAAACGGGTCGTGCCGCGAAACCTGACCGTCACGGTCTGTTCGAGCGGATAAGTGATGGCGACCGTCTGTCTGGGCAAATCGCTCTGCGCGTGCGCCGGTTGCAGCGCGGACAGCGAGAGCATGAGAAACAGGCTGATGATGATGTATGAACGAAAAGGAGAGATGATGCGCTTCATATAACTTATACTCCTTGCGGCTAATCTTTAAGCTTACGGGAGAGTTCGGTTGAGCTCGCTTTCACTTTGAGAACAATACTATTGATGCAACGTCTGCGTGCATTGTTGCCGATGACGGCGCGCGAGGTCAAATCTCAACTCTCAGAGAAAACCCCTCTTCCTTCGCGACTTTGCGCCTTTGCGTGAAAATTAAATCTCACGCAAAGGCGCAAAGTCGCGAAGGAAGAGGTTGAGTTTTGAGCTTTAACCGGCGGCTCTGCGTCCGGCGATGAGTTGGACGAGGATAATGGCGATGGCGCAGAGCAGGAGGATATGCAGAAAGCCGCCCTTGTGAAAAATCAGGCCGATGACCCACACGAGCAGCAACGCGGCGGAAACAACCCAGAGCATTTAAGCAGCTTCTCCTTCTAAAAAGCTATTTGAAAAATAGAAAATTCCGGTTTTGTCATCGAAGATGACGAATATTATAGCGGAGGGTGAAACCCTCCGAGTTTGAAAGCCACAGAGGCGACGCTGAAAGTGTCGCACATGCAAGCTGACTGTGCGTCACCTCCGGCGACGAGGCGACTTGGCTTGTCTCAATCGTAGCGATGCTCGCTACGCTATAATGTGAGTCGCCGTTGGCGACATCATCGGACTTTTCAAACAGCTTCAGTTCAGCCCAACATAATCACTTCAATGCTCCCGCAGGCAAGCCGACGGCGCGGAGGCCGGTTCTGGCCGGGTCTGCTCCGACGAGCAGAGATGTCGGGCCGCCGAGCTGTGCGGCCAGCAGTGCGCGCGGCCTCGCCGTCGTATCAAGCGCGATGGCGCGAGCGTTCGTCTCTTCGGCTTTCCAGATCAACGCGCCGTCTTTGCCCGAAAAGCCGAGCGCGAAATCTTTTCCGCCAGCGACCAAAACATCCGGCGTCCCGTCGCCGTTGACATCCGCAAACGCAGCTCCGGCGGCATCGCTCGCGCCCTCCGTGTACCATCTGATTTTTCCATTCGCCGTGTTGACCGCCACCACTCTGCCGCGCCGCGTAATCATCAACACCTCGTCCGCGCCGTCGCCGTCCAAGTCAGTCGCGGCGAGCATCCCCTGCGGCGCGTCTCCTTCGGTGGCGACGCGCCAGAGCGGCTCTAAATCCGCCGCATTGAGCGCGACCAGGCCGCTTTCAGTTCCGATCATCACAAGCTGGCCGCGCGGCGCGCGCACGATCAGAGGCGCGGTCGTGAGGGCGGCATCGAGCTTGATGGAGAGCGTGCTGTCGCCAGCCGGATTGCGCACGTCCAGCTTTCCGTTATTGAGCGCGAGCAAGACGGCATGTTCGTTCTTCAGATTGAGGAGAACCGGGCTTCCGACGACGGAGCCGTCGAGCTTGGTTTGCGAGATGACCTGCCCCGTGTCTCCTTTCAGAAAAGAGAGCGAGGGCGAGCTATCAAAGACGACCAGTGTGATTGCGCCGCTTTCAGCTTTGATGACTGCGCCGCTCATCGCCTCGCCCGGCAGAGCGGCGCGCCACAACTCTTTGCCGCTCGCTCCGGCCAAAGCGCGCACGCCGCCGTCAAACGCGATCAGCACGTCTTCGACTTCATCCTTTCCCGGCATCAGCAAAGGCGCGAACGGAGGCGTGCCGCCGTCGCTGTTGGTCGGCTCGCCCTTCTTCGCGCCCGGACGATAGCGCGCAGACCAGAGCGCGACGCCGTTATCGCCGCCCACCGCGTAGACCATCCCGTAAGCGTTGACGCAGACGAGGTCTTGCGCCGCGCCCGCGCGAAGATGCGCGGCCTGCGGATGCTCGACCGAGCCGGTCGCCGTCCGCCATCCGATATTATCCGGCGGCGCGAGCAGAGGCGGCGGCGGAATATTCGTCGCGCTGCTCAAGCCCTGCGCGTTAATCGTCACGGGCAAAGGCTTGGTGTATGCGCCCGTCTCGCTCGCCGCCGGAGCGACGCGCCAGAAATAGCCGCCCGGCGCAAGCTCCGTCACAGTATATTCGCGCCCGACCACGAGCTTATCAAAGACGATGTCTGTGAACGCTTCGTCGCGCGCCAGTTGCAGCCTGTAACGCGCGATCTTCGGCGTGCCCGTCCACGCGAGACGCGCCGTGCCGGCGACCTGCGGCTTGGCCGCTTCAACAGATGGCGCGGGCTTACTCTCAGCAGGCGCGCTCTGAGCGGTTTTACTTTGAGCCGGTTTTCTAGGCTTTGGCTTCTGCGCGAGGGCGAGGGATGGACAGACGAGCAGAAGCAGAATGGTCGTGCGACGTATGATTAAAGATGTGAATTGGGGCATGGCGATTTCGGATGGTTGATGAATGACGTTTGAAAGGCAAGCTGACTCTGAAGAGCCTGTCTTTCAAACGTCATTCATCGCTTGTCAAAAAAATTTACGTCATCTCAGGCGGTAATGGTTTCGTTGAGCTTGTAACCGATGCCGCGCACCGTCAAGACATAATGCGGATTCTTCGGGTCGGATTCAAGTTTTTTGCGGAGGCGCGCGATGTGCGGGTCAATGTTGCGCTGGTAGCCTTCGTACTCAGTGCTCCACACTTTATCGAGCAAAGCATTGCGCGACCAGGCGCGCCCCGGCTCCGAAGCCAGGAGTTCGAGAATCTGAAATTCGAGCGGCGTCAAATCCACGCGCGTCGCGCCGCGCCAGACCTCATGACGACGCTTGTCAATTACGAGGTCTCCGATCTCGATGCGCTCGTCGTCGCCCGTCGGCGCGTTGCCGCCTCCGCCGCTTCCTCCGCCGCCGCGCTTGAGCAGGGCTTCGACGCGCAGCTCAAGCTCACGCGGGCTAAAAGGCTTCGCCAGATAATCGTCCGCGCCCGCCTCAAAGCCCGCGACCTTATCGCTCAACTCATCGTGCGCCGTCAGAAACAGCGTCGGCGTCTCGACGCCGCGCTCGCGCAAGCGGCGCAGGAGGTCCAGGCCGGACATGCCGGGCATCGTGACATCGAAGATAAAGCAGTCGAAGCTGCCCGTGGCGGCGGGGCCGAAAGCCTCCGCGCCGCTCTCGTTCTCGACGACTTCAAAGCCGAGGCGGCGGAAATATTCCGCCAGCAGCAGACGCATGCTCGCGTCATCATCCACAATCAGCAGTCGTCGCCCCGCGCCCTGTTTGACAGTTCCCTGTGAATCCACGCTCAGTTGTCGTCCCTACGTTTTGATTTTAATTGCTTCGGTTTGATTATAACGCATTTAAGTTATCGCAGCCTAAAAGTTTCCGCCTGCTCCGGGGGGTTAACTCATTCTCCGGTTTTTTAGCCACAGAGGACACAGAGGGCACAGAGAAAGAAACAATATGAATTCGTCGCCTCTTCCCTCTGTGTTCTCTGTGTCCTCTGTGGCTCAGGCTTTTGCGTCCAGAATATTATGCTGCCTGCTTTCCGCGCCTTGACGCTTTCGTGTTCGGGTAAGTATATTTTTCGTTTAACGAAGTTCGGCGACAATGTGCTTGCTTCCCTCCTTTGCCGACAACGGGTCACAGACACGCGCTGGTCAAGATGCACGATCTCAGACGGCTTTTAAAATATTTACGGCCTCATTGGGGAATATTCGCACTGGCGACGATTGCGATGGTCGTCGGCGGTTTGCTGGAGAGCGCAATCGGCGCGCTGATTGTCCCCATCTTCGATCAAGCCTTCGCGCAGGGCGCGGGGCATCGCTCCTCTACGCTCTTCGGGCTGCAACGCCTGATTCCTTCGACCGGCCTCGAAGCATGGCGCAGCATCGCCGCGCTCCTGCTCATCTTCACTTTGGTCAAAGGCGTCGCCGAATATCTTTCATCCTATTTGATGGCGCGCGTCGGGCAGGCTTCGGTTTTCAAGCTGCGGCAAGACCTTTACGCGCACGTCCTCAAACAGTCCGCCAACTTTTTCGAGCGGCACAGGACAAACTATCTCGTCTCGCGTTTAGTGACGAGCGCGTCCGCGATTGAGACTGCCGTCACGGCGACCTTGCGCGACATGCTGCGCGAGAGTTTTACGCTGATGGCTTTTCTCGGCGCGTCATTCTATTACAACTGGCGACTGACGCTCGGCTCGCTCATCATCGCGCCCATCATCGGAGTTCTGACGGCTCGCTTCGGCAAAGCTCTGCGCAATCTGGCTCACGAATCTTTCGAGGGCAACAAGCTCCTGACCGATACCGCTCAAGAAGCTTTAGCCAATCAGAACATCGTCAAAGCCTATCGCGCAGAGGCGCGCGAGCAGACGCGCTTCTCCTTCGTCGCGCAAAAAATCGTGCGCGCCAACCTGCGCTCGGCCAAGATCGCCGCGCTCTCGCCGCCGACGATTGAAATGATCGGCGTCGTCGCGATTGTGATTCTGCTCTATTTCGGCCAGCGCGAGATCGCCGCCGGGCGCATGAACGCCGCGCAGTTCTTAACTTTTCTCTTCTTTCTCTTCCGCAGCTACGACCCGATGCGTAAGCTCTCGCGCCTGCAAAACAGCATGGAGCAAGCCCTCGCAGCCGCGCGCCACGTCTGGGAAGTGATGGACGAGCGTGCGGAGATTCCTGAGAAAGTCGAAGCCGTTCAGCTTCCCGCCCTGCGAAATCAAATCGAGCTGCGAAACGTCTCGTTCGGTTACGCCAACGAGACGAAATCCGTGCTGCGCGACGTGAGCCTGAATATTCCGGCGGGCACGATGGTCGCGCTCGTCGGCGAATCGGGCGGCGGCAAATCTACTTTGACGAAGCTCTTGATGCGCTTTCACGATCCGACGAAAGGAGCTGTCCTGTGGGACGGAACTAACTTACGCGACGCGCGCGTGAGCAGCTTGCGCGAACAACTCGCGCTCGTCACGCAGGAGACAGTGCTCTTCAACGACACGGTTCGTCACAACATCTCTTACGGCAGGCCGGACGCGACCGAAGCGGAGATTGAAGAGGCCGCGCGCGTCGCCTTCGCGCACGATTTTATTATGGAGCTGCCACTGGGCTACGACACGATTGTCGGCGAGCGCGGCATCTTTCTGTCAGGCGGGCAAAGACAGCGGCTCGCCATCGCGCGCGCCGTGCTGGCGAACGCGCCCGTGCTGATTCTCGACGAGGCCACGTCCGCGCTCGACGCTGAATCCGAACGGCTCGTCCAACGCGCGCTCGCCAACCTGATACGCAATCGCACGACCGTCGTCATCGCTCACAGGCTCTCAACCGTCCGACGCGCAGACTGCATCGTCGTCATGGAGCGCGGCCAGATTATCGAGACCGGAACGCATACGGAATTGCTCGCGCACGGCGGCCAGTATCGCCACCTTTATGAGCTACAGTTCGCAGACGAGGAGGAGAACGAGTTAGTGAGCAGTTAGCAGTTAGCAGTTGGCAGTAAGACTAAAAAGAGTCTTGCTGCTTGACTGCCCACTGCCCACTGCCCACTACCCACTGCCTTATGAAATCAATGACCGGATACGGACGCGGATCAGTGGCGGGCGAGAATTTTTCCGTCGCGGTTGATCTGAAAACCGTCAACAACAGATTTTTAGACGTGCACCTGCGAATAGGGCCTGAGCTATCTTCGCTCGAAGCAGCCATCAAGCGTCGCATCAGCCAGCGTCTCTCGCGCGGCAGAGTTGACGCGAGCCTGACTTTCGAGCGGACGGGCGAAGTCGCTTATGAGCTGAATCGCCCTTTGATCGCCGGATATATCAGCGCGCTTCGCACGATGCAACAGGAGTTCTCAATCACTGGCGAGCCTGACATCAACGTCATCGCGCGCCTGCCGGGAGCGATGCAGCCAGTGCGCGACGGGATTGACGAGCAGATGGTGGCCGGAGTCGAGCAGGCGATTGACGACGCGCTCGCAGACCTCGAACAGATGCGCGCGCGCGAGGGCGAGGAGTTGGCCGCCGAGATGCGCACACGCCTCGATGAGATAGAGCGGCATGTGCCCGTCATCGAAGACGCGGCGGGCGGGCTGGTCGAAGCTTATCGCTCGCGGCTGCAAAAAAGAATCGCGGAGCTGGTTGCGCGCGACGGCCAGAACATCGAGCTCGATCAGAGCAGGCTCTCACAAGAGGTCGCCTATCTGGCCGACCGCAGTGACATCTCTGAAGAGATCGCGCGGCTCAGAAGTCATCTCACACAGTTTCGCGAAGTCGTCGAGAGCGAAGGCGAGACGGGCAAGCGGCTCGATTTTCTCTTGCAGGAATTGAACCGCGAGGCCAACACAGTGCTTTCCAAGTCAACCGATATGACGATTAAGGATGCGGGGCTGGCGATTAAAGCAGAGGTCGAGAAACTGCGAGAGCAAGTGCAGAATGTCGAGTAACAGCGAAGCCTTAGAGAACGCGGGCGACTGCACGCCAAAGGGCAGAGGACGCGGCATGCTCATCGTCGTCAGCTCGCCGTCGGGCGGCGGCAAAGGCACATTGATTCGCCGCGTGTTGAAAATAGTCCCCGATGTTGGCTATTCTGTATCGTTTACAACCCGCTCGCCGCGCGCGGGCGAAGTAAACGGGCGTCACTACTTCTTCGTGCAGGTCGAAGAGTTTCGCGCGATGGCGGCGGCGGGCGCGTTCCTTGAATGGGCGGTCGTGCACGGCAACCTGTACGGCACGGCGCACGCGCAGGTCGAGCGCGAATTGGCCGAAGGGCGCGACATCATCTTAGAGATTGACGTGCAGGGCGCGGACAGCGTGCGTCGCTTGATGGCGGACGCGGTGACGATTTTTATTCTGCCTCCGTCGTTTGAGATTCTGTCCGAACGCCTCAGGGCGCGCGGCTCGGAACAGCCCGGCGATCTCGCTTTGCGGCTCAGCAACGCGCGCCAGGAGGTCTTGGCTTATCGTCGCTTTGATTACGTCATCATCAATGACGACGCAGACCGCGCCGCCGCACAGCTCGCGTCAGTCTTCTATGCCGAACGCGCGCGGCGCGAGAGACAGGAAGAGGCGGCGCGATGCGTGTTGGAGACTTTCACGCAGACGACAGAGAGCGGATAATTTTTAAGAGCATCAAATCAGCCACGGGAGATAAAGCAACTTTATGGTTAAAGCAGCAGAAGAGACCACGGACATCACAGAAGAGCCGCAGCAACCGGAGATAGACTCGAAATATCGTCTCATCATTCTCGCCGCCAAACGCAGCAAACAGTTGCAGCGCGGCGCGCGCCCGCGCATAGACATTGACCCGCAAAAACACAAGCCGACCCGAATCGCCCTCGAAGAGATTCTGCACGGCAAAGTCAACTTCACGATTGAGGATTAGAAATAGGGCGAGCGTATTTGGAGATAGTGGTAAGCTCCGTTGGAGCGAGATGTTTATAGCACGTCGAGTGTCAAATTAAGCATCAAGCTCCTTTGTAGGAGCGGAGTGTATTGTGCCAATCGTATTCCACTCTCAGCGGCTTTCAATCTTTAGTTATAACTATGTCGATGAGAATTAAAATTCCATGCTCTTACTCTAATATTTCATATCATTCTTTCACAGGCTTCGGATGATCCACCTGCGCGACGCCCTTTGTGCAAGCTCCGGTTTCGAGGTCTAAGAATCCTGTGTAAATCGGCGGTGCATCTTCGTCTTCCTCTTCTTCGCTCATCACATCAACCGACGATTTCCGGCCTTTCGCCTTCTCACGCTTTTCCTTCGCTCGTTTGCGCTCTGCTTTTTCGCGCTCCACTTCACGGCTCTCCGTGCGCGGTTTGGGAATTGACGAGGCGGTGAAAAGCAGGGCGGCGCGCGGCGGAGTTCCGAACGCTTGAAAGAGAATCGCGCCGGGTTTGTATTCGCCGAGGCATTGCTTCATCAACTGACCGGCGCGTTGTTTGGGAATCACGCTTTTGATGTCGTGAGCGGCGGAAAGAAGATTGCCAATCGCATGCAGGTTAATACGCTCTCCCTTTTCGTTTGTGTAAAAGCCGACCGCATCATTCAGCATCGTCTCGTATTCGCCGATTGAATATTTCCAGACCACGCGGCGGTCGCCCGTCGTGTCAACAACGCGCTCAAGCTTGAAATGTGCTTCAAAATAGGGCGCGGAAATTCCCGTCCCGATGATGGCGGCCTTCGAGCTTTGCGCGAGCGCATTTTCTCCGGCTGTCAACTGGCGGGTTTGATTCTGCTGCGTCGGCTTTTTCATTTGAGCGAAGAGAGTCAGATTGAGCAACAGGCACGCGGCAAACAGGATGAGAGTTGCGCTCACTTTTTTGTCTTGAAGTTTGATTGCCATTTTTATCTACGGGACATTTAAAAAGGGAAAGAGTCTCGGCTCTTTCCCTTTTCGGCCTGAACTTGGCAAGCGAAGCTGTTCCGCCCGGATTCGCTATTGAGGAGTAAAGTTGATATTCAAATCCTCCCCGATCACATTTATCACTTGCGGAGTGAATTGAATTCCCTTGCCCCTCACGCTCACCACGTAAGTCATGCCCGATTCGACCTCATAAAAACGATAGTAGCCGAACGGATTGGTGATGGCCGTTCTCACCTGACTGTTTTGATCTGTCAGACTTACAGTCGCACGCCCGATCCCCCTGCCGTCTGCTGTTTGCACGCGCCCGCCAATGGTGAACATCGCAGCCGTCGGGTCGAAGGCCACTTTCGCCCACCACGTTGACCAGCGACTT
Source organism: Pyrinomonadaceae bacterium (assembly GCA_036403295.1). GTDB lineage: Bacteria > Acidobacteriota > Blastocatellia > Pyrinomonadales > Pyrinomonadaceae > JACMLC01. The sequence continues at coordinate 117,440 of DASWRG010000030.1, forward strand.
GAGTTGCTGCCCGTCGTGCCATCGTCAGTGCCGACGCGCGCCATAGCATATTCCTCTAACGTCCACAGGTCTTTGTCATTCGACGGGTCAACCTGCGTCGTGCTGTAGTCGCCATAACGATTTCTGGAGGGCACGCTGCCAAAGTCCTTGTGATAATAATCTTCGCCTGCTTTGTAAATCACGGGGTCGCGCATCAACCCCGGCGCGTCCGAGTGAAAGCGATAAGTGTAGCCCGCCGCCGCAAACTGTGCCGAGGAAAACTGCGAAAAGCCGAGCATCACATCATTATTCACATTTACGGAAAGAGACGGATAGGCATACCACTTGCCGCCGTTTGTGGCTGTAGCAGTAGGGTCTTCGACACGCCCGCCATCTGCGAAGTTGCCGGTCACGGCATCAATCTTCGTCCACTGCGCGGCGGTGTGAGTCAAACCGGCTGATGGTAATCCGACAGTTTGGGCGTAATAGATAAATCCGTTGCGGAATATCGGGTTAGCCCTAATCTGCGCGTCTTGCGTTTCAAGCTTACAGGGCGTTGCGCCGCACACACTTGCTCCCGAAAGCGGCGCAGCCTGCGGCAAAATCTGACCACTCGGTTGCACCCACCCACCACCGGTTCGGGTTTTGGTAGCCCCGAGCGCATAGGCCGGAGTCGGCGGCGTGCCTGTGATGGTATCCACTTCGTAAGTTGCGCCGCCGCTACTCAGATGAGCAGGCACGTAGAGAGTGGTCTCCGTCGTCGAATAGGTGATGGCAGGCGAAGCAAATTGCGGTGTGCCGTTAAAAACCCCTCCGGCAAATGTGCCTGTGCGAAGCTGTGCATAATCAAGAACTAAATTCTTTCCGCCCGCAGACGCCCCGCTTGAAATAACAATCATGCTGACATTTATCGAGACCCAGTTCTTGTTAAAGCCCACCAGAGGGAAATCCGCCCAATTAGCATTTGTAGCATCTACATCAAAGCGGAACAGAAAATACGCGCCCGCCGGATTGCCTGTCTGCGAGACGCCAATCACGATGGACGAGTTGGCAGCCTGTGCATCCGAGACGGCGACGGCAATCCAACGGTCATTGTACGGGTCGTACAGAATATGCGGGTCGAACGGTCCGGTCGCGCCGATGCCCGTCCAGAAAGTATCTTCCGAAACCGCGCTCACTTGCGCGCCCGTCGTCTTGTTTTGGACGACATAGTTGTTATTGAGAAAAGTCACGATGTTGGTCAAACCGACTGCGCCTTGCGTATCAGGCGGGATGACGATATTGCCTGTGCCGACTTTCGGCACATCGTTATGCCCTATAAACGAGCTTGCAGGATTGGGCGAAGCGATTTGCGGCGCGTCCGGCCTGTTCGATGTTTGATTGTCGGAAGCTGGCCGCGCAATCTCGCCCGGCGGCAGCGCGTCTTCTTCATTGAAAGGCGGATTTGGTGGAACTGTGACGCGCGGCGTCAAGTCGGGCGGCCTCTCGGCTTGCTGTCGAGCTAACTCCGTCACGTTCACGACCGCTTTGGCAGTAGCTTTGACAGGCGAGCCTTTGAGTTCTCGTCTACTCTCCTGCGGCGCAGCCGGAGTCCGATTCGGTTTCTTATCTGCGATGACGTTTTGTGCAACGGCGGGTGTAAATAGCTGCTGACTGTCTGCTAGGAGGAAGCAGGCCAAAAGAACGGAAACCCAGATCAAAGCTTTCTTCATATAACTCTCCTTATCAAAGCATTAGAGGGGAGCATTTTCAAAGTAGCGAGATGGGTCGCCAAAAGCTAACAACTAACTTCTATGAGCATACCCTTTCGACTGCACATCTGGCAACGGTTTAATTCGCGCAAAGGCGCAAAGAAGAAGACGCCAAGAGCAAGCAGCACTCAACACCTTTGCGTTCTTCCTTTGCGCCACCAGCGTCTTTGCGCGAGATTCTTTCGTGAAGAGAAAGCTACATCCCCTTATAATCCGGCCCGCCGCCGCCTTCGGGCGTCACCCAGTTGATAATCTGGTACGGATCCATGATGTCGCATGTCTTGCAATGCACGCAGTTTGAGAAGTTGATTTGCAGACGACGCTTGCCTGACGAAGGGTCTTCAACCATCTCGTAAACGGCAGCCGGACAGAATCGCTGGCACGGATTGCCGTATTCTTCACTACAACGCTCCGCGCAGATGTTCGTGTCGAGCACATGCAAGTGCGCGGGCTGGTCTTCATCATGCCCGACCGCCGCGTGATAGACATCCGTCAGCTTGTTAAAAGTAATCTTGCCGTCAAAGCGCAGGCCGTTGTAACGCTGCTCGATGTTGTCCCCGTGGTAATCGTAATCCGAGAGCTTCCGCATCGCCTCGTGTCCCGGCTCCGCGCTCGCGCGGTCGAACAAGCCCCACGAGCGACCGCCCGTGATGAATTGCAGCCCGGTGTTTGCTATTCCGAGCCAACGTCCATGCCTAAAGCCCGCGTGAAAATTTCTGACCTTTCGCAGCTCAGGCATCATCCAGCTCCGGTTGACTAATCTTTCATAGCGGCTGAGCTGCTGCGCCGAAAAATCGTTCTTCGTGAGCGCGGTAAAAATAGCTTCGGCTGCGAGCATTCCGCTCTTAATGGCCGTGTGAATCCCCTTCAAGCGTTGCGAGTTCAAAAACCCCGCGCAGTCGCCGACGAGCAACACGCCGTCCGCGTAAATCTGCGGCATCGCATGCCACCCGCCCGCCGCAATCGTCTTCGCGCCATACCGAATCATCTTCGCGCCTTCAAGCAGCTTTGAGACGAAAGGATGCTGTTTGAACTTTTGAAACTCCGCGTGCGGGTCAAGCAAAGGGTCGCGGTAGTCAAGCCCCGTCACGTAGCCTATGTTCAAAATGCGATTCTGCATTCCGTAAATCCAGCCGCCGCCATACGTCTTGGCGTCGGACGGAAATCCGAGCGTGTGCGTCACGCGCCCCGCAGGATAACGATCATCCGGCAGCTCCCACAATTCTTTGACGCCGATGCTATAAACTTGCGGCTCGCGTCCGTCGTTGAGATTGAGCCGCTCCGTCAGCATCTTGGTCAAAGAGCCGCGCGGCCCTTCGCCTAACACAGTCACCTTCGCGTGCAGGTCAACGCCCGGCTCGAAATTGCTCTTGCGCTTCCCTTCCTTGTCAATCCCTTTGTCGCCCGTCCGCACGCCGATGACTCTGTCCTGCAAGTCGTAAAGCATCTCCGCGCCGGGAAATTCAGGGAAAATATTGACGCCCGCCTCCTCGCATTTCTCGCCGAGCCATGCCGTCAGGCGATTCAAAGAGACGATGTAATAGCCGTGATTCTTCAAGGGCGGCGGCGTAATCGGAGAACGTATCGCGCGTTTTTCCGTGAGATACAGAAAGTAATCCTCTTTGACGGGAGATTCGAGCGGCGCGCCCTCAGCTTCAAAATCCGGAAATAATTCGCGCAAGGCGCGCGGGTCCATCACCGCGCCGGAAAGGTTGTGCGCGCCGACATAAGAGCCTTTCTCGATGACGCCGATTTCGATTTCACCGAGCGGCTGGCCTTCCTTCTCGCCGCGCTCAATCGCTTCGTTGTGCGCTTTGACGAGGCGCGCCAGATGCAAAGCCCCGCTCAGATTCGCAGGCCCCGCGCCGACGAAGACCACATCCATCTCCAGAACTTCTCTCTCCACGCTTTTCGCTCCCGAACGTAAATTTTCCCGCACCCACGGGCGCAGCCAATCCCAAAAATGAATGGCCATTCATTTTTTGCAGTATAGCAAATACACGACCAATGCTCTAGTCACGCCCTTCCTTTGCGCCTTTGCGAGAAATTTACGTCTCACGCAAAGGCGCAAAGACGCAAAGGAAAACAGTTCTTCTGACATTTTATCCAAGCTGTTGTAAACTGCGACATGCTCGACCAACACATTGCTGAGGCGGTCAGGTTTGACCTTTAAGAAGAGCGGCGCACTCACGCTTTTATCTCTCGCTTTGTTGCTCGCGGGACTCGCGGCACTCGCCCTGCGCCTGCGCTCAAGCAGCATCCTGGCGCGTGACGCGCAGCCCGCGCGCGCGCGGATGAACGCGCTTCCTAAAATTTTTCTCTGGGCCTGGGAGCGAGAAGAGCGACTTGATTTCATCAACCCGCGCGAGGTCGGCGTGGCTTTTCTGGCCGAGACCATTCGCCTCAAAGGCGACCAGGTCGTCGAACGCCCGCGCCTCCAACCGCTCAAAGTGCCACAGGGGACGACGCTCATCGCCGTCGTCCGCGTGGAATCTGCTCACGATGAACAACCCGCTCTGACGAACAACCAGCGCGCATTGATTGTCGAAGCCTTGAACAGAATCGCGCGCAAACAAAATATCGCGGCTCTCCAGATTGATTTCGACGCGACCACGTCCGAAAGAGATTTTTATCGCAAACTTTTGCAAGACACGCGGCGACTCCTGCCCGAATCAATGCCGCTCTCGATGACCGCGCTCGCCTCCTGGTGCATCTTCGATAACTGGATAGATGATCTGCCGGTTGACGAAGCCGTGCCGATGCTCTTTCAGATGGGCATGGATGAAGAGCGCATCAACAGCTATTTGCGCGCAGGCGGAGAGATGCGCGCCCCGCTCTGCCGTAACAGCATCGGCGTCTCGACTGATGAAACGAGAGCTTCGCTTTCATCAGACGGGCGCGTTTACGTCTTTAACCCGCAACCGTGGACTGAAGCGACCGTGCGTCGTGCCCTCGAAAGGAATCCCAAGTGAAAAACTCGTCCCGTAAAATTTTAGTCTTCATACTCGCCCTGGCCTTCATGCTGACCTGCTGCTGGCGACTCTCTTACGCCTGCGGCCCGTTTTCGAGATACGCGATTTTCAGCTTCTCGAAACACCCGGACTTGCCGCTCGACAAATTTTCGGACGGCGCGCTCGGCGTCTTGCAACCGTCTTACGCGCGCTCTTATCTCTACGTCTCTTACAGGCTGATGACGGGCGGCAGGTTCAATCAAGCCGAGCAGCAAGCATTGTCCGAGATGTGGAACGCGCGGCTCGATTACAGTCAGGAGAACGGCGGAGAAGATACTGTCGCCCTGTGGCAAGCGGCGCGCAAGAAGGTTGCGGGCATCACTACGGACGCGGAGATAGAGGTTTTCCGCGACAGCGGAAAGGATGATTATAGCCAATTTCTCAACTGCACGCCCGACGCTTTTCGCAACGCGACGAAGACTCTGGAAGAGCGCATCGCCAAATTCGGCGCGGGCGGCGCGGAGGTCAAAGAGTGGACGCTGGCGCAAGATCAAGTCTTCGCCAACTGCGCGCGCGGGCAGACGATACCTGCAACAGCTTCCTCTTCATCACAACTCATCCAGTACGACCGCGCTTATCAGATCGCCGCCGCGCATTTTTACGCGATGGAATACGACGAGGCGCGAAATCATTTTGAAAAGATCGCAAGCGACACGGCTTCACCGTGGCACGAGCAGGCAGAATATTTGGTCGCGCGCGCATTGATTCGCAAAGCCAGTCTCGGCGCGGAGGCGTCTCGTCAGGAATCTTTCGCGCATGCCGAAGCGCAGCTCAGGAAAGTCGTGTCGGATACGAGTCAGAGCGCGCTCAAGCTGTCGGCGCAGAATCTTTTGAATCTCATCAAGCTGCGTCTGCATCCGGCGGAACAGGCGCGCGAGCTGTCTCAAGCTCTGCTGCGGAGCGAGGCGAACGCGAATCTCAAACAGGAGCTTTGGGATTACACGATTCTGCTCGATAGATATTTGGGCGATTCGGACGAGCCTGTGGACGAGAATTTGAAGAAGGCTCTGGACGCGAGCGAGAAGGATGATTTGACAGACTGGCTCATCAACTTTCAGGCAGAGCCGAAAGACTCGCTCGAACATGCTATGGAAAAGTGGCAGCGTACGAACTCGCTGCCGTGGCTCATCGCCGCGCTTTCAAAAGTTGATGCGAGCGATGCTAAAACGGCTTCTCTAGTTTCGGCTGCGGAGAGAATCGAGCCGTCGTCTCCGGCTTACGCGACCGCGCAATATCATCTCATGCGTCTGGCGATTAAGAAGGGCGACCGCGCGGGCGCGCGCCGCCAGCTAGATTCATTGCTGCAAGCTCAAACAAATATTCCGGCCTCAGCCTCAAATCTGTTTCGTCATCAGAGAATGCTGTTGGCCGCGAGCCTCGACGATTTTCTCAAGTACGCGCAGAGGCAGCCCGCCGCCTACAGTTGGGATGATGACGGCAGAGAGACGCCGATTGAGCTCAAAGATGACGAAGAGTTGAAAGGATGGAGCGGTCGCGCTCTCCTTGATGAGGATGCCGTCAAAATTTTGAACGAGCAGTTCCCGCTCGCGCTGCTCCGCGAAGCCGCGACGAACGGGAGTCTGCCGGAGCACTTGCGTAAACAACTGGCTCTCGCCGCGTGGACGCGCGCCGCGATTCTTGATGACGTGGAGAATGGCAAAGCTCTCGCGCCCGTCGCCTCGACGCTCGCGCCCGAACTCAAAACAAATCTCGACGCGTATCTGGCGGCCACCACGCCGGCCAATCGAAAGTCAGCCGCGCTCTACACTATCTTGAAATTCCCCGGCCTTGAGCCGTACATGGATTCCAACATCGGCAGGCTGACGCCGCTCGGCGAAAGAGATATTTACAGGGACAACTGGTGGTGCGACCTATCGCCGGTCAAGTCTGCGGATGAAGCGGCGGCCGGGCTGTCTGATGATTCAACTAAAAAGCTGTTGCCAACCGAAGCGGTCGAGCTTGAATTTTTCAGCGGCGCGCAAAGAGCGGCGGCGACGCGCGAGCGCGCACAGCTTTTAGCTCAAGGCGCGGCTCCCAATTATCTCGCGCGCGAAGCCATCGCGTGGGCTAACCGGACTCCGAACGACCCGCGCGTCCCCGAAGCCCTACACATCGCCATCACGGCCACGCGTTACGGCTGCTCCAACGAAGAGACCGGCAAATGGTCAAAGGCCGCGTTTGACCTCTTGCACAAACGCTATCCGCAAAGCCCCTGGGCGAAGAAGACTCCGTACTGGTTCAATGGTTAAGGTGGATGAAGAACACGCTTTCGACGCCGGACGCTTCGTGAGCGTAGAATGAAGGCACATTGCGTATGACGGTAAAACCATTCCATTCTTCAGGCGTTTACCAAATTCGTTGCATGCCAACTGGAAAAATCTATGTTGGCAGTGCGATTGATATACGGGAGCGCTGGGCACATCACGCTCACAGTCTGCGCCGAGGCGATCATCATAATCGCCATCTGCAAAATGCTTGGGATAAATACGGCGAAATAAATTTCGAGTTCTCAGTGCTTGAATTTGTAAATGAGTCTGACCTGTTATGTGTCGAGCAAAAGTGGATTTGGGAAACCGGGTGTGCTGATAGGAGCATCGGGTTTAATATCTATGACACCGCAGGCTCACCCGGGGAGGCGAATGTTCAAACATGGGAAGGATTCATTGATCCGAATGGCAACGAGTTGACAATCATCAACCTTTACGGATTTTGTCGTCAGCATGGATTGGATTTCCCGTCTATGCATAGACTTGTGAGAGGCAAGAGTAAATTAAAATCTTATAAAGGTTGGACGCATCGGAACAGTCCGCGCCAACGCGAATACGTTAAGACTTACAATAGGTTCATTTCCCCTGATGGTCGGCCCGCAGAGCCAATCACGAATTTAGCCGCTTTTTGTCGTAAACATGGATTAGATAACACACATATGGTGGCTGTTGCCAAAGGCAAGATATTTAGTCATCGCGGGTGGACATATGACAATGATAGACAAAGGCTCGGACCCACACGGACATACAATTCTTTTATCAGCCCCAATGGTCAACGGGTGGTTATCACTAATCTAAATGTATTTTGCCGAGAACACGACTTAACTTCAGGGCACATGCATGAAGTAAAGAGTGGCAAGCGGAAAAGTCACAAGGGTTGGACATGGAGGGAAAATGACAAAGACTCAAGAAGAACAACATAAGACGCTTCGACGACCGAACCGCCTCATTAATGAAACCAGCCCCTATTTATTGCAGCACGCAAATAACCCTGTTGACTGGTTTCCTTGGGGCAGTGAAGCTTTTGAGAGAGCGAAAGCTGAGAACAAACCAATACACTTAAGCATCGGCTATTCTGCATGTCATTGGTGTCACGTCCTTTCGCATGAGAGTTTTGAGAATGAAGCCACTGCCAGATTGCTAAATGAGAATTTTATTAACATCAAAGTTGACCGCGAAGAGCGTCCAGACCTCGATCAAATTTACATGAACGCGGTGCAGATGATGACGGGGCAGGGCGGGTGGCCGATGACTGTCTTCTTGACGCCAGAAGGAGTTCCCTTTTACGGCGGCACGTATTTTCCGCCAGAAGATAGATACAACATGCCGGGCTTTCCGCGCGTGCTCGTGGGCGTGGCCGAGACTTATCGCACACGTCCCGATGATGTCACAAAAACAGCCGTCTCGATGCTCGAAGAGATGCGGCGTTTCGGCGTCGCGCAGGAATCGGGCGAAGCTTTTTCGCTTGAGTTGCTCGACGCGGCGCAGCGCGGTACGGCGCGCAGTTATGACGCGAAGTATGGCGGCTTTGGCAACGCGCCGAAATTTCCGGCGGCGATGACGCTTGAGTTTTTGCTGCGCCAGTATCATCGCACGGGCGACGACGAAGCTCTTGAGATGGTCACGCACACATGCAAGAAGATGGCTTTGGGCGGGATGTACGATCAGCTCGGAGGCGGCTTTCATCGTTACTCGACAGACGCGCGCTGGCTTGTCCCGCATTTTGAAAAGATGCTTTACGACAACGCGCTGCTCTCGCGTCTTTATCTGCACGTTTATCAGGCGACGGGCGATGAGTTTTATCGCCGGATTGCGGAAGAGACGCTCGATTACGTCGCGCGAGAGATGACGGATGAGCGCGGCGGATTCTACTCGACACAGGACGCGGATTCGGAAGGACACGAGGGTAAATTCTTCGTCTGGACGCCGGAAGAGATTGAGGAAATCTTAGGCGCGGAGGATGCCGCGCTTTTCAATGCTTATTACGACGTGACTCCGGGCGGAAATTTTGAGGGACAGAATATCTTAAATATCAATGCTCCGCTCGAAGAGGTGGCGAAGCAGGCGGGCGTGGCGGTTGAAGCTTTGCGGGCGGCTTTGCGGCGCGGGCGCGAGAAGCTTTTTGAAGCGCGCGAGCATCGCATCAAACCCGCGCGGGATGAAAAAGTTTTGACGGCATGGAACGGACTCATGCTCGCCAGCTTTGCCGAAGCCTCTGCGATTCTTGAGCGAATGGATTATCTCTCCATCGCAGAAAAGAATGCTTCGTTTATTCTCAGCGAGATGAGGCGCGAGGGGCTGCTGCTCCGCACTTACAAAGACGGGCAGGCGAAGCTTAATGCGTATCTTGAGGACTATGCTTTTTATGCCGATGGCCTTGTGACTTTGTATCAAGCGTCGGGCGACTTGCGCTGGCTCGAAGAATCGGTCGCGCTCACGGAGCGAATGATCGAAGAGTTCTGGGATGCTGAGGATGGAGGATTTTTCTACACGGGCGCGAGTCACGAAGAGTTGATCGTGCGGACGAAAGATTATTTCGACAACGCGACGCCTTCGGGAAATTCGGTCGCGGCGGAAGTCCTACTGCATCTCGGCGTGCTGACCGGAAATGAAAGTTATCAGCGCAAGGCTGTGACGCTCTTTCGCTTGCTCACCAATTACTTCAAGCGTTACCCGTCGGCGTTTGGCCGCGCTCTCGGCGCGATGGATTTTTATCTTTCGACGCCCAAAGAGATCGTCATCATCGGGGAAGACGGAGACGCGCAGACCGAAGCTCTGCGGCGCGAAGTCTGGAAGAGATATTTGCCGAATAAGGTGGTGGCTCAGTCGAACGGCGCGGACTCGCGCGCAGGCGAAATCATTCCGCTCCTCAAAGATCGCACGCAGCTTGAGCAACGACCGACCGCTTACGTCTGCGAGCATTACTCTTGCCAGCGTCCGGTGACGACGGCTGAAGAGTTAGCAATGCAACTCAGCTAGAGAAAGAAAAGTTTCCCGCAAAGGCGCTGGTGGCGCAAAGGAAGAACGCAAAGGTGTTGAGTGCCGCTCGATGCTTGCGTGTTTTTCTTTGCGCCTTTGCGTGAGACGTTTTATCTAGCCCCGGGATTGATGCAGCACGGTCAGCAACTCTTCACCGAAGCGTTCGACTCTGGATGCGCCGAGGCCGTAGATTTGGAGCAGGGCTTCGAGCGTCATCGGACGCTCCATCGCCAGATGCTCAAGCGTGCGGTCGCCGCAGATCATGTAGGCGGGCTGTCGCAGCTCAAACGATTTCGCCAGCCTCCATTTTTTGAGCGCGGCCAGCGTCTTTCGCTCTGCATCCGTCAGAGGCCGCAAAGGAACTTGAGGCGCGCGGCGTCTACTGCTGCTGCGCGGCGCGGCCGCATCTTCCTCTTTGTACTCAATCGCCGCCGCTCTCAAAGCCTGTTCGAGCTTGCCCTGCTCATTCAAAATCGCATGCAGCTCATCGTAAATCTGCAAGACCACGCGCGCGTCAGTCGCGGCGTAGTTGAGCTGTGCGCGCGTCAGCGGGCGGCGTCGCCAGTTGGATTTCTGAAAACTCTTATCAAGCTCGATGCCGAGCAGGTGCGCCGAAACTCCGGCCAGGCTGTAAGAGGGCAAGCGCAGGGCTGTCCGCGCCAGACGCAAAGTGTCTATGAAAGAGGCTGGCCGGAGTCCTTCGCCCGCGAGCATCCGTTCGTCGAAACGCGCGTTGTGCGCCGCCATCGAAACGTCACTCGATTCAATCAGAGGCCGCAGGATTTCCATCTCAACGGCGAGCGCGTCCACGACCAGCACTTCGCCTTCGCGCGGCGCGATCTGCACGAGCGAGACTCTGGAATGATTGGCCGACGGCTCCCAGTAAGTCTCCGTGTCAAGCCCGATGATGGTTTCGCCCTTGAGCCTGTCGAGCGCGGCGCGCGCCGCTTCCCCTTCGGTCAGATAAAGATATGAGCACTCGTCAGGCATGGCTCTCAGGATTGCATCCCTTTGATTCTCAGGCGGCGCGTCGTCGAAGCTTTTTAAAATGAAAGGCGCGCTCAAACGGGCAGCGCGCCTCGCATCCTTTTAATCTCACAGCGAAGAGCTAAGGCTTCCTCGTGGCGTTGGCGTTGGCGGCGGGCTTCATGTTGGCATTCGCGTTAGCGTTCATATTGCCCTTCATGTTGCCGTTCATGTTTTTGTTCGCGTTGCCCGCGTTGGTGTTGCCGGGTGCGACTGGGGATGCGGCGGTCGGGGGCGGCGGGGCGACCGGCGGCGCGGTCGTGTTCGTATTCGACGGTGCCATATTCGCGTTGTTCATATTATTCGCGTTGTTGGCATTGTTGCTGTTGTCCGAACAGCCGGCCAAGAAGGCTGCGACCGCCAACAGGGCAACGAGTGTGATGATTTTGCGCATTGAGTTTCCTCCTCTTTAACCCAAAGGTTAATTGTTAGGAGCTGTCGGCGGGAGATATTCCCGCGACCGCTCGGTCAAACTTCCCTAGCCGCATGACTGACGCTCTTCGCTCCCGTGTGCGAAGAGCCGACGGCTGAATTCATTGTTCATAGTCTCTGGCTCGAAGGCTGACGCGCGGCTATCACTGTGATTCATTTAACAAACCGAAGCGGCGCAAGAGGAGTGCCCCGAACCTTTGAGTGACAAGCTAGATGTAGCTCAACGAATTATGTGTTCCGAAATTGCGCGCGCAGTGTAGCATCAGGCGAGAGAAAAATACAAAAATTTTCTTTGACCGAGACCCTTGCGCCAGCGCATTTCCGCCTTGACGCCCCGTCATTTATAGAGTAAATTCAAATTGTTGCCAACAATGTTTGGCACAAGCTGGCCTACTTTAACTGTATCTAGCCGTTGACTTTCCCTAAACTATAAAGAGCGTCTTGACCTGAGACTAGCTTCTTCTCGACTTGTCCCAGCAGTTTTCGAGAGAGGAATCTTTTCAAGAAATGCCGCACCGGAAATGGAAATCCATAGGGCTGCTCAGCGCGACCGCTTTGATTGCCGCACTGTTGCTCTGCGCCTCGCTATTCTCGCTCCTACAGCTTCCGCTGCTGGGTTGGTCCGGCCTCGCGCTCCTGGCCGCCCTCGGCGCACTGGCCGTCGCCTCGACTCGTTTTACCCTTTCAATCTCTTCGCCTGAAGGCGTCGCGCAAGGCCAGAAATCGGTCGCCGAAACCTTTATCTTTCTCGCCACGATGATCTACGCCGCCGCGCCAGCCATCACGCCCGCCACGTTGGTCGCGCCCGCCACCATTCTGGCAGCCATCATCGGCCTCGTCTCCAACAGACGCGCGACGCAGCGTCGCCTGATTTTTCTGCATACCGGCGCGGGCGTTATCTCTACATACGTCGCGGCCTCGCTCTATGGATTTCTGCTCTCACTGTTTGTCGCAACGTCCGCCGCGAACAGTCAAGGGCTTCAATTACAACTCGGCACAATTCTTCTTCCGCTCTGCGCTTTCGTCGCCGCGCAATATATTTTGAGCGTCGGCATCACGACCGCTTACGCTGCCTGCCTCAACGATTCTGACAAAGCAAAGCCGACGCGCGAGAGCCTCGTCTGGATGGCGATCACGCAGGCGTCGGGCGCAGCCTCCGCCGCGCTCTTCTACTTCGCATGGCAGGGCGGCGGCTTGCCTTTCGTCTTCGTCGGCCTCCTGATTATCGGGATGGTCTACCTGATGCATCATTTCAACGAGCAGCGAGTCGAAGAGATCAGGCGCGCCGAGCAGGAGAAGTCTCGCCACATCGAAGAGATGGCGAAGCTGCATCTGAACACTATTGAATCGCTGGCGATTGCCATTGACGCGAAAGATCAGACGACGCACGGCCATGTGCGGCGAACGCAGATTTACGCGACCGAGATGGGCAGGCTGCTCGGCGTCACCGAAGATGAAGTGCATGCTCTTCGAGCCGGCGCGCTCCTGCACGACATCGGCAAGCTCGCCGTCCCCGAATACATTTTGAACAAGCCGGGCAAGCTCACCGAAGCCGAGTTTGCCAAGATGAAGATTCACCCGACGGTCGGCGGCGACATCCTGAAACGCGTCAACTTTCCCTATCCGGTCGAAGAGATTGTCCGTTTTCATCACGAGAAATGGGACGGCACGGGTTATCCGAAAGGCTTGAAGGCCGAAGCGATTCCGCTCGTCGCGCGCATCATCTCGGTCGTGGACTTTTACGACGCGACTCGTTGTGATCGTCCATATCGCACGGGGATGAAGCGCGAAGAATCGCTCTCGCTTCTGCGTCAGATGTCCGGGACATCTTTCGATCCGGGCGTCGTCGAAGTCTTTATCGAGCACGTCGAAGAGTTCGACACGCTCATCGCTTCACAGGACATCGAAGAGCAGGTTCAATCGGACGAGGCTGTGGATGAAACGTCCGCGCGGCCTGACGCGGGGCTTGCGTCCGACGTGCTTGGCGCGCCCGACGACGGCAACTCCGGCTTTCGCTCGATCACAGAAGCTCAGCGAGAAGTCTTTGCCTTTCATGAAATCGCGCAGACCATCGGTTCATCGCTTAACCTGCAAGACACTGTCACACTCATCTCGACCAAGCTCGGCGCGATTGTGCCTTACGATACTTGCATCATCTTTCTGGTTGACGAAAAATCCGGCAAAGCCATTCCCGCGCATGTGGTCGGAGAGCATGCTTCGACCTTTTCGCAACGCCGCATCAACATCGGCGACGGCGTGACGGGTTGGGTCATCGCCAACGGTCGCACGATGTGCAGCTCGTCGCCGGAGCTTGACCTGCTCGGCGTGGCCGAAGAGATTTCGCGTCAAATCAAACATCTGCTGGTCACGCCCTTGATGCGCGAGGACGGCACGTTCGGCGCGATCACGCTCTACTCAAAGAACCGTCATCCATACACGACGGAGAACGTGCGCCTGCTCGAATCCGTCGCGCAACACGCGTCGTCCGCGCTCAACAACGCTCTTACGTTTGAGAAGACGAAGGAGAGCGCGCTGATTGATCCTCTGACCGAGTTGCCGAACGCGAGAGCCTTTTACATGGCTCTTGAACAGCGCATCGCAGAGTGCCAGCGTTTGAAGAACCGCGAGCCGATGACCGTCGTCAGCATGGACCTGGATAATTTCAAAGAGATTAACGACGCTTACGGCCACGCGACGGGCGACCGCCTGCTGGCGAGCGTCGCCGCCGTCATCAAAAATCAGCTTCGACAGATGGACATACTGGCGCGTTACGCGGGAGACGAGTTCACAGCGATTCTGCCGATGGCTTCCGGCAACATGGCCGTCGTCATCGCAGAGCGTATTAGCTCGGCTCTCAAGGCTCACAAATTCTCAGTCCGCACGGGACGCAGCGTCGAAGTCGGCGTCAGCATCGGCATCGCCTGTTATCCTGACGACGGCGAGACAGCCGAACAACTGCTGACCATCGCCGACCGCAACATGCGCCACGACAAGCACGCGCGCAAGCTCGCGCCCACGCTCGCCGCAGACAATTCCGTCACCTCAATCGAAGCTTTTAGATAAAAGGTTCAAGGTTCAAAGTTCAAGGTTCAAGGTGAAGACATAACGTTTGTCTTTCATCCTTGAACCTTGAACTTTGAACCTTGAACTTTTTCTCTTTTGCTTGTCAGCGCAAATCTCGCGTATAATCCCTAAAATTCTTAAAGGCTCGACAGCATGAGTTTCATCTGAAGCGAAAGCGATAGCCGCTCTGCCGCCGTCTCTCTCGCGCGAAGCGGTCGCTGTCGCTTTTTTGGCCGGAAACTAAGAGATGAGCAAACAAGCCGCACCCACAAAATCACGCGTCAAGGCTGAGGAGCAATCGAGCGCAGCTCCCACCGTCGAAGAGCAAGAGACGGACAATATTGATCCGGCGCAGTTGGACGAGGAGCATCAGAAACAAAAAGAGGAGCAGAAAAATCGCATCGCTGCGACTGACCGCGACACGCTTTTAAAACTGCTCTATCAAATGATTCTCATTCGTCGCTTTGAAGAGAAGTGCGCCGAATCCTACAGCCTCGGCAAGATAGGTGGCTTCTGTCATCTGTACATCGGGCAGGAGGCCGTCGCCGTCGGCGCGATCAGCGTGATTCGACCGGAAGATTACGTCTTGACGAGTTACAGAGAGCACGGGCACGCCATCGCCAAAGGCGTCTCGCCGGACGAAGTGATGGCGGAGCTTTACGGCAAGGCGAGCGGCTGTTCAAGCGGCAAGGGCGGCTCGATGCATCTCTTCGACGCGGACGTAAATTTTCTCGGCGGTCACGCGATTGTCGGCGGGCAGATTCCGCTTGCGACCGGCGTCGCCTTCGCCTCCAAATATAAGGGAACGGATCAGGTCACGCTCTGCTTCTTCGGCGAAGCGGCGGTCAATCAGGGAGCTTTTCACGAATCAATGAACATGGCTCAACTGTGGAAGCTGCCGTGCATTTACGTCTGCGAAAACAACCAGTACGGCATGGGGACTTCGCTTGAGCGCGCGATGTCTTTGCAGGACGTGTCGCAGAAAGCCTGCGCGTATGAGTTGGCTTCTGAGTTCGTGGATGGGATGGATGTCTTGGCCGTGCGCGAAGCTGTGCAGCGCGGCGTCGAGCGTGCGCGCAAAGATTACCTGCCGACGCTGCTCGAAATTCGCACCTATCGTTTTATGGGTCACTCGATGTCCGACCCCGGCAACTATCGCACGCGCGCAGAGATTGAGCGGTATCAACAGCGCGACCCCATCAAGCTCTTTACCGCGAGCCTCTTGGAGAACAACGTGATAGATCAGGCCGCGCTCGACGAGATGGAAAAGCGCGTCCGCGAAGTGGTCGAACATGCTGCGCGCTTCGCAGACGAAAGCCCCCTGCCCGATCCGAAAGAGCTTTACACACATATCTATGCTAACGAGTGACAGGTGACAAGTTAAAACCTTTGTCTTGCTTGTCACTTGTCACCGAGGTTAACCGATGGCAGTTATCACAATGCGCGAGGCTTTGAATCAGGCTTTGCGTGAAGAGTTAGGGCGGGATGAGAATGTCTTCCTGATGGGCGAAGAGGTCGCGGCCTATCAGGGCGCGTACAAGGTGACGAAGGGACTCTTGGAGGAGTTCGGCGACAAGCGCGTGATTGACACGCCGATTACGGAGCTTGGCTTCGCGGGGCTTGGCGTCGGCGCGGCGATGGCGGGCTTGCGTCCCGTGATAGAGTTTATGACCTTCAATTTTTCGATTCTCGCCACAGACCAGATCATCAACTCCGCCGCCAAGATGCTCTACATGTCCGCCGGTCAGTTCAAGATTCCGATTGTCTTTCGCGGCCCCGGCGGCTCTGCTTATCAAGTCTCTTCGCAACACTCGCAGGCGCTCGAATCCTGGTACGCATACTTTCCCGGCCTCAAAGTCGTCATGCCCTCAACACCGGCTGATGCCAAAGGATTGTTAAAGTCTGCGATACGTGATGACGACCCGGTGATTTTTATCGAGCAAGAGCGCATGTACGGCAACAAGGGTGAAGTGCCGGATGAAGCGGATTTCACGATTCCGCTCGGCGTGGCCGAAGTCAAACGCGAAGGGACGGATGCGACCATCGTCGCGCGCTCGTTGATGGTTCCCGTCGCTTTGAAGGCCGCCGAAGAGCTTGAGAAACAAGGAGTCTCTTGCGAAGTCGTTGACCCGCGCACGATTCGTCCGCTTGACATCGAAACCATCGTCGCTTCCGTCAAGAAAACCAATCGCGTAGTCGTCGCGGAAGAATCGCATCCGTTCTGCGGCGTCGCGGCAGAGATCAGCGCGGAGATTATGGAACGCGCCTTCGATTATTTGGACGCGCCCGTGCGCCGCGTTTCAGGCGCGGACGTGCCGATGCCTTACGCCAAAAATCTTGAAGACCTGGCTATCCCGAAGGTCGAGCAGATCGTCAAAGCTGTGCGCGAAGTTTCGTACTTGGATTAGGTTTTCAGTTTTTAGTTTTCAGTTTTCAGACCGGAAACTAAAAACTGAAAGCTAAAAGCTGAAAACTAAAAACTGGGAACTAAAATATGGCAACGCAGGTCGTGATGCCCAAGCTTTCTCCGACGATGGAGGAGGGGCAGCTTTCGAGGTGGCTCAAAAAAGAGGGCGACAAGGTCGCTATGGGCGAGCCGCTCGCGGAGATTGATACTGACAAAGCGACGATGGAGATGCAGGCGCTCGGCTCAGGCGTCCTGCGCAAGATTCTGATTCAAGAGGGCGAGAGCGCGCCGCTCGGTCAGCTTATCGCCGTCATCGGAGAGCTGGACGAAGACATCTCCGCGCTGCTCACGGAAGCAAGCTCAGGCCAACAGGCTGATGCCGAAAAAAAAACTCCGCCCGCAGAAGCCGCCGCAGGTGGTGGCGGTGGTGAGAGCGCGCAGGCTTCCGCCGACAGCGCGTCCGAACCCGCTTCACAATCCGGCAACGGCGCGAGCGGCGAGGCACAGCCTGACGAAAGCAAAAAAGATGGAGGGCGTCTCGTCGTCTCGCCGCTCGCCGCGCGGATGGCCGCCGAAGCGGGAATCAACCTGCGCTCTTTGAGCGGGAGCGGCCCCGGCGGTCGAATCATCAAACGCGACATAGAGGAAGCGATGAAGGCCGCGCCACAGTCGGACGCGCAGCCAGCCGCGCAGCCTCGCGCCGCAGAAGCACGCAGCCAGCTTCCCTCTCAACCATCCGAAGTCGCGGGCGCGTCCGCTTATCGTGACGAGCCTATGTCTGAGATGCGTCGTGTTATCGCGCGACGCCTCGTCACCTCCATCGGCCCCGTCCCGCACTTTTTCCTGACGACCGAAATCGAGATGGACAGAGCAGCCGAAGCTCGTCATCAAATCAACGAGTCGAACCCGGATTTGAAAATCAGTCTCAACGACTTGATTATCAAAGTCGCCGCGCTCTCGCTCATACAGCACCCGCAAGTCAACGCGTCGTTTCAGGAAAAGACGATTCGTTATTACGAGCGCGCGGACATCGGCGTCGCCGTCGCCATCGAAGACGGCTTGATTACGCCCATCGTGCGCTCTGCCGATAAGAAAGGCGTCGGACAGATTGCGACTGAGGTTCGTGAGCTGGCCGAACGCGCACGCTCTCGCAAGCTGCGTCCCGAAGAGTACACGGGCGCGACTTTCTCCGTGAGCAATCTGGGCATGTTCGGGATTGACGAATTCACAGCTGTCATCAATCCGCCAGAAGCCGCCATCCTCGCGGTCGGCGCGATGACGCCCAAGCCCGTCGTGCGCGATGGCCTTGTGGTCGTGCGCCAACTGATGCGCGTCACAATGTCCTGCGACCATCGCGTGATTGACGGCGCGACGGGCGCGCGTTTTCTACAGACCTTCAAGCGCATGCTTGAAAGTCCTATTATGATGATCGTATAAATCGGCTTTATTAAAATGGTAAGGAGGCCGCACATGAGCGAACAAGACGACCGCGACAACGCGCCCGAAGAGGGAAAGCGAGGCAACACCGGCGACATCAAGCCCCCGACACGCGAAGAGGACGAGCCGCCCGCAACCGGCTCGGCATCGCGCGACACAGGCGACATCAAGCCGCCGACTGAATGAGAACGGACATTTCCAACTAGCGAATAGATGAAAGGCAAGCTATTAATAGCTTGCCTTTCATCTATTCGCTCAACCGTCAAAGCTCTTTCACGTCATTTATCGGCAGGCGTGCCTAGAAGCCAGGATAACGTCAGTTCGACGTAAAGACTTCAACCAGCTTGCGACAGCAGGTGGCCAGAGTGTAGCCCCATGCGTGAGCATGGGGGAGAGGCACATCAGATTCTATAGAGCCTGCGTGAGCAGGCGACAGATGAGAGGCACAGGAAGCATCCGTCGCCTGCTCACGCAAGCTCAACATCGAACTTGGCTCTATCCCCCACGCTGACGCGTGGGGCTACACTCTCTCGCCTGCTGATGCAGGCTCTTTGAGTTTCGTCGCTTATATCGAATTGACGTTAGGACAGGAAGCGGAGAGCCCAGGCGAGCGCGCCGAGGCTCCAGGCAGACGCGCCGAGAAGCTAGGAAGCTGCTCCGAGAGCTTAAGATGATGCGCCGAGAGCTTAGGACGACGCTCCGAGGATTTAGGATAGTGCTCCGAGAGCTTAGGCGAGCTTTCTTAGCTTTTAGGAGATGATGCCGAGCTTTTAGGCTAATGCTCCGAGCTTCTAGGAGGACATTCCCAAGCTCTAGGGAGGCGCGCCTAGAAGCTAGGATTAGGTGTGCAGGTTCTCGGCGGGCGCGTCGAGAATGAGAGATAGACCCGGAAAGCTTTCCATCCTTGATGAAAAAAGCTGACAGCGTGACGAAGTTTGAGGCCATCCGGCGCGGCGGCGCGGCTCCGCATCTGGCTCTCATCGCGGTTCAAATCCTCTTCGGCTCGTGGCCCATTGTCGGCAAGATCGCGCTCAGGGAGTTGACGACCGCGAGCCTCGTCGCCTTTCGCGTCGCGGGCGCGGCCATCGCTTTTCTCGTCCTGCAAACCTTCGCGGGTCGCGTGCGGATTACGCGCCGGAGCGATTATGCGCGGCTCGCTCTTTACAGCCTGCTCGGCGTCGTCCTCAACCAACTTCTCTTCGTCAAAGGCTTGGCTCTGACGACGGCCATCAATGCCACCTTGCTCGGCACGACGATTCCGGTCTTCGCGCTTCTAGTGAGCATCACGCTCGGCTATGATCGAGCCTCTTTCAAAAAGATATTCGGCATCGCGCTCGCGGCCTGCGGCGTGATTTATCTCATAGACCCCGTGCGCGCAGATTTCTCGCATCAGACGACGCTCGGCAACCTGCTCATCATTGCCAACTCGCTCTCATACGCGGCGTACATAGCGATCTCGAAAGATATGTTGAAGCGTTACGGCGCGCTGACTGTGATTACGTGGATTTTTATTTTCGGCAGCCTGGCGACGATTCCCTTCGGACTTTATTACACGGACGCGGCGACCGTCGCACATGCCAGCGCACATGTCTGGCTCGCCGTGCTCTACATAATCTTGATGCCGACCGTCGGAGCGTATTACCTCAACGCGTGGGCTTTGCAGCGCGTCGCGCCGAGCACCGTCGCGGCCTATATCTACCTGCAACCATTGATGGGTTTCGCGCTCGCCCCGCTCATCTTGGGCGAGCGTTGGAACTCGCGCGCGTGGATCGCCATGCTCCTCATCTTCTCAGGCGTCTTCGTCGTCACACGCCGCGACCGCAGCTACGCGATTGAAGAAGTGTCAGAGCATCCGGAAGCAATAGGACATTAAGACAATTCTCGCGCAAAGGCGCAAAG
>DASWRG010000031.1:0-44356 GCA_036403295.1 Pyrinomonadaceae bacterium
CGTGACGCTCGAAGAGGCCATCGAGCAGATAGACATCGGCGGCCCCGCCATGATTCGTTCGGCGGCGAAAAATTTTAGAGATGTCGCAGTCATCGTCAGTCTTGAAAGTTACGAAGACATTATTGAAGAGCTGAAAGAAAATGACGGCGCATTGACCAACACGACGCGGCTTGAACTCGCCGTCCACGCGTTCATCGGAACGTCTTTCTACGATGCGACGATTTTCAATTACTTAAATCAATTGGCCTATGCCGAAGAGGTCACGGACGAAACTCCGGCGGATGAGCTGCCGGAGGAGGATGCGCTCTACTTAGATAAAATCTCCGACCTGCGTTATGGAGAAAATCCGCACCAGAAAGCCGCGCTCTATAAAATAGATGAGCCGGACATCCAAGCCTCTAACGGCGTCGCGCAGGCAGAGCTGCTCGGCGGCAAGGAAATGTCTTACAACAATTATGTTGACGCGGACGCGGCGTGGCAGCTCGTCTGCGAATTTGAAGAGACGGCGTGCGCGATTATCAAGCACACGAATCCGGCTGGCGTCGGCACGGGCGCGTCGCTCGAAGAGGCTTACCAGCGCGCTCTCGCCACCGATCCGGTTTCGGCTTTCGGCGGCATCGTCGCTTTCAATAGTAAAGTTGACGAACGCGCGGCGCGCGCCGTGACTGAGATTTTCACGGAGGTCGTCATCGCGCCCGATTATGAAGAGCAAGCTATTGAGGCTCTGCGTGCGAAGAAAAATCTGCGGATTCTTCGCGCGGGCGCGGCGGGACGCGTCGAGGGCTTTGAGTACAAGCAGATTACGGGCGGGATGCTCGCGCAGACGCGCGACGCGCATCAGTTGACGCGGGATGATCTCAAAGTCGTCACGCGGCGTGCGCCTACGGATGAAGAGATACGCGCGCTGCTTTTCGCGTGGACTGTGTGCAAGCATACGAAGTCGAATGCGATTGTCTATGCGCGCGAGGGGCAGACGGTCGGAGTCGGCGCGGGGCAGATGTCGCGTGTTGATTCGGTCAAGCTCGGAGCGATGCGCGCACAGCTTCCGCTCGCCGGCTCAGTCCTCGCGTCCGATGCCTTCTTCCCTTTCCGCGACGGCGTGGACGAGGCCGCGCGGCACGGCATCACGGCCATCATTCAACCCGGCGGCTCAGTCCGTGACGAAGAGGTCATCGCCGCCGCAGATGAGCATGGGCTGGCGATGGTCTTCACTGGCATCAGACATTTCAAGCATTGAGAATTCCATCTCAGAAATAGCCACAGAGGTCACAGAGCACACAGAGCATAAGAAATGAATTAATATCTTTGTCACTGCTTTTTAATCTCTGTGTGCTCTGTGACCTCTGTGGCTAAATCCGGGGTCACACTGTTTCTATGATTGCCGATATTTAGCACCTTACTT
Source organism: Pyrinomonadaceae bacterium (assembly GCA_036403295.1). Taxonomy (GTDB): domain Bacteria; phylum Acidobacteriota; class Blastocatellia; order Pyrinomonadales; family Pyrinomonadaceae; genus JACMLC01. The sequence continues at coordinate 1,403 of DASWRG010000031.1, forward strand.
ATAATCTCTGTGCCGCGAGTAAATTTTCAGAATAAGGAATTAAAAGATGGAAGATAACGAGGCGATGTTGGGAGAGAACAATCAAGATTTCATGCGCTGTCGCTATTGCGGCCAGCGCAACAACGTGCGTGGCGATGGAGGCGCGGCGAGATGCGGGCGTTGTCGCTTGCCTTTGTCGGACGCGCCGCACAAAAAGTTTGCAGACCTCGACAAGCACGAGTACGTGCATCCGGCTGACAGCCGCGCGCTCGCAGCCCTGAGGGCGATCCCCGGCATTGACAGCGCGCTCAGAAAGCTGCTCAAGTTGACGGGCGAATCCATGCTGCGCGTCATTCTCACGGCCAGCGCCGTGAAGGTCACGCCGCAACAATGCCCTGACCTGTACGCCAAATTGCAGGTCGCCTGCACCACGCTCGGCGTAGAGATGCCGGAGCTTTTCGTCCTGCAAAGTCCCCTCGTCAACGCGTTCACCTACGGGGCGCAAAAGCATGTCATCGTCCTGCATTCCGCGCTCCTCGAACGTCTCACCGATGAAGAAGTCCTCGCCGTCATCTCGCATGAAGTGGGACACATCCACGCGGAACACGTTTTGTATCTGACGGCGGCGCGGCTGTTGCAAGCGATTGCCGACGGCGCGATTGCCGCGTCGCCGCTTCACAAAATCGCCGTCGCGCTCATCTCAACCACGATGGAGGCGGCACTCAAAGCGTGGATGCGCCGCGCTGAGCTTTCGGGTGATCGCGCGGCTCTCCTTGTGACGCAAGACCCGCACGTCATCGGGCGTTTGATGATGAAGCTGGCCGGAGGCACGTTCGCGTCGAAAGTTGACTACGAACAATTTCTGGTACAGGCGCGCGACTTTCAGCAGAACTACGACGACAAGGCGCTCGACCGTTTCTGGGCTGATGTGATGACCTCCGGCCTGACGCATCCGTTTCCCGTCTGGCGCGTCTCGGAGATTCTCAAGTGGGTCGAGAGCGGCGAGTACAAAGAGTTGATGACGGACGAGCCGCAGAGCGCGGCAGCTTAACCTTTGTTCAAAGTTCGAGGTTCAAAGTTCAAAGTTTTGCTTGAAACCTTGAACCTCGAACCTTAAACTTTGAACCTTGAATGCTATGCTAAAAGACAAATTCGGCATCATCTTCGGCGTCGCCAACAAGCGTTCGATTGCGTGGGCGACGGCGGTGGCTCTGAGTGATGCGGGCGCGCGGCTCGCCTTCACTTATCAGGGCGAGCGTTTGAAAGAGAACGTCGAGTCTTTGACCAAAGAGATGCAGGGCGCGCTCATTTTGCCCTGCGATGTGATGAAGCAGGAAGAGGTGGATGCCGCGTTCGCGCGCGTTCGTGAAGAGTTCGGGCGGCTCGACTTTCTGATACACAGCATCGCGTATGCTCCGAAGGAAGAGCTTGAGGGCGAGTTCGTAGACACTTCGCGCGAAGGGTTTCTGACCGCGCTCGAAGTGAGCGCGTATTCGCTGGCGCAGCTCGCGCACGCCGCCGCGCCTTTGATGACGGACGGCGGCAGCATCGTCTCGATGAGTTATTACGGCGCGGAGAAGGTCGTGCAGAATTACAACGTGATGGGCGTCGCCAAAGCCGCGCTCGAAGCCTGCACGCGTTATCTCGCAGCAGACTTAGGCCGTCGAAACATACGCGTCAACGCGATTAGCGCGGGGCCGCTTAACACGCTCTCGGCGCGCGGCGTCTCGAACATGAGCATGATGCTCAAGCACCACGCAGAGCGCGCCCCTTTGCGTCGCAACGTGGAGGCGCGCGAAGTCGGCAATGCCGCGCTCTTTCTGTGCAGCCCGCTCGCCTCTGCCATCACCGGCGAAGTCCTGCACGTCGACTGCGGTTACAACATCATGGCGTTCTAACATCGGGTTCAAGGTTCAAAGTTCAAGGTTTGAAACCGTCTTGACTTTGAACCTTGAACCTTGAACTTTGAACCTTGAATTTTATGGCCGAGACAGACAGCAAAGACCAGCCAGCCGCGCAGGTCACGCAGGACGAACAGCTACTTCAAACGCCGAAGCCGGACGAGTTTACGCACACGGACACGTGGCGCGTCTTTCGCATCATGGGCGAGTTCGTGCAGGGGTTTGACGATCTGGCGACCATCACGCGCGGCGTCTCGATTTTCGGCTCGGCGCGCACACAGCCCGACAATCCGCAGTACAAAGCCGCGCAGGAGACCGCCGCGCTGCTCGCGCTGGAGGGCTTCTCCGTCATCACGGGCGGCGGCCCCGGCATTATGGAAGCGGCCAATCGCGGCGCATACGAAGCGGGCGGCGTCTCCATCGGCTGCAACATCGAGTTGCCGTTCGAGCAGAAGCCCAATCCATACCAGACGCGCACGCTCACTTTCAAATACTTCTTCGTCCGCAAGACGATGTTCGTCAAATACAGCACGGCCTTCATCATCTTTCCCGGCGGCTTCGGCACGCTCGACGAGCTGTTTGAATCGCTCACCCTGATTCAAACGCGCAAGATCAAAAACTTTCCCGTCGTACTCTTCGACACGGCTTACTGGGGCGGGCTGGTTGACTGGATTAAGAGCCAAGCTCTGCCCGGCAAGATGATTTCCGAGACTGACTTTCTCCTGCTCAACACGACCGACTCGCCCGCCGAGGCCGTCGAGATTATCTCACGCAGTCAGAGCATGATTGGCAAGCTGGATGATCTTGTCTCCGACGATATTTAAGAACACGATTCAAATAGGGATGGACAGAAGAGACAGGATAAGAATTTGAGATAACAAATTTGAGATTTCAAATTTGCCATTTGTAATTTACATCATGAATTTTGTTCGGAGGTTTATGGCTTCTTCACCGCGCCGGCGAGCCAGTTGAGATAGGGCGTTGAGGCGGCGGTGACGGGCAGGGCGATGATCTCAGGCGTCTCGTAGCTGTGAATAGCGCGGACGGCTTGCTCAAGCTCCGCGAATTTATCCCCTGTGGTTTTGGCGAGGAGCAGGGTTTCAGGGCTGCGTTCGATCTGGCCTTCCCACCAGTAGACCGATTCCATCTCCGGCATGAGCTGGACGCAGGCGGCGAGGCGCGCGCCTATCAGAAGCTCCGCAATCCGCGCGGCCTCTTCGCGGCTTCCGGCAGTCATCAAGACGACAATCGCTTCCGCCTTCATCCCTCATCCTTGCTCTTCTTCTTCGGCCAACTCTTCGTCCTCTTCGATGGTCGTGCCGGTGAGCGGCGTCGTGTCGCTGCCGAAGAAGGCCGTGTACAGCTCCATCGCGCGGTCGTAGTCTCTCTCATCGACCAGGACGACTGCGCCGGGCGAAGTCGTCGAAAGCAGAGGCGAGAGGGCGTCCGCGCCGCCCGATTGCACGACGGAACGGATGCCGTTCTGCGTCAGAATATCGTTGACCATCTCGGCGGCGGACGGCGAGCCGATGTTGTGCAGAGGCACAAAGCGCGCCTCGCTGTGGTCGCGCAAAGTGTTCTCGGAAGTCAAACGCTCGACCAACTCACTGCCGTCGTCAGGGCACTTGGTAATCCCCGCCTCGTATTCCGACTCGCAAACAGGACAGAACATGGCTGCTCCCTTTAGATGTGTGATTGTTAATGCGGGACATTATAACAGTGACAAGTGACAAGTAAAGAAGTGATGAGTGATGAGTAAAAGACAAACAGCTTGGCTCTCATCACTCATTACTCATCACTCATCACTGTCTTACCTCGTCGCCGTCACTGCGCGCTCAAACGGAATCGCTTCAAAGTGCGTCATCTGTTTGAACAACTTGAAGCGTTCATTAATCTCTTCGTGAGTCAGACGCTGTACGCGTTCCGTGCCGAACTCTTCGACATTGAAAGAGGCCATCACGGAGCCGAAAATCATCGCGCGTCGCATCGCCGCTTCGTCCAACTTCTCACAGCTCGCAAGGTATCCCATAAAGCCGCCCGCGAAAGTGTCGCCCGCGCCGGTCGGGTCGAAAACGGATTCGAGCGGATAGGCCGGAATCGCAAAGTAAGTTTCGGGCGTGAAGAGAGCCGCGCCGTATTCGCCGCGTTTGACCACGAGCGCGGACGGCCCCCAGGACAGAATCTTGCGCGCGGCCTTGACCAGATTCGGCTCGTCCGCGAGCATGCGCGCCTCCGCGTCGTTGATAATCACGACGTTGACGCCTTTGATCGTCTCAAGCAGAGATTCGCGCGTCTCATTAATCCACATGTTCATCGTGTCGAGCGCGACCAACTCCGCGTCCTTCAACTGCTCGCGCACGCCGCGCTGCAAATCCGGCTGGATGTTGCCGAGAAAGACCAGACGCGATTTGAGCGAGCCTTCCGAAAGCTTCGGCTGAAAATCCGCGAAGACGTTGAGCTGCGTGTCAATGGTATGCGCCGTGTTCAAGTCGTAATCGTAACGACCGCGCCAGAAAAAGGTCTTGCCCTCAGGGATGCGTTCGAGATCGGTCGTGTCAATCCCGTGCCGCTCAAACACTTCATCCTCCGCGCGGCTGAAATCTCCGCCGACGACGCCGACAATTCGCACGTCCGTGTAAAAACTCGCGGAGACGGAAAAGTGCGTCGCCGAACCGCCCAACATTCGCTCGCGTTTGCCGAACGGAGTCTCCACCGCATCAAACGCCACCGAGCCGACTACCAACAAAGACATTATTCAGTTCTCTCCTCAAATTTGAAATTCAACTAACTGCTCACTGCCTGCTGCCAACTGCCTACTGCTTTTTCTCTTCCGTCTGCTTAGCCTCTGCGCCGAGGGATTGCAGAGCTTTCTCGGCTTCGGACTTGAACTGGCTTTCGGGGTAATCCTTGACGAGTTGCGAGAGATAGCCGCGCGCGTCGTCACGATATTTTTCAGGAGCTTCTTTCGGAGCCTGCTTGCCGCGCTTTTCAGAGAGATACATGCTGCTCATGCCCGCGATGTAAAGCACTTCGTCAATCCTGGAAAAAGTCGGATTGCCCGCGATCACCTCTTCGCAACGCGAGAGAGCGGAGATGTACGCCTTCCGAGTTTTGAAATAGAGGCGCGCCACTTCCAGATTATGCGCCGAGTCGCGCTCAAGCTCCGCGTCACGCATAGTCGAAGGGTCAGGCCCGCGCGAAGCCCCTTGCGCCCGCGCCGCCGTCTGCGCGCCAACCAACGCCATCAAAATCAATCCCAACATCAAAATCGTTTTTCTCATAACACCTCCAAAGAATGTGATAAGTGATGAGTGATAAGAGATAAGAAAATCCGAATAGCTTTGCTCTTATCACTTATCACTCATCGCTTATCACCTATTACTGTATTTCCCAATGATTGCTTCCAGCTTCTTCTTCGTCGCGTCAGGCCAGAGGTCTGGGGCTGTGAAGATAGCGTTTTTGAGAGCCGCGCCGCAGCCGCAGGCGCGCGGCTGGTCTGCCAGTTGACGGACGGCTTCGCGCATGATGAGTTGTGCGTTGCGCACATTCTTATTGAGATATTCGACTATCGTTTCCACCGAGACGGCATCATGCTCTTCATGCCAGCAGTCGTAATCCGTGACGAGCGCGAGCGTCGCGTAACAAATCTCCGCCTCGCGCGCCAGCTTCGCTTCCTGCAAGTTCGTCATCCCGATGACATCAAAACCCGCACGGCGATACAGGTTCGATTCCGCTTTCGTGGAAAAGGCCGGCCCTTCCATGCAAACGTAAGTCCCGCCGCGATGCGTCCTGACTTCGGCCACGCCGCAAGCCGACTCAACCGTGTCGCACAACTCTTCGCACACCGGATGCGCGAAGGTGATATGCGCGACGATGCCTTCGCCGAAGAAAGTTGATTCATGCGCGCGTGCGCGCGTGCGGTCGAAGAACTGGCCGGGTATCAGCATGTCGAGCGGCGCGTACTTTTCCTGCAAAGAGCCGACCGCCGAAGCTGACAGAATGCGTTCGACTCCGAGGAGCTTCATCGCGTAGATGTTCGCACGGAACGGCAGCTCGGTCGGCAAGAGCCTGTGCCCGCGCCCGTGTCGCGGCAGAAAAGCCACACGCACGCCCGCGAGCGTCCCCGTGATAAAAGCGTCCGATGGATCGCCGAACGGCGTCTCAACCCTGACCTCTTCGATGTCCGTCAATTCCGGCATCTGATAGAGGCCGCTGCCGCCGATGATGCCGATTTTCGCTGTCGCCATAAATCTTTCAAACGTCCTCAAATAATTTGAATTTTATTCCTCATAACTGACGGCGCGCAGCTTTCCGTCTTTCTCAATGAGCCGACAGAGCGGCGCGTCCGGGTCGTGATAAAAGAGACAGAGCCAGTCTTCACGCGCGGCCTGCGGGAGCAAGCTCTTTTTAGCTTCGAGCGTTTCGACCGGATACAGATCGTAACCCATTATCCACGCCGCGCCGATGTGCGCCCGCGTCGGCACGAGGTCTGCGAAGCCGAACAGCGTTCTCCCGCCGCGCTCAAGTCGCGCGCATTGCATCGTCCGCGAATGGCCGGGAACGGTTTGCATTCTGAGTCCCGGCACGACTTCGTAATCCGCTTCTCGTAATTCAAGCTGTCCGGACTCTCTAACGGGTCGCCAGTTCTCAGGCAAGTAGCTCGCGCGGTCGCGCTCATGCGGAGACTCCGCGTGCTCATACTCGGCGCGCGAGACGAAGTAACGCGCATTCGGAAAGGTGGGGACGACTGCCGCGCCCGTTTCATCGAGCTTCGTGTTGCCGCCCGCGTGGTCGAAGTGCAGGTGCGTGTTGACGACAATCGTAATCTCTTCGGCCTTGACGCCCGCGACTGCGCGCAGCGATTCGCTAAGGGGACGCACGCGCGTAATGCCGTACATCCGCGCCAGCTTCTGCGACCACTTGTCGCCGATGCCCGTTTCTATCAGGATACGCTCCGTACTTGTCTCGACGAAGAGACAGTTCATGTTGAGGCGCACGCGATTGTGCTCGTCGGGCGGGCTGATGGTCGCCCACAGAGAACGCGGGACGACGCCGAACATCGCCCCGCCATCGAGCCAAAACTCCGTGTCCGGCACGACCTCTACACGGTAATCGCCGAGTAACATCTAAATGCTATGTGGCCTCAAAAGCTTCGGCGCGCGATTATTTCTTGCCGCCGGGTTTGACGGGCGGCGTTGCCGGTTTCGACGTGCCGCTATTGTTTTTCGGCCCTCCGTTCTGCGGCTGCGGCGGCGCAGGCTGCTGCTCCGCTCCCGGCGGAACGCCCTCATCCATCTGCGCGCCCGGCGGCAAGCCCGGCATCTGCGGCTGCGGCGGCGGAGCTTCGACCTCGAAGTTTTCCGGGACTGAGATATTATTGCGCTTCGTGATCTCGTCAATCAGCTTGTCGCGCTTCTCTTTCTCAATCGCTTCTTTCGCAGTATCGTGTCCGGACTGCGGCGGCGCGAAAGGATTGTCGGATTTCGCGCCGGACGAAATCAGAATGTGGCGCGCGTGAATCTGCTCTTCATCTTTGCCGTCCGCACCCTTCTGCGTGCGCTTCTCCTCGACTTTGATAATGTGAAAGCCGAAAGGCGTCTGCACGACATCGCTAATCTGTCCGGGTTGCAGAGCGAAGGCCGCCGTTTCAAACTCCTTGACCATCTGCCCGTGTCCGAACCAGCTTAGGTCGCCGCCCTTGTCTTTGCTGCCCGGATCAGAGGAGAACTCTTTGGCGAGCGCGGCAAAGTCTTCGCCCGCGCGCGCGCGCTTCAAGACCTCTTCGGCTTTGGCGCGCGTCTTACTGTCATCCAATTCAGGATGCTTTGAGATGTAATCGTTAATCTCGGCATCAGTCGCTTTGGCTTTATCTTCAAGATTATCTTTGGCGTACTGCTGCGCCAGAAAGCGCGCCTGTTGGAAAGCTATGTGCAGCTCGACGTTGCGCTGCTTGTCAAAGCCAGCCTTTTCAGCCGCGCGCTCGGTCAGCATGACTTTCGCCCATTCGTCCTTCAACTGCTTCTGCTGCTCTTCGGGCAAAGGCTGATCGCCGAGCAAGCCCATCTTCTTGGCGACCTCGATGAAGTGATTATACTTTTCGTCCTGTCCCTTCTCCGCGAGAAAAGCTTTGACATCATCTTCCTTGATGTCCGCGAACGCAGGCGAAGGGCCGCGCTCGTCAGCCTTCTTCTTCTCATAAAGCTCCGCGATGATGAGCGTCCGCATCATTTCAAGCTGCTCTTTCGTCTCGGGCTTGTCGGCGAGACCTGCGGCTCTGGCTTCCGCCGCGAGCGCGAGAATCTGCTTGATCTGATCCGCAAACTGTTTGCGGTCAGGCTCGCTCGTAGCAAGCTGCGCGCGCATCTGCGGCGGCATGTCAGCGACCAGCAGCTTCATGTCTTCCGGCGTCAGCGACGTGAGGTTCATGATGTGACTGCTATGCCTGCCTCTGACCTGCCAGAAAATCAGCCCGACCGCAAAGATGAGCGCCAGACCAATGGCGATATAGGCTTTAGTCGAGGTCGACATCCCGCCATGGCTCGGCTTATAGGCCGGATTCGGAGAGGGAGGCGGCGGGGGAGGCACGACATCATCTGCTGGCGTGTCCGAATCATTCTCCGCATCCGTCTCCGCATCCGTCTCCACCTCGGACGCCGCCTGCTCGGACACTGTGTTCTCAGAATTCTCCGCGCCACAGGCGGGGCATGTGTGCTGGCCTGCTATTAAAGTAGTCCCACACTGATGACAAATATTCATTATCTTCTCCTTAAATTACTACTGTCTATTCTTCGATGTGTGATTGAGGATGCTCGACAAGCTCAAGCAGCACGCCGCCGGATGATGCCGGATGTATGAAAGCGACCAGACAGCCGCCCGCCCCGACGCGCGGGGCTTCGTCAATAAGTCGTGCGCCCTTTTCTTTGAGGCGCGCCAGCGTCGCGCGAATATCGTGGACGCGAACTGCGATGTGATGAATGCCGGGGCCGCGCTTCTCTAAAAACCTGGCGATGGGTGAATCCGCGCTCGTCGGCTCAAGCAGCTCGACGCGCGGCTCGCCCACAGGCAACATCGCCACGCGCACCTTCTGTTCCGCAACCTCTTCGGTCTCGACCACTTCCAGCCCCAAAGCGTCACGCCAGAACCCGATGGACTCATCAATCCCGCGCGTCGCAATTCCGATGTGATCAAGTTTCATAAAAAGCAGGAGTCAGGAGTCAGGACTCAGGAGTCAGAATCAAAACAGCTTGTCTTTCATTCTGACTTCTGAGTCCTGACTCCTGAGTTCTTCTTCATCAATTCTTCCACCGCCGAGTACGGGTCGCGGCGTTTGTCTGCGACTTCGGCGGCCAAAATTTCAAGTCTCTCTGATGCCGAATCGGTTTCGAGAGTTCGCGCGAGCAGACGTTCGCGCAGCAATTCCAGAATGCGCCAGCGAGCTATCGCCCGTCGCCTTTCGGCAGAGGCTTCGGTTTTGCGCTGGTACTCGTAATACTTCTCAATCGCCGCCGCCAAATCCTCTGTGCCCTTGTTTTCGGTCGCCACGGTTTTGATAATCGGCGGCTGCCAGTAGTCTGGCCGCATGGCGAGCGAGAGCAGAGCTTCCAACTCTTTCTCAGTCCGAAGGACGCCCTCGCGGTCGGCTTTGTTAATCACGAAGACATCACCGATCTCCATGATTCCGGCTTTGATAGCCTGTATGTCATCGCCCATGCCGGGCACGAGCACGACGACCGAAACGTCAGCCGTCTTGACTATCTCGACCTCATCCTGCCCGACTCCGACCGTCTCGACGATGACCTTGTTATATCCGGCGGCATCGAGAATCGCCACCGCGTCAACCGTCGCACGCGCCAGGCCGCCGAGGTTGCCGCGCGTCGCCATCGAGCGAATAAAGACGCCGCGATCAAGCCCAAGCGTTTGCATCCGTATCCGGTCGCCCAAAATCGCGCCGCCCGAAAAAGGACTCGAAGGATCAACCGCGACGATGCCGACGCGCTCACCGCGCTGGCGATACAGCAGAGCCAGTTTGTCAACCAGCGATGATTTGCCCGCGCCCGGCGAACCCGTGATGCCAACCACGACCGCCCGCCCTGTGTGCGCGAACACGGCCTTCATCAGTTCCGAAGCATCGCCGACGCCATCCTCCACTTTCGAGATGGCGCGAGCCACCGCGCGCGTCTCACCCGCCAGAATTTTTTCAATCACAGAGACGCTCACGCTTTAGCTTTATCTTCGGCGTTCTGACAACAATTGTATTCACGCAATTCAGCACGCGTCTCATCAGTTCCATGTATTTTCACTGTGTGCCCGTTGCGGTAAGCTTTGGAATACTTCCCTCTAACGCCGCCTTTCATGTTTTTGAAGTCGTATTCCGGCAGCATATCTTCTGTTTCAAAGTGCGCGGATTGCTTTTTAGAATGTGCTTTCTTTATCACTGTCTTAACAACTGTCTTGCGATGACGATGCGCTGAATCTCCGAAGTGCCTTCGCCGATGGTGCAGAGCTTTGAATCGCGCCAGTACTTTTCGGGCGGATAGTCTTTCGTATAACCATAGCCGCCGTGAATCTGTATGGCTTCCTCGCACACGCGCACGCTCATCTCGGAGGCGTACATCTTCGCCATCGCGGATTCTTTGGTCACGCGCTTGCCATGATCTTTGAGATACGAGGCGCGATACATCAAGAGGCGCGCGGCCTCAAGCTCCGTCGCCATGTTGGCGAGCTTGAATTGAATCGCCTGAAACTCCGCGATGGCTTTGCCGAACTGCTGACGCTCTTTCGCATAGCGCACAGCCGATTCATACGCGCCCTGTGCGATGCCGACCGCGAGCGCGGCAATCGAGATGCGCCCACCGTCCAAAACCTGCATCGCCTGCAAAAATCCTTCGCCCTCATTGCCGAGACGATTCTCGTCCGGCACGTAACAGTCTTCAAAGATGACGCTCGCCGTCTCCGAAGCACGCAGGCCGAGCTTGTTCTCCTTCTTCGCGGGCGCAAAGCCCTTCATGCCCTTCTCGAAGATAAAAGCCGTGATGCCTTTGTTGCCTTTCGAGCGGTCTGTGACGGCGACGGCGACGCACGTGTCGCCGTGAATCGCGTGCGTGATGAAATTCTTCGAGCCGTTGACGAGCCAGCCGCCGTTCTGTTTGACGGCGGTCGTGCGCGTGCCCGAAGCGTCCGACCCCGCGCCCGGCTCAGTCAATCCCCACGCGCCAAGATGTTTCCCTTGCGCGAGCGGGACGAGAAATTTCTGTTTCTGTTCTTCAGTTCCAAAAGTGTAAATGTGATTCGAGCAGAGCGAATTGTGCGCGGCGACTGAGATGCCGATTGAGCCGTCAACGCGCGAGAGTTCTTCGACGATGGTCGCGTACTCGACATAACCCATGCCTGCGCCGCCGTATTCTTCAGGAAAGATGACGCCCATCAATCCCAGTTCGGCGAGCTTCGGAACTAATTCAATCGGGAAATGTTGCGACTCGTCCCACTCCATCACGTGCGGCGCGATCTCCGCTTCGGCGAACTCGCGCACGCTCATCTTGACCTGTTGCTGTTCCTCGCTTAACTCGAATTCCATTACAAATCCCTTCGGATGGTTCAAAGTTCAAGGTTCAAGGTTTCAGACTTTGAACCTTGAACTTTGAACCTTGAACCTTGAACCCATTGTACCCTAACCTTTACGCCCGCCGTGAGTCGCGCCGCCCGCCTTCGCCGCTTTAGGCGATCTCTTTTTCGCGGGCGGTCGCATCAGTCTGGAGACCTCTGCGGGCGCGAGCAGACGCCACTGTTTAGGAGCGAGCGGCTCCATTGTCAGAGTGCCTATCCGCACGCGTCGCAGCTTCAAGACGGAATGGCCGATGGCATCGAACATGCGGCGTATCTGTTGGTTGCGCCCCTCGTGCAGGACGACTTCAAACCACACGTTGTTTTCCGTCTCGTCAACTTTTTTGATTTCGGCTGGCGCAGTCCGCGCGCCGTCATCCAGTCGAATGCCTTTGCGCAGCCGCTCGATGGCGCTGTCGGGCGGCACGCCCTTGACCTTGACTTCGTAAACCTTCGACACGCGATTGCGCGCGGAGGTGATGAAGTTGGTGAAGTCGCCGTCGTTGGTCAACAGCAGCAAGCCCTCCGTGTTGAAGTCCAATCGCCCGACCGGATGCAGGCGACCGAGCGAGTGCGGCACAAGCTCCGTGACGAGCGGGCGGCCTTCGGGGTCTGCGACGCTCGACAGATAACCGCGCGGCTTGTTCAAGAGGAGGTAAACTTTCTCGCGCGCTTCGAGCAGCGGATTAATCAGACGCCCGCGCACCTTGATATGATCGCGCGCCGGATCGGCCTTCGTCCCCAACTCGGTCACGACCTTGCCGTTGATTGTCACCTCGCCCGCCGCAATCATCTCTTCGGCATGACGACGCGAAGCGATTCCGGCGGCGGCGATAAGTTTTTGTAAACGCTCAAGCATAGAACTTCAGGACTCAGGACTCAGGACTCAGAAGTCAGAATGAAAGGCTGAAACCGTTTTTCATTCTGACTTCTGAGTCCTGAGTCCTGAGTTCAGCTTTTACACTCCTCCCGCCAAATCTTCAAAATCCTCGACGTTCGGCAGCTCTGTCAAATCCTTCAAGCCGAATTGCATCAGGAACTCTTTCGATGTGCCGTACAACATCGGACGCCCGACGGTTTCCTTGCGGCCTTTGGCGACGATAAGGCGCTTGTCGAGCAGCGTCTTGATGGCGGAGGAAGATTGCACGCCGCGTATCTCTAAAATTTCGGGGACGGTAATCGGTTGTTTGTAAGCGATGACGGCGAGGGTTTCGAGCGCGGCGAGCGAGAGCTTGGCAGAGGGACGCGATTTCAGATAAGCGCGAACGTGCTCGTGATGCTCAGGCCGCGTGGCAAACTGCCAGCCTCCGGCGACCTCGCGCAAGTGAAGGCCGCCGTTTCGCGCGTTGAACTCCTGCGCCAACTCTTCGACGGCGACTTCGATCCAGCCCCTGTCTTCTTTGAGGACTTCGGCCAGAGCTTTGACGCTGAGGGGTTCTTCCGAGACGAAGATGAGAGCTTCGATAATCGCCATCATCTCGGCCATCCCGCGCACGCCGTGCGGCATGTCGTCCTGCGGCTCTGACGAACCGGCTTCACGCTGCGCCTGAAGCCGCGCCGCTTCCTCGCGCGCGTCTTCGGCGTCCGCGTCGTGAATAATCACACCGTCGCCCGTCGCGCCGTCATCAAACCGCGACCCGTCATTAAAAACTTCTTCAGCTTCTCTCTTCTCTTCGATCATAAAATTTTAGCTGCTCGCGCGAGCGATAATCTCACCGAACGTCTCGCGCTGAATCAATGAAATCTCGGTCGTGCGTACCAGCTCAAGCACGGAAAGAAATGCCAAGACCAGCTCGCGCCGCGAATGTGCGCGCTCGAAAAAGACGCGCAGGTTCAGCTCTCCCGACGACAAGACCATATTTCGCAGACGCTCAAGCATCTCGGTCATCGTCATCTCATCGCGCTCGATCTCTAACAACACCTCTTCTTTATGACGCGCGAGGATTTCCTGAAAGACGCGCAGGAGGTCAAAGACGCCCGCGGAAATTTCCGGATTCTGCTTGTCCGTCTCAAGCTCCGCGCGCGTGAAGACGGCCTGCTCGACCGTCGCGCGCGACCAGAGCATTTCGGCTGCGGCCTTATACTTTTGATGCTCAAGCAGGCGGTCAACCAATTCACTGCGCGGGTCTAAGAGGCTTTCGTCCTCCGCCGCCAACGGGTCTGGCGGCAAGAGCATTCTGGATTTAATCTCAATCAGCGACGCCGCCATGACCAGAAAATCTCCGGCGAGGGAGATGTCCATCTCATGCATCAGGCGCAGGTAACGCAAGTATTCATCCGTGATGCGCGCGACCGGAATGTCATAGATGCTGACCTGCTCCTGTCGAATCAGATAGAGCAAGAGGTCGAGCGGCCCCGCGAACTCGCCGAGCACGAGCTTCAATTCTTCGCCGCTCCGGTCTGAAGTAATTTCGGGCTGCGCGCCCGCGACATTAACCGCGCCCGTCGGCACAGTAAATTCCGGGGCTGATGATTCTGAAGTTTCGCTCATCATTTTTTCCTCAATGAAAAAATCTGAGATTTCAAATCTCAATCTCAGATTTTCCGGTGACTGCCCTGCAAACCCATGCGCGCTTTCGCTTCATCGAGCGTCGGGCGCGCAAGCCCTCTCGCGCGGTCGCGGCCTGAGGCGAGAATGCGATCAAGCTCTTCATCGCTGATGCCTTTGACTCGCTCTTGAAAAGGCGTCAGGAAATCTATGGTCACGTCCGCCAGTTCCATTTTCAATTGCCCGTAGCCTTTGCCCGCGAAATGCGTCTCGATCTCGGCGGGACTTTTGCCCGTCAAAAGCTGGTAGATGGTCAAGAGGTTCGTGATGGCCGGGCGCGCGTCGTCAAAGCGTATCTCCGTGCCCGAATCCGTGACGGCGCGCTTGAACTTGCGGCGCACGGCGTCCGCGTCGTCAAGCAGTAGAATCGCGCTGTTCTGATTCTCGTCCGACTTGGACATCTTCTTCGCAGGGTCGTCGAGCGACATGATGCGCGCGCCGACCTTCGGGATAAATGGATCGGGCACGCGAAACGTCTCGCCGTAATCACGATTGAAGCGAACGGCGAGGTCGCGCGTCAGTTCCAAGTGCTGCTTCTGGTCTTCGCCGACCGGCACGAGGTCTGTTTGATAGAGCAGAATATCCGCAGCCATCAAGACCGGATAGTCGAAGAGGCCGACGCGCGTCATCTCTCGCTGCTTGCGCCCCTTCTCTTTAAATTGCGTCATCCGATCAAGCTCCGACATTCGCGTGACGCCGTTTAAGAGCCATGCTAACTCGGCGTGCTCCGCGACATCGGATTGGACGAAGACAGTCGAAACCGTCGGGTCAATCCCGGCGGCCAGGTAAATGCGCGCGACCTCTCGCGTCTTTTCGGCTAACACTTTCGGGTCTTGCGGAATCGTGATGGCGTGCAGGTTGACGACGCAGAAGAGGCTTTCATACTCATGCTGCAACGCGACCCAGTTGCGCAGTGCGCCCAAGTAGTTGCCTAAGTGTAGCTGGTTGGTTGGTTGCGCTCCGCTGAATATTCGCTTGGGCATAAAGGTCAGATAAAATTATTTGAGCTTCTCTGCTTAAAGTGACAACAAAAAATTGATGAAGTAAGCGACGGGTGTGAAAATCGCTCGAAAGAGTCCGAAATAAATCGCCGCCATCAAAATCAAAAAGCCGTATTGCTCAAGCGCCTCCAACGCCGGCTTCATGCTGTCGGGCAAAAACGTATGCAGAATCTTACTCCCGTCCAGAGGAGGAAACGGCAACAGATTGAAGACCGCCAGAGACGCATTCATGTAGATCGAATAACGGAAAAGCAGTTCGGCAGGAACGCTGACGGATTCAAGCGCCCCCCCATAATTAAAGAGATTGGTGTGCTGCCAAATTATCTTGTAGAGAATGATTGACGTGATGGCGATCAGCATATTTGCCATGACGCCAGCCGCCGAGACCATCACGTTCGCCAGGTCTTTCCTGCGCCAGAGCAGTGGGTTGACGGGCGTCGGCTTGCCCCAACCGATGAGCGGAATCGCGCCGAGCGTGCCCCCGATGCTGGAAAAGATAAAGCCCGCAATCGGAATCAGCAGCGTGCCGATGGGGTCTGTGTGCGCGACCGGATTGAGCGTGACGCGACCGAGCAGCCGCGCCGTGTCGTCTCCGAATTTGTAAGACATCCACGCGTGCGCCGCCTCGTGCGCCGAAATCGCAAAGACCAGCACGATGATATAAATGACCAGCGACGCGATAAGCTCAGTACCCATGATTATTCACCCGGCGAAAAAGACCCGATAGCTTTAAAGCAGGCCAAAGTAGCATGCTGATTTCAGCACTGTCAAAAAGAAGAGCAGAGCAGCGAATTCCTCTTTGCGTTCTTTGCGACTTTCTCCTTCGCGCTCTTTGCGGTTAAGTTAATTTTTAACGCAAAGTGAAATCGCGCTAAGAATGCGAAGGAATAGCTTTCGTCTCAAGGCAAAAGCGTTCCCTCAATTCCGAGCGGCAGGCTGTAGACAGCTTCGTTGGTCGCCACGACCATCTCGCCCGCCGCGCTGAAGGCGAGGCCGACGACATTCATGCCCGCGACGAACAGCTCCGCGCCGCTTCCATCCGAAGTGATACGCACGATGCCGCGTCGCCCATGCAGCGACGCCGCGACATATAGATTGCCCGCGCGGTCAAAAGCCAGCCCTTGTGGCCGCCCCAAACCTTTGTAGAAAATTTCCGGCGTGCCGCTCGCGTCAATCCTGATGACGGATTCATAACTTGAGACGGTCGGCCCCGTCACGTACAGCGCGTCGTCCGGCCCGAAGGCCAAATGATAAGCCGAGACGGAAGGCTCTAGCTGCGCCCACGTCTGCTCCTCTCCGATGCCGTTGACGCGATAGATCGTCCCCGTGCGGTCGCCGACGTACATCCGTCCCTCTTGATCGAAAGCGATGCCCGTGGCGACTCCCAAATTTTGCGCGAACGCGACGGCCTCTTTGAAGGGCGTGATGCGATAGACCGTGCCGTCCATCCGGCTCGTGACGAACATCTGCCCCGAAGGGTCGAAAGCGATGCCGGTCGGGTTGGCGATGTCTCCGGAAAATTCCTGCATCTCTCCGTCCGTGTTGATGCGAAAGAGCGTGACGGGAAGCTGCTGGCCGCGCGAGCCTGAGCGCGTGACGTAGAGCGAGCCGTCATCTGGGTCAAAAGCTGGACTGGCGACCGGATGCAAATCTTCCGCGAGCTTCGTGCCGACGACGAAGCTCTGCGGCTCACTGCGCGCCCCGTCGCTCTCCAAAGCGACTTCGACGCTGCCGCCGAAATTATTCTCGGGCACGAGCGCGACGACGCGCCTGACAGAAGCTCCGACCAGATGCCCGCGCTCTCCGTCAAACAAACACCCGCATCTCTCCGGGCGGCTCGGCTCGAATCCGGCGCAGACGATTACCACTTCGCCGCCCGGTATCGCCGCCGCCGGATCAACACGCTCAATCCGCCCCGCTCCGCTCATCCCTTGCCTCTCTCTCAAAAAATTTGAAATCTCAAATTTAAAATTGCAAATTCATATTACGACGAGCGCGCGAGCGGTGTCTAATTGACACTGATGTTAACGAAAAACGCTTTTTCGGATTTCGCGGAAGATTTTTTATTTTCTTCTTTTCCTTGCTTCTGCTCTGCTGTGGCTATGCTATAATTCACGCCAGTCAAGCGCTTCGGTCACGCCCTTGAATGAGGGCGTCTTTATGCTTTACGGAGGCATCTAAAGGCTTGACTAAAAATTTCGCCATGCTCAAGCGACCAAGCGAACCAGTTTCGCGGAGCAATTCCAAAGCATTTCCCACAGCGTCCGAAGCCTACCGCTCGCTTCAATCTTTTTGTATCAGCTTAAGAAGTTTAGAGAGTTTGGAGAGTTCAGAGAGTTTAGAGCGTACAAGCATGCGTCTTAACTCTCTGAACTCTACGAACTCTCTAAACTCTTTCACCGGAGGAACGAGTTATCAGTAACGTACAGGGGAACACGCAGGGCTTGAAACCCAACCAGTTGCGGCGCATTGAGAAGCTTTACTCGCGGCGCATCTCGCCACATCAAATCGTGACGCCGGAGTTTGCCAGACAATTGAGCGAATTGTCGCACGAGACGCGCAGGCAGATCGGCGTTTTGATTGATCGCAAAGGCTATGTTGAATATGTCGTCGTCGGAGACGCGCGGCGGATTGAGCTGCCGGATTTGAAACGCACGCGCGTGGCGGCTGACCGCTTTCGCGGCTTGCGTTGTGTACATACGCACCTGCGCGGCGAAGAGCTGACGCAGGACGATTTGACTGACCTCGCGCTCTTGAGGCTCGACCTGATGGTCGCGCTCGACGTGGACGCGCGGACGGGCTTGCCCGGCCTTGTGCGCGCGGCACACTTGCTCCCGACCACAGCCGACGCGCTTGAGGCAGACGAAGCCACGACGCCTTACGCTTTTCTTGAGCCTGAGATTCCTTCTCAGATAGACGTGGATTTCCTCGCGCTCATCAACTCGCTCGAAGAAGAGATGGCGCGTAATCGTCGCGCCACGCGCCGCGCGGACGTGCGCGACCGCACGATCCTGGTCGGAGTGACGAACGGCTCGATGGCCGAAGCCGAAGAATCTATGGCCGAGCTGCGCGAGCTGGCGACCTCTGCGGGCGTCGTCGTGCTTGATGAAATTATTCAACGCCGCACGGCGATTGACCCGCGCACGCTTTTGGGGAAAGGCAAGCTCGAAGACTTGCTCGTTCGCGCCCTGCAACTCGGCGCAGACCTCATCGTCTTTGACCGCGAGCTAAGTCCCGCGCAAGTGCGCTCGCTCTCAGAAGCAACGGACCTCAAAGTGATTGACCGCGCGCAGCTCATCCTTGACATCTTCGCTCAACGCGCACAGTCGCGCGAAGGCAAGATTCAGGTCGAGCTGGCGCAGTTGAAATATCTTTTGCCGCGACTCGTCGCCGGGCATGACTCGGCCTTCTCGCGGCTTGCGGGCGGCATCGGCGGGCGCGGCCCCGGCGAAACAAAATTAGAAACCGACCGCCGTCGTGTGCGCGACCGCATCAGCCGTCTCGAAAAAGAGATCGAGGTGCAGCGTCAGCGCAGACAGGAGCGGCGCAAGGAGCGCATGCGGCGCGAGTTTCCGGTCATCTCAATCGCCGGCTACACGAACGCGGGCAAGTCGACTCTCTTGAATGCGCTGACGGCCAGCAAAGTACACGCCGAGCAGCGCATGTTCGCCACGCTCGACCCGACTTCGCGCCGCCTGCGCCTGCCGCACGAGCAGGAAGTCATCATCAACGATACGGTGGGATTTATCCGCGACCTGCCGCCGGATTTAATCGCGGCCTTCCGCGCCACACTTGAAGAGATTGGCGGCAGCGACTTGCTCATACATCTGGTTGACGCGAGCAACCCGCGCCACATACAGCAGCTTGAATCGGTCGAAAGAATCTTGGGCGAGTTAGAGCTTGGACAAATTCCGCGCCTGGTCGTGTTCAATAAATCCGACCTCGTGAACGCGGACGAACTTGAAGCCATGATGCGACAGGCCGCGCAGGGCGGGACGCGCGAATGCCTCGCCGTCTCTGCCATCAACCCGCAGACGTTGAGGCCGATGCTCGAAAGAGCCGGAGAGATTCTGGCGCGCGATCTGGTCAAGCGTCACCACGAGCATGAGCAGGCAGAAATCCATGCGGAGGAAGAGTTCGTCGCCTATCATTAAATGAGCAGCAAACGCAGGCCAAATCTGGTGTCGCCGGTGGCGCGTGCGCAGAACGCGGCGTTGAATTTTTTGACGCGTCCGTTCAAATGGTTCTCGCCGCAAACGCGCTTTATCATCACCTTTATCTTCTTCGTCATCATCACGACGCTGCTGTTGAGCAATCCCTTCGCGCGCGCGTCGGTCGAGGATTACAAGGAAGGCGATGTCGTGCGCCGGACGATTTACGCGCCGACGGACATCGCGGGCGTGGACACGACCGCGAGCGAGAAGCGACGCCGGGAGGCTATCGAAGCCGTGCATCCGGTCTTCACGCATGACGGCGCGCGGGCGGAACGCGCGGTCGATAGCTTTCGCGCCGCGTGGGAGGATTTGAAGAAGCAGGCCGAGTCTCGCGCCCCGAAAAAAGGCGAACTCGCGTGGCCGGGCGAAGGCGGAGCGCAAGCCGCACGCGTCTTTGCCGCGCGCCGTTTTGACGAGAACGATCTGGACACGCTCGCGCGTATTCTGCGCGAAACGACCGGAGGGCTGATTTACGACGACAATGACGAGGAGCATTTCGCCCAGGAAATCACGCTCGTTGATTTACAGAATCCGAACACGCAGAGCGTCGTCTCTCTGCCGCAAAGCCGTATGACTGCGCTCTCGGTCGCGCGCCAGAATTTGCGTGCGCGGCTTGAGCAATTGAAAGGCTGGTCTGCGGAAGAGAAAGCGGCGATCACGCCTGTCCTGCTCTCGTTCGTGCGTCCGAACGTGATGTATGACGAGGCCGCGACAAGGCTCGCGCGCGAAACGGCTGCGACCAAAGCAGTGCCCGCCGCCATCTCACTCAAACGCAATCAGGTCATCGCGCGCGAGGGCGACACTGTCTCGCCGCAAGTCATCGCGCAGCTCGCGGCGATTCGCGCCTACGGACGCAACGAGCGTCCGTGGCGAAGCATCATCGGCCTGTTGTTTCTCATCGCCGCGCTCTACTGGGTCGCGTGGGAGTTTGTGGATCACCGGAGCACGGCGGTCAGCCTGGGGCTTTCCAAGCGCAGGGCTTTCGCGCTCGTCGGCTCTGCCGTCATCATTCAAACGATTCTCTTGCGAATCGGATTCACGCTCGCGGACTTTACCGCCGCACAGAGAATGAGTCCGCCTCTGAACGATTCGATGCTGTGGAGCTTTGCGATTCCGTTCGCCTCGGCGGCTCTCTTGATAGCCTTGCTCGCTGACACGCAGCTCGCTTTAATCACAGGACTCTTCACTGCGCTGTTTGCCGGACTGATCGCGCCGAACGGAATGATTATGGCTTTTTACGCGGTCATCTCGTCGTCGGTCGCAATCTACGGCATCGGTCGTTATCGTGAGCGGCAGTCGGTCACGGTCGCGGGTCTGTTGGTCGGAGGAGTCAACGCCTTGATGGCCGTCGCCTTGATGGCCTATTCGCAACAGGCTTTGCCTTTGAACGCGCTCCTGCTGGCGGTCGGCTGCGGCATCGGCGGCGGACTTTTGACCACAGTCTTCACGGCTGGCGGCCTGCCCGTCAACGAATCTCTGTTCGGCATTCTGACTGACGTGAAACTGCTTGAGCTTTCAAACGCAGACCTGCCTGTGCTCGGACAATTAGCCTTGCGCGCGCCGGGCACGAACCAGCACTCGCACGCCGTCGGACAACTGGCGGAAGAAGCCTGTCGCGCCGTCGGAGCTAATCCACTGCTCGCGCGAATCGGCGCGCTCTATCACGACATCGGCAAGACCGCCGCGCCCGAATATTTCGTCGAGAACCAACTCGGCGAGAATCCGCACGACCGCCTGCGTCCATCACAGAGCGCGAAGATCATCACGAGCCACGTCACTTACGGCATGAAGCTGGCGAAAGAGATCGGCCTGCCCAAACGCATCGCTGATTTTATCCCGCAGCATCACGGCACGCGCACGCTCCACTTTTTCTTGCGCAAAGCGCAGGCGCACGCCGCAGAGGGCGAAGAGGTTGACGAGAAGGAATTTCGTTATCCGGGGCCGAAGCCGCAATTCAAAGAGTCCGCAATTATGATGATGGCGGATTCATGCGAGGCTGCGGCGCGTTCCCTCGCCCGTCCAGACCCGGAGAACATACGTTCCATCGTCAGCAAGATCGTTGACGCCATCGTCAGCGACGGGCAACTGGACGAATGCGACCTGACCCTGCGCGAGTTGACGACGATCAAAGAAGCCATGATTATCTCGCTCACGGCCATCTACCACGCGCGGATAGATTATCCGGGCTTCAATCCTCCCTCATCGAGCAGCCTGCCCGCATTGCCGTCCGCCGAACTCGATACCGAAGAGCGCGGCGTCAGCTACAGCAGATTGTCAGAGATTCCGATTAGCAAAGGCGGCGAGGTTGAAGACGAAGCGATTCCGCACAAAGCGGTCAAGCGTTGAAAAGCTAATCAGCCGCAGATGAACACGGATAGACGCGGATTTAATCAATCATATTTAGCTGATTAAATCCGCGCTTATCCGCGTTCATCTGTGGCTAATTTTCTGACGTGTCGGCGCGCTGCAAAAACCAGATGGGCGCATTGAACAGAAAATCCGCTTCGCTTGCTTTTCCAAAATAGGATGCGAGTGTCGCGCGCATCCATCTTCTGACCTCTTCGATCTCTTCACCGCCGCCTTCGACCGCCGCGATGACATTGCTCTGCGAGACCAGATAATCAATCAACGCTTCGAGCGAGAAACGCACGGCATGCTGTTGAAGCTCTTGATGAAAGAGATGAAAGCCTCCTCTCGCCGCATCCTCATCCGTCAACGAAACCGCGCCTCTCGGCGGAATCGGATATTTCGCGTGGTAGACCTCTCGATGCCACCGCTGAAAATAATTCGTTTCTTTACTCTCGCCCTCGAAGTAGTTGTCATAGGCGACTAACCATCCGCCCGCGCGCAGAACCCGCCGCGCCTCCCTCAAGAAAGCATCTCTCTCAAACCAATGAAGAGCCTGACTCACCGTGATTAAATCGAACGCGCCGCTCGCCAGAGCCAGCCGCTCTCCGGCGCAGACGACGTAGCTGATGCCCTCTTCCTTTCGCGCGAACGAGAGCATCTCCGGCGAAATATCCGCGCCGACAATCTCGCGCGCGATGTCTGTCAAAGCCACAGTCGAAAGCCCCGTCCCGCAACCCACGTCGAGGGCGCGAGCGAGCGGTTCGGTGAGCGATAAAATTTCCTTGATTCTATCAACAATCAGGTGATGAAAAGCGGGACGCCCTTTGGCATATCTCTCGGCGGCTGATTTGGGGCTGAAGTAGTTCACGGCTCAGCCGAGAATAGCATCGGCGTCAACTGTCAGATTCGGAATGGATTTCGCCACGAAGGATTCACCCCGCTTTACTATTTCGATTTTTTGGTATGCGTCATTGAGAGGTTGTGTGTAAACTTCAATCATCTCTTGGGGCACATTGACAAGCCACATTTCGGCAATTCCTGCGCGCGCGTAAAGAGGGATTTTTATGGCGCGGTCGAAGTCTACCGGGCTATCCGCCACTTCAATAATAAGCAGCACGTCCGCTGGCTGAGGATTAGCCTGAGCATAAAAATCAGCTCGCGGTTTCAACAAAGTGACATCGGGCAACGGCTCGGAATAATCATTGACCCGCACAGGATTCTGTACCCAGACGATTGCACGATCACCAGCTAACCGCTCTAGAAGTTTAGTCAGCCTTCCAACACAAGCCGCGTGACGACTGCCAATCGGACTCAGCTCAATAATCTCGCCTTCGATTAACTCAACACGGTCTTCTTCCGAGAGGACGCCCGCCGCAGCCATCCGGTAATATTCGGCAACACTAAAATGTCGTCTCGCAACTTGAAGTGACATAAGAAATTCATATTCTCCGTGCAAGGCCGCATGATAACACAGATTATGATGAGCGATTATAAGGGCAGCTCACAGGGCATCAAGCAATAGTTCTCACGTTCTTCAAAACTGACCGCGCAACTTTTTATAAGTCGTTGCGAGGTCTTCGGGGATGACGCGGGTTTCGGCGATGGTGGTCATGAAGTTGGCGTCGCCCATCCAGCGCGGCATGACGTGGAGGTGTATGTGTGCGGCGACTCCGGCTCCGGCGGCGCGCCCGAGGTTCATGCCGAGGTTGAAGCCGTGCGGGTGATAAGTCTCTCTGAGAATGGTCTGCGCGCGTTTGGCTAAATCCATCAGTTCGTCGGTCGCCTCTTTCGGCGCGGCGTCAAGCTCGGAGGTGTGCAGGTACGGGACGATCAGGAGATGTCCGCTGGTGTAAGGGTAGATGTTGAGGACGATGAAATTGTGCGCGGCGCGATGGAGGATAAACTTACTCTCGTCATCGCTCGCGTCTTCACGCAGAGAGCAGAAGACGCATGCCTCCGTGTGGCTCTCTTTCTCGCTTGAGCCTGACTTGATGTAATCGTAGCGCCAGGGAGTCCAGAGTCTATTCACGTGCCGTCGAACCCTTCGGGAACTCTCGTTTGAAGATTAGAAGCCGGGAGGCGTGCGGTTTTCTTCGTCGCTGCTCGTGCTGCTCGTCAGGCCGGAGGCTTCGGGTTGCGAGGCGGGCGAAGCCGTTGCGGCTGTGGGCGGCTCTTCGTTAATCAGCTCTTTGAGTTCTTTGCCGGGTTTGAAATACGGCACGCGCTTGGCGGGAATGTTGACGGGATCGCCCGTCTTCGGATTGCGCCCGCGCCGCGCGCCGCGCTCGCGCACGCGGAACGAGCCGAAGCCGCGCAGCTCGATCTTCTCGCCCTGATTCAAAGTCTCGATGATGCTCTCGAAGACGATCTCGACCAGCCGCTCGGCGTCCTTCTTCGTCAGCTCTGCCGCGCGTGCGACATCTTCGACCAGTTCAGCTTTCGTCATGCCTCTACCTCGCCGCTTCAGGATACAGCCATCACAAGCTTTCCAAACTCTCAACCGAGAGCGAAACGCCCGGATGGTCTGACCGTGTAAGGACTGCTTCTCGTGTCTTACAGTAGCAGAAAAAGTCGACTCACGGCAAGACGGAACTAGCGCGCGTGCAACATTTTACATGGATAAAACGGTCTTTGGCTTTCGGCCTTTAGGCGTGTCGCGTAAGTAATTCGACTTCCGCCACATATGCAAAGACCAAAAACGAAAGACACAAAGAAGAAGCTTAAATCTTCTTTGTGTCTTCGCGTCTTTGTGGTT
Source organism: Pyrinomonadaceae bacterium (assembly GCA_036403295.1). Classification (GTDB taxonomy): domain Bacteria; phylum Acidobacteriota; class Blastocatellia; order Pyrinomonadales; family Pyrinomonadaceae; genus JACMLC01. The sequence continues at coordinate 25,750 of DASWRG010000031.1, forward strand.
AATTTGTTTAGGACTCGCGGTCTTCGCCGGAGCTGCTCTTCGTGCCGAAGTCCGCCAGTTCCGCGAGCGAAGCCATGCCGCCCTTCGCTTCCGAAGAATAGCTCTTGGTGTCAACGATGGGTTCGTCGCTGCCTGCCGCGCGGGCGGAGAGGCCGATCTTCTTCGACTCCGGATCAATCCTCAAGACGCGGAAGTCCATCTCCTGTCCCAACTGCACGACATCTTCCGGCTTGTCTACGCGCTCATCCGAAAGCTCTGAGATGTGACACAAGCCTTCGAGATTGTCGCCCAGTTCGACGAACGCGCCGAAGTTAGCGAAGCGCGCGATCTTGCCGCGCACCACGTCGCCCGGCTTGTGCTCCGTGACAAAGCGTTCCCACGCGTTCGGCTCAAGGTCTTTGATCGAGAGTGAGAGGCGACGATTCTCGGCATCGATGCTCGTGATGACGGCCTCTATCTCCTGACCTTTCTTCAGAATCTCGCCGGGATGCTTGATGCGTTTCGACCACGAAATGTCTGAGACATGCACGAGTCCGTCCACGCCGTCTTCGACTTCGATGAACGCGCCGAAGTCCGTCAGGTTGCGAACGCGACCGCGCACGCGCGAGCCGACTTCGTAACGGTCTTTGAGCGTCTGCCACGGGTTGGCCTGCACCTGCTTCATCCCCAGAGAGATACGGCGGGCTTTCGGGTCAACGCTCAAGACTTCGACATCCACCGTGTCGCCGGGATTGACGAGCTTCGACGGATGCTTAACGCGCTTTGACCAGCTCATCTCGGAGACATGCACCAAGCCTTCGACGCCCGGCTCAAGCTCTATGAACGCGCCGTAATCGGCGACAGATGCAACCTTGCCTTGCAAGCGACGGCCAATGGGAAAGCGTTCCTCGATGCTCGCCCACGGGTCTGGAATCAGTTGCTTGTAACCCAGAGAGACGCGCTCGCGGTCTTTGTCGAACTTGAGGACTTTGACCTGCACGTTGTCGCCGACCTTGAACATCTCCGCAGGATTTTGCAATCGTCCCCATGACATGTCTGTGACATGCAAGAGGCCGTCAATGCCGCCGAGGTCAACGAACGCGCCGTAGTCGGTCAGGTTCTTAATCTGACCTTCGACGATAATATCCTCTTCAATCTGGCCGAGCGTCTCGTCCTTCTTGCCCGCGTTCTGCTCTTCGATGAGAGCCTTGCGCGAGAGGACGACGTTCGAGCGTTTGCGATTGAGCTTGATGACTTTGGCTTCGATCTCTTGATTGCGTAAGCTATCGAGATTGCGGACGGGGCGCGTGTCAACCTGCGAGCCGGGCAGGAAAGCCGCGATGCCGTCAATGTCTACGCGCAGGCCGCCCTTGATGCGCTCAGTGATGCGCCCTTTAATCGGCGTGCCTTCGCTGTAAGCCTTTTCAAGCTCGTCCCAAGCCTTCATGCGAACGGCGTCGGCGCGAGAGAGCACTGGAAAGCCTTCGCTCGTCTCCATGCTCTTGACGAGCACATCCACTTCGTCGCCGCGTTTGACGGTCAGCTCGCCGCCTTCCATGAATTCGGCCTGATTGACGATGCCTTCCGACTTGTAGCCGAAGTCAATCACGACGCCGCGCTCGGTGATGCCGACGACTGTGCCGCGCACGACTTCGCCTTCCTGAAAGGCCGCCTGCTCTTGCTCGAACTGGTCGAGCATCGCGCCGAAATCCATGTCGCTGCCGCCGCGTGATTCCTCTTCTTCCTCTTCAGGCACTGGCGCGGCTGATGCTACAGGCTCCGGTTTGGCCGAAGCGGTGTCAGGCTCTGAAGCGGTTAAAGCGGTTGGGGTGGAAGCTTGAGCCGTCGCAGTTGAGGCGGCAGCATTCTGTTCGCCCGTCGCGGAGCTTGCAGTAGAAGCTTCCGGCGCGGGCTGTTCATTGAGTGAAGATTGATTGTTTGTTTCCTCGCCGTCAATCGGCTTGGGTTGTTCGGTGGACATGCAAACTCCTGTTAGCTCCTCCTTGAAATCGCGGCGCGTTAGAGAGCTGATCGCGCCATACCCGGCTCAAGCTCTGATGTTCAGAATTCAAGCACATGCTCGCCCGATGCTTCAAGCGAGGGGGCTGTCTGTTCAATCAATGTCTGTCGGCGATAGTTCGGAGAGAAAATCGGCGGGGGATTCGAGCAGTCGAGAGCTTGGGAAAAGTTGGTCAAAAGTTTTTACGATTTCCGCGTCCTCTTTAGTCGCCCGCTTGGTCCGACTATCGCCGGTCGCCTGACCGGGTAGGTTGGCAATGTACACGCCAAAATATAAGCCTGTCAAGGCGATAAGTGGGAGTTGGCAGTTGGCAGTGTGCAGTTAGCAGTAAAGAAAAAGCGGCACGGAAAGCGAATATCACTTACCTGCTGCCGCTCTTTCTTTTGCTTACTGCCAACTGCACACTGCCGGCTGCCAACTATCTTTCCGTATTGAGCGCAGTGCCGCCGCTTCTATCCGCGACGTAAACTCCGGCGGAATGCGAGCCGACGAAGAGGCGATTCTGGTCGTGCGAGGCGAAGGCCAAAGCCCAGATGCGCTTGCTCGGCAGGCGCGCGTCTTGCGGGTCTATCCGCAGCCAGGTGTCGCCCGCGTTGACCGAGCGAAAGACGCCGCCGCCCTGCTCCCAGGCGTTGCCGACGAAGATTTCGTTGCCGTTCTCGGGATTGATGAGAATGCTCGCGTAATCTCCGTAAGGCAGATTGCCGCCGCGACGCATCCACTTTTCGCCTCCGTCGTGCGAGACGTAAAGCGTCTGCTTCGTGCCGACGTAGATGTAGGCCGAGCGTTGCGGGTCTTGCGCTATCGTGCTGATCGGAGCGTTAACCGGAATGCCTCTGGCCTGTTGCCACGTCTGCCCCGCGTCTCTTGAAACGAGCACGCCGGAAGTCGCCGTGCCAACCCAGATGGTTTGCGGATTCTGCGCGCTCGTCGAGATGCATGTCGTGCGCGGGTCGTATCCGGCTCCGTAATTCAGTTTTTCCCAGCCGCGCGTCGGATCGTAGGTGCGATAAAGTCCGGCGTTGGTCGCGGCCAACATGCCGGTTCGCCCGTCGCGTTCGTCATGCGTGGCGACCAGAGCGTTGACCATGTCCGTCAGAGCGATGACCGGCACGGGCAGCTTGCCTCTGTCGTTAGTCTCAATCGTGCCGCCGCCGAGACCGAGCGCGGTCAGCGTCGCGTCATCGAATCTGCCTGACACGGGAATCCCTTTGTCGGCCTGAAACTTTCTGAGCTGCGTCACTGTCGCCGTCCCGGCCTTGCCGTCAGGCACGCCGACATTGTAGCCAGCCGCATTCAAAGCCTCTTGCCCGCGCTTGGTCATATCGTTGGCGCGCGTGGCCGCATTGGAGGCCGCGCTCGCGGTCGAGGCTTTCGCGCGCCGCCCCTTCTTGCCCTTCGGCGCGGGAGCTTCAATCGTCGGCGCGCCTATCGCAGACCACGACGCGCCGCGATCAAGCGAGCGATAGATGCCGAGGTTCGTGCCGAGATAGAGCACGTTCGCGTCGCGCTCGTCCTGCAAAATCGAGTAGCTGATTAAGCGGTTCGACATGTTACGCATCGAAGGCTGCCAGGTCGCGCCGCCGTCATTGCTGACGAAGAGAAAGCCGCCGCCCGTCGTCGTGTTCGTCGTCGTCGCGTAGATGCGTCCAGACCTCTCGCGATCCGACATTACGAAATTCACCAGTCGTCCACTGTAGCCGCCGTTGGTCGGCGCGAAATTTTTTCCGCCGTCGCGCGAGATCATCACGCCGTAGTTGTTCGTCCCGATATAGATGATGTCGGGATTTCTCGGATGCACCGCGATGGAATTGACTTCGAGCTGCTTTGAAGTGGTCAGCGTCCACGAAGTTCCGCCGTTGGCCGAACGCCAGAAGCCTTCCGTCGTTCCGGCGAACACGATGCCCGGCACGGATGGGTGTTGCATGATGGCGCGCGTGCGGCGCGATTGCGAAGGGATGCCCTGCACCTTTCGCCACTGCTCGCCAGCGTTGTGCGAATCGTAAATGCCGCTACACGCGGAGGCGATGATGTGATTCGGGTCGCGCGGGTCTATGTCAATCGCAAAGACATCGGAATCGTCAATCAAGCCCTCTTTAATCAGCCGCCACGTCTGCCCGCCATCGGTTGATTTGTACGGGCGATGCCACGTGCCAGCGTAAAGCACAGTGGTGTTACGCGGATCAACGGCGAGCGATTCGACGTTGAGATTAATCATGCCGGTCGTAGGCAGATGCGTCCAGGACTCGCCCGCGTTATCGGAACGAAAGACGCCCGTGCTCGTCCCCGCGACGAGCAGGTCACGATTGGTGTCGGATTGAAAGAGCGAATGGACGGCCTCTGCGCGCAGCTCGTTTGACTCGCGCCACGTGCGGCCTCCGTCTGCGGTTTTGAAAAAGCCGCCCGGCTCTGTGTGACGATGCGCGCCGACATAGAGCGTGCTTGAGCTGCGCGGGTCAACGATGATGTTGTCTATAAAAAGTTTCGGACGGTTGAAGTTGACAAACAAGCTCCACTGCTGGCCGCCGTCCGCCGAAGTGTAAATCTGTCCGTCGAGCGTGCCGAAGTAGAGTCGTTGGGGGTCGTTCGGGTCAACGACGAGCGCGCGCACGTCGCCGCCGGTCGGGCCGCTCACGCGCCAGTCCATCGGATACTGCGCGGCCTCTCCCGCGCTGTCACCGCCCTCCGCCCCGGTCGCTTGTGCGGTCAGGCGATAAGAGAGAGAGCATGAGGCCAGGGCTACGAGAGCAAAGAGCAAGAGGGAACGTTTGATGATTTGCATAAGCATGTCTTCAATTCTCAATCTTCAAAAGGGGATAATTCAAGAGTTTACAGGCAAAAGCTTCTCTTTCGTCAAAGCCTATCACGCACGCCGTCCGTCCTGCAAAGCGCACGTCGTAGGATGCCGCGCCCGGCAAATGCGGTTGTACAATCTTTCGTCGCGGCGGCGAGAGACTAAGAGGTGTTTCAAAACTCAAGAGGCTGATGACTCAACCCTTTGCGAGCTTAAGTCTTCTCTTTGCGCCTTTGCGAAAACACAAACGGTTCACGCAAAGGCGCAAGCAAAGAAAAGCTCAAGGCGCAAAGGGTTGTGTATTTTGAAGTGTGCTCCAAGACCGGAGCTTATTCAAAGAGAAGCGGGCGATGCTTCTCTTCTTCAAGAGAAACATCGCCCGCCTCTCGGTTAAGGGTCGCGGCTCGTTAAATGAGACGCGAGCGTTCCAAAGGATTTAGCGACGGCGACCACCACGGCGCGGGCGTCTTGGCTTGGTCACCCTGCCTTTGATGATCTGCACCTCGCTGGCATCCACAGTCGGCGAAGCGGTCGGCGGAGTCGCGCCGGTCGGCACGATCCAGAGTTCGACCGTCAGGTCTTCCTTGTAACCGCCGTCCACCGTGACGATACGTCCAGCGTCAATGCCGCGCGTATTGACCAGGTAGTCCTTCGCACGATCCGCACGCGCTTGAGCTTCATTGGCTCTGGCCTTACGTCCGCCATAAGCAATGATGTAGCCCTGTGCGCCCGGATTGTTATTCAGTTCAATCGCGAAGTTGTCGAGACGCGCCTTCTCGTCGTTGAAGGCGATGTTGTTGTACTCGTCAAACTTACGCGCTCTCGGCGTGACGCCTATCTGCGTACTGCAAGAGGCCGTCCTGTTGCACTCGGGAGCAACGCCGCCGAGTTCGACAGTGCCGGTGATGGTTTGACCGCCGAGGCCAGTCGTGTCAACCGTGATCGAAGGCGTGCCCTGACCACTGGTGATCGTGCCGGCTGAGACTGTCCAATTGTAGGTCAGCGAAGCGTTCGGATCGCCGCCACTGACGTTGGCGGTGAAGGTCACCGGAGTTCCGGCTTCCGTGATGCCCGTCGGGCAATCAACCGAAACGTTCGGACACGGCGGGACGCAGCAGCCCGTCGGCGGCTCAGCCACCGTGACGGTCGTTGAAGAGAAGGACACGCAGCCGCATCCGTCGTCAACTTCCACAGTCGCGGTGTAAGTGCCCGGCTGCGCTCCCGTCAAATCCCAAGTCACGCTCGCGCCTTCGCCGGTGATGCGCCCGCCCGTGGTCGTGTACGTGTAGAGCAACGTATCGCCGTCCGGGTCGGAAGCATTGGCCGTCAGCGCGACCACCTGATCGGGACTGATGGTGCAATTGGTCGGTCTCGTTCCCGCCGGGCAAGCCAGCGTGATCGAAGACTCTGCCGCCGCCAGAGAGACGGTCGGAGCTTGATTCGGCAAGTACTCAGGCGCGCGTGGATTTCTTCTGCCAATGAAGAACTGGAAGAGGAAACCGTGAGCGTCTGAAGACGGACGGAAGCCGCGCGGGAATGAACCCGCCGTCGCAGAGATGATCTGCGGCCCGACGCCCGGCACGTTGATCGTACTCGTGATGTCGCGTCCCTGGAATGAGTTCATATCCTGCTGGTTGAAGTGATAGCGATAGCCGAAGCTCATGCCCCACCAACGTCGCGGGAAGACTCTCAGACCGGCGAGACCTTCGACCGGGCTGTTCTCAAAAGCGTTCGGCGTGCGACCGCCGACGTATTGAGTCGAGCGCAATTCGATGATCGGCTGGAACCACTTGTTGATCGGGAAATCGAAACCGACTCCGGCGATGAATTCGTCCGGACGATCAAGCAGAGTGAACGTGCCCGTCGGGAAAGTTCCCTTCGGATTGCTGTTCAGGATGTAGCCGAGGTTGGCCGACAGATTGACCGAGCGGCTCAGACGACCGTCAAAGAAGCCGATCAGACCGAAGTCGCCGATGTCGCCGCCGGGGCTCGCTCCGCGCTGCAACTGGTTAAAGCCACTGGCGTCGTCCGCCTTGTCAGCATACCAGCGATAGAACGGAATCACGCCGATGCCGAACGGATTGTTCGGGCTTGTCCAACGCCACTTTGCGCCCACCGTGAAAGTATTAAACGCGCTCTGCCCGTACAGGCGATTTAGGAACGGCGCATCCGGCAGATAGCTCGGAGCGACCGTGAACGTCGCCGGGAAGGTGCGCGGGCCGAAAGGCGTCGCAAAAGTATTGGTCGCCAGCACGATGCCCGGCAGGATGCTGCCCACGGGCGACCCGATGCCGGGGAAGATGTCGGCTCCGCCATAGTTTCCGCTCCCGCCTGTGTTACGAATCGGCGCGGAGATGAAACGCGGAATGCCGCCGATCAGGCCAGCCGAGCCGCCGACAAACGGATAGGCGATGAAGGGCTGCGCGCCGGTCGGACGAAAGATGGCCGTGCCGCCGATGCCGGGAATCCCGGTCGGCGCGATGATGATGGCCGGGCCGCTTCTCAACAGTCCCGGGCCGAAGAAGAGCTGTGAATTCGGCAGGTAAAAGCTCGACAGATTGGCCGGGCTATTGACCTTGATGCCGCGATAGGCATCCGTATTGAAGAACAGCTCAAGATGATCGCCGACTCCGACTTGGAAGCTGACCGGAATCTCCGTGATGTCAACATCACCGGGGTCGCGATCAAAGTTGCTGTAGGCAATACTAAAAGTGAACTCTCCGCGACGCAGCGTCTGACCATCATAAATGGTGAAGAGTCCGGTTGGCCCTCCCGGAGGGCCGCCTGTGCCAACGGTCGGAGCGGTGTTGCGTGGATCGTTCTCGTTCCGTAAAGTTTGGGCTGAAACTGCGGCACACAGAATCAACATGGCGAGCGCAACCAAGTACGCTCTTCTCGCGAGTCTCATCGCATTCCTCCTGCGAAATGAGTATAAAAATTTTGCGGAATGTGCGGCCTGCCGCACAAGACCACCGTTTCGGTTGGGCGGATGTCTTTTCGCATCTGGCTGTTCATTAACAGACATCACGCGCGACCCGACTGTTGTCTTGCGGGGCGCGGACGCTCCAACTACAAGCGTGCAAACAATAAAGCTCAAAGTACTGCTACCGCCCTTCGACCGAATAACGCTTGTTGATGGAGCGGAGCAACGAGAGGAGACAAGCGCTTGCTTTCAAGCGGCTCGCTCACGGGCGCTCTGTCACACTTTGCGCGTGAGATTGCGCCTCCCGACTGTTCTGTTTTTCTGACTAGCTGAAGTCTGCGGCTCCTGTTTATATGCAAACAGGCAGCCCGTGTCAAATACCTTAGCAGGCAATTCCATCTTCATATTCTATTTCGATTACACTTTGCCCGCGTTAGTATTTCCGCCTGACCATACTCCACATCGGCGCGGAAATCAAGACCTTTTCACGACTTAGCGTCTAAATTCAATATGTTTTTTCCGTCACGCATATATGCCTCGCATGCGTGTGTCGTAGGCCACGCGGTCTATCGCCAGCATGTAGGCAGCCGTTCTGGTATCGACCGCATGAGCATCGGCGTAACGGCAGAGGTCGTTAAAGCTGGCGACCATCGTCTCCCCCAATCGCTGGTTGACGACATCCTCGCGCCAGAAATATCCCATTCTGTCCTGTACCCATTCAAAATAGGAAACGGTCACGCCGCCCGCGTTCGCCAGAATGTCTGGAATCACGAAAACGCCCTTGTTATGCAGGATTTCATCGGCGGCGGCGGTCGTCGGCCCGTTCGCGCCTTCGGCCAGGACCTTGCACTTGATACGGTCTGCATTGCTTGAGCGGATTTGATTCTCAGTCGCCGCAGGCACGAGCACGTCGCATTCAAGCTCAAGCAACTCCTGATTGGTGACTCTTTCGACGCCCGGAAAATCTTCAAAGGAGCGCGTGGTCTTCAAATGGGTCAGGGCTTCGGGGATGTCTATCCCGTTCGGATTGTAGATGCCGCCGTGAACATCCGAAATGGCAACCACCTTGTAGCCCGATTCGTGCAACAACTGCGCGGCGATGCCGCCGACGTTGCCTGAGCCTTGGACGGCCACTTTGGTCGAAGCTGGCGTCATGTCGAATCTCTTAATCGCCTCGTTGATAACAAAAAGCAGGCCGCGCCCGGTCGCTTCGCGCCGACCGCTTGAGCCGCCGAGGTCAACCGGCTTGCCCGTCACGACCGCCGTCACGGTGTGGCGCGCGTGCATGGAATAGGTGTCCATAATCCAGGCCATCGTCTGCTCGTTAGTGTTCATATCGGGCGCGGGCACGTCCTTCTCAGGCCCGATGAAGTCTATCAACTCTGAGGCATAGCGGCGTGTCAATCTTTCCAGCTCGCCCAGAGACATCTGAAAGGGGTCGCAGATGACGCCGCCTTTGCCGCCGCCGAAGGGCACGTTGACGACGGCGCATTTCCAGGTCATCCAGGCGGCGAGCGCGCGCACCTCATCTATATTCACGTCCGGAGCATAGCGGATGCCGCCCTTCGCAGGCCCGCGCGCGAAGTTGTGCTGCACGCGAAAACCTTCAAAGACCTCAATCCGGCCTGAGTCCATCCGCACTGGAATGTAAACTTTAATCTCGCGGTTCGGGACTCGCATCACCGCGTACAAATCCGGGTCGAGATCGAGCAGCTGCGCCGCGCGATCAAACCGCGACATCATCGCCTCGAACGGATTGTCCTCTGTGATTCGCCGTGTATCGTCTACCATTGCATTAGCCATAAAAGTCTCCAAAGTGATAAGTGATAGGTGATGAGTAATGAGAGAAAAGCTTTTTGCTCATTACTCATTACTCATCACTTTTTTAGCACTTCATTCATCGCTCCCGTGCGGTATCCGTGCAGGTCGAGCGTGACGTAGCGAAAGCCGAGCGTGCGAAACTTTGCGGCGAGCTGCTCGACGACCTCTCTGTTGAGCGCGCGCTCAAGCTCTGCGGGCGCAATCTCAAGACGCACGAGCTGGTCGTGATGGCGCACGCGAAACTCTCTGAATCCCATCTCGCGCATGATCTCTTCGCCGCGATCAACGGTCGCCAGTCTCTCAATCGTGACGGGCGTGCCGTAGGCTATGCGCGAAGAGAGACACGGACTCGCGGGTTTGTCCCATGTCGGCAGCCCCGCGCGACGGCTCAGCTCGCGCACTTCGCTCTTGCTCATCCCGACTTCGATTAAAGGACTTCGCACATTTCTTTCTGCGGCGGCGGCGCGACCGGGACGATAATCGCCGAGGTCATCCGTCGTCGAGCCGTCAACGACGAAAGCGAAGCCCCGCGCTTCGGCCAGAGGCGCGAGCTTGTCGTAAAGCTCTGTCTTGCAGAAATAGCAGCGATTCGGAGCATTGGACAGATAACGCGGGTCGTCCAACTCTTCAGTCAGAATCGTTTCCTGTTGAAAGCCAAACTGTTTCGCCAGCTCCGCGACCTGTGCGCGCTGATGAGCGGCGAGGCTCGCGCTCTCTCCGGTCACGCAGAGGGCGCGTGTTCCCAATTCCTCTGTCGCAATCAAAGCGAGGTAGCTGCTGTCAACTCCGCCTGAGAAGGCGACGAGCACGGAATCCATCTCGCGCATGAGTGAGCGCAAACGCTCCTCTTTCAACCCTGCTTCGGGCGAGACAGAGGTTTCCGCTTGCTCGCTTATCAGATAACCGCTCACAGTTTTCGCCGCTCTCATTCTATGCAGAGGCGCGCGCACCTTTTGATGCGATTCGCCTCGCGCTGCTTCGATATTATGCGTTGAGTTTTATTGCGTCGCGCATGTTATCGCATGCCAACGCTTGAGCGCAACCACTGCTTCTTCTTTTAAAATTAGCCACAGAGAACACAGAGGACTCAGAGAAGAAAAAAGCTAATCAAACTTTTTGTGTTCTCTGTGTGCTCTGTATGCTCTGTGGCTAATCCGCTGAAATCCAACAGACTCCACTTCTCTTTCTTTTTTCCCGCGCACGCGTGTTAAGATACGAGCCTCCCCAGAGAACGCTTCTCAAGAAATTTATCCGATGAGCTTTTTTCCGCAGCCGACGGGTCTGCTCTCTCGCTCGCGCGCCGCGATTTTTCGCGCGCTCGTGCTCGCGCTGATGTGTGTCTGCTGTGCGACGGCTGCGCTGGCTCAGTCGAGCGATGAAGACGCCGATCCGGTTTCGCTCTTTGAGCGAGGACAGGACGCGCATGCGCGCGGCGAGTTTGAGCGAGCCGTAGTGCTTTATGAGCAAGCGATAAAGCTGCGCCCGGAATTTCCAGAGGCCGAATATCAACTTGCAGCGGCTCTGATTTCTCTCGGACGCACGGACGAAGCTGAGAAGGCTTTGCATCGCGCGGCAGAGCTTCGCGCAGATTGGTCGCTGCCATACGCGCTGCTCGGAGACCTGCTGGTTCGACAGCAGCGATACGCGGACGCGGAACAGCCATTGAGTCAAGCTTTGAAATTAGAGCCGCGCAATTCGCGTGCGCTGATGGCGCTGGCGGAAGCGAGGCTTCAGACCAAAACGTCGCGCGAGAGTTTGGCGCAACTGCTCGAAGGGCTTCGCGCCGCGAGCGCAGAGGCGGGCGCGTCAGCCGGAATCTGGATCGCGCGCGCCTCCGTCGAGCGTGCGCTTGATGACAAGCAGGCGGCGCTCGCAAGCTTTGAGCACGCGCTGACGATTGATTCCAAAAGCATCATCGCCAATGTCGAGCGAGGGGAAGTTTTGGCGAGTGCGGGCGACACAGCGCGTGCCATCGAAAGCGCGAAGCTGGCACAGCGTCTCGATCCTTCGTCAATTTATGCCTCGTCCGCGCTCGCGCGTTTCTACTTGCAGGCGGGCAACTGCGCCGAAGCCGCGCGCACGCTCGACGAGCTTGACGCGGCGACAAAGCGTCCGGCGGAGACGGCAGCCCTGCGCGGGCGGATTTCGGCTCAATGCGCGGTAGCCGCGAATGATCGCGCGGCTCTCGAAGCGGCTTTGACGAAAGACCCGCGCAATGCGAATGTCGCGGCGCGGCTCTGCTCGCTCTATCGCAAAGACGACCCGACGCGCGCCCTCGATTACTGTCGCCGCGCGCTTGAGATCGAGCCGCGTAACGCCGATTACGGCACAATCTACGGGGCGGCTCTGGTGCAGGCGCGACGTTTCGCAGAGGCGGTCGCGGTCTTGGCTCATGTCACCTCGGATGCTCCCGATAACTACGCGGCGCATGCTAATCTGGCGATTGCGCTTTACGAGTTAAAACGATTTCGCGCGGCTCTGGACGAGTACGATTGGATTCTCAAGGCGAAGCCGGAAACCACCGCCGCCTATTTTTTCATCGCCACCGCGCATGATAAGCTTGGCGAGTACACGGAAGCTCTGGCCGCCTACGAAGTCTTTCTGACGCGCGCAGACCCGCAGCAGTTCAAGTTGGAGATTGAGCAAACCAACCTGCGCCTGCCGGGACTTCGCAATCAGATCAAGCTCGGTCAGGGAGCGAAGAAGAAGAAAGCCTGAGCCGGTCAGGCTGTAAGTTAAAATAAAATTTCCGTCCCCGCTCGCTAAATTTTCATTTACGATTTGAGATTTAAGTTCTACACTGGGAGAAAATCATGGATTCCTCTCTCGCAAACCGAATCCGCCTGGCATCGAGTCTCGGCTCGTTGCTCTTTCTCATGGCGTGTCTGAGTCCGGGAGCGCGCGCGCAGGATCAACTCTTCGTCCCCGCCGCGCCGCCGATGAAGTTCATTTCAAGTACGGAGCGCGGGCAGCTTTCGGCTGCGCGCGACGCCAAGTCTCGTCTCAAGACGAGCATCGAAATGGCCGAGAACCGGCTCTTGCGTGCGGAGCAGTTCACGGTTGACCAGCGATACAGCGCCGCCACCTGCGAGCTTGGCATCTATCAGGCCATCATCGAAGACGCGCTCCATTTTCTCGGACAACAGAAGGTGGACAGCGACAAGACGCGCGACCTTTATAAGCGTCTGGAGATACAACTGCGCGCCGACTCGATTCGCCTCGAATCAATTCGCCGCGTGACGCCTTCCGATTACGCAGTCCACGTCAAGACGATACGCGATTTCACGGACAACGCGCGCACAGACGCCCTCAACTGTTTCTTCAGCGACACGGTCTTGCCCGATCCTGCGAAGAAACAAACATCCGCAGAGAAAGAGAAGACCACTGCCGCCGCCGCTCCCCCGACGCAACCAAAGAAGCAACAATGAAATTCAGAATCTTTCGGAGAGCAGGCTTTTTCTGCTTCCTCCTGTTTTCGCTCCCCTTCACGACACATCAAGCTGAGGCACGACCCGTCCGCGATCACCTGACCGCGCAGGAAGCCGACATGGTGCGCGAGGCGCAGGAATTGGACAAACGCACAGCCGTCTTCATCAAAGCCGCCGAACGCCGCCTCGTCGCCATCAACGATCCGAACTCTGCCAAACAAATCTCGAAAGCCGACGCGGAGAAGTGGGGCGAGTTGAAGGGCACGCGCGCGGATTTCATGTTCGACCTCTCGAAGATTCTCGACGAAGCGATCACGAACATTGACGACGTTAGCTCGCGCGACGAGCGCAATCCGCTCGTCCCGAAGTCCATTCGCAAACTGTCCGAAGCCGCGACACGCATCCTCGCGCAGCTTGCGCCTCTGCGCGACACGGTCGCAGACGGCAAAGAGCGCGCCTTCTACGAACAGGCCGTCGAGAACGCGCAACAGATCGTCGAAGCCGCAGGCAGCCTGCCGCCGCCGCCGCCCGCCAAGAGCGACAAGAAGAAGAAGGGCGAGACTCGATAGCATTTCTTTCAAAAGAAATTTAAGCCACAGAGATCACAGAGCACACAGAGACAAAAAAAGCGTACCTGGTCTGTATTACTTTTCTCTGTGTTCTCTGTGACCTCTGTGGCTAATTTATTAACGCCTTATCAGGAGAGATTTTAATGGACAATAGATTTTATCCGGGCGTCGAGGTGGACACGGCGCAATTGATGTCAGAGCTGAGCGAGATTTTCGATTCCAAATATCAAGTGCAGGTCGTGCAGGTCGCTTCCACCTCCGTCCTGCAAGCGCGCAAGTCGAGCACGTTGCGCGACCTGACGGGTTTCTCTTCGGCTCTGACGATCAAGATTACGCCTGAGCATGGCGGGACGCGCGCCGAGATGGGCATGCAGAAGTGGCTCGACAAGGCGGCGGTGGCGACGGTCGCGCTGGTCGTCTTTCCGCCGCTCGTCGCGCTGGCCGCGCTCGGAGCTTACTGGCAATACAAGGTCACGGAAAACGCCTGGAAAATTATCGAAGACCACATCGCAGTCAAAGCCGGAGGCTATGTGCCGCCCTTGCCGGGACGTTGCGGGACGTGCGGCGCGGCCAACAGCGCAGGCTCTGCCTTCTGCGCCACCTGCGGCGCGAACATGCGCGTCGGCCTCACCTGCTCGTCGTGCGGCGCAGCACAAAGAGACCCTTCGGCGCGCTTCTGCAATCGCTGCGGCAAACCGATCAGCGCGTCTTAGTCAGCTTTGGAAACAACCTCAGAGACTTTGATGGAAGCCGTCTAAAGATTTTAGCAACCTTCCTATTCTTTTCAGCATGGGAGCTAGAGTTTGTAGCAGCATTGCTACTCTTTTTAGTAATGCCGCTAAAGGTTTTAGGAGGGTCGCTAAAGAATGTAGAAGCTCAGCTATAAACTTTAGCAGCATTACTAAAATGTTTAGCACGGCTTCTACTTCTCTTAGACTGACGGCTAAACCTTCTCGCCTTGCTGCTAATTCTTCAGTTCAGTCGTGTCTCAAAGCTCTCACCGGATCAATCCGCGCGGCGCGCGCCGCCGGATAGAGCGCGGCGATGATTGAGATGAGGACGGCGAAGACGATTGCGCCGAGCCAGAGATAGGGCGGCAGCGCGAAGAAGTCCACAAAGTTTGCGCCCTGCGGCTTGAGGATAAAACGATAGGCCAGCCGGTTCGCCACCGCGTCAATCCCCCACGCGACCAGACAACCGAGGACGCCGCCCGCGAAGCCGATCACCGAAGCCTCTATAAAAAATATCAACTTGATCTCGCGGTCTTCCGCGCCGATGGCTTTCATAATGCCGATCTCGCGCGTGCGCTCCAAGATAGACATAATCATCGTGTTCGCAATCCCGAATGAAGCGACGAGCAGCGAGATGCCGCCCAAGAGTCCGAGCGCGGAGTTGATGATTAAGAAGACGAGCCGCAACTGTTCGAGCTGATCCATGATGGAGAAGCTGCCAAAGCCAAGCTCCGTGATTCGCTTGCGCACCTCGGTGAGCTTGACCGGATCGCTCACACGCACGACCGCCGAGCCGTAACCGAGCTGTTGATTTTCTTTGAGCGCGCCGCTGCTGCGTGCCAGCTCAAGCGCGACCTCGCTCAAATTATCCCTGTACTTTTCGCGCCAACTGCGCGCGTCCTTGAGAGAGATATAAATCGGCGCGGTCGGCATCAGGCCGCGAAAGCGTCTCTGGCCGTTCTCGTCCTCGCTCTTCAAAACTCCGACGATGCGATACGTGCGCGCGACCAGCGCGTCGGCTGGCGCGGCTTCGTCCTTCGCGTCTCCCTCATCGAGCGGGATGCCGAAAAAGTTTGGAGACTCTTCCTCATCAGCCTTTCCCTTTTCGGGCGGCGCGAGAAAATCCACAGTGTTGCCTATTGCATCCGCCGGTTTCGCGTAACCGAAATTGCGCGCGAACTCTTCGTCAACCACGGCCTCGCCGGAATCGGGCGCGGAGATCATCTGCCCGGCGGCGAACTCTTTGAAACGCGTCGCGGGATTCGGCACGAGCGCGCCGCCGACATTCTGCATCTGCACGTGATTGTTCGAGCGAAGATAGGCGTTGAAGAAAACCGTCGGCTCGACCGAGGCGACGCCGGGAATCTGGCCGATCTCCGTGACGGCTGCGTCGTCCAGAATTTTCTCCGGCGGCTTGTCAGGCTCGCCGCGCCCCTCGCGCTCGCGGTTCGCGCGGTTGTCGCCACCGCTATTGTTGTTGTTGGAATTTTTCTGCCCCGCCGTCGCAAGGCTCGACAGGCTTTTGCCGAAGACCGTGATCTCGTTAAAAAGATCAAGCTCTTTGAAACGCTGAATCGTATTGCGCTGAAGGCCAAGCCCGAAAGACATCATCGTGACGATCATCGCCACGCCCACGATGACGCCCATCGTCGTCAAAGTCGCGCGCAGCTTGGCCTCGCGCAAGTTTCTGACGGAGAGTTGAAGCAGGTCGAAGAATGACATAAAAAGCAGGAGTCAGAACTCAGGACTCAGAAGTCAGAATCAAAACGGGTTGCGGCTTATTCTGACTTCTGAGTCCTGAGTTCTCTCAATTAGTTGACGCCTCCTGACTCCTATATTCAGAGAAGACGTGATGTACGGCGTCAACCGTCCAGTCTGCGAGACTGTGTGTGACAACATCCGCTCCGGCGGCGCGCAGGGCTTCATCCTTGACAGTGTTGGTGACGCCGAGAGTTTTCATGCCTGCCTCTCGCGCAGACTGGATGCCGGGCGGGGCGTCTTCGATGACTAGGCATTCGTGCGGCGAGATGTTGAGATGGCCGTCCTTGCGCCGCTGCTCGTCGAGCAGGAGAAAGCCGCGATTGTAGCAGGCCGGGTCTGGCTTGCAGGCTTCGACATCCTCCGCGCTCACGATGCCGTCAAACACCTCGCCGAGTCCCGCGCGCGACAGCACATCGTCAATCTCCGCGCGACGCGCCATGCTGACGATGCCGAGCGTGAAATGGCGCGAGGCCGCTTTGATGAAATTGACGACGCCGGGAAAAAGCGGCAGCCCGTCTTCGGTCGCCTTGCGATGTGCGGCGACTTTGCTCTCAATCAACTCATTGAGCTTCTCGTCCGTCAACTCTTTGCCCGCGCGTTCGTAGGTCACGCGCAACAAGGTCGCGTCATCCATGCCCATCGAGTTGTAATAATCCTCTTCGCTGAGCGCGATGCCTTCGGCCTTCAATATTTCCTGATAGGCGCGCAACTGAATCGGCTCGTCATCAATAATGACGCCGTTGAAATCAAACAGGATGGCTTTAATCATGCAACAAGGTTCAAGGTTCAAAGTTCAAAGTTGAAAACATTTGATTCAGAGTTTAAGGGTAATGAACTTAAAGCTCAAATTTAGACATCGGATTCAGATTTTGAAACATTGAACCTTGAACCTTGAACCTTGAACTCTTTGAGCTGCGCGTTCTGCTCTTTGAAGAGCTTGGGCAAGCGTTCGCTCTCCAAGACATCCAGACGGCGCAGGACTTCTGCGAGCGCCAGCTCGTTTTTCAAGTTCACTTGATAGTCGAGGTCTGCGCGAATGCGGTCTTTGCCGCCCTGCCGGTTCTGCGACATCATGATGATCGGGGCTTGCAGGCCGGTAATCATGCCGAGCACCAGATTCAGCAGCACGTAAGGAAACGGATCGAAGCCTCTGTTGTGCAAGAGCCAGGTGTTTAAGAGCACCCAGAAACAGAGGAAGCCGACTGACGCGCCGATGAATTTCCAACTGCCGCCGAACTCCGCGATGAGGTCGGCCATGCGGTCTGAGGCTGTCATCCGCGCGGCCTCTTCTTCGTTGGCGTTACGCGAGACGCGCTGGCGCAGCAGCTCGTCCGTGTGACGCAGGCGATGCGTAATCGCGCTCAGCATCTTCAAGGCCACGTCCGGATTGCTCCGCACGAAGGAGAGAAACACATCGCGCTCAAGCACGGCTATCCGCGCGGGTTCGATGACGGTCGCGCTGGCCGAGCGCGGCCTGCCGTCGAGAATCGCCATCTCGCCGAAAAAATCGCCGCCCGCAAACTCCGCGAGCGTGACATCATGGCCGGACGTGTCCTGCAAGTGTATGCGGACGCGCCCGCTCTCAATCAAGTACATGGCATCGCCGTTGTCTCCGAGGCGAAACAACTCGCTCTCGCCCGGCACGTCGCGCACGACGAGCAGAGCGCGCAACTCACGCGCCGCCTCATCATCCAAAGAAGCGAACAAAGGAACCGACCGCAAAGCCTCAAGCGTCATCAATGGGGGAGCAGAGCTAGACATAAACACCTCACGAAAAACAGGAGTCAGAACTCAGGACTCAGGAGTCAGAATCAAAACAGCTTGTCTTTCATGCTGACTCCTGAGTCCTGACTCCTGAGTTCTGCTCTATGATTTTTCCATCCTTCATCATCACAATTCTGTCGGCGAAGCGTGCGGCCAGCTCGCGGTCGTGCGTGACCATCAGAATCGTCAGGCGGTCGCGCTCGACCATCTGCCTGAGCAGTGAGAGGAGTTCTTCGGCGCGCGTGGAATCCAAGTTGCCGGTCGGTTCGTCCGCGAGCAGGACGCGCGGGCTGTTGGCGAGCGCGCGTGCGATGGCGACGCGTTGCTGTTCGCCGCCCGAAAGCTCCGATGGTCTGTGCGTCAAACGGTCGCGGAGGCCGACCCCTTCAAGCAGTTCAGCCGCGCGCCCGTCTCTAGTCTTACCGCGCAGGCCGCCGAAGGCGAGCGCGAGTTCCACATTCTCCGCCGCGCTCATCGTCGGAATCAGATTGAAATTCTGAAAAATCATTCCGACCGAATGTCGACGATAACGCGCCATCTCTTTTTTCGAGAACGGCGTCAGCGATTTACTGTCGAACATGACCTCCCCGCTCGTCGGACTATCAAGCCCGCCGAGCATGTTCAGGAGCGTGGATTTGCCCGAACCCGAAGTGCCCTGAATCGCCACAAACTCTCCGGCATCGACAGCCAGCGAGACGCGATCCAGCGCGGCCACTTCGGTCGCGCCCATGTGATAGATTTTTGAAACTTCTTTTGTTTCTAATAAGGTCATGTTAGCGAGCAATCAATTTTACCGCAGAGACGCGGAGACGCAGAG
>DASWRG010000032.1:0-16016 GCA_036403295.1 Pyrinomonadaceae bacterium
CTGCCACAAGTGCGGCACGTTC
Organism: Pyrinomonadaceae bacterium; assembly: GCA_036403295.1. GTDB lineage: Bacteria > Acidobacteriota > Blastocatellia > Pyrinomonadales > Pyrinomonadaceae > JACMLC01. The sequence continues at coordinate 23 of DASWRG010000032.1, forward strand.
AACGCCGTGCGCCCGCAACTGTGCGACAACTGCGGCGAGCCTGTCGGCCTCAAGCACAAGCACGACCAGCAGGAATGTCAGGAGCGCGGCATGTCATACAGCGTGCCTCTCAAGGTCAAGATTCGCCTGACCGTCTTCGATAAAGACCCTGAGACGGAAAGCCTCAATATCCGCGACATCAAAGAGGAAGAGGTCTTCTTCGGCGAAATTCCTTTGATGACGGATAACGGAACTTTCATCATCAACGGCACAGAGCGCGTCATCGTCTCGCAGCTCCATCGCTCGCCCGGAGTCTTCTTCAAACGCGGCCTCTTGAACGTCGCCAAAGTGATTCCGTATCGCGGCTCGTGGGTCGAGTTCGAGTACGACCAGAAGAATCTCTTGTACGTGAGAGTCGGCAAACGAAAGTTTCTGGCGACGATCTTTCTGCGCGCCCTCGGCATCTGGCTCGACCCGCAGTTTGACGCGAGCCGCAAGGTTACTTCGGACGCGCAACTCGAAGACGCCATCAAGAACGCCTCTTTCTCCGACGCAGACATCCTGCGCGCCTTCCACGTCGCGGACGAATTGCGTGTCGAGAAGGGGCGACTCTTCATCGGCGTCCCCGATTCCGGCACGAGCAATCTCGTCGGCATGAAGGTTGACTTCGATGTCACGGGGCGCGGCGGCGATCCGATTGTGCGCGCGGGCAAGAAGGTGACCAACACCGCGCTCGATGCCATGCGCAAAGCCAACATCGGCGAGGTCGAGATTGACACCGCGCAACTCGAAGGCGCGTTCGCCCTCTCGGATGTGGTCAACACTGAGACGGGCGAAGTCGTCCTCGAAGCCAACAACGAGATCACGCCCGCCAAGTTGGCGGAGATCGTCGAGGCTGGCATCGAGAGCTTTCAGGTCTTCTTTCCCGAACGCGACGACATCGGCCCGATTCTTTCTCAAACTTTGAAGAAGGATGTCATCACCAAGCCGGTTGACGCGCTGTTGGAAATTTATCGCAAGATGCGCCCCGGCGATCCGCCGACGGTGCAGACCGCGTATCGCTTGCTCGAAGGCATGTTCTTCGACCCGCGCAAGTTCGACTTCTCGCGCGTCGGTCGCCTCAAGTTCAACATCAAGATGGGCAAGCCCGAACGCAACCGGATTGATGACCCGCTTCTCTCGGCGCAGGATTTCGTGGAGGTCGTCGCCTATCTCTTGAAAATGCGTAAGAACCCTCAAGAGTTTCAGGCGGACGACATTGACCACCTCGGCAATCGCCGCGTCCGCGCGGTCGGAGAGCTGCTGGAAAATCAGTTTCGCATCGGTCTTGAGCGAATGGAGCGAGCCATCAAGGAGAAGATGTCTATCCATCAGGAGATGCAGACGACGATGCCGCGCGACCTCATCAACGCCAAGCCCGTGACGGCGGCGGTGCGTGAGTTCTTCGGCTCAAGTCAGTTATCTCAGTTCATGGATCAGACGAATCCCTTGTCCGAGATTACGCACAAGCGTCGTCTCTCGGCTCTCGGGCCGGGCGGACTCTCGCGCGAGCGCGCGGGGTTTGAAGTCCGCGACGTGCATCCGACTCACTACGGTCGCATCTGCCCGATTGAGACGCCTGAAGGACCGAACATCGGACTCATCTCTTCGCTCTCGTGCTTTGCGCGGATCAACGAGTTCGGCTTTATCGAATCTCCGTATCGCAAAGTGATTGATGGCCGCGTCGTCGAATACGTGCGTATCGTCAACGGCGGCGATACGAAGTTTAAGCCGAACGATCACGTCCCGACGGAGGATGTTGACAAGGCCAACAAGCGCGTCGGCGCGGATGGCCGCAAGGCCGAGTCCGAGCCGTGGCCTTTCTATCAAACGGCCTGGGAAGAGGATAAGCACGTCATCGGTCAGGCCAATATCGAACTGGACGAGGACGGCCACATCATCAACGAGCGCAACGCCGCGCGAAAGGCCGGAGAATTCATTCTCGCTCTGCGCAAGGACATCGAATACGTTGACGTGTCGCCGAAACAGCTCGTCTCGGTCGCGGCATCCTTGATTCCGTTCCTTGAGAACGACGACGCGAACCGCGCGCTGATGGGATCGAACATGCAGCGACAGAGCGTGCCTCTCTTACGCGCCGAAGCTCCGTACATCGGAACCGGCATGGAGAAGGTGACGGCGCAGGATTCGGGCGCGGTCGTCGTCGCGCGGCGCGATGGCGTGGTTGATTACGTTGACTCGGAGCGCATCATCATCAAGGCCGACCACAACATGGACGGCACGATCTCGCGCGAGGTGACGGCGGACATCTACACCTTGATTAAATTCAAACGCTCGAACCAGAACACCTGCATCAACCAGCGTCCCATCGTGCAGGTCGGCGAGCGCGTCGCGAAAGGCCAGGTCATCGCCGATGGACCGTGCACGGACAGGGGCGAGCTTGCTCTTGGCCGCAACGTGCTGGTCGCGTTCATGCCCTGGCGCGGTTACAACTTCGAGGACGCGATTCTCGTGTCCGAGCGTCTCGTGAAAGACGATTTCTACACTTCGATTCACATTGAAGAGTTAGAGATTGAAGCGCGCGACACCAAGCTCGGCCCCGAAGAAATCACGCGCGACATTCCGAACGTGGGCGAGAACATGCTCCGCGACCTGGATGAGTCGGGCATCATACGCATCGGCGCGCAGGTCAAGCCCGGCTCGATTCTCGTCGGCAAAGTCACGCCGAAGGGCGAGACGCAGTTGACGGCGGAAGAGAAGCTGTTAAGAGCTATCTTCGGCGAGAAGGCCGGAGACGTGAAGGATGCTTCGCTCGTCTCGCCTCCGGGCATCGACGGCACAGTCGTTGACGTGCAGGTCTTCACCCGCAAAGGCCAGGAGAAAGACCAACGCTCGATGGCGATTGAGCAGGAAGAGGAAGACCGCCTGCGGCGCGACCTTGAAGACGAGATACGCATCCTGCGCGAACAGCGCGACGCGCGTATTTATGAACTCTTTGAAGGACGCAAGCTCGCCAAAGACCTCCTCGTCAACCGCGAGGTCGCCATCCCGCGCGGCGAAACCATCACGCGCGAGATGCTCGTCGGCGTCGAGCCGAAGGCTTTGAGAAAGGCCGAACTGACGACAACGCGCGTGGATGTTGCGGCTGAAGTCAAAGAGTACGAGGATCGCACCGAGCGGCAGATCAAGATTCTCTCGGACATTTACGAAGAGAAGATTGCGAAGCTGCGTCAGGGCGACGAACTTGCTCCCGGCGTCATCAAAATGGTGAAAGTCTTTATCGCCATGAAACGCAAGCTGTCGGTCGGCGACAAGATGGCCGGGCGTCACGGCAACAAGGGCGTCATCGCGCGCATCCTGCCCGAAGAAGACATGCCCTATTTGCCAGACGGCACGCCGGTCGAGATCGTCTTGAATCCTTTGGGCGTGCCCTCGCGCATGAACGTCGGACAAATTCTTGAGACTCACTTAGGCTGGGCTGCGCGCGTCCTCGGCCTGCACTTTGCGACGCCCGTTTTTGACGGCGCGAGCGAGAACGAGATCAAGAAGCGTCTGCGCGAGTCCGCCACTCGTCTGAGCGATTTGGGCTTGCCTGAGATCGTCAACGAGAGCGGCAAGACCGTGCTTTACGACGGCCTGACGGGCGAGGCTTTCGAGCAGAAGGTGACCGTCGGTTACATCTACATGCTGAAGCTTTCGCATCTGGTGGACGACAAGATTCACGCGCGCTCAATCGGGCCATATTCGTTGATTACGCAGCAGCCCCTCGGCGGCAAGGCGCAGTTCGGCGGACAGCGTTTCGGAGAAATGGAAGTGTGGGCGCTCGAAGCTTACGGCGCGGCGCACATCCTGCAAGAACTCCTGACGGCGAAATCGGACGACGTGGCCGGACGCTCGAAGATTTACGAAGCCATCGTCAAGGGCGAGGCGGACTTTGATCCGGGCGTGCCCGAATCCTTCAACGTCCTCGTACGCGAGCTGCAATCGCTCTGTCTCGATGTCGAGCTGATTAATAAGGACGGCAACGGCAATGGGGCGGACGGCGACGGCGCGGGCGAGCCTCTGTTGTTGCTCGGCGGCGGCGGCACGGAATAAGAAGTTACGAGTTCAGAGGGTTCATAGAGTTTGGAGAGTGAAAGCGGATTTATACTCTCTAAACTCTATGAACTCCATGAACTCTCTGAACTGTTTTCGGAGAAAAAGATGTTTCGATTCCAACAAGAGAAAACGCAACTCGCGCCGGACTTTGAGGCGATTCGGATTAGCCTGGCGTCGCCGGAGAAGATTCGCCAGTGGTCGCACGGCGAGGTGACGAAGCCTGAGACGATCAACTACCGCACGTTCAAGCCTGAGCGTGACGGCCTCTTCTGCGCGCGCATCTTCGGCCCCGTCGCCGATTGGGAATGCCTCTGCGGAAAGTACAAGCGCATGAAGCATCGCGGCGTCATCTGCGACAAGTGCGGCGTGGAAGTGACGCAGGCCAAAGTCCGTCGTGAGAGATTGGGGCACATTGACCTCGCCAGCCCTTGCTCGCACGTCTGGTTTTTCAAGGGCTTGCCCTCGCGTATCGGCCACCTGCTCGACATTCCTCTGCGCGAACTCGAAAAAGTTTTGTACTTCGAGTCTTACATCACGATTGATCCGGGCGATGCTCCGATTAAAGAGCGCGAGCTTTTGACGGACGAGCGTTACCGCGAACTCGTGCGCGATTTTCCCGGACAGTTCGTGGCGAAGATGGGCGCGGAGGCGATCAAGGAACTCTTGACGGTGGTCAACGTCGAAGAGCTTTCCAAAGATTTGCGCGTGCGGATGAAGGAAGAGACTTCGCAACAGAAGAAGCTCAAATATTCCAAGCGGCTGAAGGTGGCGACCTCGTTCCTCAAATCCGGCAATCGTCCCGAATGGATGATCTTGGATGTGATTCCGGTGATTCCGCCCGAGCTGAGGCCGCTCGTGCCGCTCGACGGCGGACGCTTTGCGACTTCCGATTTGAATGACCTGTATCGCCGCGTCATCAATCGCAACAATCGCTTGAAGAAGCTGATGGAATTGCGCGCGCCCGAAGTTATCGTGCGAAACGAGAAGCGCATGTTGCAGGAAGCGGTTGACGCTCTGTTCGATAACGGTCGTCGTGGCCGCGTGCTGCGCGGCGTCAACAATCGCCCTTTGAAATCTTTGTCTGGCACGCTCAAAGGCAAGCAGGGACGCTTTCGTCAGAACCTCCTGGGCAAGCGCGTTGATTATTCGGGACGTTCCGTCATCGTCGTCGGGCCTGAATTGAAACTGCATCAATGCGGTCTGCCGAAGAAGATGGCTCTCGAATTATTCAAGCCGTTTATTTATAACCAGCTTGAGAAGCAGGCGCACGCCGCGACCATCAAGCAGGCGCGCGAAATGGTCGAACGGCAAGAGCCTGTCGTGTGGGACATTCTCGAAGAGGTGATTCGTGAGCATCCGGTGCTGTTGAACCGCGCGCCGACGCTTCACCGTCTCGGCATACAGGCTTTCGAGCCAGTCCTTGTCGAAGGCAAAGCCATCAAGATTCACCCGCTCGTCTGCACCGCGTTCAACGCGGACTTTGACGGCGACCAGATGGCCGTCCACATTCCCTTGTCGCCGGAAGCGCAGATCGAAGCGGCGGTCTTGATGCTCTCGTCGAACAATATTTTGAGTCCCGCTTCGGGGCAGCCCATCGCCGTCCCTTCGCAGGACATCGTGCTTGGCTGCTATTACCTGACGCGCGACAAGCCGGGCGCGAAGGGCGAGGGACGCGTCTTCGCTTCTCTCGAAGAAGTCTTGCTCGCGCTTGATGCGAAGGAAGTGACGACGCAGACGCCCATCAAGCTGCGCATCGAAGGCGACTTGATTGATCTGACGCAGGAGCACGACACGCAAGATATTCTGCGTGCGACTGTGCAGGAAGACATCCGCCGCGTCATCAACACGACCGTCGGGCGCGTCATCTTCAACGATTCGATTCCCGAAGGCTTGCCGTTCTTCAACGGCACGCTGAAGAAGAAGGGCTTGCAATCGCTCGTCAACTATTCGCACATTCGTCTCGGCCACGAGATGACTGTGAAGATGCTTGACGATTTGAAAACGCTCGGCTTCCTCTACGCGACGAAGGCCGGCATCTCAATCGGCATTGACGATCTGGTGACGCCCGACGCGAAGAAAACTCTCGTCGCCAAAGCCGAGAGCGATGTGATTGATGTCGAGCAGCAGTATCTCGACGGCGTCATCACGAACGGCGAGCGTTACAATAAGGTCGTCGCCATCTGGTCTGAAGTGACCGATAAGGTGGCGAAGGAGATGTTCAAGGCGATGGATCAGCGCGAGAAGGATACGGGCGAGTTGAATCCGATTCTCGTCATGTCCGATTCGGGAGCGCGCGGCTCTGCGCAGCAGATTCGCCAGCTCGCGGGCATGCGCGGCTTGATGGCTAAGCCTTCGGGCGAAATTATCGAGACGCCGATTCGCGCAAACTTCCGCGAAGGCTTGAACGTCTTGCAGTACTTCATCTCAACGCACGGCGCGCGTAAAGGTCTGGCTGATACCGCTCTAAAGACTGCGGACTCGGGTTACCTGACGCGTCGCTTGGTTGACGTGGCGCAGGACGTGATTATCTCCGAGCCGGATTGCGGCACGCTGCGCGGAATTTCCGCGACGGCGATTGTCGAAGGCGGCGAGGAAATCGAATCTTTGCGCGACCGCATTGTCGGGCGCACTTCGCTTGATGATGTGGTTGATCCGGTCGAAGGCCGCGTCATCGTCGGCATCGGCGACGAGATTAACGAAGACCTCGCGGCTGAGATTCAACGCTCGGGCGTGCAGAGGGTTCGTATCCGTTCGGTCTTGACCTGCGAATCGCGTCGCGGCGTTTGCATTAAATGTTACGGGCGCAATCTGGCGACAGGCCGTCCGGTTGACATCGGCGAGGCCGTCGGCGTCATCGCCGCGCAATCCATCGGCGAGCCGGGCACGCAGCTCACCATGCGCACGTTCCACATCGGCGGCACGGCGCGCCTTGAAGAAAGCTCGAAGCACGAAGCCCGCATGGACGGCACGATTAAATACGTCGAGCTGCAAACCGTTAAGAATCGTCGCGGTGAAATCATCGCCATGAATCGCAACGGCGCGCTCACGATTATTGATGATCGCGGGCGCGAGGTCGCGCGTTACCAGATCGTTTACGGCGCGCACATACACGTCGAGAACGGCGCGCGCGTCGTGGAGGATCAAATCCTTGCGACCTGGGACCCGTTCACCTTCGCCATTCTGACGGAGGTCGCGGGACAGGTTAAGTATCAGGATTTGAAAGAGGGCGTGACGGTTGACGAAGAGGTGGACGAAGTCACGGGTCAGTCGCGCATGGTCGTCAAGGATTCGCCGGATGAGAAGAAGCAACCGCGACTTGAAATCCGCAACACCGGCGGGCACAAAGTCTTGAAGACTTATCAAATGCCTGTCCGCGCGAACCTGATGGTCAGCGACAGCGACGTGGTCGAGCCGGGCGACATCATCGCCAAGATTCCGCGCGAGACGACCAAGACCAAAGACATCACGGGCGGTCTGCCGCGCGTGGTCGAACTCTTTGAAGCTCGTAAACCCGGCGAGACGGCGGTCATGTCTGAGATTGACGGCACAGTCAAGCTCGGCCCGATCTCGAAGGGCAAGCGCAAGCTGATTATCACCGGCGACGATGGCGAAGAGCGCGAGTACGACATCCCGCGCGGCACACACATCAACGTGCAGGAAGGCGACCGCGTCCGCGCGGGCGAAGCCCTGATGGACGGCCCGCTCAATCCGCACGACATCTTGCGCGTGATGGGTATGAATCGCTTGCAGGAATACTTGGTCAACGAGATTCAAGAGGTCTATCGCTTGCAGGGCGTCAACATCAACGACAAGCACATCGAAGTGATTGTCCGCCAGATGCTCCGCTGGGTAAAGATACGCGAAGTCGGCGACACGGAATTCCTGCTCGATGAACAGGTGGATCGTTTCCGCTTTATGGACGAGAACCAGCGCGTGGTCGGAGAGGGCGGCGAAGCTTCACAGGCCGACCCGCTCCTGCTTGGAATCACGAAAGCTTCGCTCTCAACCGACTCGTTCATCTCTGCGGCATCGTTCCAGGAGACGACGCGCGTCTTGACGGAAGCCGCGATCTCGGGACGCATTGATTACCTGCGCGGCCTCAAAGAGAACGTCATCATGGGACGCCTCATTCCGGCGGGGACGGGCATGGAGTATTACCGCAACGTCCGCGTCGAGCGCGACGAGACGATTGCGCAGGGACGCCATGACCGCGACGTGGAGGATTTCCCTGAGATCACCGGCGGCATGGAACTGCCCGCGCGCCAGCCCGTGCCTGCCACCGGCAACGGCGACGCGGTGGAAGATGAGGACGAAGGCGACGAGTAATTTCCTCGTCTGACAATCTCGCGAGCGGCAATTAGCTTTCAAGCTCAACTCGCAACAGCTAAGACCGGTGGAGGCGCATTGCCTTCGCCGGTCTTTTTTGTCACGATTGACGCGCAGGGTATACTCGCCACAGATTCAGGCATGACAGATTTGATTGCGGATATTGAGTTATGACCAAACATTAGAAGCGACATTCGATGGCAAAGTGCTGCACCCGGACGAGCCGCTTGAGCTTGCGCCAACAAGCGAGAGGGTGTGAGCCTGCGCCAGCAGGCGAGAGAATATAGCCCCATGCGTGAGCATGGGGAAGTCTGAGTTTATCCGCGAGAGCCTGCGTGAGCGGGCGGCAAATGCCGCTGACGCTTCCGTCGCCCGCTCACGCAGGCTCGAAATCTTAACTAACGTGTATCCCACGCTGACGCGTGGGGCTACACTCTGCCGCCTGCTGGCGCAGGCTATCGAGTTTCATGGCTTTACGTTGAGTTCACGTTAATGACTGGTAAGGTAAGACCACATTTCATCTCGCCCGAAGAGACGCGTGATCTGGGCTTCGGCTCGGTGGTAGCGGGCGAGAGTCGGCAGCGGCTCCTTAATCGGGACGGCAGTTTTAATGTCGCGCGCGAGGGGCTGAGCTTCTGGGTCTCGCTCAGTCCGTATCACACGCTGCTCACGATGTCGTGGCTCAGGTTTCTGTCGCTGATGACGCTCTATTACGTGTTCGCCAACGCTCTGTTCGCTTTCGCGTATCTGCTCTGCGGAAACGGCGCGTTGTCGCATCCGGTCGAAGAACCTTACGCGAGCAATTTCCTGCGCGCCTTCTTTTTCAGCGTGCACACTTTCGCGACCATCGGCTACGGCAACATCAGTCCGGTCGGAACTGCCGCCAACGTCGTCGTCACCTTTGAAGCTCTGGTCGGACTGCTGAGCGTCGCGCTGGTGACGGGCGTTATCTTCGCGCGCTTCTCAAGGCCGACGGCGCGGATTCTGTTCAGCCAGCACGCGATCATCGCGCCCTACAGAGGCATCACGGCTTTCGAGTTTCGCCTGACCAACGCGCGCAAGAATCAGATCATCGAGCTGGGAGCGAAAGTTCTCTTCGCGCGTTTCGAGGAGCAGAACGGCAAGAGCATACGCCGTTTTTATCCGATGACGCTTGAGCGCGAGCAGGTCACTTTCTTTCCTTTAAGCTGGACGATTGTGCATCCGGTTGACGACCAAAGCCCGCTCTACGGCCTGACGCACGAAGACCTTTTGAAATCGAACGCGGAGTTTCTGATTCTGCTCACGGGAATTGACGAAACATTTTCGCAGACGGTACACGCGCGCTCGTCTTACACGGCGGACGAGATGGTCTGGAACGCGCGTTTCCGTGACATCTACAATCGCGCGGTTGACCAACAGACGTTGACGATTGATGTCCGGCGACTCGACCTTATCGAGCGACTTGAGAATTAAAAGCTAAAAAGGTTCAAGGTTCAAGGTTAAAAGACAAACTATATGTCTTCACCTTGAACCTTGAACCTTGAACTTTGAACCTTTATTGGTTTAAGACTTTCACGTCGCGCTCGCTGACGATTTTCCAGTGACCATTAACGCGCTTCCATTGCAGCTCTTGCAAGACCGCGCCGCGTTTGTCCTCGCCGCCGCCTTCAATCGCGTAGCTCTTGCGAAAGCGCATCGTCGCCGTGTTGCCGTCGGGGCTGACTTTGATCTGCGGGTCTGCCGCGCGTATGTCAATCGAACTGGCGCGGGCGAAAACGCGACTCTTCTCCGCGCGCACGGCTTCGCGCGACGCATTGCGCGCGAGATAAAAAGCATTGACCGTCGGATTGTAAAAACTCATCTGCTTATCTATGTCGCGCCGGTTCGTCGCCGCGATCCATTCGTTGAGCGCGACGCGCAAGGCCGCCGCGTCGTCATTGCCCGGCGCGACAGCTATCTCAGGCTTGCCAAGCTCGCGCGCCTCTTGCCGCGCCAACAACTCTTCACGCGCTCTCTGTTGGTCAATCTTCTCAGCCTGCGGCTGTGCGGCCTGATTGACCGCCGCTTCATCTTTTGCAGCAGCCTGCGCGGGCTGCTCGTGGTTCGTCGCTTCTGCTTGAGGCTGTCGGGAAACGCTTCTCTCGCGCATGAATAACATACTGCCGAACGCGCCGACGGCGAGGCCGAAGAGCAAGGCCGCGATAATCAACGGCGTCGGCCACGAGCGTCGCCGCTTAATCTCGGAGAGCGGCACGGCTGGCTGAGCATTGATGATCGCAGATTCTTCGAGAAAATGAGGCGTCAAGAGCGTCTCATCCGTCTCGTCTGCGACCATGTCTCTTGAAATCAGCGGCGAAGTCGTGGGAGCTTTTTCACTCATCTCAACTCAAAACCCTTCCTTGTACTCTGCTCGTAATCAGGACATAAAACAGGCGTCCGACCGTAATAAAGCAAGCGTAGTTCCAGAGGCGTAGGGCGTATTTCAAAACACTCAATGCCTTGCGCCTTGAGTCTTTCTTTGCTCGCGCCTTTGCGTGAAAGGCCAACGTTTCACGCAAAGGCGCGAAGATAAAACTTAAGACGCAAAGAATCGCTGCTTCGATTGACGCCTGCGACTTTCGGCTTTTAGTGGTATATTCTGCCAAGCTCCCGAAGAAATAGTTTTAGCGAGTTAATCAAACCGGAAATCAATTCAGCCAATCAAAATGGCTTATCAAACTTTGCTGCTGCCGAAGAGGAGTGAGCTGATGAAGAAACGTGTCTTTGCCGTCTGCCTGATAGCTTTCGTGTTGCTGCTGCCGCAGAGCGCGTTCGCGTGGAATGCGACCGGGCACGAGGTGGTCGCGCGCATCGCCTGGGAGAAGATGAAGCCGCAGACGAGAGACAAACTCATCGCGCTGCTCATGCAAGCCCCGCCGGATGCAGACCTCGCGAGCCTGCTCCCGAAGGATAGCCGCCCTCTCATCGAACGCCAGCGCGATCTCTTTATTCTCGCCGCGACGTGGGCGGACATCATCCGCAGTGACGAGTTCGCGGAACGTAAAAAGAAATATCATCATGGAACCTGGCACTACACGAACCTCTTCTGGAAACAGGTGAACGGCGTGGCCGTCGACGTGCCCGAATTGCAGCCCGAAAAAATCAACATCGTCGAGCGGCTCATGTTCTTGCAGGGCGATGTCGTCAATAACGCGGACGCGAGTATGCGCGCGATTGACCTCGCGTGGATTCTGCATCTGGTCGGAGACATACATCAGCCGCTTCACACGAGCGCGCGCGTGACTGAGCTTGAGCCTACGGGAGATCAGGGCGGCAATCTCTTCAAGCTCACGTCGCAGGGCACGCGGAAAGAGGACGAGAGAAGCCTGCACGGCCTGTGGGACAATATTCTCAACGACAGCATCAAGCGCAAACAGAACGAGACGGACACACATTATGCCAATCGCATCGCGGCGCGCATCATGAACGATTATCCGCCCAAGAAGATCAAGACGCCTTTGAAGCCGGGCGACTATGCCGCATGGGCGCAAGAGGGATTGATGACGGCCAAAGCATCCCTCTATCCGTCGTGGCTCAAGCGTTTCCAGCCCGCGCCCGACAAATATCGCAAGCAGGCTGACAAGATCGCCGAACCCGCCATCGCGCTCGCCGGATACAGGCTGGCGGCGATGCTCGATCAACTCTTTAGCAATTAAAGAATGGTTCAAAGTTCAAAGTTCAAAGTTCAAGGTTAAGACATCGGCTTTGTCTTTCAACCTTGAACCTTGAACCTTGAACCTTCTTTACGGAGCGCTGGGGCGCGAGGTCGTGGTTGCCGTCACGCGGGGAAAGTTGGACTTCGGCCCATGGGAACAGATATTCTACGGCGAGTTTGACGGGCGCAGGGAAAAACGCGTGCTGGTCAAAATCATCGGCGAATAAGTTCGGCGAATCACTTCCGCCAAATAACTTCGGCGAATAATTTCTGCGGAATAACTTCGGAACAACCTTTAGGAGTCCTCGTCATGAAACTGAACGTCAGGATAGCTGCGCTCTGTTTAGCGCCTCTCTTCATTTGCTCCTTGATTTTTTTGCATCACTCTTCGAGAACTAAAACCTCTTTCGCTCCAACCGTAGGCGCGGGAAAAGTTTTGACACTCGAAGAGCGACAGGCGATTGCGGAGAGCATCGGCCAAGTCCCTTTGCACTTCGAGATAAATCAAGGGCAGATGGAGAAGAGCGTGCGTTTCATCTCTCGCGGCGGAAACCACGCTGTGCTTTTGAAACAAAATGAAGCGCAACTGATCTTGCCCGTCGAGCAAAAATCCGACACCGCTACCACAGAGCGACGCCCGCAGCCTGATGTGTTGAAGATGAAGCTCGCACGCGCCAACGAGACGCCGACCCTCGCGGCTGTGGATGAACTGCCGGGACGCGCGAACTATTTCGTCGGCAGCAATCCCGAAGCCTGGCGAAAGGACGTGCAGACTTTTCAAAAGGTGAAGTACGCGAATGTTTACGAGGGCGTTGATCTGGTTTACTACGGCAATCAGAAGCAGCTCGAATATGATTTTCTCGTCGCGCCGGGAGCAAACCCTTCCAACATCAAGCTCAATTTTGAGAACGCGCAAAGCATCAAGCTCGACCCGAACGGCGACCTGCTCTTGAGCGTCGGCGAGCACGTCGTTCGTCAACACGCGCCGGTCGTTTATCAGGAGATCGAAGGCGCGCGGCGCGAGGTCGCGGCCAATTACGTCGTGCGCGAGGGAAGGACGAAAGCCGAAAGAGAAGTCGGCTTTGCGCTCGGCGATTACGACCGCAGCCAGCCGCTCGTGATTGATCCGGCGATACTCTTTTCGACCTACCTCGGCGGCGCGGGCGGCGACGACATCTTCACGCCGGAGGCCGCCTTCAGCATCGCGGTTGACGCGAGCGGGAATGTTTATCTGGCGGGCATCACGCCTTCCGGTGATTTCCCGACGGTGACTCCGTATCAGGCCGCGAACGCCGGGACGTTTGACGCTTTTATCAGCAAGTTTAATCCGACCGGCACGGCCTTGCTCTACTCGACCTACTTCGGCGGCAACGACGAGGACAGAATCGTCAGCCTCGCCCTCGGCCCGTCAAACGAGATGTTCGTCTCCGGCTACACCTACTCGACGAACTTTCCGACGATGACTCCATATCAAGCCACGAACAGAGGACTCAACGATGGCTTCATCGCAAGATTCACGAGCGGCGGAGCTTTGAGCTATTCGACTTACATCGGAGGCGGGGGCGGCGAGTCAATCAACTTCGTGAAGAACATCGGAACGGACATCGTCGGCTTCGCGGGCGCGACCGGCTCGGTGGATTTCCCCGTCGCAAACGCCTTGCAACCGAATAACGCGGGGCAGGCGGATTTCGTCGTCGGCAAGTTGAACCTCTCGACGAACACGCTCATTTTCTCGACCTACTTCGGCGGCGCGGCGAGCGACAGTATGAATTTCGCTTCGGGGGCGATGGATGCGGCGGGCAATATTTACTTCGCGGGCGTCAGCAATTCGTTCGACTATCCGGTGACGGCAAACGCTGTTCAGACGGAGGCGGGCGGCTCGGATGATGCCGTGGTGACGAAGATAAATTCTGCGGGCACGAGCGTGGTGTATTCGACCTTTCTCGGCGGGAATTTAGTTGACGCGGCGGACGCTCTCGCGGTTGACGCGAGCGGCAACGCTTACGTCACGGGCTTCACGCGCTCAGCCAACTATCCTTTACAGCATGCCTTTCAGCCTCAACTGCTCGACCCTGATGCGTTCGTCTCGAAGCTTGACCCGACCGGGACGAGACTTATCTTTTCGACTTTCCTCGGCGGCTCGAATCTTGAGCGAGGCTCGGCCATTGCGACCGACGCGCAAGGGAACTGCTACGCGAGCGGGCGTTCCAATTCGGGCGACTTTCCGACCAAGCGCGCTCTGCGTCCGCCGCGCGGACTCGACGATGCTTATGTGTGCAAATTCAACCGCGACGGAGCATTGCTCTTTTCCACGCTGCTCGGCGGAGGCGCGAACGATTACGGCTTCGCTATCACGGCGGACAATAATAACAACGTCTACGTTTCGGGACGCGCGACGAGAAACTTTTTCATCACGCCCGGAGCTTATCAGCCCACGCTCGGCGGCAACGCCGACGCTTTCCTGACGAAGATCAACACGTCCGTTCGTAAGGTCAAAAGCGATTTTGACGGCGACGGGAAAACGGACTTCGCAGTCTTTCGTCAAAGCACGGGCGTGTGGTACGTCTTGCAGAGTTCGAACGGCGCATTCAGGGCGGAAGCGTTCGGCATGAATGGCGACGTGCCAGTGCCCGGCGATTACGACGGCGACGGCAAGACGGACATCGCCGTCTTTCGCCAGTCCGAAGGCATTTGGTATATCCTCAACAGCCGCACGGGAACTCTGCGCTCGCTCTTCTGGGGCGTCAGCACGGACAAGCCCGTGCCCGGCGATTACGACGGCGACGACAAAACGGACATCGCGGTCTTTCGCCCCTCAAGCGGCGCGTGGTTTATTATTCAAAGCTCAAACAATAATCTGCGCACAAACTTTTTCGGCCTGCCGAACGACAAGCCTGTCCCGGCTGACTACGACGGCGACGGCGTGACAGACATCGCGGTCTACGAGCCGAACAGAGGCTTGTGGTCTATCTTAGGCTCTTTCGCGGGCGTCATCGCAGACAAGTTCGGAGACACGACGGACAGACCCGCCCCGGCGGATTACGACGGCGACGGCTATGACGACATCGCTGTCTTTCGTCCGAGCACTGGCACCTGGTATATCTTGAGAAGCGCGAGCGGCAATGACATTTTCGCGGTTCATTGGGGCTTGAGCACGGACGTTCCGAGCGCGGGCGATTACGACGGCGACGGCAAAGAGGATGTCGCGGTCTTTCGTCCCTCGAATGGATTCTGGTACGTCCAGCGCAGCACGAACGGCTCGCTCCTGGCCGCGCCCTTCGGCACGAATGGAGATATGCCCATCGCTTCGGCCTACGTGCCGCAGTAATTTGGACTTTGGTCGGGGCGGTTGGAAACTTCAACCGCCTTGCCGATATTTTCAACGGAGCAGTTGAAAGCTTCAACCAGATTGTTGGAAATTTCAACTGTAAGGTTGAAGATTTCAACCATACAGTTGAAAACTTAAAACCAGCGGGTGAAAACTTAGGAATGATGGGTGAAGTTTCCAACCGGCTTGACCCAAACTTCAACGCGCGGTTGAAAACTCAAACCAGCTTGACCCGAATTCAAACCGGCGCTCCCAAAATTAAAATCGGCGGTTAGAAGCTTGATTCAGAGAGTATGCAACACGAACCTAACAAAATAATTTTCTCAATGGTCGGCGTCAGTAAGTTCTATGACAAAAAAGCCGTCCTCAAAGACATCTATCTCTCATTCTTCTACGGCGCGAAGATCGGCGTGCTCGGCCTCAACGGCTCAGGCAAAAGCTCATTGCTTCGCGTCATCGCGGGCGTGGATAAAGAGATTAACGGCGAAGTCGTCTTTTCGCCCGGCTACAGCGTGGGGCTGCTCGAACAAGAGCCGAAGCTTGACGAATCGAAGACCGTGCGCGAAGTGGTCGAAGAGGCCGTCGCGGAG
>DASWRG010000033.1:0-102983 GCA_036403295.1 Pyrinomonadaceae bacterium
GGACTGGAAGAAGAGCGGGCGATAGTTTTCAAAAGCTTACGCCTCTAGGCTTCAGTATCTACTTCAACTAAAGTCGGCACGGCGACTTTTGAAGTATCACGTCAAGTGTTTTAAAAATCAGCGCGGAGAAAAGCAGTTTCCGCAAAGGCGCAAAGGCGCAAAGATAAAGCCGCAAAGAGCTTGTGGCATTCAACAGCTTTGCGTTCCTGCTTTGCGCCTTTGCGCGAGATTTTTTTGTTCCGACTCTAAAAAGCATGTCCGAGAATGTTGTCGTCGCAAACAGCCTCACCAAAATCTACGGCGGACAGCGTGCCGTTGATGCCATAGATTTCACAGTCGCGCGCGGCGAGACCTTCGGACTGCTCGGCCCAAACGGGGCTGGCAAGTCCACGACCATGCGTATGATCGCCTGCCGCACTCCGCTCACTTCGGGACAGCTATGCGTCGAAAATCATGATGTGCGTCTGGCTCCGCGCCGCGTCCGCTCGCTGATCGGCGTCGTCCCGCAGGAGAACAATCTAGACCCGGATTTGAATGTGCTGGAAAACCTGCTCGTTTACGCGCGCTATTTTCGTCTCCCAAAGTCAGAGGCCGACGCGCGAAGCAAAGAGCTTCTGAGCTTTACGGGTCTCGCGCACCGCGCAGATGCGCGCGTCGAAGAGCTTTCGGGCGGCATGAAAAGGCGGCTCATGATCGCCCGTTCCCTGCTTCACAAACCCGGCCTACTGGTCCTGGATGAGCCGACCACAGGGCTTGACCCGCAGGTGCGTCAGGAAATCTGGCAGAGGCTCGAAGAGCTTCGCACAGGCGGCGTAACCATCCTCCTATCAACACATTACATGGAAGAAGCTGAGAAACTATGTGAGCGTCTGATCGTGATGGATAAAGGCCGCATCCTCGCCGCAGGCACGCCGCGCGAGTTGATTGAGCGGAGCGTCTCCCCCTATGCCCTGGAGATACGCGATTGCGAAGGCATGCCCTTGCAGGAAAACATCCCTGAGGTCAACGCCGTCTCGCGCGGCGGCGCGCATCTCTACTTCGCCGCAGACACGGACAGGCTCACGCCTCTCTTGAAATCTTACGAAGGCTATCGCCTCTTGATGCGTCCTTCGAATCTGGAGGACGTGTTCCTGCAACTCGTCGCGCCGGAAGAAAACGGAGAGGGGGCGCAGCCTTCATGAGTGTGCAAGACGAGAGCGCGCCTGCGCCTGAGATTATCGTTCGCGCGCGAAAATACGACGGGCGTGAGCATCGCAGTTGGCATGCGCGTCTGATGAGACGCGAAGCTTCGCTCCTCATCTTGGATGCGACGTTTGATGAGGAGATTAATCATCCGCTCTTAGGCAAGATCGCGCGCGGGACGCTGAGCGTAGAATATTACTGGCTGGATCGCTGGCACAACATCTTTCGCTTTTCAGAGCCGACGGGCGAACTGAGAAATTTTTACTGCAACATCAACGTGCCGCCGACCTTTGACGGGCGCGTGCTTGAGTTCATAGACCTAGACATAGACATCCTTGTCGCGCCAGACCTCTCTTATCGGATTCTGGACGAAGACGAGTTTGCAGCCAACGCCGAGAGCTTCAGCTATCCTGAAGGAATAAGGCGACGCGCCCGCGCGGCTCTGGCTGAATTAATCGAGTTGATAGAGACGCGGCAATTCCCTTTCCACCTTTAGGCTTCTTTTTAAGATGAGCGTAACCGCAAACAATCTCGAACCGGCGACTGAAGCGAGTAGTGAAGAACGCGCTCTGGCTTTCGCGCGTGTGGACGTGCGCGACGCCTGGGCTGTGTGGCTGCGTAATTTTCAGGTCTACGTGCGGACGTGGAAGATGCAGCTCGCCGCGCCTTTGATCGAGCCTGTCTTTACGGTCTTCGCCTTCGGCTGGGGCGTCGGCTCACTGATCACTTCACGCGTTGAGAATATCTCGTATCTCTCTTTCGTCGGCGCGGGCGTCCTGAGCTTCACTGTCATCATGCGCTCTCTCTTTGAGACGACCTATTCCGCGTATTTCCGTATGGTCTATCAATCAACTTATGACGCGATTCTCGCCACGCCCGTCGGCGCGGAGTCCTTAGCGTTTGCGGAAATTTTTTGGGCGATCAGCAAGGCCGCGTTCGACGCTGTGATTATCCTGCTCATCCTGGTGGTCTTCGGCGCGGCCACTTCGCCCTACGCGATTCTGGCTCCCCTGCCCTTATTGCTCGGCAGCTTTTTGATCGCGGGACTCTCGCTCGGCATCACTGCGCACGTGCGCGACATAGACTCTTTCAATTTGTATCTTGCGCTCTTCTTCTCCTCAATCTTCATGTGCGGCGCATGGTTTCCGTTGCAGGTCTTGCCGCCCGTCCTGCGCTGGCTGGCCTGGGTCTTGCCACTGACGAGCGCGATTGATCTGACGCGCGCGTGCCTGACCGGCAGATTTTTGATGCGTCATCTGTATGAACTCGCATACTTGATCGTCTCCGCTCTGATTTTCACTGAATGGGCTATGCGCAGTCTCCGCCGCCGGATGGTCGCATGAGCGTGAGTTATCGTGTGCCTTATGTTAGTCTCTCGTTTCTAAATCCTGACGGATAACGAAAATCACTTTCCGACTTTATGGCGACACAAAAACCACAGCCTGCCGCTCCCGATAAACTCGACAGCCTGCGCGAACGCTCGCGCCGTGCGGAAGAGGGCGGAGGCAGTGTGCGGCTTGAGAAGCAGCGTGCGAGCGGCAAGCTGACGGCGCGCGAGCGGCTTGAGTTTCTGCTTGACGAAGGAACTTTTGAGGAGTTTGACAAGTTCGTCGTCCATCGCTCGCGCGACTTTGAGCTTGATAAGCAGCTTTATCCGGGCGACGGAGTCGTGACGGGTCACGGCCTCATAGACGGTCGCAAGGTCTTCGTCTTCGCGCAGGATTTCACGGTCTTCGGCGGCTCGCTCTCCGAAACCCATGCCGAGAAGATTTGCAAGGTGATGGACTTGGCGATGAAGGTGGGCGCGCCCGTCATCGGCCTCAACGATTCGGGCGGGGCGCGGATACAGGAGGGCGTCGTCAGCCTCGGCGGTTACGCGGACATCTTTCTGCGCAACACTCTGGCGAGCGGCGTCGTGCCGCAGATTAGCTGCATCATGGGGCCTTGCGCGGGCGGCGCGGTCTACAGTCCGGCCATCACGGATTTCAATGTGATGGTCAAAGACACTTCGTACATGTTCATCACGGGGCCGGACGTGATTAAGACTGTGACGCATGAAGACGTGTCGAAGGAAGAGTTGGGCGGAGCGATGACGCATAATCGCATCTCAGGCGTCGCGCACTTCGCAGCCGACTCTGACGAACACGCTCTCCGGCTGGTCAGAGAGCTTCTGTCCTTCATCCCTTCAAACAATATGGATGACCCGCCCGCCGTTGTTGCCACAGATGCGCCTGACAGAATCGAGATGAAGCTCAATTCGATTGTGCCCGAAGCGTCGAATCAACCTTACGACATACGCGATGTGATTCATGAAGTGGTTGACGACCGATACTTTTTTGAAGTCCATCAGCATTACGCGCCGAACATCGTCGTCGGCTTCGCGCGTCTTGACGGAAAGCCCGTCGGCATCGTCGCCAATCAACCGGCTTTTCTCGCGGGCGTGCTCGACATAGATGCTTCTGTGAAGGGAGCGCGGTTTGTGCGCTTCTGCGATTGCTTCAATCTTCCTCTGATTACTTTTGAGGACGTGCCGGGATTTTTGCCGGGCGTCGGTCAGGAGCATGAGGGCATTATCAGACACGGCGCGAAATTGCTCTACGCCTTTGCCGAAGCGACTGTGCCGAAGATAACGGTCATCACACGCAAGGCTTACGGCGGGGCTTATTGCGTGATGGCTTCAAAGCACATTCGCACGGACATCAACTTCGCCTGGCCTTCAGCCGAGATCGCCGTCATGGGCGCGGAGGGCGCGGTCGGCGTGCTCTATCGCAGAGAGATTAACGAAGCAAAGGACAAAGAGGCAGCGCGGCGTGCGCGTATCACTGAACTCGAAGAGAAATTCGCCAGCCCTTACGTCGCAGCCGAACGCGGCTTCATAGATGAAGTCATAGAGCCTGCCGAAACCAGACCGAAACTGATTCGCGCTTTGAAGCTGATTGAGAATAAACGCGATGTCAATCCGCCGAAGAAGCACGGGAATATTCCGCTTTAAAGTAAGAGCGATGGAGCACGCCTTGCCTTTTAACGACTCGTTCTCAAATATGAAGGGTGAGCTATCAAAATAGCTCACCCTTCAAACCCACCCCTCGTTCGTTCTGCTTCGCTTTGAACAAGCCAAGCATCTTATCGATTGATAAGATTTTAAAGTCTTTCCCACATCCCTTGGCTGAAATTCTTTGGCTTAGCCTCCGCCGCTGCCGGAGCCGCCCTGGCCTCCACCGCCACCGGATGAGCCGCCCTGACCGCCACCGCCGCCGCCACTTCCGCCGGAGCTTTCACCGGAGCCGCCGCCTTGTTGGCCGCCACCACCCTGGCTTCCGCCACCACCGCCGCCGCTGCCACCCTGACCGCCGCCCTGGCCGCCGCCGCCACTACCGCCTTGACCGCCGCCGCCCGATTGACCACCTCCGCCACCGGAAGAGCCGCCGCCCTCTTGGCCGCCGCCTCCGCCCTGACCGCCTTCTCTCTCTCTATCTGCCATGATGAAAATTCCTCCAATGTTGCAGAGCGGAAAGATTTGTAGAGATGTTCACGCCAGCAACACTCAAATAGATTGTTTACGACAGGGGGTTTCTAAAATTGACTTTTATCAAACCGAAGAGAGAAAGGTCTGTACGTCATCGTACCGGACACTGCTGTCAGCCGCTTTCAACCTTGTCGAATCTGCGAAATAGTTTTCACGGAAGGATGCCGAAAGCGAAAGGCCGGAGGAAGAATCTTCCATCCGGCCTTTTGACTCTTTGAAGAGATTGAAAGCTTAAGCGGCTTTCTTCGAGGTCGCGGGTTGCTCACGAAGAAGCTCAAGAGCTTTCTTCATCTGCACATCTTCCGGCTGCTGCTTGGGCGAGTTGGCTTCGGGCGAAACCTCTCGCTTATCGTTCGGCTGCGTCGGCTGCACGACCGCATCATCGTCGTTGCCGGTCAAATCCTCCGGATCAATTCCATCAACCGTCTCCGGCTTATCGACCTTGACGGAAGGCTTGACGCCCGAGTTGGCGCGGTCTGCGCCGAGGAAGGGCGTGCCGCTCGCCGAAGCCCACTTGACCGTCGTGAGCAGGAGTCCGTCGCCATCACGCAAAGTGAAAAGCTGCTGTTCCGCTCCCGCGCCGAAACTCTTTTCGCCGACGACCTCGCCGCGTTTTCTCTCAAGCAAAGCGGAAGCGACGACTTCCGCCGCGCCAGCCGTGCCGACATCAATCAGAGCCACGACCGGACCATGAAAGATCGCGTTCTTCTCTTCCGCCGAAAAGCTTTTTAGGGTCTTGCCTTCGCGTCCGATGGTCTGCGCGATCATGCCGTCTTTGATGAACAGGTTGGCGACCGTCACTGCTTCTGTCAGAGAGCCGCCCGCCACGCTTCTCAAATCGAGCACGATCTTCTGCGCGCCCTGCTTCTGCAACTCTTGCAAACGCGCACGCACATCCGCAGACTCTCCATCGGCCAGGCTGTTGATCTTGAGAACGCCGATTTTTCCGGCCTCCATACGGCCTTCGGCTGCCGGAACCTTGACCGCTTCACGCTTGACCGTCAAGGTCACAGGTCGCGGCGTGCCGCGCAGGATGCGCAGCTTGACTTCGCTTCCGGCAGGCCCGTTCAAAAGCTGCCGCGCGTCATAGAGAGAGATGTCGCGCGTCGCCTTGCTGTCAATGTATTCGATCACGTCGCCCGCGCGCACACCGGCCTGCTCAGCCGGAGAGCCTTTGATGGGCGCGATGACGTAAAGATAGGACGAGACCTGCGAAAGCTCCGCGCCGATGCCGACCTGATTCGACTTGCTGTTTGCGCCGTAGTCGCGCACCTGCTCAGGCGTTAGATAAGTCGAATACGGATCAAGCCCGTAGGCCAGGCCGCGCAGTGCGCCCGCGCGAACCTTATCCATATTCGGCTCGTCCACATAATCATTCTGGATGTGCTGTAAGACGCTTTCAAAGATGCGAAGCTGCGCGCCGGGGTCGTTGGTCGGCTGCTGCGCGCGCGTGGAAATCCAGCCGCCGAGCGCGCCGTAGAGAGCGACGGTCGCGGAGATGACTACGAGAATGAATTTTGTGCGAAAGGACATCGAAAAACCTCTGGAGATAGACCGTCAAAGTTATTTTTAAAAGCATGAGCCGCTCGACGGCTTCGGCCAGCAACATGCTCTCGCTGTATCATACAGTGCGCTCAAACCGCGCGCAAGCAACCACTTCGGGCGTCGAATAATTTTACAACTTGCATAAAACTGACGCGCCCCGTCGTCCCCGTCAGCTGAAGCGAGGCTTGACATGATGTGTGCGCCATTTCATACTCGCGCCGCTCGAAACGTAAAATCGAATTGCCCAAACAACAGATTAACGAAAATCAGAAGCAAGCTGAAGCCGCTCCACAGTTCGCCGGGCGTCTCGTCGCGCTCGATCTCGGACAGAAGCGCGTCGGCGTCGCCGTCTCGGATGAGATGCGCCTGACCGTGCGACCGCTGCAAGCTTTAGCTCGCACGAACTGGAAAAAGCTCCTACGCGAAGTCTCTCAACTCGTCAGAGAGTTTGACGCTTGCGCCCTTGTCATTGGTTTGCCGCTCAGCATGGACGGAAGCGTCGGCACAGCCGCCGGGGAGGCGCAGAGACTCGCGCGCAACTTCTCTCTCTCGCTCAGTGTTCCGGTTTACTTGCAGGACGAGCGTTTGACCTCGCGCGAGGCAGAAGAGTCTTTACGCGCCGACGGACATCTAGATGAAGCCTTGAGCCAGATGATAGACAGCGAATCAGCCGCGATAATCCTGCGCGATTTTCTCGCGGATGCGTCCAATCGTCCGGGCCGAGCATCTTAAAAATGTGCGAATCAAGAGGAGAGACGGATTTGCTTGAACAAGGCTTTTCTTTGCGTGCTTTGCGTCTTCAATCTTTGTGGTCTTTGCGTTTAAAGTTCAACTTAAACGCAAAGAGCGCAAAGTGAAATCACGCAAAGTGCGCAAAGTTATCTTATCTCTTGATTCACATAAAATTTACGGCTCGTCCACAACCGGCAAATTTGAGGAGGCTTTTTTTCTACACTTTTTATGAAACGATTGCGCCTCGTACTGTTCCTGTTTCTGCTACTTCTGATTGGCGTCTGCGGCTTCGCGTTCTGGACTTATAGAGACCTGCACACGCCGCGCTCGCACAACAGGTCGGCTGAGTACATCGAAATCCCGCGCGGCTCTTCCCCGACCGAGATCGTCTCGAAGCTCACCGCTCTCGGCGTTATCGGACGCGAGTGGCCGCTTCTGGCTTATATGAAACTGACCGGCACAGGGGCGCGCCTCAAGGCCGGGCAGTATCGCTTTCAAACTCCGATCACGCCGCTCGAAGTGCTGCGCAAGCTGGAAGAGGGCGAAGAGCGCATGCACAAGCTGACGGTGATAGAAGGATGGACGCGCTGGGATATTGCTGAGGCGCTGGCGCGCGTGCCCGAAATGAGACTACAGAGCGAGGCGGACGCGCTTCCTTTGATGGACGACGCAAGCTCGGTTCGTGACCTGGACCCGCAGGCGCAGAATCTAGAAGGCTATCTCTATCCCGACACATATAATTTTCCGCCGGACACGTCTGCCCCTGAGATTGTTTCTCTGATGGTCAAGCGTTTTCGTCAGGAGTGGAAGCCCGAATGGACCGAGAGAGCGCGTGCGCTGAGCATGACGCCGCGACAGATCGTCACCGTCGCCTCGCTCATCGAAACCGAAGCCAAGCTGCCCGAAGACCGCCCGCTCATCGCATCCGTCATCTACAATCGCCTGAAAATAAGGATGCCGCTCGGAGTTGATTCGACCATCATCTACGCTTCAAAGCTGGCCGGGAAATGGAAGAACGACGGGAAGGTTTACAAGAGCGACGTGGATCGCAACTCGCCTTATAACACACGGCTTCACGCGGGACTGCCTCCCGGCCCTATCGCTTCGCCGAGCGCAAGCTCATTACAGGCCGCGCTCTTTCCCGCCGAGACGGATTATCTCTATTACGTCCGAGAGCCTTCGCGCAATGACGGCGCGCATAATTTTTATAACAACGAGGCCGATTTCACGCGCGGCGTCGAAGCCTTGCGTAAGTGGGAGCGCGAACGCGACGCCGCCGCCAAAGCTCAGGACAATCAAAATACTCCCACTCCTTAATTTTTTGTTTGAGAGAGTCGCGCCAAGAGTCTTCACTTCTCTCTTTCATCAAAAAGCAATTTTGATTGTCCACTTGTTTTTACAAGCCTCTTACACTATGCTCGACAGCGCGTCCCCCTTTGATCGTGTAGAGCCGTTCGTGCCCCCTTAGATTCAGAGAAAGTTTGAGGGTATTAAAGTGAGAAGACTAATCACCAGCTCCTTCGTCTTGATGATAGCTGCGGCGAGCGTCTGCGCGCAGGGTAAAGGTGTTGACCCGCAGAACGAGCGCGTACGTGATACGGGCAACCAGAGCGCGCCCGGCTCGAATGGAACTAAACAGGATACGGGCGCGGGACGCGGGATTGATTTCGGCAAGGGGCGCACGCCTGAGACGCCTTTGATTCCCAATCCGTATCGCTTCACGGCGCGGCGTGACGCGCTCTTGCAGGCCGTCACCGAACTGATACGTGATCGCAAATTGCTTTTGGACGAGGCCGCCTCGAAGCCCGAAGAGGGCATGTTCATCACGCAGCCCTACACGTTCACCAGAGGTGCGGTCATCGCACAGTCCGAATTGAATCGCTATGCGAATCTGCCGCCGACGACGGCGCGCGGCTGGACGCGTGGCCGCTACACTTTAACCATAGAGGTACAGGCCATTGACGGCGTCTCTGCGAACGTCGGAGTCACTGCCAAGATAGAGGGGCGCACGGACGGAGCGACCGGGGCGGAGTGGTCGACGCTGCCCAGCACCGGAACTGCCGAACAGGAATTTTTGGGCGCGCTGATCGAAAGAGTGACCGGCTCGGCTCCTCCGGGAATCACGCTCCCGTCTGAACCTTAAAGAATGCCGACACCAAATTAACAGGCAGCAAGTTAGACTGCTGTGCTTTCAAGAGATTAGCTTTATCTTGTTAAAGAATACCTTGAACTGTGTTTAGAGTTTGGAAATTGATGGAATGAGTCTTGACATTGAGAAATCTACGGATGATTACCCTCATCTTGAGACGGAAGAGCGTGGCTCGTTTATGACGCGCGGCATAGCTATCGCCTGCGCCCTCGGGTTGACCGCCGCCCTGACGATGGGTTATCTGATGCTTCGCAAGCGGCACGCCGAGAGGCTCAGGGCTGAACAGCAGGCCGCGCAAGCGCAGGAGGCCAAGCCCGCGCCCTCGCCTCTGCTTCAGCTGTTCGTAGACGATGCGATGATTAAAGGCGCGCAAGCCGTTCTGGGCGGGACGGTGTTGAATATCTCCGGCGAGAAATTGACAGACCTCTCGGTCGAGTTGGAATTGAAGCGACGCAAGGACAGTGGCTCTGAAATTCGCACGCTCATCGTCGAGCCGCGCGATCTGTCCCCACAGGAACAGGGACGCTATGCTCTCAACGTTCCTTCGGGCGAATACAGAGAGTCGCGCGTTCTGCATATCAGAAGCGGCGGCGGCTCGGGCGAAATACCCTTCAAAATGTTGCCGGGCGCGCAACGTCCGCCCGAGAAGCCGCCGGAAACCAAAGTCACCGCCGTCAAGCAGCCTCCCAAACGCGGCAAAGGCGAAGAGTTCATCAACACGCCCGATACTCCCGTCAAGATTCCATAAAAGATTTCTACAGGACACTCTGCTTCGCGTAAAGCTTCAAGAGTCGGCATGGCGACATAAATTCAAGCAATCTCTCAGCTTCTCTCACCTATTCTCTTGAAATAAAACATATTTAACTTGAGTTCGACGTAAAGCTATCAACCAGCCTGCGTCAGCAGGCGAGAGAGTATAGCCCCATGCGTCAGCGTGGGGAACGGAGCGAAGTTAGAGATAGAGCCTGCGTGAGCTGGCGACAGATGTGAGGCCGAGCAAGCATCTGTCGCCTGCTCACGCAGGCTCTATAGAATCTGATGTGACGTGACCCCATGCTCTCGCATGGGGCTAGACTCTGACCGCCTGCTGGCGCAGGCTCTTTGAATTTCCCTTGCTTATCTCGAACTGACTTTAGATAACGTTGTAGGGGCAGGGCTTGTCCCTGCCCGCCGCACGCAGGCGCGAATCAATTTAGGATGACAGGCAAGCTTGAATAATTGCGAAGCTTGCTCATCGTCCATGCGGACGATACGGGCAGGGACAAGCCCTGCCCCTACTTTAATACTTGCTGAAGTCTCTCAGTTATCGCGGGATGATTTGTGATTTCGTGAGGGTGCGAGACGTGTATGAGGTCGTCCGCGTTCGGACGCAGGCGGGCTATCTCTGTGAGGAGGGCTTCGCGCCTCTCAGCCGTCCCGCGATGGTTAAAGATGAGGCAATCGGCGTTCGCAATCAAACGCTCTGCCGAAGGCTTCCAGATTTTGCGGCTGACGGTCGGGTCAACGATCATCAATGTCAGGGCGGGACGGAGGTGCTCGGTCAAAGTGTTGCTCTCGATGACCGCACAGGTGGCCTCAGACAAAATTCCGCGCATCTCAAGCCAAGCCTCTCTGATGGCTACATCGCGTGTGATAGCCCAGACGACCGGACTCGCGCCCGCCGCCTGTAGGCGCGCCGTGTCAGTGCCGTGTTGACTGATAATTGACTCCCTGTTGATGAGCTGAAAATCCCCGCCGAGTGAGGAGCAGACGTTGCAGCCCTTGCCGCCGTGCGGGCAGCCGCGCTCGCCGTGAGTGACTGTGATTTTGGCCGCAGCCGTCCACGTTCTCTAGCCAGAAAGCCCGTCACGGCTTCGGCAACGGAAGTTTTTCCCGCGCCGGACGAGACGCCCGCGACGACAATCGCGCGCAAGCTTTCATCAATCATCTGTTCTTCGTTGAGCTGCGGCGACATCAAGAGACTTTGGGACAACCTTTCTTTCAGAGCGCGCCTCACAGCATCAGCTTGCCCGTTATTACTGTTATTCGTTACTATCTTCATCAACACGAAAGAGACGGCTGAAGACGCTGGTCGTTTACTTTACAACTTTCTGCAAGGTGTAGGCTAATGTTGTTACGCACAGTTTTTTTGCTCCTGCTTATTTTCACCTGCGCCTGCGCCGTGAGCGCGCAGACGACACGCAATCAGCCGAACGACCCGAACGATCAAGAGAGCCAGTTGGTCGAGGAGATGCGCGTCAAATGGGAGATCAAGTACGCTGAGAAAGAGCGGCTTGAGAATCTGGATCGCGCGCGCGAGGCGGCGCAGCTCGGCTCAGAGTTGTACAAAGCCTATTCGAGCAGTAATAGTTTCAGCTCAAACGAGAAGAAAAAATTAGATCGCCTGGAAAAGGTCACGCGCAAAATACGCAATCAGGCTGGCGGCTCGGACGGAGACGAGACGGATAAGCAGCTGCCGCCGCAGCTTGAAGCGGCGTTCAAGCGTCTGTCCGAGGCGACGGATGAGCTGCGCAAAGGGGTTGAGAAAACTCCGCGACAGGTAGTCTCTGCGACCGTCATCGAGCGTGCGAATGAGATTCTGGACATCATCCGCTTCGTGCGTACTTCGACCCACTGAAAATTGAACACGGAGGCGTTAGACCCAGTGACAGCTCGCAAATATCCCTTCCTCCGCCACATCACAGGCTTTCTCTTTTTTCCACTGCTCCTGGCTCTCATCATCACGCCTTACGACTGTGCGAAATCGCAGGACGATGACGAGGTCGTGCGCGTCAACACAGACCTGGTGGTATTGAACGTGACGGTCGTGGATGCCTCTGGAAAATTCGTGCATGGCTTGCGGAGCGGCGATTTCAAATTGCTGGTGGATGGACGCGAACAACCTATCACGAATCTCACGCGCGAAGAGACGCCGTTCGCCGCCGCCGTGCTGTTGGACACTTCCGGGAGCATGGAGCAGCGCATGATGCTGGCGCGCTCTGCTGCCGTGCGTTTTCTGGAAGAGCTGCGCGAAGATGACATGGCCGCCGTCTATCGTTTCGACAGCGAGATCGAGCAGGTGCAGGACTATTCTCCGAGCCGCGACCTCGGAGACTTCGCCTTCGGGATTCGCGCCAGAGGGATGACCGCGCTCAACGACGCAATCTTGCGCGCGGCGGTTGACCTACGGCAGCGCGGCGAGACACGGCGCGCAATCCTGGTCCTCTCCGACGGCGCGGACAACAAGAGCGCGGCGACGGCCAATAAAGCTCTTGAGACGGCTCTGGCCGCGAACGCGACGATTTATGCTGTGGACATGTCTTCGACCGAAGGCGCAACGGGACGCAATCAACAGAGCGCGGCGGCCTTGCGTGATTTCGCTTCAAAGACTGGCGGGCGTTACGTCGCCACTCCCGGCGGGCCTGTCATGCGCGAGGCTTTCACGCAGATCGCGGAAGAGCTGAGCAATCAATACACCTTAACCTACACACCGCCCAACACCGCACGCGACGGCAAATGGCACAAGCTCGAAGTCCGCCTCGCGCGCCCGGAACTCACCGTCCGCACCCGCAAAGGCTATCAAGCTCCTAAGAAATAAGGGCTGAAAAAGTAGATAGCAATAAAAGACGCCTGTCAGAAACATTGTCTCTTTAATATGAGTATTAGACTGCCACTAGCGGTCTAAATATCTTGCTTTAAGCCGCCTCGCCCTTATCTGGCGGAACAGAAGGAGGGAGGAATCAATTGGACTCAATGAAGAAAGCCGGAATAGGATTAGAGGACATCAAGATTCATGTGAAGCTAAAGATTTCAGCCCTGTGGGTAAGTGTGATGTTCTGTTACATCTATGCAGATTATTTTGGACTCTACGTGCCGGGGATGCTGAAAAGGATGCTGGAGGGAAGAATGCCGCCCTTCGGACCGGCGACTCAAGGGGTTTTGGTCGGAACCTCAGTCATGATGGCGATCCCGAGCGTCATGATTTTCCTCTCGCTGGTGTTAAAGCCTCAACTGAATCGCTGGGTGAACATCATCTTGGGCATGCTCTATACGGTGATCATTCTGCTCACGATGTGGGATTGGGCATTCTACATATTCTACGGAATCATTGAAGTCGTGCTTACGTCACTGATTGTCTGGTATGCATGGAAGTGGCCCAGGCAGGAAGCAACATAATCTGCTGTTAGCGGCTCGTTTGTGTGCGCGCCTTGTCGCGGTGACGCTCGAAGGCAAGCTCGATCAGTTGATTCAAAATCTGTGTGAAGGGAACGCCGGAGGCTTCCCACATTTTCGGATAGCCTGAGACATCCGTGAGGCCGGGCATCGTGTTCAATTCGTTGACGAGAAGTTCTTTCGTGTCGCGCCGCAGAAAAAAGTCCACGCGCGCCAAGCCCGCGCCGTCAATAGACCTGAAGGCGCGCACGGCCATGCTCTGAATTTTTTTGATGAGGGATTTTGAGAGCGGCGCGGGCACGACGAAGTCGACGTGTCCCGTGCTCGAATATTTTTCGGTGTAATCGAGAAACCGCGCCGCCTCGTCAAAGACGACGTACTCGCCGGGCAGGCTCGCCTTCGGCATGTCGTTGCCGATGACGGCGCATTCTATCTCGCGCGCGTCAAGTCCCTCTTCGACGATGAGCTTGCGGTCATAACGCGAGGCCAGCTCAATCGCTTTATCAAGCGAAGCGTTGTCGGTCGCCTTTGAGATGCCGACGGATGAGCCTAGATTGGCGGGCTTGACGAAAGCTGGAAAGCCTATCTCGCGTTTGATGCGGCGACGCACGCTCGCGGGGTCGCGCTCCCAGTCGCTCCGCAGAAACCAAACGTACTTGCAGATGGGCAAGCCCGCGTCGCGGAAGAGAGATTTCATCGCCACTTTGTCCATCCCGCATGACGAGGCGAGCACGCCGCAACCGACATACGGCACGCCAGCCATTTCGAGCAAGCCTTGCAAAGTTCCATCCTCGCCGTATGTTCCATGCAACACCGGAAAAATCACGTCGAGCGGTTGTGAGACAGCTTGCTCTTTATCGCTTTCGAGCGCGACGAGGCCGCTGTGCGAAGGGTCTGCGATGATGGCTACGTCTTGACTCGCGTTGTTGATGATTTTGGCAGGCACGAGCCGCCCCGTCTCGTTCGGCAAGAGCCTGACAGCCTCAGCCGCCCCCAGCCACTTCCCTTCCTTCGTAATCGCAATCGGGACGACCTCATACTTTTCTCTGTCGAGAGCCTCGATCACAGAGCGCGCAGACCTCAACGAAATCTCGTGCTCGCCCGAACGCCCGCCGTACACTACACCCACGCGAATTTTTTTGGTCATATCTCAATGGGTTCAAAGTTCAAGGTTCAAAGTTCAAGGTTGAAAGCCGGAGACCTTGTTCTTAACCTTGAACTTTGAACCTTGAACCTTGAACTTTCTTTACAGGATTCTTTTTCCGAGCGCGGAGAGAATCAGCTCGACTCCGAGTTCCGCCGTCCGGTTGTTGACATCGAGCGCGGTGTTAATCTCCACGACTTCGAGCGAGAGCATGCCGCCCGCCTCGGCTATCTTCTCCATCGCCAGATGCGACTCGCGGTAGCTGATGCCGCCGCGCACGAGCGTGCCTGAGCCGGGAGCGTCGCCCGGGTCCATCACGTCAACGTCAAAGGTCACGCTGTATCCGGCTGAAGCTTTCGAGGCGATGGAGATGGCTTCGTCAACGCACGCGCTCATGCCGCGCTCGTCAATCTCGCGCATGGTGATAAAACGCATGCCGAGCTTGCGTATCAAATCGCGCTCGCCCTGATCCACGTCGCGCGCCCCGATGTGCGCGATGAAGCGCGGGTCGAGTTTCGGAGCAAAGCCCGCGATGTGCGTCAACTCCGGCGCGCCGTAGCCCAACAGCGCGGAGAGCGGCATCCCGTGTATGTTGCCGGTCGGCGAAGTCTCAGGCGTGTTCATGTCCGCGTGTGCGTCAAACCAGATGAGGCCGAACGTCTCCTGACGCTCGCGGCAATAAGAGGCCACGCCCGCAATCGAGCCGATGGCAATCGAATGGTCGCCGCCGATGATGAGCGGCGTCTCGCCGTCTCTCAAAACATCACGCACTTCCGTGGCTAAAGCCTCGCACGCTTCCGTCATCTCCTTCAAATATTTCGGAGACTCATTCGGCGCGGCCACGTAGAGCGGGCGGGCGATTCGCATGTCGCCCAGATCGCGTACTTCATAGCCGAGCTGCGCGATACGTTGGCTGAGACGCGCGACGCGAATCGCCGCCGGGCCGATGTCCACGCCCGGCATGCTGCACCCGAAGCCGAGCGGCACGCCGAGAATGCTCACGCGCCGCCCCACGCCGGGACGATCAATATTCAAGAAGGTTTCTTGCGTGTCTAAAGTAGCTGTGTCATTCATAACTCACACTTTTTTACATCTAAATTTGGAGATTATTCAAACCGCTTCAAGCTTCCGCTTTTCCCTTCGCGCCTTTGCTTGAACCACCAACTTTTCTCGCAAAGGCGCGAAGATAAAACGGAAGCTCGCAAAGAGTTGATCTGAATTAAGTCTCTTGAATTTTGGAAACGGCTCTCACAAAATAACATTCGCGGCTTTTCGGTTGATGATTGAAACCGCTTCTTCCGCCGTCTCCGCGAAATCCAGAATCGAGACATCCTTGTCACTGACGACGAGATGCTGTTGCCATGCTTTGACGAGCGGCGGCCAACAGTCGCCGAGCAGGACGAGCGGGCGCGGCTCGATAACGTGCGTTTGTATCTTGTTCCAGACGAGCGAGACTTCCGTGACCGTGCCCATCCCGCCGCGCAGGGCGATGAAGCCAAGAGAGCGCATAATCAGATTTTGCAGGCGTTCATAAAAATGAGCCGAAGCCACCTTGTCAGTCAGATACCGATTCGGCTCGGCCTTGAATTGATTCATCACGATGCCGAGGACGCGCCCGCCCTTCTCGCGCGCCCCGCGACTCGCGGCCTCCATCACGCCCAAATAGCCGCCCGTGCAGATGGTATAACCTGCTTCGGCCAGAAGTTGCCCGACGCGGCGCGCCTGCTCATACTCCGTGCAGTTTTCGTCGCACTTCGAGCCGCCGAAGATGGTCACAATTCTCTCGTGTCCTTCGCTCATGCTTTCACGCGCCCGCAGACGAGCAGCGAGCCTGACTCCCTGTACTTCAAATAATCCTCACGCGATTTGAAAGAGCCGCCCGCGTAGTCATCCGGAATCGGCGTCGGATCATAAAGCCGCTCGTCAGACACTTCGTCGAAGCCCGCTCGCGCGAAAAGCTGATGATACTCTTCAACGCTCAAGAGCTGCACAGGCACTTTGAGCTGTTCGATCCATTGATGCGACGGCTCGTTCTCCTGATACAAATCAACGACCGAGGCGAACACGCCGCCGGGCGCGAGCACGCGGCGAACTTCCTTGAGAGCCTGCGCCATGTCCGCATAGTAATAGATTGATTCCATCGAAAAAGCGTGCGTGAATTCTCCGTCAGCGAAAGGCAGTTGTTCCGCGCTGCCGATCCGAAACTCGACATTAGAATATTGAGCCGATGAAGCACGCGCCTGTGCGATCATCTCATCCGAAATATCTATCCCGACGACGCGGCCATTCGTCGCGCGCAAAGCCATCAAGCGAGTCGCCCAGCCGGAGCCGCAACCTAAATCGAGCACGCGCGAATCGGCTTTGAGATTCAGGCGCGCAATCGCCTGCTCTCCGGTCGGGCGATGGCCACGCTCCATCCGCTCGCCGCGCCCTTCGCGCGCCCATTCGTTAAACTCAAGTCGCAAACGCTCTTCCATCATTCTTAAATCACTGACAGCGATTTAGATTTTCCTTTGCGTTCTTTGCGTCTTAAATCTTTGCAGCCTTTACGTTAAAGAATCACTTAACCGCAAAGAGCGGAAAGTGAAATCACGCAAAGAGCGCAAAGGAAAGGTCTCTCTTTACGGTCTAAGGCTTGAGCCTGTAGAGCATACGCGGGAACGGAATCGTTTCGCGCACATGCTCGATGCCGCACATCCAGGCCGTGCAGCGTTCGATGCCCATCCCGAAGCCTGCGTGCGGGACGCTGCCGTAACGGCGCAGGTCTAAGTACCAGTTAAAAGCCTCTTCCGGCAGTTGGTGAATCGAAATCTGCTCGCGCAGGAAATCGAGCGAGGTCGCTCGCTCGCCGCCGCCGATGACTTCGCCGTAGCCTTCGGGCGCGAGCACGTCCACGCCGAGAGCCAGTTCCGGATTCTCTTTATCGCGCGCCATGTAAAAAGCTTTCACAGCCGCCGGATAATGATGCACCATCAAGGGCTTGTCATACTTGGCCGACAGAAAAGTTTCATCGGGCGCGCCGAAATCGCCGCCCCACTCAAAGCGCGTCTCAATCTCGCCGCGCTCGAAACCCTCCTGCAACATACGCACGGCGTCATTGTAATACAGGCGCGGGAACGGCGGCACGATGGCTTCGAGCTTGGCCGTGTCGCGTTCCAGGATTTTCAACTCTTCGGCTCTCTCATCAAGGACGCGCGCGGCGATGTTTGACAGAAAACGCTCGCACAAGTCCATCACATCATCGAGCGTGGCATAGGCTATCTCAGGCTCGACCATCCAGAACTCAGTCAGGTGTCGGCGCGTCTTGGACTTTTCAGCGCGAAAGGTCGGCCCGAAGCAGTAAGCCTTGCCGAAAGCGGCGGCGGTCGCTTCGTTGTAAAGCTGGCCGGATTGAGTCAGATACGCTTTCTCGTCGTCGAAGTAATCAACCTCGAAGAGCGTCGTCGTGCCTTCGCAAGCGGCGGGCGTGAAAATCGGAGCGTCGGCCAGCGTGAAACCGTCGTTGTCCAGAAAATCGCGGACGGCTTTGACGACAGTGTGGCGAACTTTGATGATCGCGTTCTGGCGACGCGAGCGCAGCCAGAGATGACGATGATCCATCAAAAATTCAGTCCCGTGCTCTTTCGGCGTAATCGGATAATCGTGCGTCGGGCTGACGACCTCAGCATCAACCACGTCAAGCTCGTATCCGCCCGGCGCACGCTCGTCCGCGCGCACAGTCCCGCGCACGATGAGCGCGGATTCCTGCCCCAAGCCTTTGAGCGCGTCCCACAACTCAGGCGCGATGCTCTGCTTCAAGACCACGCACTGCACGACGCCCGTCCCGTCCCTCAACTGCGGAAACATCAATTTCCCGCTCGAACGCAAATTATAAAGCCACCCCTTGAGCGTGACCTCTTCGCCAACGTGTTTCGATAGTTCGTTAATGTATGTCTGTCTCATAAGTGATAAGTAGTAAGTGATGAGTGATGAGTGATGAGTAATGAGTAAAAGCAAGAAAGCTTTTCTCTCATCACTCATTACTTATCACCCATCACTGTTATTAATCCTTTGTTTGATAGCGCGGCGGAGCGCGGGAAAGCGGTCGAGCCATTCTGCCGCCTGCAAGACGATGCGGAAGGTCGGGTTGATATATTGCGCGTAAGTTTCGCCGCGCCGGCAGACGGCTGTTTGATACGAGAATGTACCGATGGCTTTTAAGCCGCGCTGCACGGCCATCAGGCGAAACTCTCTGGCGAACTCGTCAGGGTCTAATGCGTCAAGCCCGCGCATACGCCTCTCTTCGAGCAGGTACAGCCTGTGCGCGCGAATCTCCGCGAGCGAAGGCATCTCAAGCTGGCGGTCGAGGAGGAGCGAAACCAAGTCGTAACTCGCAGGCCCCATCCGCGCGTCCTGATGATCCACAATTCGCAGCCGATTCTTTTTATCCACCATCAAATTCGAGGTGTGATAATCACGATGACAAAGAACGCGCGGGCGCGCCGCCAGATCAGCCGCGATGTCGTTTAACTCGACCTTCAATTCCGCCTCTTCGCCGTGCGTCAGCGTCTCCTGCCGCAGGCTGCCGAAATAATGTTCCATGAAAAACTGCAATTCCCAGGAGAGCTTGGCTTCATCGAAAGCCAGGCGGCTGGCGATGGATTTCAGCTCAAAGGCTTTCGGAGTCGCGGCCTGTATGTCCGCGATCAAGCTGATGGCGCGCTCCTGAAAAGCCTCGTGCTCCTCATCGCTCGAACTCTCAAGCACTGCGTACAATCGCCTGTCGCCCAAATCCTCTTGAATGATGATGCCGCTCTGTCCGTCAATCGCAAGGATTTCAGGAACGGGCAAGGCGACCTCCGCGAAGAGCCGCGTCACATCGAGAAAAGGATGAAACTCAGGATCGAACGGCTCAGGGTAAACACAGGCGACGGCGTGTTTGCGTTTCCAGGGGATGCGAAAATATTCGCGCGTCGAGGCGTCGGGCGTCAAAGCCTGTATGTCTTTCTCTTTGACTACATGATGCTCGGACAGATGCCGCGCGAGACGCGCACGCGCGTTGAGGTCAAACTTTTTGACGTTAATCTGTGGAGCTTGGCTCATGCGTCATGAAGCGGCGAACGTGTGGTCTGTCTCTCTCGTCATTCAAACGGGAAGGGCTTGAATCAATTTTCGAGCGCGTCCCTTCAGAGTCCGGACTTCAAGAGATGCGCGATTGTATCACTCGGCGAGCGACACGACAAAATTATCTCCAATGGCTTCGCCTTTCAAGGCTTTGGGCGGCGCGGGCGCGCCTTCGACCAACTCTCTACGCACGACCGCCGCGTTCTCAATCCGCTCTCCGGCGCGAACAAGGACGCCGTCGCCGAGCACGGCGCGTCGCACGCGCGCTCCGGCTTCGACCGACACGTTGTCCCACAAGACGGATTCGCGCACCTCAGCTTCAGTCGAGACGAAACAGCTTTCGCCCATATCCACGTCGCGCCCCTCCCTTTCGAGCATGGCTAGGCTGATTGAAAGATAACGCTCAATCGTCGAAAGCTCGTACCAATTCCCTTCGGCGATATAAGCGGCCACGCGCTCGCCTTTCGATATCGCCTGTGGGTAAACGTCAGTCGTCGAGTGGGAAAAGACATATCGAGGAATGTAATTAAAGATTCCCGGCTCAAGAATCTGAATTCCCGTGAACATCAAAGGCATATCCCCATCGTCGGCGTTACCGGACGCATCAGGTTGCGGCATCCCGCCGAAGCCGGTGACAAAGCCTGCTTCAGTGTTGACGACGCTGAAGCGTTCGCGCAAAGGGTTCTCTCTGAGGACGAGCGTGGCGAGAGCCTGCGTGCGTTTGTGCGTTTCGATGGCGGCGGCGAGATTGATGTCCGTGACGATCTTGCCGTTGACGACGATGAAGGTATCGCTTTCGAGAAAGTCGCGCGCGTTGTCGAGCGCGCCGCTCGTGCCCAGAATCTGCGGCTCTTCGATGTAATGCAGCTCAACTCCAAAACGGCTGCCGTCGCCCAGAGCTTCGCGGACGGAATCCGGCTCGTGATGCAGGTTGACGGCAATCTCGCGCACGCCGTAAGCAGCCAGATATTCGGCGACGTAACCGACGAGCGGGCGACCCAGAAACGGAATCGCGGGCTTTGTCCGGTCAACCGTCAGAGGCCAGAGGCGTGTGCCATATCCGGCAGCGAGAATCATTGCGCGCATAATTATCAGAGGGTAAAAGTAAAAAGGTAAAAGGCAAAAGTGCGGACAAAAGCAATTTTATAAAAGCTGGTTTCCGCCTTCCTTTTGCCTTTTTACTTTTACCTTTTTACTTTAACTAACGGGCGCGGGCGCAATCACGTCGCGGATCGCGCGCACTTCGTTGACGAGCTGGTCATACTGTTCGAGCGTCAGAGCTTGCGCGCCGTCCGAGAGCGCGCGTTCCGGCTGGTCGTGGACTTCTATGATGAGGCCGTCCGCGCCGACCGCGACGCCCGCGCGCGCGAGCGGCGTGACCATATAATTTTTTCCGGTTCCGTGCGAAGGATCAATCAAGACCGGCAGGTGCGAGATGCGCCGCACAGCCGGAATCGCTGCGAGGTCTAAGGTGTTGCGCGTGTGTTGCGCGAAGGTGCGGACGCCGCGCTCGCAGAGGACGACCTGATAATTCCCTTCGGCCATGATGTACTCTGCGGCGAGCAGCCATTCGTCAAGCATCGCTGACAAACCGCGCTTCAACAGCACAGGCAGGCGCGAGCGTCCCGCGCGACGCAGCAGCGAAAAATTCTGCATGTTACGCGCGCCGATTTGAATCATATCGCCGTACTTTTCAACAAGGTCAACGCCCGCTTCATCCAAAGCTTCCGTCACAATCTTGAGGCCGTAATTTTCACGCACGTCCGCGAGAATCTTCATTCCCTCTTCGCCGAGTCCCTGAAAAGCATAGGGCGAAGTGCGCGGCTTAAAAGCTCCGCCGCGAAAGAAACGCGCGCCGCTTCTGCGAACGGTTTCGGCGATGGCGAAAGCCTGCGCGCGGCTCTCAATCGCGCACGGCCCGGCGATAATCGCCAACTCGTCGCCGCCGATGGTCGCGTCTCCGACACGGACGACGGTTTTCTCTGGCCGCAGGTCGAGCGTAATCAGCTTGTAAGGCTTGCTGACTTTAATCGCCTCGGCCACGCCGGGCAGATTCTCAAAGCGCGTCGTGTCAACCGCGCCCTGATTGCCGGTGATGCCGATGGCCGTGCGTTGTGCGCCGGGCATCGGATGCGCCTTGAATCCCAACTCTTCAATGACGCTGACCACGTCCGCTATCTCGCGTTCGGTCGCGTCAATCTTCATCACAATGAGCATCTGAACTCTCCAAATAAATTCGTAAATCGCTAACGGTTATCGCAAATTGCAAAACTTCCAAAGAGGCTTTTTCAAAGCTTCTCACGCAAAGCCGCGTGGACGCAAAGCGAAAGAGTCTCGCTTTTCAAACACAGCAAAGCGCGTGCCTCACATTCGCTCAGGCACTTCGATGCCGAGCGCGGCGAGCGCACGCGTCAAGTTTCTGCGCGTCACATCACAGACGGCGATGAGGACGGCGCGACGAGGCGCGTTCTCTTCAGTGATGATGCGGTGGCGATGGTAAAAGAGATTGAAGGCGCGCGCCAGATTAAAAGTGTATTTGGCAAGAATCGCCGGCTCGGCCTGCGCAGCCGACTGGGCAATCGCTTCGTCAAGCCTTCCGGCCAAAACCGCGAGCGACCAAATCTCATCGCCGCCTTCGCCTTCGAGCACGCCCGCGACATCGCCTACGCCCTCGCCTGCCGCGCTGATGATTTCCCTCGCCTCCCTTTGCGCCGCGTCGTCGAGCTTGCGAAAGATAGAGTTGGCGCGCACGGCTGCGTACTGGCAATATGGCCCCGTCTCGCCCTCGAATGAGAGAGCCTCTTTGAAGTCAAACGCGATGACCGTATTGCGCGTGAACTTTAAAAGAAAATACCGGAGCGCGCCGACCGCGATCTGATGAGCAGTTCGCGTTCGTTCTTCTTCTGAAAGCTCAGGATGGCGCGTCTCGACCTCCTTCAAAGCATCGCTCTCAAGACGATTGATGAGATCGTCCGCCTTGACGCCCAGACCCTTGCGCCCGCTCATCTCGATATACGGACGCGCGCGGTCTTCATCCGTCAGTTGAATCCCAAGCTCTTCGCACGCGGCGGGCGAGAGCGCGACCATCTCATACGCCAAATGCACGCTCGCCTCTTCGCCGACTTCGGGCGCGACCGCCGCGACGCCGCGACGCACAATCTCCTGCGGATACGACTGCCGCGTGTCAATCACATTGTAAACGACAGTGCCGCCGCCGAAGTGCGGGCGCGCGAGATGCGAAGCGTCATCCGGCTCAGTCGTCGTCATCCAGGTCGTCTGCTCGTCAGGATACGTGCGGAAAAGTCTGTAGTTGAAATCGAGGCCGAGCAGGCCGAGCTTCCACAGTTGATACGCGATGTCTTTGCCCGTGTAGGTCACAGTCCCGTTCGAGCGCACGATAATCTTGTCGGCCTCGTGCTCATCAGTTCCCGTGTGCGTCTCAAACGGCATCACCCAACAGCCCGCGTTGCGCCCTTCGGTCTGAAAAAAAATCACGCCTTTGGCTTTCATGTTCTCGAAAGCCTTGTCCCAGAAATGCAGGTGCAGGATTTCGGATTCGCGCGGCAGCACGTCATAGCGTATGCCGAGCCGCTCCATCGTATCCAGGATGCATTCGACATTTCGCGTCGCCACGTACTCGGCCAGTTCAGCCGTCGGATTGTTCCCTTCCTCGATGGCGTGCAAGGTTTCGGCGCGCAGCTTGAGGCGTTCCTGATTCGTTTCGCCGTTCGGGTCGTCGCCTCGATAGAAGAGGCCGACGCGCGTGTACAAATCCCAGCAGTAATAATCGAACGGACGTTCCGCCGAAAGCGAGCGGTCGAGGGCGCGTATGTCTTCGAGCGTCATGTGCTCTATGTGCATGAAGCCGACGACGACATCCGCGACCTGCACGCCCGTGTTGTCTATGTAATTTTGAATCTCGACGCGCTCGTCCGCCGCACGCAGGATGCGGACGAAGGTGTCTCCGAGGACGGCATTGCGAACGTGGCCGATGTGCGCGGCCTTGTTCGGGTTGATGCTGGTGTGCTCGACCATGCGTTTAGGTCGCGCGTCGGTGTCGGATGAGAGCGAAGCTGTTTCGGCTTCAGTCGTCGCGGCAAGCTCCGCGAGCATCGCAACGCGGTCGAAGAAGATGTTGAGGTATCCGGCTCCCGCGACTTCGACGCGCGCGACTCGCGGCACGATTTCGAGCGCGGCCTTCAACTGCTCCGCGATGGCACGGGGAGCGCGTTTCTCTCCGGTCGCCTGCTTGATGAGCTTTGCCAGTTCAAAAGCGACGGGAAAGGCCAGATCGCCCATCTCGGTTTTAGGCGGAATCTCTCCGTTGACTTGTTCGGGCGCGACGCCGAAAGCCTCACTCGCAGCCGCGCGCACGCGCTCGCTCAGCGTCTCCTGTAAATTCTCTAAACTCACTCTTTGATGGCCTCTAAATTTTCTGACGGCTTGATGACAAAAAGGCAGTATAGCCTAGCACGCGTGCGCGAAGCCAACGCGCTTGCAAAGTCTCTGATTCCGCGCGCAAAGCATGAGCCACAGAGGACACAGAGAGCACAGAGGGAAGACGTTATAAACTTCTGTGGTTTTTTATCTCTGTGCTCTCTGTGTCCTCTGTGGCTAAAATCGGAGAGTGAATTGACCTTGACGCTCTTGCTTGACACGCTTAAGGTGCGCTCTGTTACCATCCGAATTCATATCGTGCAAGAGACAAATTCATTATCCATCTCGGCGGAGTTGCGTCGTAGATTCAGCGCGGCGCGGCGTGTCTGTGTGTTGACGGGCGCGGGCGTCTCCGCAGAATCCGGCGTCCCGACCTTTCGCGGCGGAGGCGGGACAGCTGTTTGGAAAGGCATGCCTTTCGACGTTATCTCTTCGGCGGCGATGATCGAGCGTGACTTGAAGAGCGTTTGGGAGTGGTTCGATTTCCGGCGAGATTTAATCAGCAGCGTGCGCCCGAATCCGGCGCATGAGGCTCTGGCGCGCTGGCAGGATACCTTCGACGATTTCACGCTCGTCACGCAGAATGTGGACGGGCTGCATCAGGCCGCAGGCTCGCGCGAAGTGTTGGAATTGCATGGCAATATCTGGCGCGCGAAATGTATCGCGTGCGGCGCGACCGAGATGATGACGTTGGAGCATCCTAACTTGCGCTCGCCGCATTGCCCGGATTGTGGCGGCGAGATGCGTCCCGACATAGTTCTTTTCGGCGAACTGCTGCCCGCCCATGTTTTTCAAAAGGCTGTGAGGAAGGCCGCCGACTGCGAGCTGTTTTTCGCGGTCGGCACTTCGGCTCTGGTCTATCCGGCGGCCTCGCTGCCGGAAATCGCCAGGGCCGGAGGAGCTTACGTGGTCGAGATTAATCCTGAGCCGACGACGCTCTCAGAAGTTTGCGATGAAGTGATTGGCGGCAAAGCCGGAGCAGTCGTGCCGCTTTTTGATGCGTGATGAAAACTCTGTACTTTGATTGTTTCGCGGGCGCGAGCGGCGACATGATTCTGGGCGCGCTGGTCGGCGTCGGGGTCGAGCCGCGCGCGCTGCTCGAAAATCTCACTCTGCTCGGCGTCGAAGGCTACGAGGTCGGCTTTGAGACGGTTGATCGCTCGGGCATCAGCGCGACGCGCGCGATGGTTCGCACACGGCATGAGCACGCGCATCGTCATCTCGGCGACATTCTGAAAATAATTTACG
Source organism: Pyrinomonadaceae bacterium (assembly GCA_036403295.1). Classification (GTDB taxonomy): domain Bacteria; phylum Acidobacteriota; class Blastocatellia; order Pyrinomonadales; family Pyrinomonadaceae; genus JACMLC01. The sequence goes on from DASWRG010000033.1 coordinate 25,219, forward strand.
ACTCGCGTTTGAGCGATCAGGTCAAAGACCGCGCCGCTCGTATCTTCTCGCGGCTGGCCGAAGCAGAGGCGCGCGTGCATAACGTGCCCGTCGAACAGATTCACTTTCATGAGGTCGGCGCGCTCGACGCCATCATTGATGTCGTCGGGGCCGCAATCGGCTTCGACCTGCTCGGCGTCGAGCGTTTCGCTTCGTCCGCGCTTCACGTCGGGAGCGGGATGGTCGAGATGGCGCACGGGCGATTCCCCGTTCCGCCTCCGGCGGTCGCGGAGCTTTTGAAAGACGCGCCCGTTTATTCGACGGACATCGAGGGCGAACTCGTGACGCCGACGGGCGCGGCCATCATCCGTGTTGTGTGTGATGAGTTCGGAAAGCTGCCGCTCATGAGGATCGAGCGGACTGGATACGGCGCAGGCTCGCGCGAGTATGAGAATTTCCCGAACGCGTTGCGTTTGATTCTGGGCGATGATGAAAAGCATGCTATTGAGGCTGAGCGGCTGTTGATGATTGAGACGAATATTGACGACATGTCGCCGCAGCTTTTTGGGTATTTGATGGACAAGGCTTTGGAGCTTGGCGCGCTCGATTGCTATTTCACACCCGTTCAGATGAAAAAGAATCGCCCCGCCGTGCTCGTCTCAATCCTTTGTCAAACCGAATTGCGCGAGGCGATGCAGAATTTATTGTTCTCTGAGACGACGACGCTCGGCGTGCGCTGCTACGAGGTCGAGCGGCGCGCGTTGCAGCGCGAGACCGTTCGCGTCGAAACGCCATACGGGCAGATTGATGTTAAAGTAGCCAGCATCAACGGTCGCGTGGTCAACCAGATGCCTGAGTATGAGCAGTGTCGCACCGCAGCCGAACGCGCGGGCGTCGCATTGCGCGTGGTCGAAGCCGAAGCTCTGAAAGCTTTGAAATAAATTTAGAAGCTGTTTGGAAAATAGAAAATCCTTGTCTTGTCATCGAAGATGACCAACATGATAGCGTAGCGAGCATCGCTACGACTGTGGCAAATCAAGTGGCCTCGTCGCCGTAGGTGACGAATATTGAGGTACGACACTTTCAGCGTCGCCTGTGTGGCTTTCAAACTCGGAGGGTTTCACCCTCCGCTATAATGTCAGTCGCCGTTGGCGACATCAGCAGGTTTTCCAAACAGCTTCTTAAAAATTCAGGAAAGTTAAAGTGGCTGAAAATAAGCCTAAAGAAACATCGAACGATAAGCCTGTCAATCTGGAATTGATCGCGCAGGGCGTGCGGCTGATTCTCGAAGGCATCGGCGAAGACACAGAGCGGGCGGGACTCGTCGAGACGCCGCGCCGCGTCGCAGAGATGTACGCGGAGTTGACGGCGGGGATGCGCGCAGACCCGAAGCAGCATCTCGTGCCTCTGCCGGGCGACACGCATGACGAGATGGTGATCGTCAAAGACATCAGCATCGCTTCGCTCTGCGAACATCATCTCGCGCCCTTCGTCGGACGCTGCCACATCGCGTATATCCCGAAAGACGGACGCATTCTGGGTCTCTCGAAACTCGCGCGACTCGCCGAAGCTTTCGCGCGTCGCTTGCAATTGCAGGAGCGTCTGACGACGGAGATCGCGCACACGCTTTATGAAGGCTTGAAGCCGCTCGGCGTGATGGTCGTCATCGAAGCGGAGCACACTTGCATGACTTTGCGCGGCGTGAAAAAGCCGGGCGCGATGACTGTCACCTCAGCCGTCCTCGGCGGCTTCCGCACAGACTCGCGCACGCGCGCCGAGGCGATGGCTTTGATTAAAGGACATCAAATGAGATGAGGAATGAAATGATGAGAGCCAGACTTTCAACAAACTTACGCGCCTCTTCTTTGCGCCTTTGCGCCTTTGCGCGAAACTTTCTCACGCAAAGGCGCAAAGGCGCAAAGGAAGGAACAGCTTTCCTGACAACGGTGCTCATGCTGTCTCTTGCCGCGAACGCGATTCCGCAGCAGCAGAAAGCGGCGGGCTTGTTTGATGAGAACACTCTGCGCGCGCACATCAAATTTCTCTCGGACGATTCATTGGAAGGTCGCGGGACGGGCGCGCGCGGCGGCGAGATCGCTGCGAAATACATTGCCTCTCAACTGGAACGGCTCGGTCTAAAGGGAGCCGGAAAGGACGGCAGCTTCTTTCAACCCGTCTCGCTCTACGGCGTCAAGTCCGACCCGAAGACGACTCTCTCCGTCGCCGCCGGTGTCAATAATCTGGCCTTCAAATTCGCGGATGACTTCGTCGCCTTCACGGGCGCGCAGCAAGCGGACGTGTCGGTTGACGCGGATATGGTCTTCGTCGGTTACGGGATAGACGCGCCGGAGCAACGCTGGGACGATTACAAAGGCAAAGCGGAAGATTATCGCGGCAAGATTCTGGTGATGCTGGTCAACGACCCGCCCGCGACCGAGGCCGAGCCGAAGCTGTTCGGAGGCCGCGCGCTGACCTATTACGGACGCTGGACTTATAAATATGAAGAGGCCGCAAGGCGCGGCGCGGCGGGCGTGATTCTACTCCACACGGACGAGTCTGCGGGCTATCCGTGGAGCGTCGTGCGCACGTCGAATGGCTCCTGGCGTTTCGACATCGCGCGCGGCGAGAATGAGCAGACACCGTTTCTCAAGATGCGCGCGTGGATGACTGACGAGGCCGCGCGGCGCATGATGAAGCTCGCCTCGCAAGACCTGGACGCATTGAGAAAGCAGGCCGCCTCGCGCGATTTCAAGCCGGTGGAGTTGAAGCTTCGCGGCGAGATAAATCTGAAGAGCGAAACGAAGCGCGTCGAAGCTCCGAATGTCGTCGCCACTTTTCCCGGACGCGACCCGAAGCTCAAGGATGAATACGTGGTCTACTCCGCGCACTGGGATCACCTCGGCATCGGTGAGCCGGACAAGACGGGCGACAATATTTACAACGGCGCGGTTGATAACGCCTCCGGCGTCGCGTGCATACTCGGCATCGCCGAAGCTTTGACGAAACTTCCGGCGAACGAAAGGCCGCGCCGCTCAAGCCTCTTTCTCTTTCCGACGGCGGAAGAGCAGGGCTTGCTCGGAGCGGATTGGTATTCCAAGCATCCGCTCGTGCCGCTCAATAAGACGGCGGGCAATGTCAATCTCGATTCAGTCAACATTATGGGATTGACGCATGACTTTGTCCCATTGGGCGCGGAACGCTCGACGCTCAAGGCTGTGGTTGAGGGGGTCGCGCGCGAGCGCAACCTGACCGTCGCGCCCGACCCGCGCCCCGAACAGGGTTCGTTCTATCGCTCTGACCATTTCCCTTTCGCAAAGGTCGGCGTGCCTTCGATTAGTCTCAAGGAAGGAAACGATTTCGTCGGACGCCCGAAGGGTTGGGGCGAGCAGCAGTTCAAGGCTTACAACACGGCGCACTACCACCAGCCGTCCGACGAGTACAGCGACACTTGGGATTTTCGCGGGATGATTCAAGTTGCCGAAATCGCCCTCGCCATCGGTCGCAGCATCGGCGACCTGAACGAGATGCCGCGCTTCAATCCTGATGACGAGTTTGCGAAAGTGAAAGGATGAGAAGGCCGTCATAGCTACGGAGTAGCGAGACAACAGTAGCCCACAGCGCAAGCTGCGGGGAATGATGAGAGGTAAAGTATTCAAGCCTTCGTCAGACGGGCGGCATAAACTCATCAGGCTTCATCATTCACGAAAGGTTATGCCGCTATCTGCGATAGCTCACGATAGCTTGTTTGTCTTCTAACCCATAGCTTGCGTTATGGGCTATTGATATATCGTCACTCCGTGACTGAAAACATGCGACGCTTAAGTCAGGCTATCTCTATTTTTGATTAAGATGAAAACTTTTTACATCACAACTCCTATCTATTACGCCAACAGCCTGCCGCACCTGGGACACTTGTACACGACGATTGTGGTGGACACTGTGACGCGTTATAAGCGGCAGCGCGGTTTCGAGACCTATTTTCTGACGGGGACGGATGAGCACGGCATCAACATTGAGCGCGCGGCACAGCGCAATGGCCGCACGCCGAAAGAGCAGGTTGATTACGTCGTCGGCGAATTGAAAAAGATGTTCGCGGCCTTCTCGCTGGATACGGAGCACGGCGGCTATGACATCTTTATGCGGACGACAGAGCCTTTTCATTACGAGGGCGTGAGCGAATTGTGGCGACGCTGTGCGCGAGCCGTCACGCCGAAGGGGCGTGAGGCGATTTACAAGGGGCACTACGAGGGCTGGTTCTGCGCGCCATGCGCGGCGTACAAAACCGAAGACGAATATATCAAGCCCGAGCAGCCGGGCGCGCCTCCGCTCTGCCCTATACACGAGACGCCGCTCGATAGAATCTCAGAGGAGAGCTATTTCTTTCGCCTCTCGGACTACGAAGAAACTCTGCTTGAGCTTTATCAATCACAGCCCGACTTCGTGCGTCCCGACGTGCGCCGGAATGAAGTCATCAGCTTTGTCAGTCGCGGCCTGCAAGACCTCTCAATCAGTCGTTTGAAAACCTCGGTCAGTTGGGGCATCCCCGTGCCGGACGATCCGGCGCACACGATGTTCGTATGGTTCGACGCGCTCTCGAACTACATCACGGCCATCGGCTTCGGCAATGAAGAGCGCGAAAGCAAAGTCGGCTTTGAAAAATTCTGGCCTGCCACGCATTTCGTCGGCAAAGACATCTTGCGGCAGCATGCTATTTACTGGCCTACATTTTTGATGGCGGCGGGGCTTGAATTGCCGCACGCAGTCATCGCGCACGGCATGTGGCTCGACCCGGTCGGGCGCAAGATGTCCAAGACTCTGGGCAACACGGTCGAGCTTGAATTGCTGCACAGCTATTTTCAAACAGACGCCGTGCGTTATTTCTGCCTCCGCGAGATGGTGTTCGGACAGGATAGCAAGGTCGGCTACGAATCCATCATCGAACGCACGAACAGCGACCTGGCGAGCGGACTCGGCAATCTTTCGAGCCGCACGCTGACGATGATTCAGCGTTACTGCAACGGCGTCGTGCCCGACGGGCAAATTTCCGAAGCCAATTATTTGTCGGCCAAACGCGCCGGAGTTGACCCAGACCCGATGGCTCTCGTCTCAAGCATCGAGCACGCGCGAGATCAGTTTATCGGGCACATGGACGACTTCGCCTTCAGCCGCGCGCTCGAAGCCGCGTGGAGCATCGTCGCGCGCGTGGACAAGATGATCTCGGATGCGAAGCCGTGGGAGCTTGCGAAGCATGAGGAGCAGCGTGAAATCTTGAACGCAGTACTGTACAGAGCCGCAGAGGCTTTGCGCTGGCTCTGCGTCCTGCTCTTTCCGGCGATGCCGGAAGCGACGCGCGAGATTTTCAAACAGCTTGGCCTTCAAGCAGACCCGGCGGCGATTGATCCGACTGGCCTTAAATGGGGAGATTTAAAAGCGGAGACGCACATCGGCGAAATCAAGCCTCTGTTCCCGCGTCTCGATAAGAAAAAAATTATGGCTGAGATTGAAAAAGAGAAAGCGGCGGAGCACACGGGCACGCACGCGACCGAAGCGGATGCGGTTGAAGGCTCGTCCATCACAAACGAAACGCAGCCCGCGCCGCCGCAGACGCACGCGACCGAAGCGGACGCCGCCGCAGCTTTGCAGAAGACCGAAACCGAGGGCGTCGCGTTCATAGAGATTGGCGACTTCGCCAAAGTTGACCTGCGCGTCGGAGAGATTCTGACTGCCGAGCGCATCCCGAAATCCGACAAACTCCTGCGCTTTACGATTGACCTCGGCGAAGCGTCGCCGCGACAGATTCTCGCGGGCATCGCGGAATATTACGAGCCGGAAAAACTCATCGGTCGCAAAGTAGTCGTCGTCGCTAATCTCAAACCGCGCAAGCTGCGCGGCTTTGAATCGCAAGGCATGGTCTGCGCCGCCTCAGTCGGAGACGAAGGGCGGCCTGTGCTTGCGACCTTTATCGAAGACGTTCCGAACGGCGCGCGTTTGAAATAGCTTTGAGCGCTTCAAAGATTAGTTTCACCGCAGAGACGCGGAGTCGCAGAGAGATCATAAAAAAATAAGAGGCCGCAAGCTTTGTTTTATTTCTTTTGTCTTCTCCGCCTCTCCGCGTCTCTGCGGTGAATTGATGCTTATGCCATTCGTTGACTCGCACGCGCACATTGACGGCACGGAGTACGACGCAGACCGTGATGAAGTGGTCGAGCGTGCGCGCGCGGCTGGCGTTGTGACCATTTTGAATGTCGGGACGGGTGACCCGCACAGCGGCTCTCTGGAACGCGCCATCTCGGTCGCCGAAAATTATGAAGGCGTCTACGCGGCGGTCGGCGTGCATCCGCACGACGCGAAACTTTACGACGAGCGCGCGTCCGAGCGTTTGAGAAAACTGCTGCACGAAAGCTCATGCGTCATCGCGCTCGGCGAGATCGGGCTTGACTTTCATTACGACCTTTCGCCACGCGACTTGCAACGCGAAGTCTTTATCAAGCAACTGCGAATGGCGAGAGCGGAAAGCCTGCCTGTCATCATTCATTCGCGCTCCGCCGACGACGAGACGGTTGAGATTTTAAGAGATGAATGGAAGGGCGCACCACGCGGCGGCATCATGCACTGCTTCGGCGGCACGCCGCAGATGGCGGAGCAAGTCTTAGAGCTTGGCTTTCATGTTTCGTTCGCGGGCAACGTCACCTTCAAGAAAGCCGAAAACCTGCGCGAAGCCGCGCGCGTCGTTCCACTCAATCGCCTCTTGATTGAAACCGATTGCCCGTACCTGACGCCAGTTCCCTTTCGCGGTCGGCGCAACGAGCCTGCCCGCGTCGTCGAGGTCGCGCGCACTCTGGCAGAGCTTCATGAAACGGAAGCTGAAGAGATCGGTCGCCTCACGACGGAAAATTTCATGCGCTTCTTTAATCTGGACGCGAACGGATAATCAAACTTTCGCGCTTCACGCTTTTGATGCTATGCTCAGGTTGATATGGCACAGCAGAATTCATTCGACATCGTTTCGGAAGTAGACCGCGCGGAAATCAGCAACGCGATTAACCAGACGATTAAGGAAGTCCGGCAACGTTTCGATTTCAAGGGCAGCGATGCGACCGTCGCGCTCGAAGATAAAGAGCTGTTGTTGACGGCTGAGGACGAGATGCGCCTGCGGAACATGAACGATATTCTGCAACAGAAACTCGTGCGTCGCAGCGTTCCGCTCAAGGCTTTCGATTACGGCAAGGTCGAGCCTGCGGCGGGCGGCACGGTTCGCCAGCGCGTCGCCATCCAACAGGGCATCCCGCAGGACAAAGCCAAAGAGATCGTCAAATACATCAAGGATACTAAAGCCAAAGTGCAGGCTTCGATTCAGGGCGACATTGTGCGCATCACTGGCAAAGACCGCGACACGCTGCAAGACATCATCGCCAAACTCAAAGCCAAAGATTTCGGCATCAACATGCAGTACACGAATTATAGAACGAACTGAAAGCATAGTGATGAGTGATGAGCAATGAGTGATAAGAGATAAGCTGTTTTAGCTTTTACTCATCACTCATGACTCATCACTCATCACTTAAAAAACTTATGCAAACTTCCGGTTTCACAGCCGCGATTGAAGACCCGCAGGTCTCGGCGCGCCGCATTTTTAGTTTGATCGCGGCTGAGCTTGGTCTGGTCGAGGCGGAGTTTGAGCGGCAGGCGCGCTCGAACATACAGGTCATCGCTTACATCGGGGATTACCTGCGCGCCTCCGGCGGCAAGCGCGTGCGCCCGGCTCTGCACTTGCTCTCGACCTACGCGGTCGGCGGCGATGCGGCGCGTGAGAACTCAATCCGCATGGCCGCCGTGATGGAATTTTTGCACACGGCGACGCTCGTGCATGACGACATTATTGACAACGCGGAGACGCGCCGCAATCGTCCTTCGATCAATTCGCGCTTCGGCAACCAGACGGCGGTCTTGATGGGCGACTGGCTTTACATGTCCGCCTTCGAGACCAGTTTGCGTGAACGCTCTTTGCCGGTGCTTGATATTCTGACGGCGGTCACGAGGCAGATGACGGAGGGCGAGCTGTTGCAACTGACGAGGCTCGGTCGCACAGATGTGTCCGAAAAGCAGTACTTCGATATTTTGCAGCGCAAGACCGCGTACCTCTTCAGCGCGTGCTGTGAGATCGGCGCGATCATGGGCGAGGCCGATGCCGAGCTTCAGAGCGCGCTTCGTGATTACGGCATCAATCTCGGCACGGCTTTTCAACTGGTTGACGACCTGCTCGATTTCACCGCGACGGATGAAGCTCTGGGCAAAGCCGCCGGAGCAGACCTTCTGGAAGGCAAGCTGACGCTGCCGCTCATCTTTTTGCTTGAATCTGATGCGTCAATGCGAGAGGATATACAGCGCGTGATGCGCGAAGGCCATTACCGGAATGTGTCGCGCGCAAGTTTGCGTCAGGCAGTCGAACGTACGGGCGCGCTGGCGCGAGCGCGAGAGTTGGCATACGAATACGCTGACAGAGCGCGCGAGGCTCTGCAAGCTCTGCCGGAATCGAAATACTGCGACGCCCTGCGCGCGATTCCGACTTTCATCGTCGAGCGAGACAGATGACAACGATTTTTAAATTTGAGATTTGAAATCTCACATTAAAGATAACTTTTATGGGAAACGAGAATCTTCTATCAACGCTTGAGCAGAGCTTGAGGCAGGCGCGGGCGCAACGGAATCGCGTGGCGTCGCGGCTGGCCGAGCTTGAGATCGAGGCGGAAACACTGCGCGCGGAGTTGGCCGAGATGGACACGCTGGCCGGACAGACCGAGGCCGCTATCTTTCGCCTGCTCTCGTCCGTGCTGACGACGAACAGCACGCCGCCCGTGCAGGCTCCGTCGGATGAAGAACTCGAAGCCGCACTGCGTCAGGACGCGGCGCGTCACAATTACGCCGCGCGAACGCCGTTGGCCGCGCCTCGCCCTCCTTCCGTCACGACTCCGCGCCATCATATCCCGCAACTGAGAAGCGATATTGAGATTAAAGATGACAGGTTCGCTGACCGGACGATTCCGCAGGCGACGACGATGCTCTTGAGAGAAGCGGGCGAACCCCTCCATGTCAACGAGATTTACAATCGCCTGCTCGAAGGCGGATTCAATTTCACGGGACACAATCCGACCATCAGCATCGCCGTCTCGCTCAATCGCAACGGACGCTTTCGCAAAGTCGCGCCCGGCACATTCGATCTGGTGATGCGCGACGCTTCGCAGGCTTCAGGTTAAGAACACAAAAGTTTCACGCAAAGACGCAAAGACGCAAAGGAAGAACGCAAAATTTTTCTTTGCGTCTTTGCGTGAAATTTCTTTGATTTAAATTTGCAGGAATTAAGGACTTAAACTAGAATAGGCCGTTCTTCCGTGAGGGGGCGGCGCTCTAAACTCCTCTTTGGCGCGTCTGGTGTTAACCTGATTAGATAAACTCAAAAGGAAAACTGAAAATGAGCCACAGCGCTGCTAAGGCCGGAAACCGTCTATCGGGTTTCTCCATCAACACACGCACGTTCAAAGCGGTGTTCGCATTACTCGCTCTGCTGACTTTGTGCTGCTCGGCGCAGGCGCAGAACATTACTTTGAGAAGCCGCATCAGCCCGCTCACAGGCACGAGCAATCTCAAGTACGCAGATCTGTACGGTGACGGGAACATCGCCGTGCTCGGCACTTACGGCGGACGCGGCGTCTACATCTTCGACATCACGAACCCGGACGCGCCCGTGCTGGCGAGCTTGTACAACCCGACGCCGAACTTACAAATGCTCGAAGCTCTGGTGCGTAACGGCATCGGCTATTTCGGGAGCGGCAGCAGCGGCGGCGGCGTCCACATCGTTGACCTCAGCAATCCTTATAGCCCTGTCTTGAAGTCCAAAATTGATACAACTAATGGCGGGTTCAGCTTCATTCACGAGATTCTGCTTTACAACAACTATCTCATTGAAAACGAAAATACGCTCGGCAACGGGCCGAGGCTCAGAGTCTTTGACATCAGCAACCCGTCGGCTCCGGTCTTCGTGCGCGAGTTCACGACGACCGACTCGACCTGGGTGCATGCCACGCACATCGCTGGCAATCGCCTCTTCACTTCGGGTTGGGGCGGCACGACCAATGTCTATGATTTAACGAACATTGCGACGCAAGCCCCGGCATTGATCGGCACGATTGTGACGGGCAGCAACTCGCATAGCTCTTGGACGAGCACTGACGGAAATTATCTTTACAATGCGCGCGAGCTGGTTGACGGCGACCTGCGCGTTTACAACATTACGAATCTCGCCGCGCCGACGCTGGTTAAAACCATCAAAGCCGCAGACCTCGGCTTGAACGCCATCTGCCCGCACAATCCGGTCGTGATGGGCAACCTGCTCTTCGTCGCTTGGTATCAGGCTGGCTTGCAGGTCTTTGACATCAGCAACCCCGCGAACCCCGTCCGCGTCGGGCAATACGACACCTTCTCGACGGCCTTCAATCGTGAAGACGCTCTGGCGCGCGGCGCAAACGAGCCCTGGGACTTGCTCTGCGCCACTCCCGACAGCTTGCTTCGCAACAGCAGCGTGCCAAGCAGTTACGACGGCAACTGGTCTGTCTATCCTTTCCTCGGCCTGAATAAAGTTCTGTTGGGCGATCTGGCGGGCGGACTTTACATCGTTGACGCGAGCCGCGTGCTATCTGCTCCGCGCAATCGCGTCGCGGACTTTGACGGCGACGGTAAGACGGACGTTTCGCAGTTCCGCGCCTCGACGGGTTCGTGGTACTGGACGCAGAGTTCGGATTCTCAGAATCTCGCGCAGCCGTTCGGTCTCGGCACAGACAGGATGGTTCCCGCAGATTACGATGGCGACGGCAAGACGGACATCGCGGTGTGGCGTCCGACCGATGGCACCTGGTACATGCTGCAATCAACCGCAGGCTTTAGAGCGCAGCAGTTCGGCACAAGCGGCGACATTCCTGTGACCGGAGATTATGATGCCGATGGCAAAGCGGATGTCGCCGTCTTTCGTCCATCAACCGGCACCTGGTATGTCTCGCAAAGCACGCTCGGCTTTACCGCGCGACAGTGGGGCGTCTCGACCGACAAGCCCGTTGTCGGAGACTACGACGGCGACGGCAAGATGGACATCGGCGTCTATCGTCCGTCGAACGGCACTTGGTATATCTCGCAAAGCTCTTCGAGCATCGCGCTCACGCGCCAGTTCGGAGCGAGCACGGACAATCCGCTCATCGGCGATTTTGACGGCGACAACAAATCTGACTTCGCAGTCTTCCGTCCGTCCGAAGGTGTCTGGTACATGCTGCGCAGCTCGACCGGAGCATTCGCCGCGCAACAGTTTGGCTTGAACGGCGACATCCCGGTGCCAGCGGATTACGACGGCGATAACAAAACGGACATCGCGGTCTGGCGTCCGAGCGCGGCTTCCTGGTATCTCTTGAAGAGCGCGACCAACGCCTTCGAGGCGCGACAGTTCGGCACGAGCGAAGACATTCCCGCGCCGTCTGCTTACAATCCGCAGTAAGCGCGATAGCTCAACAGAGATAACGTCTCGCGCAAAGGCGCAAAGGCGCAAAGAAAGCGATTGAGTCTTCTTTGCGCCTTTGCGCCTTTGCGCGAGACTGTTTTCTTCTCTCCATTTGCGCACACGCTCAAAATAGTGGAACTATCATTGCTCTTCAGGCACATTAAGAATAGAAGCTGTTTCAAAATCTCTCACGCTCCCCGGTATTGAGATTGACAGCTTTCGCCAAGGCAGGCCGCGCGACCTGTTTGAAATGTTGAAGGTACAAGTAGAAAGTCTGCGACCGTGCGGATAAAGCCCGTTCTTCAAAATCCCAGCGATGCCGAGTTGTTGCGGCAGATGTTGGCCGGAGACGCAAGCGCGTTTGCGTCGCTCTACGACCGTTGTCAGGGCGGGATTTATCGCTTTGCCCTGCGCATGTGCGATTCCGAGTCAATCGCGCAGGACGTGACGCATGACGTTTTTCTGGCACTGATGCGCGACGGCGAACAGTATGACCCGGCGCGCGGAACGCTGGTCGCTTATCTTTACGGCATCGCGCGCAATCGCGTCTTTCAGCTTTTGAAAAGGGAGCGAAATTTCGTCTCGATGGATGAGGACGCGGAAGAGTTTATGTGGACTGAGGCCGCGATTGCGCCGGACGATCCGCTCGTCGAGCTTTCGCGCAATGAGACAATTGAGGCCGTGAGGCAAGCGATTATGGCTCTGCCCGCGCATTATCGAGAGGTCGTGCTGTTGTGCAACTTGCATGAGCTGAGTTACGAACAGGCCGCGAGCGTCATCGGTTGCGCGGTCGGCACAGTGCGCTCGCGCCTGCATCGCGCGCGGCTGTTGCTCCTGGAAAAACTGCGCGGGCTAAACGAGGTCGGCGCAATCAGACGGAAGGAACATGAAAGCAAAGCGGAAGACGCCACGCGGCTTTCGCGCGCGAGGTTTGCGATATGAGCTGTCAGGAATTTGCCGAAATGATTGAAGAACTGGCGAGCGGTCGTCGAACGCGCGATGCTTCGCACGACGAAGGCTTGGAGCATGCCGCGATGTGCGCGCGGTGCGCCGCGCGCCTTGAGGTCGAGCGTTCTCTGTCGCTGGGCTTGAACGCGCTGGCGGTCGAGGAGCGAAGACACGAAGCCTCGCCGCTTCTCAAACGCGAGCTGATGGACGCGTTTGCCTCTCATCATCAAAAAGCCGCGCAGACGGTCGTGAGCTTTCCGCGCCGCACGAGCTACGCGCGCTTTGCGATGGCCGCCGCCGCGACCATTATCCTCGCAGTCACTTTGCTGGCTTCGCGTTTGACGCGCACGCCTGCCCCGACAGCGATGGCTGAGAGTGTGATTGCGGCCACGACTTTGAATCTTTCCGAGTTCAAATCCAACAACTTTTCCACTGCGCTGACGGCCAAGCCAAACGTCACGACCTCCGCGCCCGTCGCAATCAAGAAGGCAAAAGCTTTGAAGCCGCAGGCGAACACACTGGCCGCCGTGCCGCGCGATAAAAGAAAAACAGAACGCAAGCTGAATCCTGTCAAAACTGAAAACGCGGCGTCGGCAGTTGCGACGGAAGTTGCGGCCAACGAGGTCAAAGAGATTAAATCCGATTTCGTGCCTCTGACTTATTTGAACACGGCGACGGCGATGGAGAGCGGCATCGTCGTTCGCGTCGAAGTGGCGCGCGAAAAACTGGCCGCGCTCGGTCTCCCCTTAAACTTGGAGGGAGCCGACGAAATCATCAAAGCGGACATCGTCTTGGGCGATGACGGCGTCGCGCGCGCAATCCGCCTCGTGCAATAACAGCTTGTCATCTTTCGATACTTAAATCATTTGTGAGGTCTTATGAAAATTAAAAACTTGCTGGTTGCGATTTCATTAACTTCCCTGCTCAGCCTGTTTCTCTGTTCGCTGTTGCTGGCGCAGCGACGCGACGGGCCGCCGCGACCGCCGGGACAGAACGGGCCACCGCCTCCGGGCAGAGAGGGCAGACCCGGTGGGCCGCCGCCGCCGGACGGGCCGCCGCCTCCGCGCCCGCGTGGTGATGCGGCTTTCGATTTCGCCACGGTGGAAATGCTCGGCGGCGGCGCGAAGGCCGTCAAAGGGATTCCGTATTCCGCCGAAGCCGTGACGGAAACCTCTCAGGTCTTGAGCAACGGCACGCGCATCTCGCACAAGTCGAACACGCAGGTGGCGCGCGATGGCGAAGGACGCCTCAGACGCGAACGAAAGTTGGACGCCATCGGACCGTTCATGAATGCGGGCGAGAATCGCACGCTCGTCATCATTGACGATCCCGTGCTCGGCTTCCATTTCATACTCGACGAGCAGAAGAAGATCGCGCGCCGGATTCCCAATCCGCCGCCGCCTCCACCTCCGCCCGCCGGAGAACCGGACGAGCGCGGAGAGTTTGAAGAGGGCAAAGTTGAATCTCTGGGGACGCAGACGATTGAAGGCGTCGAAGCCGAAGGCACGCGCTCGACCATCACGATTCCGGCGGGCAGAATCGGCAACGACCGTCCGCTTGAGATCGTTTCGGAGCGTTGGTTCTCAAAAGCTTTGCAGGTCGTCGTGATGAACAAGCATAGCGACCCGCGTATGGGAGAGACGGTCTATCGCTTGACCAACATCAAACGCAATGAGCCGGACGCAAGCCTCTTCAAAGTTCCATCCGACTACACTATTAAAGAGGGCAGGCCGCCGCAGCCGCCGCGCCCGCCGAGAGGCGAGCCGGGACAGGATGACAGGCCGCCCGCCCCCCCGCCACCCCCGCCCGGCGAAGATCGCCCATGACCAGACCGTTTCACGCACAGGCGCAAAGAAAACAATTAAGTTCTTCTTTGCGCCTTTGCGCCTTTGCGTGAAACTTCTTTTGCCTGCTCAAAAATCTCCAACCAGAATTTGCGGAAGATTTTTACTGAATGAGGAACGCGGCAGGATGCGGTCATACCCTGCCTCGACCGCCCGCTTCTGCAAAGCCGTCTGCACGTGTGAGAAAAATCCGAGCAACGGAATCGCCTTCAAATCCTCATCAGACTTTAATCGCGCGGCCAGCTCGAACGGGTCGCAGCCGCTCGCGTGCAGGTCTGCGATGATGAGTCGTGTCTCTACCGCTCTCGCCAGCTCAAGCGCGGCGTCAACCGTCCGCGCCAGCTTCAATTCGACGCCGAGAGCTTCAGCCGTCCCGCGAATCCTGGCCGCGAAGAACATGTCGTCAACCACAGCGATCACTCTGCGCCCGGCTTCGCTCGCCTGTAAATTTTCCATAACAGCATTTTGCAATATCAATGATTTGGCGTAAAGATAAGCTCTGCGATGGCGACGCTCGAAAAGAGATTGACCGATTCACCGGATTCCGCGCGCGAAGAGTTGGAGCGCGGCAGCTTTGCCCGTCCTCTTGAGAGCCAGGCTCAAACCAGACTCGTCATCGCGACATATAACATACGCTATGCTGTCGGCTCATTTCTCATCACAGGCAGTCTGCTACGCCGTCTGCACTTGAAGCTGCCGCAACGCAGGGCGCGTCTCGTCTCGCGCCACATCAGCAGGGCTTCGCGCGCTCTTTCAGATGGAACACGGCTGCCTCGCGTTGACGTGCTTGCGTTGCAAGAAGCTGACAAGCAGACCGCGCGTGCGGGTCGGCTTCACGTCGCGCGCGAACTGGCGCGCGAGCTTCAAATGGATTACGTTCACGCGTCTCTAAATCTCCCGCGAGGCGAAGAGGCGAAATCAAATCAATGGTATCTCGATTTTGAAGAGCGCCTCGCGCCGGACGAGACAGGCGACACCGGGCTTGCCACGCTGAGCCGTTTCCCTTTCAGCGAGGCCGCGCGCGTTGACTTGCCGTGGACTGAATGCGCTTGGCGGCCACGCCTCGCCATCGAGACGGTCATTCAAGTCGGAAAGCGTAAACTCCACCTCTTCAACGCGCACATAGACCCGCACGCGAGCACGGATGAAAAGCTTGAACAGCACGCGGCCATTATCGCGCTCGCCCAAAGAGCGACAGAGCCGACTATCCTGCTCGGCGACTTTAACACTTTGACCTCGGAGTCTCGCACACGCATGCGCGGCCTGCTCGAATCGCACGGCTACGTGACTCCGTTCAAGGACGGGACGGCGACGTGGCGCGCGGGTCTGATACGCCTGCACACGGACTGGATTTTCGTGCGCAACGCGCGCGTCACGCGCTGGGGCGTGGCGAGGCGTTTGGGAGTCTCCGACCACTGGCCTGTGTGGGTCGAGCTTGATTTGAGCGACGAAAGCGAGAAGCGGTTGGATGAGTGAACAAGTTATCACGAGCCGCGACAATGAACGCGTGCGACACGCGCGAAGCGTCCGCGAGGGTAAAGCCGAAGGCGAAATCTTCGTCGAAGGCGTGAGGCTCTGCGAAGAGGCCGCGCGCGCGCGTCTCGTCATCAAGGATGTGCTTCATACTGAAGAGCTATCGCACGACGGGCGCGCCGCGCGACTTCTCTCTGACTTAAAAAAAAGCGGGGCGCGTGCCGCCGTCGCCAGTCAAAAAGTTTTCGCGTCACTCTCTGACACGAAAACCCCGCAGGGCATCGTCGTCATCGCGGCGCGACCGCCAACGGACGCGAGCGTGCTCGAACAGGCTCTTAAAAAAGATTCGTTGCTTGTGATTCTCCATCAACTCAACAATCCCGCGAACGCGGGCGCTATCCTGCGGACGGCTGAGGCGGCGGGCGCGGGCGGCATCATCTCGACGGCGGGCACGACTGACCTCTTTTCCGCGAAGGCTCTGCGCGGCGCGATGGGTTCGAGCTTTCGCCTGCCGGTCTGGACGGGAGCGCAATTTTCCGAAGCTCTCAAGTGGTGCGCCGCGCGCGGCATCCTGACGATCTGCGCAGACGTTCGAGCCGCACGCTCTCACACGGAATTCGATTGGACGATTGCGCGCGCCCTGATCGTCGGAGCGGAAGCGAGCGGCCTCAGCGATGATGAGATCGCACAGGCCGATGAAGCCTTGAAGATTCCCATGCGCCCGCCCGTCGAAAGCCTCAACGTCGCGGTCGCCGCCGCGATTGTTCTTTATGAAGCGGCGAGGCAGAGAGCAGTGGGCAGTGGGCAGAGAGCAGTTGGCAGTAAAGACAAAGCGTGAGCATGCCTCGCCGTTTTTTCTGCCCACTGCCTACTGCCCACTGCCCACTGCTCTCTGCCCACTGTTTTCCCTCTTCTCTCTTCAGCCTCGTTTCGGCTAGAATGCATTGAAACCTTTTCTCTCTCCCAGCTTTTTCGGGTTTGGCCGTGCGCGCGCGGTGCGCGGCGGCGCATGTGATGATGAAAGGCAAGCGAACCTCGCTTTGGCGCGGGGCGTATTAGCTGGATATGGAAGAAGAAAAACCTGCCAAGAAACGCGAAGAAGCTTTGCCTGAGCGGCTGTTGCGCCGCGTGCTCGAAGGCGTCGGCGAGGCCGTGGATCGCGGTCTCGGACGGAAGTCCAGCACGCAGACCGATTTCACGACGACCAAGCTCATCGCGCGGATGAAGGGCTTGATTGACGAGCGCGTGCGCGATGAAGGCAAGAAGGGACGCATCGCGCCGCATCTCTTCAAGCTCAAGGTCGAGTGGGGCACGCATTCCGAAGCCCCGCCCGAAATCCTGAAAGAGCTTGAGCATGAAGTGCTCGCGGCGGCGATTGACCATATCAACGATCATCGCTATCGCACGCTCGCTCCCGTGCGCGTCGAAACAGAAGTTGATATTTTTACGACGGGCGTCAGCGTCTCGCCCACCTTCGGAGAGTTTGAAGAGGAATTAAGAGAGGCCGATGAGGCCGCGCGCAGAGCTAAAGAGTTGGGGACGCCCAATATTCCGCACGCCGTGCCGGTCTTGCCCGATGTCAACATCACTGCGCACGTGATGAAGCCGGGCGCGTCGAATGATGTCGCGCTCGTCTTCAAGCCGGGAGGCAGGCGTCTGAGCGTCGGGCGCGGCAGAGATAACGAGCTGATGTTGAATGACGGGAGCGTGTCGAAGATTCACGCGGCTCTGATGCTCAACCGCGAGGGGACGCTGCTGGTCGCTGACACAGGCTCGACCAACGGCACATTTATCAACGGTCGCCGCATCGCTTACGGCGAGGCGCGGCAGATTGAAGACGGCGATGTCGTCGGCTTCGGCGATATCGAAGTTCGATTTCGCAAGGATGCTTGATATTCACCGTAGAGACTTTGAAAGGTAAAAGTAAAAAGGTAAAAGGCAAAAGGAAGGCGGAAACCACTTTTTATTAAATTGCTTTTATCCTAACTTTTACCTTTTTACTTTTACCTTTTTACTTTGAATTTATGTTATTACTTTTCATTCTCCAAAATGCTACTAACAATGCGCCGCAGGCTGCCGAGCCGCTTGAGAAACAGCCCGCGCTGTTGAGCCTGATTTACATGGGCGGGCTGGCGTTGATGGTGCTGCTCTTGCTGCTGTCGTTCTTGCGTAATCGCTCGAAGCGTTCGGCTCTGGCGGCGGTCGCGGCTTCCGATTTGCCGGAAGAGGTAGTGCAGCGTCTCGGCTCGACGGCGACGAACAGGGGCTTGCGTTTTTTGCGCTGGTTCTACGTCTTGATTGCGCTCGGCGTCTTCGCGGCTCACGTCTACTGGGTCAAGTATGCGCCGGAATCGAACGAGCGATTTCAACAGCTCAACTATAAAGACCTGCGCAATCGTCGTCTGTCGGAAACATCCTTGCGCGGCTGGATTCTGGATCGTTCGGGACAACTCGATAAAGCTCTTGCGCTTTACAAGCGAGACGCGGGCGGCAATATTTTTCGTGATTATCCGATGGACGAGGCGTTCGCGCATCTCTTCGGCTCGGATCGCGGCGACCCCGGACTCGAACGCGCGCTCTTCGGCCTGCAAAGCGGCGCAGTCCCCGAAGCTCTTGAGATTGTGCAGGGCAAAGACATTAAGCAGCAG
The DNA here is from genome assembly GCA_036403295.1 of Pyrinomonadaceae bacterium. Lineage (GTDB taxonomy): Bacteria > Acidobacteriota > Blastocatellia > Pyrinomonadales > Pyrinomonadaceae > JACMLC01. The sequence goes on from DASWRG010000033.1 coordinate 43,650, forward strand.
GCCAACAGGGACGTACGCCTGACGATTGACCGCGACCTGCAACAGGAAATTGTGAATCAATTGAAAGGACGACACGGCGCAGTCGTCGCCTTGAACCCGCAGACGGGCGAAGTGCTGGCGATGTACAGCAATCCTTCGTACAGCTTGAAAGAGGTGCAGGACGAAGCGACCTGGATTCGGCTTGAGGCAGACAAGCGCGATAACAAGCTTGTCAATCGCGCGACGAGCGAATATTACACGCCCGGCTCGACCTTCAAAACTTTCATGATGATTACGGCCTTTCGCAACGGGATGCAAGGGCTGACCTTTGCCGGAAGTCCGGGCGGCTACGTCGCCGCGCCCGGCGCGAAAGCGATTACGGATGACAACGGCTCGTGCGAAGTCTGCGGCACGATGACCATCGATCAGGCTTACGAGATTTCGAGCAATCAATATTTCGCGCAGATGGCCGGAGCTTTGGGGCCTCAACGCCTCCGCGAGACGGCGAAGCTGGTCGGCATCGGAGCTTATGATTCGACCAATGACTTGCTGCTCGGACGCAAAGAGCCGGACATCTGGAACGCGAGCAGCGATGCCGTCAAAAAAGCTCTCGCGCCGCGCGAGGCGACCATTTACACAAGCGACAAAATCAGCAAGTACGATCTCGCCCTCGAAGGCTTCGGGCAGGGTTATGCGAGCCAGATGACGCCCTTGCAGATGGCTATGCTGGCCGCGACCGCCGGAAATCTGAACGGCAACTTGATGAAGCTCAAGATTGAATACGACCGTCCGCCGGAGGTTTATCACAATGTCTTGACGCCGCAGATGGCCTTAGACATTCGTCAGATTATGGGACTCGTCACGGGCGGGCCGAGCGGCACTGCGCGCGGAGCTTTCGCTTCGGTCAAAGCCGCAGGCATCGAGACGGGCGGCAAGACCGGCACGGCGCAGAAGGTGATGCCGGTTTACGATCCGAAAACGGGCGAGCCGAAAAAGCGGCTCAAGATTGAGCGCGACCCGAAGGGCAACATCATACGCCAGTATGAAGTCTTAGAGCTTGACGAGGAACACCCGCGAATTGATAGCTGGTTTCTCTGCATCGCGCCGCTCGCCAATCCGCAGATTGCCATCGCCGTCATCATCGAAGGCGGCGGCTACGGTTCGAGGGCTGCCGCGCCCGTCGCCGCCGCGCTCGTGCTCAAAGCCAGAGACATCGGCCTCTTCGGAGACAAGCCGCAAGCCGGAAACAAAAATCAAGGGACGAACAATCAAGGGAACAAGAATCAAGGAAAACAAAATCAAGGAACAAAGAATCAAAATCAGAATAAGCCACGGCCTTTCGGTGACCTGAACTAATTCTGACTTTTGAATCCTGAGTCCTGACTCCTGCTTTTTATGAAAAATCGCGCCTCGTCACATCTCTTCGCGCTGCTGCTGATTATCGGATTCGAGATCGTCGGCTATTACGCCATTCATCGCGCGGCTTTGATTCGCGGTTACGAGACCTCCTGGGTCAGCGCGACGCGCGACCTGCTGCTCTACGTGCCGATTGTCTTTCTCGTTTTTCTGCTCACGCGCGCCACTCGCTTTGCGGGCAACTGGACGCTCTACACGACCGCCATCCTGCTCTTCTCCGTCGGGATGCTGGTGCAGTATCGCCTGTACAGCGATCCCGAATACAACGCGAAGAACAAGTCCGAGGCGCGCGAGCAAAAGGCTGACACGCAACGCCTGCGTTTCATCAACGAGAATTATAGCGCCGAGAAGAAGCGCATGATGGGGCTTCCCGCGACGCCGCCGACGCCGACAGACATTGAGAAAGAGCCTGTCATCCCGGCCAAATACTCAATCGGCAACGCACTCGCGTCGGGGCAGACGTGGATTCCGCTCTTCTCTTTCTTCGCCTTCGCCGTCGCGTATCTCTTCTGCCTGCGAGACGATTTTCTGCTCTTCATACAGCGTCACGGTTTTATCATCGTGTTAGTGACTTTAGTTCCGCTCTCGCTCGCCGTGATAACTTCGAGCGCGGGCAAAGCCATTGGCAACATGACGCCGTGGGAGCCATCGAAGATTCCATTTCTCTTAGGCTTCGCGGGCATCCTGACGGCGCGATACAAAGATTTGGCGCGAACCTACTGGGGCATCCCGAGCGCGCGTGACGTAGTGCCTCTGGTGGCGATGGCGTTGATGCCTTTCATTCCCTTCTTCGCGCTCAAAGATTTCGGACAGATGCTCGTTTTTAGCGGAGCTTACGCGACGCTCTACTTGGTCGCGGTGAGACGCTGGCCGCAGCTTTTTCTGTTCGTCGGCTCGGTCTTATTAGTCGTCGGCATTCTCGTCGTCGGCGCGCTCCCGCAGGACGTGCAGGAAAAAGTTCCGCTCCTGCCGACGCTCGCGCGCCCCGTGCAGGCCGCGCTGCCCGCTCGCATTCAGCAAAGATTTCATCTCTGGCTCGACGGCTTTGACCCGCCTTCGCCGAACGTGCCGTGGTGGAAGAAAGATTACGACGAAGCCTTAGCGAAAGACCCGAAGATGCAGGAGTTGGCGAATGAGAGCGCGGCGATGCAGAACACAGTCAATGTTGATGTGTGGTTTGACCGCGTGGCGTTTCAACCGGCGCAGGCGATCTTCGGCGTGGCGGCGGGCAAGACGACGGGGCGCGGCCTCGGACTCGGTTACGCGGAGGTGATTCCGGTGGCCGATTCCGATTATATTTACGCGGCCATCGGCGAAGAGATGGGGCTCGCGGGCGGAGCGATTGTGATTCTGGCTCTGATAATTTTCGTGTCTGCGGGCGTTCGCACTTCGCTCGACGCGCGTGATATGTTTACGAAGCTGTGCGCCGCCGGGCTGACGGCCTTTATCGGCTTTCAGGCTTTAGTGAATATCGGCGGCATCACGCGCGCGTTGCCGATGACGGGCATCACTTTGCCCTTCGTCAGCCACGGCGGTTTTAGTTTGATTACAAGTTTTGCCATGCTCGGAATGCTGATGGCCTTTTCGCATCGTAATGCGGTGGAAACGCGCGGGGCGGTCGCGCGTCCCGAAACTGTCGGCATCAGCGACCCAACAGTTCCGGAGGCGGTACAATGAATAATCAATCGGTCAAGATTGTTTCGGCGGCGGTCAGTGATCGCGGCCTCAGCCAGAAGCGTCCGCTCAACGAGGACTCGTTTCTCGCGGACGCGGAGCGGCGCATCTTCGCGGTCGCGGACGGAGTGGGCGGCGCGCAGGCCGGAGAGGTCGCTTCGCAGACGGCGATGGAAGTCCTGGACGAAGCTTTTCGTCATCAAGAGGACGGAGCGGATGTCGAAGACTTGATGGAGATTGCGATTCAACGCGCCAACTCTTCAATTCACCAGATGGCGCGCGAGCATCCGAAATTACAGATGATGGCGACGACCATCGTCGCGCTCCATTTGGACGGCCACGTCGCCACCATCGGCCACGTCGGCGACTCGCGCCTTTATCGCCTCACGCCCGACGGCAAACTGCACAGAGAGACGCGCGACCACTCGGTCGTCGAAGAGGAAGTCAGAGCGGGACGCATGACACCGGCGCAGGCCGCGCATCATCCGAGCCGCAATGTCATCAGCCGCGCTCTCGGAGCCGAGGACGGCGTCGAAGTTGACATGAAGACGATTGAAGTCGCGGACGGCACATCGTTCCTGCTCTGCTCTGACGGCATCACGCGCCACCTCCCGGATACCGAATTGAGCCAGCTTCTCAACAGCAATCAGGATTTGGATTCAATCTGCGCGGAGATGAAGCGGCGTTGTTACGAGCGCGGCGCGGAGGATAATCTGACGGCGGTCATCGTGCGTGTGGGCGAGCACGCGGCGGATGCTTATGATGACGAACGCACTGTCACGCTTTCCAGAAGCTCTCTGGCCGCGACGATCAGCGGCGATTACAAACTGGACGATCCGGCGTTGCATGAGACGGTTGGGATTGACGATTCATCACTGCATGAAACGGTTGACGCAGTGCGCCCGCTTTCTCCGAATCCGGTTGCTTCCGCCTCAGCCGAATCGCAAGCGGCAACGCCGCAGCTTTCAAGCCTCCGCAGAGATGCGGTTCAAGCGACGCCGACTGCTGCGCCGCCGCCGCACCGCCGTCGTAGCATCTTGGGCACACTGGGGATGACGCTCTTCTTCCTGCTGCTGGTCGCGGGCGTCGGCCTCGCGGCCTTTTTCGGCGGGATGTACAAACAACGGCGCGACACTCAGGCTGTGCAGACGGAGCAAGCGGCGGCCACGCCCGCGCCGACGCCCGCGAATCCGGCTTCGGAGTTTGACCGCAAGCGTCATGAGGTTGACCAGTCTCCGGCGAAGATGGCGAGCCAGTTGGCGAGCCAGCAAGGCAACAAGCCTCTGGATTCAAACGACCCGGAATTTTTATATCTCTACGGTCGCGCGCTGCTGCTGTCCGGCAAATACTCGGAGGCGAGCACGGCTCTGAAGAAGGCCGCAGACCTCTTGAAAAACAGTCCCGCCCGCGACCAGCTTAAAATTGAGACAAAGCTGGCGGCGGTCGTGGCGGCGATAAAAATGGAGAATCAAATCGAGCGTGATAATGCTTCAAAGGCTCTTGACGAAGTGATTGACACGGACGGCAAATCGCTCCCTCCGAACGGTCAGCTCAACAGCAACTCAAATCAGTTTACGACCGGGACGAACGGCGCGCTCACTTCCCCCGTTGAGGTGCAGCGTTAAAGCGGATGACGGAACTCAAGCTCCAACAATGCAGGCTGGACAATCGCTACGACATACTGGAATGTCTGGGGCGCGGCAGCTATGCGGAGATTTACATCGCGCGCGACAACGCCGTCGAAGAGACGCATCCGCACTCGATGGTCGTCATCAAGGCTCTCAATGTGTTATTGCAGGACACGCCGGACGAAGAGCTTGAGCGCACGCTGATTCAGAATTTTCAGAACGAAGCGGTCGCGCTCGACCGCGTGCGTCATCCGAACATCATCAACCGTCTCGGACACGGCACGGCGATTGATCTTTCGGGGACGACGTTTCATTACCTCGTCCTCGAATATCTTTCGGGCGGAGACCTCGCCGCGCGTTGCCGCAAACAGCCGCTCACGCTCGACGAAGCTCTCCGCTATCTCGAACAGGTCTCGGCGGGACTCGCACACGCGCACGCCTGTCACGTCATACACCGCGACATCAAGCCGCACAACCTGCTGCTCACAGCGGACGCGCAAACGGTCAAGATCGCGGATTTCGGCGTGGCTAAACTCGAAGCGACGGAAGGCGCGATCACGCGCGTCGGCACGAATGTCTATGCTCCGCCAGAGCACAATCCGCTGCTGCAAACCGGACAGCTAGACTCGTTCACGTCTTCGCTCGCGCAGCCGCACCTGACTCCGGCGGCTGACATCTATTCGCTGGCGAAAACGACTTACACTTTGCTCGCGGGCGAGCCGCCGCGACGTTTCCCGCATCGCCCGATCACGGAGCTGCCCGCGAGTATCGCTCATCAGAGCTGGGCTTCATCAGTCCTGCGCGTGCTTGAGCGAGCGACGCAGAACAATCCGCAGAATCGTTACCAGACCGTGCAGGAGTTCTGGGACGAGCTGTCGGACGCCGCGCTGCCGCCGACGCAGATTCTACAGCAGCCGGGCGAGACGGATGTCCGCAGGCGCGCGAGCGATCAGTTGACGGCGGTCGGGCAAAAGTCCGTGCCGGAAGCTCCGCCGCGCCCGCGTTTTGATTCGACGCAGAGGCTCAAACAATTGGAGCGAAGCATGAACGGCGGCGCGCATCCGCGCATCGTGGTGCAGCTCAGCGAGGGCGAAGCCGCTTTGCCGCCCGCTCCGCTCGTGTCGCCGCAGCCCGCGCGTGAGATTCTGGCCGCGATGTCTGACGCGCCGCGTCCGAAGCCGAAAGCATCTGCGCCGAAGAAGGATTGGGCTGCCAGCCGGAGCGTGAGATTTTTAGTCGCCTTGCTGCTCATCATCGCGTTCGCGGGGATGCTTCTTGCGACTCATAATTACTTTCGCGGGCGCATTCCTTTGTGGGGCGCGAAGCAGGCGAACCCGCCGCCACAGAGTAATCCGCCAGTGCCGCGCGCGGACGTTGGCCGCGAGGGCGCGACGACGACGGATCTGAAGTTACGTTCCGACCCGAGCACTGACAATCATCCTGTGGGCTTGGCTGAGAAGGGGTCGCGGATTCGTGTGCTCAACGTCAATAATAACTGGTACGAGATTCAAATTCTTGAACATGGACGCGCTCCAGATGATAATAATAGCTTGAATGCGGAACGCGGTTGGGTCAACAAGCGTTATGTGAATTTGGATTCCTGAGAATTCTTTCCGACGAGAGGTGAGACAAAAGTGGGCTTGATTGAATCCATACGCCGGTGGATTGACGGCGAGGGCGCGAACGATCCGCTCGAAGCGGCGGACGAGCAAGCGCGCCCGCGACGTGTCTGGGAAGAATTTCTGGTCAAAGTGGCGCGCGAAGTCGAAGCCGTCATGCAACGCGAGATGTTCACGCCGCCCGGCGGCCCGACCTTTATTCCGCCGGAATACATTGTTTATTTGAGCACCGACGACGACAAAGAATGGCAGGGGTCGAAGCGTCGCGGCCTCGAACAGGGACTCTTCCACGTCCTCTCCGAGCGAGCGCATGAGATCAGCGGGCAGACGCAACTCTCCACCAAATCTTTCGCCGTCGAGCTGCGCGTTGACGGCACGCTCAACAAGGGCGAGTTTCGCGTGCAGCACTTGTGGGATGAGACCGAATCGGGCAAGACGAGCGTGACCGCGCGGCCTCAACCTATCTTGCAGCCGACGCGCATGCCCGACGACGTGCTCGAAATCGGAGACGCGGCGAACGGCTCTCTCGTCGAAACGACTGAGAGCGAGCAGACGGTCGTGCGGCCTCGCGTCAAAGAGCTGTATACGATGGAAGTCTGGAAGGACGGCGTGCGCCAACTGGTCGTGCCGGTCGGCAAAACTGAAATCACCATCGGTCGCGGCTCAAGGTCTACGACGGTTGACTTGCCGATCAAGGGCGACCCGGAGGTGAGCCGCATTCACGCCACGCTCGCGCGCGAAGAGAACGGCACGTACTGGCTCACGCCGAAGGGCAGAAATCCGACGCTCGTCGCGGGGCGCGAAGTTCCGCGCGACCAACGCACGCAAATTTCTCCTGATGATAAAATAGAGATTTGCAGCTATACCTTACGCATTCAATCGAAGTAAGCTTTGACACGGCGATTGTTCAGATAGATAAAAAGCACCGGGATTATTTTTCCCCTTTGCGTTCCTTCGCGTCTTCGCCTTTGCGGTCTTTGCGTTAAAAAACTACTTAACCGCAAAGAGCGCAAAGAAAAAGACGCAAAGGAACGCAAAGAGAGTCTCTTGATCTTGCTTGCTTCTCTTCCCTTTCACCAAAAGGAAATTCTCGACATGAACACAAAAATCCGCGCGCTGTTTTTCGCTCTGCTCCTGGCCGTCCTCCTCGTCGTGCCTCCTGTACACGCGCAGACGGCGGCGGACGCGCAAGTAAACATTGATTCCCTTTCGACTTTGCCTGAATCCGAGGCGCTTGTTTTTCTGAATGCGCCGCGCATTGTGAACGAAGCGATTCCGCGTCTCTTGCCTGAGAAGGAGAATCAGGATTTCCGCAAACAGCTTGACGAGATCAAAGCTTTCACGGGCATCGATCTGCACAACGTGGAGTTTGTGGTGCTGGCGATGCGCTTTAACAAGCCTGCAAACGGCACGCTCTATCCGCTGCCGGAAGCGATGTTCGCCATGCGCGGAGACTTTAACGCCGAAGCTTTAATCGGAATGGCGATGATGATGTCTCAGGGCAAGCTGAAGGATGAAAAGTACGGCTCGCACACTCTCAGCATTTTGAAGCTTGACGATATTGCGAAGGACGCGAGCAAGAATCCTTTCGGAGTCGCTTACTCGGAAATTGCTCTGACCACGCTTGACCCGCAGACCATCGCCGTCGGCAACACCGCTTACATCAAGGCCGCGCTCGACGCGGCGGACGGACGCGGGCGCATCAAAGCCGAAAGGCTTCAGTCGGCTTTGCGCGAGCCGAACGCGCTGATTACGTTTAGCGGCTCTCCGATCACGGCCTTCGCCAAAAGCTTCGGCCTGCGCATGGCCGAGCCGCAGGACAACTGCAACTGCGGCACGCGCTTCGGAGACTATTATGTCGGCCTCAACATGGACGCGCAGAATTTCAAGCTCACGGGAGCGATGAACGCCGACAATCCCGAAACCGCAGGCATCATCAGAAACATGCTCTCAGGACTTTTCAATGAGGCGAAAAGCAGGGTGCCGGATAAGAGCGCGCAATCAATCATGAATGAGATGAAGCTGATCGCAGAGGGCAGCGAAGTGATGCTTCAAGCGAACATCCCGCAAGAGATGGCCGCGCAGTACGTCCGCGAGATGATGGCTCCAAAGCCTAAGCCTCCGGCAATGCCTGTCGTGCTTGATGAGACGAAAGCTACGACCGCGAAGGCCGAAGCAAAGCAGCCTGCCAAAACAAAGTCGAAAAGCAGGCGAGCGAGACGCAGGAAATAATTTCCAAATAAATGTAGGGGCAGGGCTTGTCCTTGCCCGCATCGTCCGCGAGGGCGATCCGCAAGCTTCGCAATTATTCAAGCTTGAATTTCAAGTGAATTGATTCGCGCCTGCGCGCGGCGGGCTGAGGACTTGTCCCTGCCCCTAAAATTTAGGACGCAGGCTTGCCGGCACGCGCTTCAATGCTACGCTTCATAAAGTTGCGCATGGCGACGAGACGTGGCTCAGCGTCGGGCATTCTTTGAATCAGCGGCTCAAGATTTTTGAGGTACAAGTACGGCGGGACGCCCGGCAGTGCGCGCAGCTCAGCTAAAAACGGTTGGAGCTTGGCGTAGATGGCGACGTGCTCCGTGTTGATGTCATTGAACATCGCCTCGTCAATCGCTCCGAAATTGACGAAGGTGGCGACCATGTCCCAGTAAGAGGCGACCATGCGAAAGTCCGCGCTGCGTTTGCTGTACAGCACGCTCATGATGTCCTCTATCTTTTCGGGATTAAAATCAGTCATGAACCACTCGCGCGCCTTTCGCATGGCCTCTTCGCGCCTGATCTCGTAAAGACGCAGAATCAGATTTGCATCCTCATGTTTCGCGCTCACAGAATTTTTCTCCTCGCTTCGATTTACGCCGCGCCGTATTTCTTGAACCAGTCTTGCAATCGCTGCCAGCCGTCCATCGCCTGCTCTCTGCGATAGCTCGGACGATAATCCGCGTGAAAGCCATGCGGCGTGTCGGGGTAGACGATAATCTCCGAATGAGACTTTCCAAGTTTGAGCTTGGCGCGCATCTGTTCGACCGTGTCGAGCGGAATGCCTTCGTCCGCGCCGCCGTAAAGTCCGAGCACAGGAACTTTAAGCTTCGCCGCGATGTCAACCGGATTGGTCGGCTGCAATTCCGATTTGGGCTGGTTCGGTCGCGGCGCGAGCGGGCCGTACCATGCGACTCCGGCTTTGACTTTCGGGTTGTGCGCGGCGTAGAGCCACACGATGCGCCCGCCCCAGCAGAAGCCAGTGATGCCGAGTTTGCCCGTGTCTCCTTTGCCCGATTTTTTCGCATAGGCGACCGCCGCGTCGAGGTCTGACATCACCTGCGCGTCAGGAACTTGGACGACGATCTTGCGAATCTCGTCAATCGTTTTCAGATTTGAGACATCGCCCTGTCGCGCGTAAAGCTCGGGCGCAATCGCCATGTGGCCGAGTTTGGCAAAGCGGCGGCAGATGTCTTTGATATGCTCATGCACGCCGAAGATTTCCTGCACGACGAGGACGACGGGAAAGCTTTTGCCCTTCTCAGGCATCGCGCGATAAGCCGGAATCTCTCCGTCTTTGACCGGAATCTTGACCTCTCCGGCGACGAGGCCGATGCTGTCGGTCGCAATGGTCGTCTGCGCCACGATGGGCTGCACGGCGAGCGCGAATCCTGCGGCCAAAGAAGTGACGAGGAATCGCCTGCGCGTGAAATTGGAATCGGGCGTCTGCCCTGTGATGTCATCGAACATGATTTGATTTGCTCCTCCGTGCGGGCAAGTATAACAAACTCGGCTTAACTTTCATCAAGACAGGAAGACCGTCTCGCGCAAAGACGCAAAGGCGCAAAGAAGAGATTGAAAGCTTTTCTTTGCGCCTTTGCGTCTTTGCGTGAAAATTTCTTTCCTTCAGTTACTACTCGCGGCGGAGGTGAACGCGCCCGACTCTAATTCTTCGATCAGTTCTGAGAGGAGCGGCGCGATTTTTTCAGTCTCGACATAGCCCTTGCCGAGCAGGCGCATAATTCGCCGCTCGACCGTTTCGCCGTTAAGCTCTTTGAGGAGAGCGCGGCAGAACGAAGTGACGACCTCCGGCTCAAATTGTTTGCCCGTGTTGCGGCGAAAATCTTCGACCACCTCTTCGAGCGAGCGACGCCGCTTGTAAGGCCGGTCGGTCGTCATCGCGTCAAACGAGTCCGCGAGCGCGACGATCTTGGCTCCGAGCGGAATCTGATCTCCGGTCAAGCCTTCCGGGTATCCGCGCCCGTCCAATCGCTCGTGATGATAACGCGCCATCAGTGAGATGTCCGCGTACGGATGATGAATCGGCGAGAGTATCTCGTAGCCCGCCGCCGGATGACGATTCAGCTCGCTCGACTGTTTGGCGTCAATGCGATAAGGCGCGTTCAGAATATCGCGCTCGACGACGAGCTTGCCGATGTCGTGCAAGTAGCCGGCGACCGCGATGCCTTCGACCTCTTCATCGCTCCAACCCATTTCGCGCGCGATAATCTCGCTGTATTTTCCGACGCGCTCGGAATGCCCTTGCGTGTACTTGTCTTTGCAATCAATCGCGGCGGCGAAAGCGCGCACGGTGTCTTGATAGATGCCGCGCAGGTCTTCGTAAAGATGGCGATTCTCAATCGCGCGATGTTCAAGCTCTTCGAGCAGACGACGCTCCTGTATGCCGACGCCGATGTGCCTGCCCATCGCACACAGAACCTCGCGGTCTTCCGCCGTGAAGCCTTCGCCGCTCGCTTTGTCTCCGAGAAAGATGAGGCCGATGAGACGGCCTCGCACGACGAGCGGCAAGAGCAACTGGATGCGATGAGCCGAAAGAAATTGACGATGCCGCATCAACAGCTTTTGATTAGCAGCCTCGTCTTTATCCAGCGCGACGGCGCAGAGTCCGGTCGTGAGCAGCTCGTGAATAGAATCCGAATCGAGCGTCAGATATTCGGGCACGTCGTCGCCCATGCCGCGCGACGCGAGAAAGCGCAGCACGCGAGCTTCGCTGTCATATTCCGTGACCGCGCCGCGCATAATCGCCAGCGAGCCTAGCAACAGGTGGAGCGAAGTCCGCACCATCTCCTGAAAATCGCCAGTGTCGGCGATCTCCTGTCCGAGGTCTGCGAGCGCCGCGAAGGTGTGTAAGAGTTTTTGCATCTGCTCAGGCATAGGAATCAAAAGAGATCAGTGCCCGACGGGATTCATCTTCGCGGCGAATTCTGCGAGCGTGGCGAAAGCCTCCTGCTCGCTGGCCGCGAGGGCGACGTGACGAGTCAGGCCGAGCATCTCGAACAGCTCGACCGTCTGATGATTGACATCGGAAAAGATAAGCTGCGCGCCCGCGCTCTCAGCCGCGTCAATCACGCCCAAAAGAATAGAGACGCCGATGCTGTTGACCAGCTCGGTGTCTCTGAAATTGATGACGAGCGCGCTGCACCCGGCTTCCAACTGGCGGCGACATTCACGCTCAATACGTTCGCCGCTCAATTTGTTTAGATAGTCGGTCGCATAAATCACCGCCGTTGCTCCGATACAACGCGACTGCACCGGAACGCCTGCCGGAAATTCAGCCATCTCAGGTAAGCTCCCCTCTTACTTCAAGATGGTGATGGGTGATAGTCGGCGAGTGATGAGAAAGGCTTTCTCTCGTCACTCCTCACGCATCACTGTTTTCTCAGATACTTGGTCATGCGAAGGCGCGTGCCATCGTCTACGCGCTCAAACTCGACTTCGTCCATTAGCGTGCGAATCAGTTTGAGTCCCCAGCCGCGCCGTTCTGTCGGGTCTTTAATTGCTTGTTCCTCGCCCGGATCGTGACCATTCGTCCCGCTTTTTCCATTGCTGATGGGCGGCACGACCCCCCGGCTCGAAATTGTGATGACTAATTTATCACTTTCTACGCGAAAGCGTTGATAAATTTTTTGGTCGGGGCTGAGACTGTGCTCCATCGCGTTGATGCAGGCTTCGACGAGGGCGGTCTTGATCTGGTTAATCTCGTCCGGGCGAAAGTCGTTTCGCCGCGCAATCTGTTCGACGGTCGAGGCCGCAATCAACTCCGTCTCGTCGCCCATCGGGATGACCATCTCAAACTCGTCGGGCGCGGCTTCATCCTTTGCGGCGGGCGAAGCTTCAAAGCCGACACGCGAAGTCAAAAGCTCCAACTGCTGTCGGCTTGAGCCGTAAGCCTCGCGCGAGGCGAGCAGCTCGCTCGCTTCGGCGGAAAATCCTTCGGGAGCGACGAGCCACAAACGCACGCGCGTCCAACCGCAAGCGCGCGCCACAGCTTCAAGCCGGTCGCACCACATCTCAGTGATGCCGCGTCCGGCTTCGAGCTTCGATTCGATTTCGGCTGCAATCCAGACCACTTCGCTCGCGTCGTTGTAATGCCCCGCGTCGAAGCCGTGCGCGACGGCTGAGCGTTCTTCGTCAATCACCTGCGCGAGCGGCGGATGAAAGGCCGCGCCGCTCGCCGCGTGTATCATCTGCGGCAGCAAGATTAATTCAGTCTCGTTCTCAAGCCCCGCGTGAATCTCTTCGGCGTCCGCGCCCTTGTAAGAGCGGCTGAAACGCTCGTAATGAAACAGGCTCGAAGGCACGCGCTGGCAGTTGAAGAGTGAAAGCAGCTCGCGCAAGCGGAGAGCGGACGCGCGGCGATAATGACGCGCCATCGTCTGCGGCGCGCGTTTCAAAGTCTCAAGCAGCGTGTCCGCGACGACCAGCGCGCGTGACTCAGCCAGAATCTCAAGACGATAACGCACGCGTAAATAATCCTGCCACACCAAAGAGACGCGCGCCGTCTGCACCACGCTCGCGTTGAGGCTGATAAGCTCATGCACATGAAGTCCATGCATGATCTGCTGAAACTCGTCCGCGCTGACATCCAACTTTTTCCGCCAGCTCTCAAGCGAAGATTTAAAAGTGTCGCTCGTCATCGCTTCATAAAGCACACGCACCAGCGCGCGTCTCGTGGAAGCCTCAGGCGCGACCGATTCCAGCACGGCGTCATAGTGGCGATTGATGCGCCCGCCCATCAATTCATCCACATATAAATTTTGACAGTGGCGAAAGCTGTCGAGCGGGACGCGCTTTTCCTGCGCCGCCAACATCAGTGAAGTAATCAGCGACGGATTGCCGCCGAACTGCTGCACGATCAAATCGCGCGCCTCGTCGTTCAAGCTGAGTACAGTCCGCTCAGCCAATCTCTCGACCAGAGAACGCGCGTCCGTCTCGCTCAAATTTTCCAGATGCAGCGAGACAGCTTTATCGAAACCTCCGCGCGCGTCGTGAATCAGATTGAGCAGGCGGCGACGCAGGCCGGACAGCACGAAAGGAGCTTCGGCGCGCATGAAGACCTGCGCGATCTCTGAGCCGAGCGAGACTTCGCCGCTCAACTGTTCGGCGACGTGCAGGCCGTCAATCATCACCATCGCGTGCGCGCCGCGCGCAGCCGCGCGTTCGGGCGCGCTCAGACACAAACGGATAAAGGCTCTCTCGTCGCCGCGCACGCGCTCGCGCTCGCAGGCTTCGACGAGATGCTCAATCCATTCGTAATCCTGCGGCGCGGCCAGCTCCATCAAATCGCTCATCGTCAGCGAAGCGTTGCTGAGCGACGGCTTGTGACGGCGAAACGCGATGAGTTGCAAGAGAAACGTGTGGAGGAAATGACGCGCCGCGCCGAGCGATGTCCGGTCATTGCGGCTCAGGGCGAAATAGATCGGGACGATATTTTCGTGACGATGAAACAGCTCGTCGTAAGCCTGACGCAAAAGCTCCGAAGCTCCGACCGAGGGCGCGGCTAAAACCAGCATCCCGCGCGAGGCGTTGCCGCGCGATGAAGCATGACGCACGATCACTTCGAGCGCGTCAGCGCGTCCGAAGAACTCTTCCGGCGCGACGCGTCCGAGGATGCGCCGTCGCCGTTCAATTTTGGGGGGCGCGTTCGTCGGCATCAGTGGTTATTGAATCGGTCGGGTCGTTCAAAACCTGAACTCTATTTTTGCCAGTGCGTTTCGCCAGATACAGCGCGCGGTCTGCGGCTCCGATAATCGCGGCTGGCGTGTTGAGCGCGTCGTCCAGAGCGGAGACGCCGATGCTCACCGTGACCATGCCGAGCGGCTGCGTCTTGCCGTGCGGAAAACGCGTGCGCTCGACGCGGCGACGAATGCGCTCGGCAATCGCTATCGCCTCGTCAAGCTTCGTCTGCGGCAGAAGGATACAAAACTCTTCGCCGCCATAACGCGATGCGACATCCGCCGCGCGCAAGACCGACTTCAAACATTGCGCGGTCATCTCCAAAGCGAGATCGCCCGCCGGATGTCCGTTCTGATCGTTGTAAAACTTGAAGTCGTCAATATCAATCATGACGAAGCTCATCGCGTAGTTCTGACGCTCGGAACGCCGCAGCTCTTCAGCCAGACGCTCTTCCAGATAACGACGATTGAGCAAGCCCGTCAGAGGGTCTGTGATTGACATCAACTGAAACTGCGCGGCTTTCTCCTGCCATTCGGCGCGGTCGAGCGCGAGCGCCATCTGCGGCGCAAGCGTCTCGATCAAACCCAAATCCATCTCGTCATACGCGCTGCCGTCCGTCTTGTCAGTCAAGTTGATGACGCCGACTTTGCGCCCGCCGATGCTGATCGGATAGCTGATAAAAGATTTCGTTTTATACAGACGCTCGGCTGGCGCAGGCTCGCGCCCCGCCGCTTCCACATCGCGCACGACGAGCGGGCGTCCGTTCATCATGACCGCGCCGGAGATGCCGTCGCCCAAACGCACGCGCTCCGTCGCAGCCACTTTCGCGCGCGGCCCGAACGCGGCCTTGACCGCCAGTTCATTTGAAGCTTCGTCGTAAACCAGCAGCGAGCTACGCTCGGCGCGAAGCAGCGCGGCGGAATGTTTCAGAATTGACGAATAGGTTTCAGCCGGATTGCTGACATTGATGCCCGCCGTAAAAGTATGGAGCGTGTCGGCAAACCGCGCGCGTTTGTTTAGCTCGTCTTTCAAGCGCAAGACTTCGAGTGGGAGCACGAGGTCGCGGCAAAAGCTTGAGAGAGCCTGCCGCTTTTCAATGTCAAGCACGGCATCCGCGATGAGCAAAGCTCCTTTGACCTCGTCTTCGATGACGAGCGGAAAAAGCTCGATCCCTTTTTTGCCCGCAGAGAGTTTGAAGCCGCCGACGCTCGCAGCCGTCTCGAATCCGGCGGGCGTCTCCGTCATCAAGACTGACGCGCCGCGCCGCGCCGCGTCGAGCAGACGCGAGTCGTGCGCCTCGATGCTTAAATTTATCTGCTCAGAGGCGAACCTGCCGGTCGCCAGCGCGGCTCCGAAAACGTCTTTGCTGCGCAGCAGCAGGGCGAGCGATTCGAGCTGGTATTTTTCGGCGATGGCGCGCACGGCCTTGCGACAGGCTTCGTCAATCGGCGCGCCGGGCGGCAGCCTCTCTTTCGCAAAAATTACGGCTTGCCCTTTCGCGGCGGAAGAGACAGTCTCTTTCGCTGAGGCGGAAGCGGCGGCGCGTGCTTTGCGCGGAGCGGTCCCGGCGGGTTGATTTCGATACTCGACGATTGAAGCGGAGACTCTCTTCGCCAGATCGTTCAAGTCCTGTTGGGCTGCGAAAATCACATTCCTGAAAAGCTCGCTCGTCAGCATGTCTTGCAGATCGCCGACGCGTATCCGCTCGGCCAGCGCGCGATAATCCGCAGTCGTCAGAAACGCGCGGCCTCCGATGACGGCCAGTTTCCTTGTCGACTCCAGCTCGACGGGCATCGTTATGCAATGCAATCCGGCGTGACAACGATAGTGCGTGACCTCTCCTGCCTGCATCGCGCGCTTGAACGCGTCGCCGCAGTAAGGCGCGCAGAGGTGCGCGTGTGTGGGAGAAGTCTGAAAGGCATGACAGATGGAATTGTTGTTCGAGACGGCGAGCGCGGGCGGTTGATGCCCTTCGACGAGGAGGATTGAGAGACCCGCCGCCGCCGCCAGAGAATTCTGCGCGTCAGTCCAGTTTGCGGGCGCATCATGCGGCTGCACTTGCTCTATCTCTCGCTCATGCGCAGCCTGCTGCTCATCCATCGTCTGATAGCTCACTATTGTCTTTAAACCGAAGTGCGGTTGGAAGGTTGGCACACCGCTTTCTGAGATTTCGGCACGTCCGCACACGCGCCGGGTTCAGCGTGATCGGGATGGGGTTTTAGCGGCCACCACCCAGACGCTAGAGTATAAGTGTCCAGCGCGCTCTGTCGCAAGCGCAAATCGCAGGGACACAGGGCAAAATGAGCTGAAGGCCAAAGCTTTTATCAGCTCAATCTCATTAAAACGACTAATGTTAAATAATTTTCACGAACCGATGACGTTCTGCGCATCTCTCAAGCCCGGCGCGTCGCCCGGCGCGACCTTGTCTATATCGGGTTGTTCGGGGCTGATGCGGATACAGGCCGCGAAGTGATTGGGCTTGATCTCCGCGAGCGGGGGAACGACTTCCTGACAGGCCGGAATCGCATACGGGCAGCGCGTGTGAAAGCGACAGCCCGGTGGGGGATTAATCGGCGAAGGCACGTCGCCTTCGAGCACGATGCGTTGACGCGTGGATTCTATCTCAGGGTCGGGCACGGGCACAGCCGAGATGAGAGCCTTCGTGTAAGGCATCAGCGGCTCGTAGTAAATAGTCTTGGCGTCAGCGATCTCGACCAGCTTGCCGAGATACATCACGGCGACTCTGTCCGAGACGTGGCGAATCGCCCGCAGGTCATGCGAGATGAAAAGATACGTGAGATTCTTTTCGCGTTGCAGGCGTTCCATGAGATTCATGATCTGCGCCTGAATCGAAACGTCCAAAGCCGAGATAGGTTCGTCCGCGACGATAAAGTCGGGGTCAACGGCGAGGGCGCGAGCGATGCCGATGCGTTGACGCTGCCCGCCGGAAAACTCGTGCGGGTAACGCTTGAGGAAGCGTCGGCTTAAGCCGACAGTCTCCATCAATTCCTGCACGCGCTGGTCAACCGACTTGCCGCGCGCGAGACGAAAAGTCTCAAGCGGCTCGCCGATAATCTGCCCGACCGTCATGCGCGGATTCAATGAGGCATACGGGTCCTGGAAAATCATTTGCAGATACTTGCGCTGGTCGCGCATGGCGCTTTTGGAGAGATGCGCGAGGTCTTTGCCTTTATAAAAAACCTGCCCGCCGGTCGGCTCGGTCAGACGCAAGAGGGCGCGCCCCAGTGTGGATTTGCCGCAGCCGGATTCGCCGACGAGTCCCAGAGTCTCGCCCGGATAAATGTCAATCGAGACTCCGTCAACCGCTTTGACGACGCGGCGCACGGGGCTGCCGCCGACCAGCTTGTCCAGAATCGTGCCGCCGCCCAGATTGAAATGGACTTTGAGATCGCGGATGGCGATCAGTTCTGTTCCCTCTTCTGGTTGCAGCGGGGGCGGCATGCGATTCATCGCGGCGTTGTCAGTCGGTTGAGTCGTCATCTGTTGATTCCGTGTCCTGCTAGTCGAGATCGAGAACCTGTTCCTGCTTTGCGCCGCGCGCGGCAAGCTCCTGCTTTGAAATCGCGTACACTTCTTGCGCGAAGTGGCAGAGCGAATGATGATCGGGCGTGAGCGCGACGAAGGGTGGAAACTCGCGGCGACAAATATCCTCCGCGCGCTCGCAACGCGCCGCGAACGGGCAGCCCGGCGGGAGATGCGCGACATCGGGCGGCAAGCCCGGAATTTGATAAAGGTCGCCCTGCTCCGAAGTCGGGTCTGGAACTGAACGGAGCAAGCCTTTCGTGTACGGGTTGCCGGGCGTGGCGAAAAGCTCGCGCGTTCGCGCCTGCTCGAACACTTTGCCCGCGTACATGACGATGATGTGATCGGTCATGCCCGCCACGACGCCGAGGTCATGCGTGATGAGAATCACGCTCGTCCCCGTCTCTTGCTTCAAAGATTTTATCAGCTCAAGAATCTGCGCCTGAATCGTCACGTCGAGCGCGGTCGTCGGCTCGTCCGCGATTAACAGTTCCGGCTGACACGACAAAGCCATCGCAATCATCACGCGCTGCCGCATGCCGCCGGAAAATTCGTGCGGGTAGCTGTCAACGCGCGCACGCGCATCCGGGATGCCGACCGTTTCGAGCATCTTGATGGCATGCTCGTAAGCCTGATCGCTGGTGTAGCCCAGATGCAGCTCGGTGAGTTCCATCAACTGCTTCGAGATACGCATGAAGGGATTGAGCGAAGTCATCGGGTCTTGAAAGATCATGGCGATGCGCTTGCCGCGAATCTTGCGCACCTCTTCGGTCGGCAGGAGCAAAATATCCTGACCGTCAAAGATAATCTCGCCCGAAACGATTTTGCCCGGAGGGTCCGGGATGAGCCGGATGATCGAGAGATTAGTGACGGATTTGCCGGAGCCTGATTCACCGACGATGCCGAGAGTTTCGCCGCGCTTCAAAACGAGATCAATCCCGTCAACGGCTTTGACCGTCCCATCCTCTGTTTGAAAATACGTGCGCAGGTCTCTGATTTCGAGTATGTTTCCGTTGCGACCACTCATCTTTTTTAAGTGATAAGTGATAAGCGATAAGTGATGAGATAAGACTTAAAAGCTTTTCTTATCACTCATCACTTATCACTTAACACTCTTATCAAACCTTTCGCATCTGCGGGTCGAGGGCGTCGCGCAAGCCGTCGCCGAGAAAGTTTAGAGAGAAGAGCGCAAGCGCCATTGTGACGCCGGGAAAAATCAGTTGCCACGGAAAGATGGCTATGTTCCGCACGCCGTCATTCGCCAGACTGCCCCACGAAGCAAGGGGAGCTTGGACGCCGAATCCGAGAAATGAGAGAAAAGCTTCGGACAACATGACCTGCGGAATCGTCAGCGTCGCGTACACAATCACGGGGCCGAGCGTGTTCGGGACGAGATGACGAAAGATGATTTTCGTGGTCGAGACTCCGGTGGCGCGCGCCGCCGTCACAAACTCCTGATTCTTGAGCGACATGACTTGCCCGCGCACGATGCGCGCCATCGTCAGCCACGAGATCGCGCCAAGAGCGATGAAGAGCAGGACTAACTGGCTTATCGCCGACTTGCTGCCGAACATCGCCAACAGCACGACGACCAGGATGATGTACGGCAAAGAATAGAGCACGTCCACGATACGCATCATCACATCGTCAACCTTGCCGCCCAGGTAACCCGCCGTCGCGCCATACGAGACGCCGATAATCAGCGAGACGATGGTCGAGATGATTCCGACCATCAGAGAGATTTGGCCTCCCAAAAGCACGCGCGCCAGAATATCGCGCCCGGCGTTATCCGTTCCCATCGGATGCAGCCACGAGAAAGCGCCGTTCGGCGCAGTGAACGGCGGGAAAGATTTAGTCAGGTTCGAATCAGTCGGAATGTAAGAGTAATCGAAGCCGGTGAGCTTCTTCAGAATCGGCGGGCCGATGAGACAGACGATGGTGATAACCGCCACGACGATCAGTCCAAAGACGGCCAGCTTGTTTTTCAACAGTCTCTTCCAGGCATCACGCCACAGCGAAGTTCCGGCGACAAACGCTCCCTCGCCGCGCTCAGCCGTGCGGACATCTCCCTCGCCGACCGCCAATTCGTTGGTCGGCCTCGTGATGTCGCCCTCACGCGAGCGCACGGGCGGCTGGGGCGGCGTGCCGAGCGTGTCAAACGCAGGCTCAGTCGGCGACGGCTCTTTTATCTTGTCAGGTCGTTCGTCGTTCATGGCTTCTAGTACCGTATGCGCGGATCAATAAATCCGTAAGCGATGTCAACCAGCAGATTGAAGATCAAGACCGAGAT
Source organism: Pyrinomonadaceae bacterium (assembly GCA_036403295.1). Taxonomy (GTDB): domain Bacteria; phylum Acidobacteriota; class Blastocatellia; order Pyrinomonadales; family Pyrinomonadaceae; genus JACMLC01. The sequence goes on from DASWRG010000033.1 coordinate 63,755, forward strand.
CGAAACGAACGCGACGATGCCGATAATGAGCGGTTCGTCCCGGTTCAGACAGGCGTTGAGAAAATAAGTTCCGAGTCCCGGATAGACGAAGATGCGTTCCACCACTACTGTTCCGGCGATCAGAAAAGCGAGCGCGGGTCCCGTGTACGAAACCACCGGCATCAATCCGCCGCGCAGGGCGTGACGCAAGACCACATTCCTTTCGCTCAAACCTTTGGCGCGCGCCGTGCGAATGTAATCGGCTCTCAAAACTTCGAGCATGCCTGAGCGCGTCAGCCGCGCGATGTAGGCCATGTAGACGGCTGAGAGCGTAATCACGGGCAAGATCAGATTGACGGACGGAAAGCCGCCCCACCGCGTCGGCGGTAAAAGGAAGAGCGTGAGCGAAAAAATCAGCACCAGAATCGGACCCAAGACGAAGTTCGGCAGTGAGATGCCGAGCATCGCCAGAGCCATCGAAGCGTAATCGAGCCGCGAATTCTGTTTCAAGGCCGCGAGCGTGCCAGCCGTGACGCCGACGATCAGCGCGAGCAGGTAAGCCAGGATGCCGAGCGTGGCCGAGACGGGCAGAGAGCGCGCCAGAATCGCATTGACGGATTGCCCCTGATACTTCAACGACGTGCCGAAGTCGAGCTTCAAGATGTTCTTCAACATCCGGCCATATTGCACGTACCAGGGCTTATCGAGGCCGTATTTTTCATCGAGATTCTTTTTGATCGCCGCCGGAATGGCTTTCTCACTCGTATAAAAATTTCCCGGCGCGAGCCGAATCAAGCCCCACGTCAGGCTGACGACGATAATCACCATCGGCACGGTGACGATTAAACGGCGAAGAATGAAACGGAGCATGTCTGCACCTCTTCTGAAAAAGCTGCGAGAAATCAGTGACCGGTCGCGTTGGCCGTCTTCAACTCGTTACTAATAGTTCGGGCCGAACTCGCCCGGATGGCTCACCATGTCCGGCACGCCATTATCCCATTTGCTCGGGTCGCGCTCGATGTACACGAATTTCCAGGCAATGAGCGTCTGCGGGTTGGGAAACATGCCTTTGACGTAAGGCTTCTTGACCCAGTTGGTGGCAGCGGTGAGAAGCGGAATCACCGGCTGCTCATCAAGCATGTATTTTTCAGCTTCGGCAAGCAACTGATAACGCTTTTGCGGGTCAAGCTCAGCGTTGGCCTTGTCCAGCATGTCCACGTATTTCTTATCCCACCAGCCCGTGCCGTTGTCTCCGGCAGGCGTGTAGAAGAGATTGAGAAACGTGAACGGGTCCATATAGTCGCCGACCCAGCCGGCGCGAGAGAACCCGCTGTACTGCACCTTCGCGCGCATGTCCAGGAATGTTTTCCATTCCATGTTATTGAGCGGCACGGTCAGCCCCAGATTCTGCTTCCATTGCGCCTGCACGAATTCGGCGACGGCCTGATTCGATTCCTGCGTATTGTAAGTAATGCTGATCTCGTCAATCGGAAACTTCTTGGGATCATAATTGCCGTTTGCGTCTTTGTATCCGGCTTCGGCCAAAAGCTGTTTGGCTTTGGCCGGATCGAAGCCATCGCCCGTCGGTCGCGGATAGCCGGGGAAAATGCCTTCGGGCGTAAAAGCCGTCAGCGGCTTAACGATCCGCCGCCACTTGGCGAGCGCGTCCTTGTCAATCGCCATGTTGAAAGCCTTGCGCACGCGCTTGTCATTCATCGGCGGCTTCTTGATATTGATCTGGTAATACTCGGTCGCCACTTCCGGCGCGTCCATGTAATCTTTCAACGGACGAACGACATCGAGCCAGGCTGCCGGGACGGTGTGATTCAGCACCGCGTCAACCTGTCCGGCCTTATACATATTCATGATGGTGGGGTTTTCATCGCTGGGATAAAAAGCGATGCGATCCAGCCCGACGTGCGCGGCATCCCAGTACATCGGGTCGCGCACGACGACGAGCTTGTCATAAGGCTTCCACGTCTCCATTTTGAACGGCCCGCAGGTCACGATGTGCTGCGGCTCAGTCCAGTCCCGATGATTTTTCTTCGCCTGCTCGATGGCCTTCTCCGGCACGGCGCGGAAAAATTGATGCGGAGTCAGACCGAGAAAGAAAGGCGCGGACTGTGTCAGCGTAATGCGGAGCGTATAGTCATTAACCGCCTCGATGCCCACGTCCTCGGCCTTGACCGGCACGAACTCTTTACCGGCAATATCCTGTTTCAGCTTTGTATTATCGTACTGCGCATCTGCGTCCTTTAGGGCGAGCAGTGCGGCGCGCTCTTTATCGGTGCTCGGCACAACCAGTCGCTCAGGCAATTTGATGAAGTTATGAAACTCCGTCTCGGCGGCGGTTGCGCTCTGCTCCGCGCCTGCTTCGACGGCAGGGGCGACGGGTTCGGTATGCGGCGCATCCTCTTTCTTCTCGCCCTTCTTATAATCTTTCGCCAGCAGAAAGTTTCCCGTTTTCGGGTCGCGCACGAACGAGCCGCCCTCGTTGTAGCCCTGCGCGTACTTGACGTAATACGCCAGATAAGCGTTGCGCGCGGCCAGTTCCGGCGAGAGGCCGCGACGCAGGCTGTAGACGAAATCGCGCGCCGTAATCGGGTCGCCGTTTGACCAGCGCGCGTTCTTGCGCAGGTGGAAGATAAACTCCGACGAGTCGTGATTCACGTCCCAGCTCTCGGCGATGGCCGGAATCGGAGCCATCGTCTTCGGGTGATACTCGGTCAAGCCTTCAAAGAGCGCCATGTAGATACGCGCTTCCGGTTGTCCCGTGCCGATCTGCGGGTCGAGCGATTCAGGCTCAGAGCCGGAGACGTAATGCAGCGTATTATCTGTCGGCGGGACGGCCTTGCCGAAGTACATCTGATTGCTCGCAGAGGCGGTGCAGCCCGCGATGATGAGCGCGAGGGCGGCCAGCCCTACGGCCAAACGAAACTTGCTGGAGTAAATGATTGACATGTCGGAACTCCTCTTTAATGATCCGGGCGGAGGAATGAATTAATGCTTAATCCACTACTACGGACGCGAACGGGGAGAAATTGTTTCCAAAGCGCAAATGTTGCTCTCAAGGTATCACGCGAAGCTACTCTAATCAAGATGTATCCTCTTCACTCGTGACAATTTAACCGATGCCTCGAATCCCGCGCAGCGTTGCTTTTCCAAGTTTTCGTAAATCCCTCTCACTCGCCGACCTTAAACCACACGGCCTCCTTGCGTTTCGGGGCTTGCCACGAGGTGTCGAGCCGCACGCGTTTGAGCGACGGCGCGTCGAGCAGGTTGTTATCAAAGCCGACGACGTAAGGTTTCACCAGCGAATAAGACGAGGCGAAATAAATGGGAATCGCGGGCAGCTCTTTGAGCGCGGCGGCCTGTGACATAATCGGTTGCCGCAAAGGCGGCGGCGGAGCTTGAATCTCCGCGCCGCTCTTCTCATTGGGCTTCTCTTTCGCTCCGTTAGCGGAAGGGCTGGCCGACTCTTTCGCCTCTGGCGTGCTATTCGAGGCGACTTCCGTCGCGTCCTCTTCAAACATCACGCGCATGTTCGAGGCTTCGTCCATCGTCTGCATGACCATCCCTTTGCGCACGACATCGTAATCGCCCGCGCTCACAGCCGCCTCGTACTCGTCCCAGTTTTTCAAAATCACTTCGGTCTCGACGCCGAGAGCTTTGCGCCACATGGCGGCGATTGACTGCGCTATCTGACGCTGCTGCTCATTGCGATTGACGAGCAGACGGACGCGCGGGAAGCCTGCGCCCTGCGGATACCCTGCTTCGGCCAGCAGATTTCGCGCGCGCGCGATGTCATGAGAGAGCGCGGCAGCCTCGCCGTTATTTGAATTGGCTGCGTTTGCGCTCGCGGCGTCAGAGCTTTGCGTCGGCAGAAAAGTTTGAGCAGGCTCGCTCGCGCCGTCCATCTGATCCTCGCTGATACGCTCGCGGTCAATCGCAATCGCCAGAGCCTCGCGCACGCGCACGTCGTTGAAAGGCGTGCGTTCCGTATTGAATTTGTAGAAGGTGAGCGCGCCGAAAGTCGCGCGGCGAAAATCTTTGTACGGCGCGAGCAGTTTTAAAGCCAGAGGCTCAAAGCCCGCGTTGGTGACCGCGTCCACATCCCCCGCCCGATACCTGTCAAGAGCCTCTTCCGCGCTCCCCGTCTGGATAAAGCGCACGCGATTGAGATTGACAGTCTGCGCGTCCCAATAGCTCGGCGCGCGCTCAAGCGTCACGCCGTCGCTCGCCACCTGAGTCAATCTGAACGGCCCGTTCGAGACAATCGGCTCGGCCAACGCGGTCGTGCCCTCTTCCACACGCACGTTATGCACCGGGCGAAAGATCGGATGCGCGACGAGCGCGGGGAAATTTTCATCCGGCTGTTGAAGCCGCACGCGCAAGGTGTAATCGTTCACCGCTTCAGCCCCGAACGCCGGCACGCTTTGAGCAGTATCTTTTTTCGACTCACGCACAACCGCGCTCTTGTCATTAACATTTTTTTCAGTCGCGCGTTTCGGAGTTTGAGATGGAGCGGCGGCGGCGGCTGTTGTGGCCTGTTCCGTCGCAGCCATCGTCGCGGGCTGCGGTAGCGGACTCGCGCCGACGATGTTTTCCAGCAGGTGCGCGTGCGGGGCGCGCGTGCCGAGTCCCAGACTTCGCTGCCAAGAGCGCACAAAATCGCTCGCCGTCACGGCATCGCCGTTCGACCAGCGCGCGTCACGCCGCAAATAAAAAGTCCACACGCGTTTGTCATCGGAAGCTTCCCAGCGCGCGGCCACGCCCGGCACAGCCGCGAGCGTCTGCGGGTCGTAATCCGTCAAGCCTTCAAACAGAGCGCGGACGGCATCCGTGTCCGGCGGCGCGGCGGCCAGAGCCGGATCAAATGTCTGCGGCAGGCCGCCGTCGCTCCAACGAAACTCCTGTGCGCGCGGCGTCGTCACGCGCCCGTAATAAGGCTCGCCCTCATTCATCTGCAAACATCCGGTCAGAGTCAAAGACAGGCACAACAGCAGGCTCGCACACACGCGGAAAGTGAGAGACGAAAGCCAGCTTCGCCGACGCGAATTTTGTTTGACGGATTGGGAACGAATTGCCACGCCTCTTCTCATTTATTCAGACTCAAGTTACCAGTTAGCTTTTCACCGCAGAGCCGCAGGGAGAAAACAGATTGAAGAAACATCAGAGCCCCTTTGATGTTGCTGAATCTTTCATGCTTCTCTGCGCCTCTGCGGTTCGATTTAACTTGATGACTAACAACTTGCCCTATTTCAAGCTCAACGCGCGCAAGGCTTGATAGACTTCCTCAGTTTGCTTGCGCGTCTCGGCCACGTCGCCCGAATTGTCTATCAAAAAATCCGCGTAACGCATCTTCTCTTCCTGCGGCATCTGCGCGCGGACTCTTTGTTCCGCCTCTTCCCGCGTGAGATTGTTGCGCGCCATCAGCCTTGCGAGCTGAACTTCGGGACGACAGTGAACCACTATCAATTTATCAAAGCGAAGGTATCCGCCCGATTCGATCATCAACGCCGCGTCAACCACCCCAATGCCGTCCGGATCAACGGCTTCCCATTCTCTGAGCTGCTCGTCCTGCGCCGCAATGATAAAAGGATGCAGGATTGCGTTCAATAGCTGTCTCTGCTTTTCGTCTGCAAAAATGATCGCTCCCAGCCGCGCGCGGTCGAGCGTGCCATCGGCTTGCAACACGGATTCGCCGAACGTCTCGACCACTTTCTTTAAACCTTCGGAGCCTGCCGCGACGACCTCGCGCGCCGTCGCGTCCGCATCAATCACATGACAGCCAAGCTCTCCAAGCACAGCCGAGACGAAAGACTTGCCCACACCAATCGAGCCGGTTAAGCCAACACGTAACATTTTTCAGAGTGATGAGTGATGAGTAATAAGTAATGAGTGAAAGACAAATAGCTTGTCTCTCATCACTCATTACTCATTACTCATCACTTCTTCAGATGCCTCTTCTCCGCTTTGCCGCCGCCAGAGTATTTTTCATCAGCATGGCGACGGTGAGCAAGCCCACGCCGCCGGGAACGGGCGTCAGCTTGCCCGCCACGCGTTTGGCTTCCGACGGATGCACGTCGCCGACCAGTGTGAAGCCGCGACGCTTGATGACAGCCAGGCGTTTTTCAGCTTCGTCGCCGAAGAGCGCGCGGGCTTCCGTCTCGTCAGTCACTTGGTTGATGCCGACATCCACGACGGTTGCGCCCGGCTTGATGTGTTCGCCTTTGATAAAGCCCGCGCGACCGATGGCCGCGACGAGGATGTCCGCTTCGCGCGTCACGCGCGGCAAATCGCGCGTCCGCGAATGACAGATAGTCACGGTCGCGTCTCTTTGTAAGAGAAGCTGCGCGAGTGGCCGCCCGACGATGTGACTGCGCCCGACGATGCAGGCGCGCGCGCCGCCGATTTCGACGTGATTGCGCTCAAGCAATTCGACGATTCCAGCCGGAGTGCATGGCGCGATGACCGCTTGTCCCAAAGACAGCAGCCCGACGTTGACGGGATGAAAGCCGTCCACGTCCTTCGCCGGATCAATCGCTTCGAGCACGCGCACCCCGTCAATCGCAAGGGGCAGAGGAAGCTGTACCAGTATTCCGTCAACATCATCGCGCGCGTTCAGTTTTGCGACTAGCTCAAGCAGCTCCGCCTCCGTCGTTTCGACTCCGAGCGCGTGATGCTCCGAGTTGAAGCCGAGTTCTTCCGATGTGCGAACTTTGCTCTGCACGTAAACGGCGGAGGCGGCGTCTTCACCGACCCGCACGACCGCGAGACACGGGCGCACGCCATGCTCACTCACGAGCCGCGCGACCTCTGCGGCCACTTCGCGCTTGATCTCTGCGGCGACCGGCGCGCCCTCAAGCATCTCGGCCAGCCCTACCTCTTCACTCATTTGCATAAAGCTCTCTTGTGACGCCATCTTTTAGACGATTAGCTTACAACGAAACGCCTCAGAACTTATAGCCCATTCTCAATCCGGCGCGTGTAAAATTTTTGTTTTCGAGCGCAAGCAAGCCGGGACGCCTTGAGCTATTGAGACTGGCTGCATGATAATCGGTTTATGCGTCAAAATTTCAAACGGCGCGGCTTCGCGCTGATATTTCTCTTAACGGCTTTTGGCTTTCATACCGCTTCCGCTCAAACGCCGCTTGAGCGGCACGAGGCTGTGCGCGCGGCGATGGAGCGCGGTGATTATGCTGCGGCCATCAACCAGCTACAGACTTGGCGATTGGCCGACCCGAATCTTTTCGCGCTCAACAACTACGATTATCTTCTGGCGCGGCTTTCAGAAAGAAGCGGCGACCGCGCCTCTGCCGCCGTCAATTACCAGCGAGTGGTGGCGCGCAATGCTCTGCTCTCACAGTACGCGCTCTGGCATCTGGCGCAGTTCGCGCGGATGACCGGCAATCTGACTTTAGAGCGCGAGCAGCTTCGCATGCTGCTCGTGAACGCTCCCGAAAGTTTATTGCGTGATGCCGCGAGCGCGCGGCTCGCCGAAAGCCTTTTCGAGAGCGGAGATTATCCGGCTGCGATTTATGAGCTGAAACAGCGCAGCCAATCCAAAGTCGGCCAGACCGCGCGTGAGGCGCAGGCTCTTTTAGGCCGCGCCTACTTGCTCGCCAATCAGCCTGAGCAAGCGCGCGAGACTTTCAACACGCTCATCACACAGCTTCCCGACGCGACGCGCCCGGACGATTTCGCCCTCGCAGCCGCGCGCGGACTCGACGCGCTCGACAGCGGCGGCGAAGAGGCCGCCGAAAAGAGCGCGCCGCAGCTTGCCGAAACAGAGCACCTGCGCCGCGCTCAGATTTATCACTTCAATCGAGATTTCGCGCATGCGCGCCTTCACTACGCGGCCATCGTCGAGCGTTATCCGCAGAGCGCGAATGTGGCGGACGCTCTTTATCAAATCGGGCGCACATTTTATCAGGATGGAAAATACGAAGACGCGCTCGCCTCTCTTCAGCGCGTCCTGGACAAATTCCCTGAGAGCAAATCGGCGCAGGACGCGCTCGGCTTCGCGGCCTCATCGCTCTCTCGCCTCAAACGCACGGATGAAGCAGTCGCCGGTTATCGCCGCTTCGTCGAACGCTATCCGAACGCGGAGAATCCCGAACGCTCATATCTCAACATCATTGACGCACTGCGCGACGGCGGGCGCGACGATGACGCCCTCAACTGGATTGAGCAGACGCGCAACAGATTCAAGGGACAGCTTCCCGGTGCGCTCGCGCTCTTTGCACGCGCGAGAATTTATTTAGCTCGCGGTGATTGGCCGCACGCGCTCGCGGATTTGGAAGCCTTGCGCGCAGAAGCAGACCTCGGCGGCATGCGCGTGCCCGAAGGAACGACGACGGCGGAAGTCTCATTCATGCGCGCTTACGTGCTTGAGCAGATGGGGCGCACGGATGAAGCGGTCAAGGCTTATCTTGAAATTCCTGACGGGCGAAATGATTACTACGGCGGGCGCGCGACCGAGCGGCTGCGCGCTTTAGCTCTGAATGAGAAGACGCGCGGCCTTATCACGCCCCGCCTCGAAAGCTTGCGACAGGAGGCGCAGCAAGCTCTGGCCGTTGCGCAGGCCGAGAAGGCGCGCATCGCCGCGCAGAGCGCGCTTCGCCTGACCGAAGATCAGAGCATCACGCGCGAGTTGCTCGACATAGCACGGCGCGCATACGCCGCGCTTCCGGCTTACAGCACGCTTCCCACGTCGAAGCTGATGACGGTCGGGCGGCAGAACGTCTTGACGGACGAAACCACTCAAACAGCTTCCGCCTCGCCGACGAAAGCGTTGGCCGACGAGCTTCTTTTTCTTGGTCTTTATGACGAAGGCGCGCCCGCTCTGGCGGCGGCTCAAAATTTTTCGGATGAGAGCAAAGCTGTCGCGGATGATTCTTCAAAAGCGACAACGGCGGCGCGCGCCGCGAATCTTTCGCGCGACGAAGCATACACGCTCGCAGTGCTTTTCAAGCGCGGCGAGCTGGCCGAGCATGCTGTTCGTTATGCCGAGCCGCTCTGGAAAAATGTGCCCCGCGATTACCTGATAGAGCTTGCCCCGCGCGAGATGGCGGAGCTGTTGTATCCCGCGCCGTTTGCGAAAACGATTAACGAATACGCGCAGCCGCGCGGAGTGGATTCGCGTTTCATTCTCTCAATCATGCGTCAGGAGTCCAGATTTCGCGCGGACGCCAAATCCGTCTCAGCCGCGCGCGGCTTGATGCAGTTTATTCCGGCCACGGCCAACACCATCGCGTCGCAGCTCGGCAAGCAGAGCTTTCGTCAGGACGATCTTTATAATCCGCGCGCGGCGATTCTCTTCGGCTCGCAATACCTCGGCAATCTCTTCAAGCTCTTTCCGAACATGCCGCAGGCCGTCGCCGCTTCATACAATGGTGGCGAGGATAACGTCGCGCGTTGGGTCGCGCGCGCACGCTCGAACGACCCGGATCGCTACGTGCCTGAGATCGGCTTTGCGCAATCGAAGGATTACGTCTATAAAATCATGTCTAACCTGAGAGTTTATCGGCAGCTTTATAATGAACAGCTACAGAACCGGTAGCTTGAGATAATTAAAGCTACGGAGTAGCAACATATTCAGAGCTACGGAGTAGCGTCATATCAGTAGCCCACAGCTTGCGCTGTGGGCTACTGATATAGCGTCGCTCCGCGACTGATTAATTCATTTGCCAGCATTTGGTTTCATATGAAGAACAAATTTTTCTTAACAGCCAGTAAATTTCTGCGCGCGCGTCTGCTTTTGCCCGCACTGCTCCTGCTCATTTCCGTCGCGTCGCTCGCCTGCCAGCACGCAGAGCGGAAGGCTTCTGCGCAGGCCAAGCGTTACGAGTTGAAGGGCACGGTCGTCGCCGTTGATAAAGCGAAAAAGGAAGTGACCATCTCGCATGATGACATCGAAGGTTACATGCCGGGGATGACGATGCCTTTCCCGCTCAAGGATGATTGGGCGTTTGACGTGCTCGCGCCCGGCAGCAAGGTCAACGCGACTCTGGTGGTTGACACGAACTCTTTCTGGCTCGAAGGCATCGTCATCAGCTCGGCTGCGGGCGATACGGTCAACTCAAGCCCGGCTGACGCGCCTGAGCTTTCAAAAGTCGGGCAGGAAATCCCTGACTTCACGCTCGTAAATCAGGACGGCAAGCGCATCAGCCTGCGCCAGTATCGCGGCAAGGCTCTGCTCTTGACTTTCATTTACACGCGCTGCCCCTTGCCGCAGTTCTGCACGCTGATGAGCACAAACTTCGCAGACCTCAGCCAGAAGATGCAGGCCAATCCGGCCTTGAAGGAGCGCACGCATCTCTTGAGCATCACGATTGATCCGGCCTACGACACGCCGAAGGTCTTGCGCAGTTACGGCGCGGCGCACACGGGTCAGTACGCGCAGGAAAAATTCACGCACTGGGAATTCGCCACCGGCAAGCCCGATGAGATCAAGCGCATCGCCGAATATTTCGGTCTCACCTATTTTGAAGAGAAGCAACAGATCACACACTCTCTGCGCACGGCCATCATCGCGCCCGACGGCAAAGTTTATAAAGTCTACAACGGCAACGACTGGCAGCCGAACGATGTCCTGCGCGAAGTCGAAACCCTGCCCGGCGTAAGCGGCGGCTAAATCAAAATTTGAAATTTGAAATCTCAAATTCGCCATTCCGTCTATTGCCACGCGGGCGCGGCGTGTGACAGAATCCGTTTGCTCTGGTTGTTATCGGCCTCGCTTTCGAGTGATTCACGCAGTGCAGCTTCGTCCCCAAATTTTGCGGATGCTTTGGCCTCGCGTCGCCTTGCGAAAAATTGCGGCGGCGGCGTTGACGCTCTCCGTGCTGTCGGCCTTCGCTCCGTTCAGCATCTACTCGCACGCGCACGCCTGCTCGATGCCATGCTGCGCGAGCGGGAGTTGTTCGACCGCAGCTTGCCCCGTCTCTTTCGAGCAGCCCGCGCAGACGCCTGTGCCGGAATCGCATTGTGAGCACGGCGATCACGAGATGTCCGAAATGCCGGACGCGGGCGAGCTGACCGTGAGGGTTGAATCTTTTGTTCAAGAAGATTCAGCTATCAACAATGAATTGACGGCGCATTGCGACGCTGGCAACTTAAACAAGCTGTCCGCCACGCTGCTCTATAAACCCGTTCCGCTTCATCAGACGAGCGTTCGAGCCGATGCTTTCTCGCGTCCGTGCGGGATGGAATGCTGCGCGGGCGTCGGAGCGTTTTCACAAGTGCGCCGCTCGCGCGAACTGGCTCTCTTAGGCCACGAGAGCAGGCCGCGCCCGCCCGATCTTCGTTCAATTTTCAATCAAACATCCCGTCCGCTCTTTCTGCAAACACAGTGGCGCAGGCAAGCCAGGCCGCGCGCTCCGCCCTTCATCGCTTCCGACTTCATAAGCTGACCGTGAAGCCGACTCGTAAACTTTTCGTCTGCAAGCTGAGGTCTGATTTCGCATCAGCCCGATAAAAGTTTTCGCGCGCTTTCGGCCTTCCGCTATTCAATGCACACAGAGCGTCAGAGCTTGTGTGTCGCCTGCTCTTTTGTAAGAGCCAGGCGGCATGAGCATCGTCGTTGATTTTTCATGAGACGGCTGACGTGTGCAGGCATTTCTGTATGAAATGATGAAGAGGAGCGATTATGAATCAGCCCAATCAGGCGCGGCGGTGTGTCCGTCTCGCGCTGATGTTGGTCATTATTCTGTGCACGGACGTGATGCAAACGCATGCTCAGCAGGCGGTCACCTCCGCGACTTTGAGCGGACGCATCGAAGACCCGAACGGAGCGGGCGTCGGCGGCGCGGTGGTCGTGGCGACGAACACTGAGAGAAACATTTCCACCTCGACCATGAGCGATGGGGAGGGACGCTTTCGCTTTCCAAATCTCGTCGCCGGTTCTTACGTGTTGAAGATTGAGCAGTCAGGGTTCGCGCCCGTCAGCGAGAATCTGACGCTGACCGTCGGTCAAACGCTCGACGTGCCGATCAAGCTCGCGGTCGCCTCAGTCACCGCGCAGGTTTCCGTCAACTCGATTGAGATTCCAGTGATTGAAACCGCGCGCACGCAAGTCTCGGAAACGATTTTACCGGACGAGCTTGATCGCTTGCCTCTCAATGGTCGCAACACGCTCGACCTCGCACTGCTCGTCCCCGGAGTTTCGCGCACGAATACCGGCAGCATACAGAGATTCGCAGAGACCTCTGCCGTGCCCGGTCAGGGCATCTCCATCGCCGGACAGCGAAATCTCAACAACAGTTTTATTGTTGACGGCCTCTCGGCCAACGATGACGCAGCCGATCTGGCCGGAACTTTTTACGGCGAAGAAGTGATACGCGAATTTCAGGTCGTCACGTCGGGCGGCATCGCGGAGTTTAGCCGCGCTTCGAGCGGCGTCGTCAACATCATCACGCAATCCGGCACGAACGTTTGGCGCGGTCGGGCTTACGGATTTTTTCGCACGCAGAGATTCGATGCGCGCAATCCCCTCGCCTCGTCCAAAGACCCACTGACGCAGGCGCAGTATGGCTTGAGCATCGGCGGCCCCATCAAGCGCGACAGGACTTTTCTCTTCACTAACTTTGAACAGACGCGGCGCAATGATTCAGCCGTCATCACCATCGCGCCCGCCGCCGTCCCGAGCATCAACGCGCGGCTCAACGCGACGGGCTTTCGCGCCCCGCGCATAGAGACGGGGCTTGTGCCGAGCGGCTACGACGCGACCAACTTTTTCGCGCGCGTTGACCACAAGCTGAACAACTCGAATCTGCTCACGGCGCGATATAGTCTTTACGATATTTCGGCTTCAAACTCGCGCAATGTCGGCGGCCTTAACGCGGTCAGTCGCGGCACGGCTCTGGGCGATCTCGATCAGACGTTTGCGATTAATGCTGTGACGAATATCTCTTCGCGCACAATCAACGAGGCTCGCTTTCAATATACGCGCAGCCGCCTGACCGCTCCGGTCAATGACAGTATCGGCCCGGCGGTCAACATCACGGGCGTGGCGAGTTTCGGCACGGCGACCTTCTCGCCGCTCGCGCGCGACATAGACCTTTTTGAAGCGGTTGATAACGTGGCGACACAGCGCGGCTCGCACTCGCTCAAAGGCGGAGTGGATTTTCTCTACAATCGCGTCAACATATTTTTTCCCGGCGCGTTGCAGGGCGTCTACACTTTCACGACGCTGGCGAATTTTCTGACTGGCAACTACTCGCAATTCCAGCAAGCCTTCGGCGCGCCGTCGCAATTTCAGTCGAACCCGAACCTCGGCCTCTTCATACAGGACGAGTGGAAGCCACGCACGGATTTGACCATCAACATGGGCTTGCGTTACGACGCGCAGTTTCTTCCTAATCCGATTAACACGGATACGAATAACTTCGCGCCGCGTCTCGGCATCGCGTATGCGCCGGGAGACCGCAAGACTGTTTTTCGTTTGAGCGCAGGGCTGTATTACGACCGCATTCCGCTTCGCGCGACCTCGAACGCTTTGCAGCGTGACGGCTCAAAGTATCTCGTCGCGCAGCTCGCGCGCACAGACGCGGGCGCGCCCGTCTTTCCGAATGTGCTCGCGGCATTCCCGACAGTCTTGAACACGAAACCGAACATCACCATCATTGACCCGGACATCGAAAGCAGTTACGGCGAACAGATAAATTTTCAGATCGAGCGCGAGCTGCCCGGTCGGGCTTCCGTCTCGGTTGGTTATCTGCACTTGCGCGGGCTGCACTTGATTCTCTCGCGCAATGTCAACGTGCCGCGCTTTCCGGCTTCGGCGGGCGTGCCGAATCTCGGGCGACCGAATCCGAACTTCGGCAACATCGGACGCGCTGAAAGCAACGGCGATTCTTACTACAACGGCCTCGTCGTCACCTTTAACAAGCGCGCGTCGCGTTGGGCGAGCCTGCGCGCTTCTTACACTTTCTCGAAAACGATTGACGACGCGGGCAACTTCTTTTTCAGCACGCCGCAAGATAACTTCAACCTGCGCGATGATCGCGGCCTGTCGGACAACGACCAGCGTCATCGCTTCACCTTGAGCGGCTCGCTCGAAGCTCCGCGAACGGCGAATGCGACTGGCTTTCGCCGCGCGCTCGAAGGTTTTGAGCTGAACTATATTTTCACATACGCTTCGCGGCTGCCTTTCAATATTCTGCTCGGCGCAGACCGCAACAACGACACGAATTTTAACGACCGCCCGGTCGGCGTCGGGCGCAACACCGGACGCGGCTTTGACTTCGCGTCGCTCGACCTGCGTGTGAGCCGCCGATTTAATTTCACAGAGCGGCTCAAACTGGAAGCTCTGGTCGAAGGCTTTAACGTCTTCAATCGCGCGAATTTGCAAATCCCGAACAACACTTTCGGCACTGGAACGCTGCCGCGCACGACCTTCGGCCTGCCGACCGCCGCGAGCGACCCGCGCCAGATTCAATTCGGGCTACGATTCAGTTATTGAGTTTTATAAATTAGCCACAGAGAACACAGAGAGCACAGAGAAAAATAATTCAAGACAAATGAGTGGCATCTTTTTACCTCTGTGACCTCTGTGTTCTCTGTGGCTAAATTATTTTGAGGATAAGATTGATGATGAAAAATTTTATGCTGACAGCCTGCGCGATATTTTTATTCTCGTGCATGTCGGGCTGCACGCAGCAGAGAAATGTGCCGGAGAAGGCAGCAAGCGCGCCGCAGCCCGTGCGCGTCTCGGCGGAGAACACTGACGCGGCTGAGCCTGCCGTGGCGATGGCGCGCGACGGCTCTGCCTTCGTCGTCTGGGTCGAGCATCGCGCGGAGGGTCAGGCGGATGTGCTCCTCAAAAAGATTAATCCCGATGGAACGCAGGCCGCCACGCCCGTGCGCGTCAATCCCGAAGTGGGACTTGCAACGGCGTGGCGCGGCGACCCGCCGAGTGTCGCGGTCGGAGCAGATGCCGCGATTCACGTCGCGTGGACGGCGCGCATAAAATCTCAGGGGCATGAAAGCAATCTTTATCTTTCAACCTCGCGCGATGGCGGCGTGAGTTTCGAGCCGCCCGTGAAGATAAATGATGATGAGAAGCCTGCTGTTCATGGTATGCACTCGATGACTCTTGATAAAGATGGCCGTATTTATCTCGCCTGGCTTGACGAGCGCAATCTGAGTCCGGCTGCGCCGACTGAAAAACACAGGGGCGAAATGCACGCGATGGAGAGCAATCGTGAACTCTTCACGGCTTACTCCGAAGACGGCGGGCGCACAGTCTCGCGCAATCAATTGGTCGCGCGCGAAGCCTGTCCATGCTGCAAGACGGCTCTCGCGGTCGCGCCGGACGGTCGCATCTACGTCGGCTGGCGACAGGTTTTGAAAGGCGATTACAGACACATCGCCGTCGCTTCATCAGTTGATAAAGGACAAACCTTTTCCGCTCCCGCGATTGTGAGCGACGATCAGTGGGTCATCGCGGGTTGTCCGGTTTCAGGCCCGGCTTTGTTGGCCGCAGAGAATGGCAAGCTCAGAGTTTTGTGGTATACGGAAGGCGTGGCGGGCGAGCGCGGGCTTTATCTGACCGAGTCGCTTGACGGAGGACGCACGTTCGCTGCTCGTCAGCTAGTTTCAAAAGGACAGGTCAAAGGCACTCCCACGCTTATTGAAAGCGGGAGCGCGGGAAACTCCGTCGCGCTGTGGCAAGCGGGCGAGGGCGGCTTGATGCGCGCGGAGATTGCGGGAGACGGCGGCGTCAAAGAGAGCAACACGCTCATGGTGAAAGGCGAGCTGCCATCCGCCGCACGCGCGCAAAGGCAAACCCTCGCGGCTTATATCTCTACGGTCAACAACCAGCGCAGCATTTGGCTCATCAGCACAGCGAAAGAAGAGGCCACAGCAAAGCTCTAATGAAAGACAAGCTAAATTTGAGAGAGAACACGCGCGTCGTCATCGTCAGATATTTTTTCAAAACTGCTCTTTGCGCGATGCCGTTGATACTCGCGGCTTCCTGCGGGCAAAAACAATCCGTGACGGCCAATCAAGCAATGCCTTCACCGTCTCCGACGCAAACCGTCAGCCCGCCTCAAAAAGCTGAGCCGAAAACCTATCACGGCGAGGGCGTCGTAACCAAAATCGTGCTCGAAAATCCTTACGACAAATCTCTCTCCTCCGTCGAATTGAATCATGGAGAGATCGTCGGCTTGATGCCCGCCATGCAGATGGAATTTTACGTCAAGGAAAAATCGCTCCTCAAAGGACTCAAGGTCGGCGACAAAGTGGACTTCACGCTCGAAGCAACGGAATCTGCGGAGATTGTCTCGGAGATAAAGAAGAAGTGATGAGTGATGAGTGATAAGAAAATACAGCTTGCTTCTTATCACTTATCACTCATCACGCTTTGAGCTTCTTGATCTCTTCGGTCAAAACGGGGACTGCTTCAAAGAGGTCGCCGACGATGCCGTAGTCCGCGATGTCGAAGATGGGAGCTTCTGGGTCTTTGTTGATGGCGACGATAGTGCCCGAGTTTTTCATGCCGACGAGATGTTGAATCGCGCCGCTGATGCCGAGCGCGATGTAGAGCTTGGGCGCGACCGTCTGGCCGGAAGAGCCGATCTGACGATCAATCGGCAGCCATTCGGCGTCGCAGATGGGACGCGAGGCCGCGAGGTCGCCGCCGAGCGCGGCAGCGAGTTTTTCCGCCAGCTCGATATTGTCCTTGCTCTTGATGCCGCGACCGATGGCGACGATTGTCTCGGCCTTC
Organism: Pyrinomonadaceae bacterium; assembly: GCA_036403295.1. Classification (GTDB taxonomy): domain Bacteria; phylum Acidobacteriota; class Blastocatellia; order Pyrinomonadales; family Pyrinomonadaceae; genus JACMLC01. The sequence continues at coordinate 80,466 of DASWRG010000033.1, forward strand.
GATAAATCAACCGCCTGTTTGACTTCCTGAAAAGGAGCTTCGGGCGTCATGCGAACGTCTCCGACTTCGACCTGCATGGTTTCGACGCTTGCGCCCGCGCTTCCCTTCTCAGCCTGATCGCCGCGATACGCGCCGGATTGAAAAGTCGCGAACACTGGCGGCTCGCCGTCCGAAATCACGTCGGCGTCAATCTTGCCTAAGAAGATGCGGCGCGTGAAAGTGACCACGCCGTCTGCGGTCTTGGCGCGAATGCAATCGCTGATTAAGCCTTTGCCGAAACGCGCGGCCAGCTTCGGCGCGTAATCGCGTACCAGATACGTGTGAGGCATGATGACGTACTGCGGATTGAGAGAACGAATAACATGCTCCATCGCATCCGTGTAACCGTCCGGCGTGTACTCCCTGAGCTTCTCATTCTCCGCATACACGACCTTGCTCAAAGCATAAGCCGCGACTTCTCCGGCCAGAGCTTGTGCGCCAGAGCCGACGACGACCGCCGACACCTCTTGCCCCAAAGCCGCGCCGAGATTCTGCGCCGCCGCAATCGCTTCAAAAGAAGTTTTATTTAGAATTCCATTGCGGTGCTCCGCGAAAACTAAGATGCTCATGATTGTTTTTTCAAAAGAAAGACCAATTCGTTAAATTACCCTCGCCTCATTCCGCAGCTTATCAGCCAGAGCGACCGCCCCGGCCCTGGCGTCGCCGCCGCCTAAGAATTGCGTCTGCTTGGTTTTTTCCGGCAGATAGATTTTTTCTATGCGTTGATGCGAAGGACGCGCGGCAGTTTCGGCGGCGGGCGTAATCTCTTTGATCTCTTTCTTCTTGGCCGCCATGATGCCTTTCAAAGTCGCGTAGCGAATCTGGCTGATGCCGGATTGAATCGTCAAGAGCGCGGGCTTCGTCATCGCGTACCACTGATACCAGCCGCTCTCAAGCTCGCGCTTGACGCGAAGCTGTTCGCCCGAAGCGTCAACCTCAATCACAATCGTCGCGTGCGGCATTCCCAAAAGCTCAGCCATAATCACGCCCGTCTGCGCGTAACCGTAATCGTCAGACTGCAAACCCGTCATCACAAGGTCTGGCTGCTCATCGCGCACGGCTTCGGCCAAGATGCTTGCCGCAGCATACGGCGATAGATGTTGCAAATTATCGCCCACCACATGCAGGGCGCGATCCGCCCCGCGCGCGAGCGCGTCCTTGATAACCGTCTTGACTCTCTGCGGCCCCATCGAACAGACGACCACCTCGCCGCCGTGCTTCTCTTTCAAACGCAGAGCCTCTTCGAGCGCGTAGCCGTCCGACTCGTTGACCTCATAAGACAGGTCGCCCTCTTCAATCCACGTCGCATCCTTATTGATACGCAAGATCGCATCCTTGTTAGCGACCTGCTTCATCATCACGATAATTTTCATAACAGTTTTCGGTTTTCAGCTCTCAGGTTTCAGTTGCTTAAAACTAAAAACTGAAAACTGAAAACTTATTCCTCGTATCTCTTAAAAATCAGCGACGCATTCGTGCCGCCGAAGCCGAAGCTGTTGGAGAGCGCGTAATTGACGGTCGCTTCGCGCGGCTCGTTGGGCACGTAGTCCAGATCGCAGTCCGGGTCTGGATTGACGTAGTTAATCGTCGGCGGCAGTATCTTGTGATAAATCGCCAGCACGGAGAAGACGCCTTCGATGCCTCCGGCTGCGCCGAGCAGATGACCCGTCATTGATTTCGTAGAGCTGACGGCGAGCCTGTAAGCGTGTTCGCCAAAAGTTTTCTTAATCGCCAGCGTCTCAAACTTATCATTGTAAGGCGTCGAAGTGCCGTGCGCGTTGATGTAGCCGATGGCTTCCGGCTCTAGCGCAGCATCCTTCAAAGCTTTCTGCATGACGCGAATCGCGCCCGAGCCTGTCTCGTCGGGCATCGTAATGTGGAAAGCGTCGCCGGTCATGCCGTAGCCGACGATCTCCGCGTAGATGCGTGCGCCGCGCCGTTTGGCCAATTCCAGCTCTTCGAGAATCATGAGTCCCGCGCCCTCGCCGATGACGAAGCCGTCGCGGTCGCGCTCGAAGGGGCGCGAGGCGCGTGTCGGGTCGTCATTGCGCGTCGAGAGGGCGCGCATCGCCGCGAAGCCCGCGACGCTCATCGGAGTGATGGCTGATTCCGCGCCGCCGCAGATCATCGCGTCGGCATCCCCGCGCTCGATGATGCGATAGCTGTCGCCGATGGCGTGAGCTCCGGCGGAACAGGCGGTGGCGGTCGCGGAGTTCGGCCCCTTCGCGTGATGACGAATCGAAACCTGGCCTGCGGCGAGATTGACGATGGCGGAAGGAATGAAGAAGGGCGAGACGCGATGCGGGCCGTCGTTCAAGAGCTTTGAGTGTTCGCGCTCGATGGCCCAGAAATCGCCGATGCCGCTACTGATGTAAGTGCCGACCTGTTCGGCGTTCTCCTCAGTGATGACGAGGCCGCTATCTCTCATGGCCTCGTCGGCGGCGGCGATGGAGTAGTGTATGAACGCGCCCATCTTGCGCGCCTCTTTTTTCTCGATGAAGTTCAAAGGATCGAAGTCTTTGACTTCGGCTCCGAACTTGACAGAGAACTTCTCCGTGTCGAACTTCTGAATCATGTCCACGCCGCTTTTTCCGCTCAGCAGCGCAGACCAAGTCGTCTCGACACTATTGCCGACCGGCGTCACAAGTCCCAGACCTGTCACCACGACGCGACGTTTCAACTTAAACGCTCCTTTGAAAGCAGTGACGAGTGACAAGTGACGAGTGACAAGTTAAAAGTCAAACGCTCTTACTCTTCACTTGTCACTCATCCCTTGTCACTATTTTTTGTGCTGGTCAATATAGTTGTAAGCATCGCGGACGCTTTGAATCTTTTCGGCGTCTTCGTCGGGAATCTCGATGCCGAACTCCTCTTCAAAACGCATCACCAGCTCAACCGTGTCGAGCGAATCCGCGCCGAGGTCGTCAATGAAACGCGCGTTGGGCGTCACTTCGTTTTCGTCAACACCTAACTCGTCAACGATAATCTGCTTCACTTTATTCTCGATCTCTTGATCGGCCATCTTTTTGCTCCTCTATGAAGGGTTGGAAAACTCGCTTAACCAAATTCCGAAATTTTTTAGAGAGCTTCGCGCGTCGCGCCGAGGCTCCCTGTATCTTCAACATTCAGGCTGCGCGCGTCGCGGTTAATCTGCCGCACGAGTCCCGACAAGACTTTGCCCGGCCCGACTTCGACAAATTTTTCGACGCCCTCCTGAATCAGAAACTCTACCGACTCGCGCCAGCGCACGGGCGCGGAGACTTGTCTGATTAAAGCATCGCGCGCATCCGCTCCCCTCGTCGTCTGCGCCGCGTCAACATTGGTCACGAGCGGCACGCGCAAATCATGAAACTCAAGCTGTTCAAGCTCAGCCGCCAGACGCTCCTGCGCGGGCATCATCAGGGCGCAGTGAAAAGGCGCGCTGACGTTCAATTTAATCGTGCGCTTGGCTCCGCGCTCTTTCAAGAGCGTCATCGCGCGCTCGACCGCCGCCGCGTCTCCGGCGATGACGACCTGTCCCGGCGAATTGATGTTCGCGGGGCTGCAAACTTCTCCCTGCTGCGCTTCGCCGCACGCGTTCATGATGTCCGAAAGCTCCGCGCCCAAGATCGCGGCCATCGCGCCAGAGCCGACCGGGGCGGCCTCCTGCATGTAACGCCCGCGCGCTCGAACTGTTCTGACGGCATCCGCCAGAGAGAGAGCGCCCGCCGCGACCAGCGCGGAATATTCGCCGAGGCTGTGACCCGCGACGAAATCCGGCGCGGGAAAACCTTCCGCTTCCATCGCGCGCAGGGCTGCAACCGAGGCGGTCAGAATCGCAGGCTGCGTGTTTTCCGTCAACTGCAACTCTTCGGCTGTGCCCGCGAAGCACAGCTCCGAGATTTTAAAGCCGAGCGCATCATCAGCCTCTTCAAAGACCGCGCGCGACGCCGGAAAATTCTCCGCGAGGTCGCGCCCCATGCCAGCGTGTTGTGAACCTTGCCCCGGAAAAATGTATGCGAGCCTCGCCGTCATCTTTAGCTTTTGGCGTCCAGCGAAAATGAGACTTGATAAGAGCCTGACTCGCCAACCGTTATCTCTTGCTTCTGTGCGACGAAGCCTTCGACCTTCGCCGTCACGCGATATTTTCCCGGCTCAAGGTCTTTGACCGTGACGACGCCTTTGCCGTCGGCATTGCGAAAAATAATCTCGCCCTCTTTCGGCACGAGCGTCACGCACGCATGCTTCAAAGGCACGCCGCCCGTGTCTGAGACTTTGACGACGACTTCGTTTCGCGCGTGACGGGCAGAAACCGCAAAGCTCGTCATCAAGCACAAGAGAATTAACGCGAAGCTTTTCTTTCGCACGAAACTTTTTCTCCCTTACCAGCGCAAGACCACGCCGCCCCACGTCACGCCGCCGCCGAAAGAAGCGAGGACAACCAGATCGCCTTCCTTGACTCTTCCGGCTTCGACGCATTCGTCGAGCGCAATCGGAATCGAAGCCGAAGACGTGTTGCCGTGCATGGAGATGTTTGAATAAATCTTTGATTCGTCAACGCCGAGCTTGCTGGCGACGGCATCCGTGATTCTCTGGTTGGCCTGATGCGGAATGAAGAGGTCAATATCTTCCGCCTGCTGTCCGGCGTCGCTCAAGACCTCGCGCGAGATGTCAGTCATCGAGCGCACGGCGACCTTGAACAACTCGTTGCCTTTCATCTTATAAAAATGAAGCCCCGCCGCAATCGTCTCCGCAGTCGAGCCGAGACGCGTGCCGCCGCCCGGCGCGTACAGTTGTTCGGCGTATCGTCCGTCAGAGCGAATCCGCGAGGACAAAATCCCGCGCCCCTCTTCGACCGGGCCGAGAATGGCCGCGCCCGCGCCGTCGCCGAAAATCACGCATGTCGAGCGGTCTGTGTAATCAACGTATTTGGTCAAGACTTCCGCGCCGATGACCAGCGCATATCGGCTCTGACCTGTGCGAATCATCGAATTGGCGAGCGTGAGTCCGTACAGGAAACCTGAGCAGGCGGCGGCGAGATCGAAGGCGGCAGCTTTGTTCGCGCCAAGCTCCGCCTGAATCAAGCAGCCAGTCGAAGGCAGCAATTGATCCGGCGTGACGGTCGCACAAATCACTAAATCAAGCTCGGAGGGATCAATCCGCGCACGCTCAATCGCCTGCCGCGCGGCCTTGACGGCGAAGAGCGAAGTGTATTCTTCGGGCGCGGCCTTGCGACGCTGCTTGATGCCCGTGCGCGAGGTGATCCACTCGTCAGAGGTCTCGACCATCTTTTCCAGATCGGCATTCGTCAAGATGCCCGCCGGATAAGAATGCCCCGTGCCAAGAATGCCAGCATTTACTTCTGCCATCTTCAATCCTCAAGTGATGAGTGATGAGGGATGAGAGAAAAGCTTTTCTGCTTTTTACTCATCACTCATTACTCACCACTTCTTATTCATCCTTCTCCGACTGCCTCCGCGTACTCGCGCGCGTTGGTTTCGGCGATGCCGCGCTCGATGCGTTCGCTGGCGCGATGCTCGGAAAATTCTTTAACGCTGCGAATGGCGTTGCGTATCGCGCGGGCGTTTGAAGAGCCGTGCCCGATCATCACGATTTTTCTGACGCCGAGCAGAGGCGCGCCGCCGTATTCGGCGTAATCGAGCCGCTTCTTGATATTCCGAAACGCAGGCCGAGCCAGCATCGCTCCCGCTTTGGTAATCGCCGTCGCAGTCAGCTCCCTTTTAATCATCGAGAGCATCGCGTCCGTCAAGCCTTCCGAGAGCTTGAGCATCACGTTGCCCGTAAAGCCATCGGTCACAATCACGTCAACCGCGCCCGTGAACACGTCGCGCCCCTCTACGTTGCCGACGAAGTTGAGGCTTTCGAGATTACGCAGGAGCGGAAAAGCCTCTTTCGTCAGATCGTTGCCCTTCGCCTCTTCTTCGCCGATGCTCATCAGGCCGACTGCGGGCTTGACCGTGCCAAGCACAGCCCGGACATAAGCGTCGCCCATGATGGCAAACTGCGCGAGATGCACGGGCTTGCATTCGGCGTTCGCGCCGACATCCAAGAGGAGCGTCGGCTTCGCGCCTTTGGTCGGAATCATCGCCGCGAGCGCGGGACGATCCACGCCGGGCAACATGCCGATGACCATCTTCGCGGTCGCCATCGCCGCGCCCGTGTTGCCAGCCGAGACGATGCCGTCGGCGCGGCCTTCATCCACGAGCTTCGAGCCGACTCTCAAAGAGCTTTTCTTCTTGCGCCTGACGGCGGTCGCCACCGGCTCGTCCATGCCGATGACTTCCGCCGCTTCTATCAACTCGATGCCGCGATCACCTTGCCCGCGCCAGCCGCAGCGACGCAGCTCAGGCTCGACCCTTTCGGGCTGGCCGACCAAAATCACCTTGACGCCGAGGTCGCGCGTCGCGGCCAGCGCGCCGTCTATCTCCGCGTGCGGCGCGTGGTCTGAACCCATCGCGTCCACGACGACTTTCCCGGTCAACTGAGGCACACGGCTCATCAAAGAGTGATGAGTGATGCGTGATAAGTGATGAGTGGAAGAGAAAAAGCTTGGCTCTCATCACTCATTACTCATCACTCATCACTGTTCGTTACGCTTCCTGCTCGACCTGCATGATTTCGCGGCCTTTATAGAAGCCGCACTTGGGACACACGCGATGCGGCATGCGCGGCTCCTGACAATTCGGACAGATGCTCGTCTGCGGCGCGCGCAGAGCGTCGTGCGCGCGGCGTTTGCGCGTGCGTGCTTTTGAATGTCTACGTTTCGGATTAGGCATAATAACTCCCTCTAAAATATTTTAAGATTTGAGATTTCAAATTTGAGATTTAAAATCGCAAATCCTTCAAAGCTTCCCAGCGCGGATCAACTTCGGTCGTCTCGCACTGGCAGGCGTCAGTGTTTTTGTTAATACTGCAAACAGGACACAGCCCCTTGCATTCTTCACGACAGACGGCGTGCATGGGCAGAGCCAAAAGCAACTGTTCGCGCGTCAATTCGTCAATGTCAATCGTCTCTCCGTCAAAAACAGAAAGCGTCAAATCTTCCGCTTGAAGCTCAGCCGCGCTTGCCGCCTCGTAATCCGTCGCCGGAACATACGTGACATCGAACTCTGTCTCGACGGGGACGACGATGGCCGCGAGGCAACGGTCGCAATCAACTTCGGCCTCAGCCGTGATTCTGCCGCGCAGCCGCACCTGATGATGGTCGCGCTTGACGTGTCCCGTGACCTCAGGAGCTTTCGTCAGGCGCACTCCTTCTTCGTCAAGCACCAATTCTTCAGGCTGGTAAACGTGCGCGAAACCGCCGCCCTTCTCTTCCAGTTTATCAAGCTCAATTCGCATCCGCTCACCCCCTGTTGAAAACTTCGCGCCGCAGAGCCACTGGCACAAAAGGGTTTATTATAGCGGCACACGCGCCAGTGTCAACGCGGGACACTGAGTCTCAATCTCAAATGAATCAGTTTCATTAGCCACAGAGGGCACAGAGCACACAGAGAAAGGAAAAGCAAATGCTATTTTGTTTTGCCCATTTTTCTCTGTGCCCTCTGTGTTCTCTATGGCTAATCCCTGCTTTTGCGCCTCAACCGCCCGCCTCTGAATTTTGCAGCCCTAATCTCAAAGCGTCTTCGCGCACGGCTTCGGCCAGACGTTTATCGCCGCTCGTGACCAGACGCTTGCGCGCGTGGCGCGCCGCGCTGAAGAGCGGCGGCAGAGCCGGAATCTCGTCCGGTTGCAAGCGCACTTTGCGCGCCGTGCGATAACGCGACTCGTCTTGCCCGGCGGCACGCGCCGCGCGAAAAGCCTCATCGGCGCGAGTCTCATCGCCCGTGCGCAAAAAGACCAAGCCAAGCATGTACAGCGCGGCGGAATAACTCTCATTCATCTCGACCGCTTTGCGCAGGTGACGCGCCGCCGTGCGATTGCGATTGAGACGATAATAAACGCAGCCGACGACGTAATGCGTCTCAGCCGACGGACGAGCCGCCAGAGCCGCTTTGAATTCAACCAGAGCGTCCGCCCAACGCTCTTCCGCCGCGAGCAATCTGCCGAGGGCGTAATGCGCTGCAAAGCTGGCCGCGCCGTGTTTGACCACGTTTCGCAAGAGGTGTTTAGCGCGCTCCGCTTCGCCTTCATCGCCGCAGGCCAAGCCGAGCAGCAGGCAGACGCGGTCATCTTCCGGCGCGGAGTGCAAAGCGCGCTCAAGATAATCACGCGCCAGAGCCGTCTTGCCCGCGCGGAAGAAATGTTCGCCGAGAAAAGAGTTTAAGGGCGCGTTGTCTGCCGCGAGCGCAGACGCGCGCTCCAGGTGGCGCACGCCGCCCGAAGTGTTTCCGGCGGCGATGTCTTTCATGCCTTCTTCGACGAAGGTTTTGAAGGCGGCGGCGTTCGTCCCTTGATAACGCGCGATGATCTCCGCGCGCAGGTCGTCGCGGCGTTGCGTCTCGTCCTGTTCGGCGGCTTCGCGGCGACAACGCTCGCGCCACACGGCGTCGAGCTTGGCGGATTCGATGACGCCCGCGTCGCTCAAGATGGCGATGAGCGTTTCAATCAGCCCGTGATCGAAGTAAGCGTTTCGCGCCTGACGCAACATCAGATCGAGCGTCTGCTCAAGCCGCTCGGTCAGGCGCAAGAGCCTGTATTCGACCGCCGAGACGCGCTCCAACAGATGCTCTTCATGCAGCGCGGGCGGCTCGACCGGATCATAGCGCACGGCGGCAGGCTCGACGACCAGCATCAAGCGCGTGCCGCAACGCTCACAGTGTTCCTGTCCGAACCTGTTCGCCGCGAGACATTTCTGGCAGTAAAACTTTTCCACAATCCTCAAGTCAGAATCCGGAAGTCAGGAGCCAGAATTCAGAATGAACGGCTGAAACCGTTTTTCTTCTGGCTTCTGGATTCTGACTCCTGACTCCTGCGTTCAGTATTCGTAAAATCCGCGCCCGCTCTTTCTGCCGAGCCAGCCCGCGTCCACATAACGCTTGAGCAACGGGCAAGCTCTGTATTTCGGATCGCCCAAGCCTTCGTGCAAGACGTTCATAATCGCCAGACACACATCGAGGCCGATGAAGTCTGCGAGCGTCAGCGGCCCCATCGGATGATTCATGCCGAGCTTCATGATGCCGTCAATGCTCTCGCGCGTGGCGACGCCCTCCTGCAAAGCGAAGATGGCTTCGTTAATCATCGGCATCAGAATGCGATTGGCGACGAAGCCCGGCATGTCGTTGCATTCGAGCGGCGTCTTGCCCAATTTTTCCGACAACTCGCGCACGCGATTGTATGTCTCATCCGAAGTGGCGATGCCGCGTATGATCTCGACGAGCTTCATCACCGGCACTGGATTCATAAAGTGCATCCCGATAACTTTGTCCGGCCTCTTGGTCGCCGCGCCGAGTTTTGTGATCGAGATGCTCGAAGTGTTTGAAGCTAAAATCGTCTGCGGCGAGGTCAATTCATCGAGAGCGCGAAAGACTTCGGCTTTGACCGCGACGTTCTCGGTCACGGCTTCGACGACGAGCGCGGCGTCACGCATGGCTTCGAGTTCCGTCGTCGCGCGAATCCGATTCATAATAGCTTGCTTCTCATCTGCGCCGAGCCGTTCTTTATCCACGTCGCGTTGCAGACTCTTATCAATCGCGCTCATCCCGCGCTCTAAAAACTCGGTCTTGACATCGCGCATGACGACTTCATAGCCCGCACGCGCGGCCACCTGCGCAATGCCATTGCCCATCGTCCCCGCGCCGATGACGCCAATCGTTTCGCTCACTATAATTCCTCGTTAAAATTTCACCGCAGAGACGCTGAGAAAAGCCAACAAAATCAGGATTAAACAGAAGCCGCATGAGTTTCTTTCTATCTTCTGTCTCAGCGTCTCTGCGCCTCTGCGGTGAAAAACTTACTCGCCTCTCCAATCAGGCGGCTCGGGCGGCGGACTATAATTGTATTCGCGCGCGCGCGTGCGCGAGTTCCAATCGGCTGCTTGCGGCGCGCCGTGCAGGACGCCGGGCTGGTACGGGTTGGACTGCTGGCCTAATCCGTCGTACAACTCCTTGCCGCCGTTGCCGAAGAGAAACCAGAAAGTGTAAACGCACAGCGCCGTGCCGAGCGGAAAGCTCAGGCCAGCCAGACCGCCCGCGATAATCGCCCAAATCTTAGTCCACGATTTTTTCTTCAGCAGGCCGTATCCGGCGACGAATGACGGGACTGCGAACAGCATCATGATGAAGCTGAAGATAGCCCAAAAAATCGTCATCGCCGCAGCCACTTCCGGCGCGCCCTTGCCGCCCGAAGCTCCGATGCCCGCGCTGATGACGGCGAAGAAGCCGATCATCATGAGCGCAATCAGCGCGTGCAGCCCGCCGTAAACCAGATGCAGGATGCCGAGCGTCCTATTATGTTCTTCCGTCGTCATAAAAATATTCCTGACTTTTCGACTTATCTTTCGACCGCCATCGCCACGGCGTTGCCGCCGCCGAGACACAACGCGACCAGCCCGCGATGCACGTCGCGCCGCTTCATCTCATGCAGAATAGTCGTCAACAGGCGCGAGCCTGATTGACCGATGGCGTGGCCGAGCGCGACCGCGCCGCCGTTGACATTGACCTTCCGGGGATCGAGCTTGAGTTCCTTAATGATGGCGACGGCCTGAACCGAAAAAGCTTCGTTGAGCTCGATCAAATCAACTTCGTCAAAAGTCCATCCGGCTTTCTTCAAAACTTTCTGCATCGCCTCGACCGGAGCCATCATGACGAGTTCGGGCTGGATGCCGGAGGTCGCCTGCGCGGCGATACGCGCGAGAGGCTCAATGCCCATCGCGCGCGCGCGCTCAAGCGACGTGACGACGACAGCGGACGCGCCGTCGTTGACGCCGGGAGCGTTTCCGGCGGTCACCGTCCCGCCCTCTTTCTTAAAAGCGGGCTTCAATTTTCCCAAAACTTCGAGCGAAGTGTCTTCGCGCACAGGCTCGTCCGTATCAAAGATGAGGGGGTCGCCCTTCCTCTGCGGAATCTCGACGGGCAGAATCTCGTCTTTGAAGTATCCGGCCTTGATCGCCGCCGCCGCCTTGCGATGAGAGTTCACAGCGTACTCGTCCTGCTCGGCGCGCGTGACGTGATAACGCTCCGCGACGACTTCGCCAGTGTTGCCCATGTGATAATTTTCAAACGCGCACCAGAGTCCGTCGTGAATCATCGCGTCCACGATCTCGCCGTTGCCGAGACGATAACCCTCGCGCGCTTTCGGCAAGAGATACGGCGCGTTGGTCATGGATTCCATCCCGCCCGCGACGACCACCTCCGCGTCGCCAAGCTGCACGGCCTGCGCCGCCATCATCACAGACTTCAAGCCGGAGCCGCAGACCTTATTGACCGTCACGGCTGAGACGCCGAACGGGATGCCGCCCTTGAGTGCAGCCTGCCGCGCGGGGTTCTGCCCGACCCCTGCCTGAATCACGTTGCCCATAATCACTTCGTCAACCTCTTCCGGTTTGACTCCCGCGCGCCTCACGCTCTCGCGCACGACCAGCGCGCCGAGCTCGGTCGCGGAAAAGTCTTTCAAAGCTCCCTGAAATTTTCCGGTCGGCGTGCGAACCGCGCTGATGATGACGGCTTCTCTAATCTCTGACATCTGTTGCACCTCTGGCAAAAATTAATCAGTGACAAGCGACGAGTGATAAGAAATGAATTGTTCTTAACGCTGCTTACTTTTCACTACTATGGATTATACGTTGGCGTTAAGGGGTGTCAAGGAAGCGACTTTGCTTCAAACACGCAAAGCCATCCGGTGATGAAAGCGACCGGCGAGACTTGTCAAGAAAGAATAAATGGCTTAAAAGCGTCTCACGAAATATTTAAGAAACGGAATTCACACGGCGAGGCCGCAAAGGGGAATCAAAGAGGCGTATGGACGAGAAGCAGAAAAAGTACGAGGAGATTTTCGAGGCGAGACTGACCGCCGGGCATTCCGGCGCGGATGCCAACGACCCCGACTGGGAAGTGGTCGAGATTAAGGGCGAGCAAACGGAGGTCGCCTGCGACAACCTGACGCAGGCCGAAGCAGAGCACATGGCCGAGATGTGGAGTCGCAAAAGAGACGAGGCCGAAGCCGAAGCTTAGAATAAACCGGGCGGGATACAACGAAACACACACTCAAGTTGACGAATGAAAGCCGCGCTATTCGCGCTCCGGTTGGATGAGTTGTGAGGTGTCGCCGTAAGTTTTAAGCGGCGCGCAGCAGAGATTTCTCTACCGCCTTCGGCAACTCTACCAGCACAAAATAATCCGCCGGATACAGATAATCTTCTCCACTTTCATCAATCACTCGCATATCTCCATCCACTGCGGCATCCTCATCCGGCAAGACGCGATAAATCTTATGCAATTCCAATGATGCCGGATAATCTGCATTGTTCACGCAGACCGCAAATCTGGCTTCTTTCTCTTTCTGTTTTTTCATAGCCCTAATCCAAATATCTCTTACGTTTCATTTCTCGTTTGCCAATGCCATGCGCCTCATACCAATGCAACTCGGCAAGCCGAATTCTACCACTCCTCAAGCGCACCTTTGCAACACCTTTCAGCTTACGCCATCTGCCTTTGCCATACATCTTGCGCAACCTTATGACATCACGAATTTTGCCGCCGACCGCGATAGCCTCAATCTCCGTGATTTCGCTGATGATCTCAAAGTTCATGAACGCATAAAATCAATTGTTCCGGTTGGATTCAAGGAAGACACCTAACGGTTGAGTTGACGCGGCGGCGCGAATCAAAGCACTGTCCGCCGCACGAAGCAAGTTGAGAAACACACCCCCGCCGCTCGCGTCCAATGATTTGTTCGACGGCGTTTGCAGAAGTGAGCATATATCATTTCAGGTTACATTCCTTCAAACAAAGATCCGCTATGGACGCAGCGGCACCTTGAATACATTTTTGGTATTCGGATGCCGGAGTCACGTTCCGACACTGGGGCGCGATTTCGTCTGGATGCGCGCTGAGACGTTCAGCGCAAGAGCGGAAACAAGGATTGTTCCGCACGTCCGTACTCGTTGAGGTGCCTGACCCGCTGTCACTACCGACGGGCGTGTAGTCTGGAGGATTGTTCGATAGTCCAGACATGCAGATGATTGCCAAGATGACAAGAATCGCGACCGTAACAATGCAGCCGATTGAGGCAGGGTTAACCGCCGGAACTGACGGCGGTGAAGTTGCGCCCGGCACAACGAATTGTCCGTTGAGAATGTTTACTGGCTTCTTACAACTGTCGCAGGTGACGCTTGTTTCGCCGGACTTAGCCCGGATTGACCAATTGCAATGCGGGCAGCGACCGTAGAGCCCGGTTATGTCAGCGTTGATGTGAGAGTCCATGTTTGATTAGAAAGCCGTCGAACGCCCGAATTAACCCGCGCCGAGCGAGCAGCATCCAATTTACACTAAAGGAAGTACCATGAAAAGAATGCTATCGAGGCGTCGGGTCCAATGAGTTGTTAGATTGCGCCGCTCATTACTAACAATCAATCAGCACTTTGCATCATCTGTACTACTTGATTGAGATCATTAGGCAACCTGTCCTTCAAATAAGCTTCAGCATAATTCTCCCTCACTTCAATATTTAAGGGATTGTAGTAACATACACGCCGCATAATGCCTTCCTCAACGCGCCTCAGTGCCTCTATCATTTCATGTTGCATCCATGTCGAGTATTCCCAAGAAGGAGTAATGACGGAGACGAAGATTTCAGCTTTATCCAACTCAGCAAAGCAGTCATGCTCGTACCAATTCCCCCAATTGACGCTTCCATCATTGATCGGAGAGTGAGAAACAAGAAATTGCTCCTGACGCAATCTCATTACAAGATCACTAGCAGGCGAAGTTTCAATATGAACACTTGAGACAAAGATTTGTTTCATTGGAATCTATAAGCAATCTAACGCATAGTAGACGTACTAATAGCCGCCGGTAAAGACGCCCGTTTTGCAGTCTAATCCGAGAGGCTTACTTATTTTACTCCATATTCTGCTATCTACCACATCTTTTATGACGCACTCGACAATCAAGCTGTCGTTTGTCATGACGCGGGCGCGGGTGCTAGACTCTGCCCCGCGTTTTTCCATTTTCCACAACACCAGCGGTCATTCATCCATGCAAGCTTTAATTCTCGCGGGAGGCAAGGGGACGCGGCTCAGGCCGTTGACGGTTTACACGCCGAAGCCCGTCGTGCCGATCTGCAATCGCCCGTTCCTGCTCTACCAGATTGACACGCTCAAGCGCGCGGGCATCACGGACATCACGCTCTCGCTCTCTTACCAGCCGCAGAAGATTGAGCAGCAGCTTGGCGACGGGACGGACTTCGGCGTCCATCTCAAGTACACGACCGAGCCGCAGCCGATGGGCACAGCCGGAGCTTACAAGTACGCGGAGGATTTGATACGCGAGCCGACCGTCGTTTTTAACGGCGACATCCTGACCGATCTGGATTTGAAGGCGGTCATCCGCGAGCATGATGAGAGGCAAGCTACAGCGACTATTGTTTTGACGCCGGTTGAGAATCCGAGCGCATATGGCCTCGTCGAGACTGAAACAGACGGGCGCGTCCGCCGCTTTCTCGAAAAGCCGAAGGCCGAAGAGATTACCGTCAACACGATCAACGCCGGAACTTACGTTCTTCATCCGCGCGTGCTGGATTACATTCCGGCTGGCGAAAATCATTCCTTCGAGTACGGCCTGTTTCCCAAACTGCTTGAACGCGGCGAAAAGTTTTACGCGCACGTTCCGAATAAAACTTACTGGCTCGACATCGGCACTCCGCAACGTTACCTACAGGCTCATGACGACCTCTTGAACAATCGCGTGGCGCGGATTCATCTCAAAAACCGTCGCGGCGATTTCGATGCGGCGACCATCGCGGAGATTGACGAGCTTTCGATGATCGGTGACGACTGCACGATCAAGCCGGGCGCGCAGATTATCAACTCGGTGCTGGGACAGGGCTGTTACGTCGAAGAGAAAGCGCAGGTCGTGAACTCAATTATCTGGCCGCACACGCGCGTCGGCGCGGGCGCGCAAGTGACGGGCGCAATCGTCGGGCGCGGCTGCCACATCGGACGCTCAGCGATGGTCGGGCGCGGCTCTGTGCTCGGCGACAAAACGTCTCTCACGGATTACACGCAGACCGGAGACGCCGCACAGTGAGCGCGAAACCGGCAGGCACTGCGCAGATTCGTTTCGGCACGGACGGCTGGCGCGCAGTCATCTCGCAAGACTTCACCTTCGCCAACCTTGAGCGCGTGGCGCAGGCTTACGCAGACTATCTTTCAAAGCAAAGCCGCGAAGCTTCGCTCACATTTCAGCCGCATGACGAGAGCCGGACGCCGCTCGTCATCGTCGGATATGACCGCCGCTTTCTTTCGGAAAAATTCGCGTTGCGCGCGGCTGAAGTTTTAGCGGGAAATGATTTTCGCGTCGCGCTTTTTGATGAAGCTGTGCCGACGCCGCTCGTCTCGTGGGCTGTGCGCGAAGAGGGCGCGGCGGGCGGCGTAGTCATCACGGCCTCGCACAATCCGCCGGAGTTCAACGGCTTCAAGATTAAAGCCCCGTGGGGCGGCAGCGCGCCGCCGGAGACGACCGCGCAGGTCGAAGCTCTGGTTGATTCAGAGCCTGTGCGGAAAGCCGACTTCACTAAACTCGAAACTGACCGCGAGCTGCTTATAGCCGCGACCAATAGCTATCTTGAACAGCTTGCCTCTTATGTGGATTTAGAGCTGCTGCGCTCCGCAAAGCATCGCGTCATCGTTGACCCGATGCACGGCTCCGGCGGCGTGTGGGTGGAAAGCCTCTTGCGCGGCGGCACATCCGAAGTCAAAGTCGAAGTCGAGACGATTCGAGCCGCGCGCGACCCGCTCTTCGGCGGCGTCAATCCTGAGCCGATTGATAAAAATCTCGCGCCGTTAAAAAATCGCGTGAAAGAGACGGGAGCGATTCTGGGACTGGCGACCGACGGCGACGCAGACCGCGTTGGAGCAGTTAATGAGCGCGGCGAGACTCTGACGATGCATGAAGTCGTGCCGCTTCTCCTGCTTCACCTGGCGCGCAGGCGCGGCATGTCGGGCGGCGTCGTTCGCACTTTCTCGCAATCGGTTCTGACGAAACGCATCGCCGCCGCGCACAAGCTGAAGCTTTACGAAACGCCAATCGGTTTCAAGTACATCGCGGATTTGATGCTGCGCGAAAATATCCTGCTCGGCGCGGAAGAGTCCGGCGGCATCGGCGTCTGCGGCCACATCCCCGAACGCGACGGGATACTCAATTCCCTGCTCTTGCTCGAAGCCGTCATCGCATCGGGGCTGACGCCTTCCGAGATGGTCGCTGAGCTGCACAGAGAGTTCGGCGAGTTTCACTTCGGTCGCCGCGATCTGCACATGGCGGTCGCGCGCGGGCAAGAGCTGGTCGCGCGGCTCGCCGGAAATCCGCCCGCAAATTTCGCGGGGCTGTCCGTTCATGCACTTGAAACACTCGACGGCGTCAAGCTCAGCTTCGCGGACGAATCGTGGCTGCTCTTTCGTCAATCAGGGACTGAGCCTGTCTTGCGCATCTATTCGGAAGCGACCTCGGTCGCTCTGGTGTCTGCGCTGCTCGATGAAGGCGAACGGATTTCAAATGCAGGCTGAACCCGGCCTGTGTCAAACGATTCCTTCGCCCGTTCTCTCTCAAGGGGTACACTCCTCTTTGTAAAAACGATTTACCCAACTCAGACAGTCTGGAAAATTTAAGGAGAAACTGAGAATGAAAGCTTTGACTTTGATTGTGTTGTTGTGCGGCGCGCTCTTCTTTATCGGTTGCAGCAAGAGCGACAACGCCAACACGGCGAACGGAAACAATTCCAACAACTCGAACGCCAAACCCGGGGCGACGAAAGCCGGAACGAGCGGCGACAGCATCGGCGTGGCTGCGTGCGACGAATATTTCGCCAAGATAGACAAGTGCCTCAACAGCCCGAACGTGCCCGATGTCGTGAAAACTACCTTCAAACAGAGCCGTGAACAGAACCGCAAGGCATGGGAGCAGGCTGCTTCGACGCCGCAGGGCAAGGCCCAATTGGAAACAAGCTGCAAGACCGCGCTTGAGCAATCTCAAACATTATTTGCCACCTGCAAATAACTCAACAGTTGGTCTTTGGTCTTTGCATGTCTCGCTCAGCTTGAGTTTCAAAACTCAAGCTGGAGTTGCGTGTAAAGGCCAAAGCCCAAAGACCATTTTCTTAAAGATGCCTGAGCTTCCTGAAGTCGAACTGGTCGCACGCTCGCTCGACAAAGTTTTGCGTGGCCGACAGATTATCAAGGCCGAGTTGCTGCGAGCGCGGCTTGCGCCGGAGAACTCGCCGCGTGAGTTCGCGCGTGCGCTCAAAAGAGCGACCGTCGAAACGGTCGGGCGGCGCGGCAAGCATCTGCTTTTCAACTTCGATAACTCTCGCGTGCTCATCACGCACCTGCGGATGACCGGAAGATTTCTCTATCTTCCGCCCGAAGCCCCGCTCCCGAAACACACGCACGCCCTCTTTCATCTGGATAACAGGCGGCGGCTCGTCTTTACCGACCAGCGACATTTCGGTTTGATGAAGATAGTCAAAGCCGCCGAGTTGCACAACACCAAAGAGCTGCGCGCTTTAGCTCCAGAGCCTTTCTCGGACGACTTCTCGCCCGCCTATCTTCGAGCGACGCTCAAGCGTTCACGGCGCGCTTTGAAAGAAGTCCTGCTCGATCAAACGAAGGTCACGGGGCTGGGAAACATTTACGCCGCCGAAGCTCTCTTCATCGCGCGCGTCAATCCCTTCATCGCAGCCGCAGAGCTTTCAAGCCGTCGCATGCCGCGCCTGCATCACGCGATTCGTGAAATTTTACGGGAAGCCATCGCGCACGGCTCGACCATGAATGTTGACCCGCAAGATATTGACGACAGCTATTTCGGCGGCGGCTACAATGGACGCTGGCGCGTCTACGACCGCGAGGGCGAGCCGTGCCCGGTCTGCCAATCTGGTATCCGCCGCATCACACACGCCGGACGCTCGACCTATTTTTGCCCGCGCTGCCAGCGCAGGTGAGTTTAAGAATTAGCCACAGAGGACACAGAGCACACAGAGAATAAGAAGGATTGAAGACAATGCATTCTGTCTTGCCTCTGTGCTCTCTGTGTCCTCTGTGGCTAAAAATCTTTAAGCAGTTACTGCTTGACAGCATGAGCAGGCAGGCGTATAAGCAGCTACAGAAAACGTGGTGAGTTAAGGCGACTTGCGGCCACGCAAAATAATCCGCTAAACAGCTCGGCAAGTCCCTCAAAAGGAGAAGGACGCCCCGCAAAAACTTCCGCTTTGCTGAAGTCCCGCGTTGTTTAGCGCGGGATTTGTTTTTTAGTAAAGACCAAAATTAAAAACGTTATGGAAAATTTTAGAGACAGTCTTGAGAGCGATCAGATACACGTCTTCGACGGCGCGATGGGCACGATGCTGTACGCGAAGGGCGTCTATATCAATCGCTCCTATGACGAGTTGAACCTGACCAATCCAGACCTCGTGCGCGAGGTCTTGGAAGAGTACGTGCGCGCCGGAGCAGACATCATCGAGACTAACACTTACGCGGCGTCCGCTCCTAAGTTGCAGCAATATGGCCTTGAAGCGAGTTTGCGCGAGATCAACATCGCGGCGGCGCGAATCGCGCGCGAAGCTTCGTGCGACAGATGTTACGTGGCGGGCGCGGTCGGCCCCTTGGGACTCAGGATAGAGCCTTACGGGCCGACCTCTTTCGAGGAAGCGAAGGAGATGTTCAAAGCTCAAGTCTCCGCGCTGTTGGAAGGCGGCGTCGATCTCTTCGTGCTCGAAACTTTCTCGGACATCTCTGAGATGCGGCAGGCCATCCGCGCCGTCAAAGAGCTTTGCGATTTGCCGATTGTCGCGCAGATGACCATTCTGCCCGACGGCAACACTTCGTTCGGCACGACGCCCGAAGTTTTCACGGCGCGGCTCGACGAATGGGGCGCGGATGTCATCGGCCTCAATTGCGGAGTCGGTCCCGCCATCGTCTTGACGGCGATTGAAAAGATGCGCGCCGTGACGAACAAAAAATTGTCCGCGCAGCCGAACGCAGGCTTGCCGCGTGATGTGCAAGGGCGACAGTTTTACATGTGCTCGCCTGAATACATGGCGAAGTACGCCAAGCGTTTGATTCAGGCCGGAGTCAAGCTCATCGGCGGTTGCTGCGGGACGACGCCCGCGCATATCAAGCTCATCTCGGACGCAGTCCGCGCCGTCTCTCCGCGCAAGCAGAGAGTCTCGATAGCTGAGCCTTCATCAACGCATGTGGATGTGCTGACGCCCGCCGACATCAAAATCGTTCCGCCCGAAGCACGCTCGCTCTGGTCGCGCAAGATTACGAACGGCGAGTTCGTCACTTCGGTCGAAGTGCTGCCGCCGAAGGGCTGCGACCCGCAGAAGACTTTGGATTCGATACGGCTCTTGAAAGAGGCTGGCGTTGACGGCGTCAACATTCCGGACGGCCCGCGCGCGCAGACGCGCATGAGCGCACAGGCGACCGCGTTGCTCGTCGAAAAAGAGATCGGCATCGAAGCCGTGCTGCATTACTGCTGCCGCGACCGTAATCTGCTGGGGATGATGTCAGACCTTTTGGGCGCGGCTGCGCTTGGGCTTCGCAATCTGCTTTTAATCACCGGCGACCCGCCGAAGATGGGGCCGTATCCGGACGCGACCGCAGTCTTTGACATAGACTCAATCGGTTTGACGAACATGGTCAACAAGCTGAATCACGGCCTTGACCTCGGCAACAATCCGATTGGACAGCCGACCGCGTTCTGCATCGGCGTCGGCGTCAACCCCGGCGCGATTAATCCGGATGAAGAGATCAAGCGATTCGAGTACAAGGTCGAGGCGGGAGCGCAGTACGCGATCACGCAGCCCGTCTTTGACACAGAGCAGCTGCGCGATTTTCTCAAGCGGATAGAGCATGTGCGGATTCCGATTGTCGCGGGCATCTGGCCGCTCGTCTCATATCGCAACGCGGAGTTTCTGCACAACGAAGTGCCGGGCGTGCGCGTCACGCCTTCGATTATGGAACGAATGCGCGTCGCCTCCGCGAAAGGCAAAGAGGCCGCACGCGACGAAGGCTTAAAGATCGCGCGCGAATCGCTACAAGAAGTCCGCGATTCGATACAGGGCGTGCAAGTCTCCGCGCCCTTCGGCAACGTGCGTTACGCGCTCGAAGTCTTCAGCGTCCTCGAAGAATTCGGCGAGCGGAAAGAAGCAAGCTTGGCCGTCAATTAGAAACAGGAATGGACAGGATGCACAGGATAGGAATTTCAAATAGCAAATTTGAGATTTCAAAGATTTTGCTCTGTCTGAAATTTCAAAGCTTCGATTTATTTGAGATTTCAATATTTAGATTTATTTGAGATTTCAAATCTGCTATCTCAAATCTTTCATCCTGTCCTGTTTGAGACTTCCCTTCACTCTTTCAACACATGCCTGAGTGCGCCTTCCAGCGTCGGGTACTGAAACTCATATCCCGCTTCTTTCAGCCTCACGGGTTCGACACGCGCGCTTGAGAGGAGCGTGCCGTCGGCCATCTCTTCGCCGAAGGCCAATCTCAAGCCGAAGGCAGGGATGGGAAAGATGGTCGGGCGCGAGATGGCGCGGCCAAGCGTTTTGGTGAATTCGTAATTCGTGACCGGCGTTGGCGCGACCGTGTTGACCGCGCCGCTCAGAGCTTCGTTCTCAAGCGCGTAGGCGATGATTCCCGCGACATCATCCAGTGCGATCCAGCTCATAAACTGTTTGCCGCTTCCGACCTTGCCACCGACGCCGAACTTGAAAGGCGTGAGCATCTTCGCCAGCGCGCCGCCTTTCGTGCTCAGCACGATGCCGATTCGCGGCATGACGACGCGAATGCCGCTTTCACTCGCGGGCGCGGTTGCCGCCTCCCACTCGCGGCAGACCGTCGCCAGAAAATCATCTCCGTACGAACTCTCTTCGGTCAAAATTTCCGCGCCGCGATTTCCGTAAATCCCAATCGCGGAGGCGGAGACGAGCACGCGCGGCTGCGGCTCAAGCTGCGCGAGCGTCTCGCTCAAAAGCCGTGTGCCCTTGACGCGGCTCTCGCGTATGCGTCGCTTCTTCTCTTCAGTCCATCTCTCCGCGATGTTCTCGCCGGCCAGATTGACTGCGGCGTCCATTCCAGACAGGCGAGCCGCGTCAACCGTGCCCTTCTCAGGATTCCAGTAAACTTCCGAAGCCTTTTCGGTTGGCCTGCGAACGGCGCGAACCACCTCATGACCTTTGGCCTTCAAGAGCGGCACGAGCGCAGAGCCGACCAATCCCGTTGAGCCTGTGACGAGAATTTTCATCCCTTTCACTCCTTTTGAAGAATGGCGCGACGAGTGGCGTCCTTTGCGCGCTTTTAAGATTTCACGCGATTCACAATAACAGAAATTTATTTCCCTGAAAGACAAAAAATTATTGCTTGCTTTTCAAAGCGAAAGTTGTAGAATGCGCGGCGTCCCGTAACCTCTAACCTCCGACTCGCGCAAAGGGACTCGCTACATGGCCTCGCTTTTATCCCCTCGCAATTAAGAAGCCATTTTCAAAATTCAAGCGACTGAACAAGTCAACCCTTTGCGCCTTCGGTTTTCTCTTCGCGCCTTTGCGTAAAACACCAACTTTTCACGTAAAGGCGCAAAGGAAAACCAAAGCGCGCAAAGAACTGCGACGGGTTTTGAAATAAGCTTCACGTCTCAAATCAAACCAATGCTTCGACATATATTCTTAGTCACACTTCTGTGCCCGATACTCGTGCTGTGCGCGCTCGGCTCGCGTCAGGCCGCCACGCAAACAGTCTCTTTGCGCCGCATCACAAACACGACGGAAGAGAAAATCAGTCTCAATCCGTCTTTGAGCGGAGACGGCCAACATCTTGTTTTTGAATCGAGTGCAGACCTCAACAGCGCCGGAGGCACGACCGGCTTTCGCGCTTTTCACGCGAGCCTGAATAACGAGCCTGTCTCGTTCGAGCAGCTAGGCATCACGCGAGCCGTCGCGCCCGCCGTCTCTGACGACGGCGCAAGCATCGCCTTCGCCTCCAAAGACAACCCGCTCGGCACAAACGCCGATGGGAATTCCGAGATTTTTCTTTACGCGGCGGGCATGTTGCGGCAGATCACGAACACCTCGCCCGGCGACCCGAGCTTGCGCCACATCAACGGAAACTTTCAACCGTCTCTGACAGATGACGGCAGGCTCATCGCCTTCTCTTCCAACCGCGAACTGACCGGACAAAACGCGGACGCGAACCTCGAAATCTTTCTCTTCGACACGTACAACAATTCATTTACTCAACTAACAAACACGGGCGGAATTGTCGGCGCGACAGACGCCAAAATCAGCGGCGACGGCTCACATTTAGCTTTTGTCAAAGACGACGGCGCGACC
>DASWRG010000034.1:0-10573 GCA_036403295.1 Pyrinomonadaceae bacterium
GCGCGCGAGGGATTGCGCGTGATTGATTTGGGATGCGGGACGGGCGAGTTGACGCGCAGGCTCGCGGATTATCTGCCCGCGAGCGAAGTGGTCGGCGTGGATTCGTCAGCAGAGATGCTTGAGAGAGCCGAAAGCCTCGCGCGTCCGGGTCTTAAATTTGAGAAGCTTGCGATTGAAGAGGTCGCGGGCGAGTGGGATTTGGTCTTTTCACATGCCGCGATTCAGTGGGTCGAGAATCACGCGGAGCTTGTCCCGCGCCTCTTTTCGCTGGTCGCAGAGGGCGGGCAGCTTGTCGTCCAGCTTCCTTCAAATCATTCGCATCCGACGCACACCATCATCATAGAGATCGCGAGTGAAGAGCCTTTCAGAAGCGCGCTCGGCGGGTGGACGCGCAAGCCGCCTGTACTTTCAATCGGTGAATACTCGGAACTGCTCTACGAGCATGACGGGCGAGATTTGATCGTCTTTGAGAAAATCTATCCGCATGTGTTAGAGAACGCGGAAGCTCTGGCCGAGTGGACTGCGGGAACTGCGCTCGTGCCCTATTTCGAGCGGCTGCCCGAAGAGTTGCGCGAGCCTTTCCTGCAAAAATATCGCGCGCGACTCCGAGAGAGATGGCCGCGCAGTCCTGTCTTCTATCCCTTTCAGCGCATACTTTTTTCGGCCACGCGAGTCCATGACCAGAGTGATGCGTCGAGCTGAATCCCGTCTCTCAAAAAGATATTTTCAGACAGCTTGTCTTTTGAATTGAGCAACGCCCGCGCGGCCTGTGCCTGAGCCTGTGCGTCTGCGCCGTCAATCAAAGGATAAGCGGTGGCCGAATGTGATTGCGGGAAATCGAGTTTCTTGAGGACGCGCGCACCTTTGTCGAAAACGATATAGGCCGGCTCGCGGTCTAGCGGAATAGTAAAAGTTTGTGTGCGCTGGTTGATCTCAATGCGCTCTGTGCGCGCCTCGCCCACCTTCATAATCTCTATCTCGACGGGGAGACGAAAGACTGCGGGCGTGTTCAAATCGGGCTTCTGCGTTTGCGTGACGGTCAAGGTCAATCGTTGCTGCGCCGAATCGTAATTTGAGCGGACGCGCAGCTCAGGATAGCCCGCCTTGTAAACCCATTGGTCGAAAAACCATTCGAGCTGTTGTCCCGTCACACGCTCAAAAACTCTCTGCAAGTCGCGCGTTTCCGCATTGCGATATTTGAACTCGTTCAGGTACACATTGAGCGATTTCCAGAACAGCTCGTCTCCGACCGTTTCGCGCAGCATGTGT
This sequence comes from Pyrinomonadaceae bacterium, assembly GCA_036403295.1. Taxonomy (GTDB): domain Bacteria; phylum Acidobacteriota; class Blastocatellia; order Pyrinomonadales; family Pyrinomonadaceae; genus JACMLC01. The sequence continues at coordinate 1,270 of DASWRG010000034.1, forward strand.
ATGACATACGCGCCCTTCTTGTAGGTCGTCTCGTCGAAGATGTCCGAGAGCGAATAGCGCGTGTTGACGAGCGGGTGATGCTTTCTCGCTGGGTCTTCGCGGAAATAATCTCTGGCGTCCGATTGCAAAGCCCCCAAGTAAACTTCGCGCCCGTCCCGATGCTCGCGGAAACTAGCTTCCATGAAGGTGGCGAATCCTTCGTTGAGCCAGAGATGCGCCCAGTCTTTGCACGTCACCAGATCGCCGAACCAGGAGTGCGCCAATTCATGTGAGACGAGATCAACGCTTGAGTCATCGGGCATGCTGACGTTCGCATACAAAATCTCTCTATCTAAGAAAGTGGTCGCCGTGATGTTTTCCATCCCGCCGAACTTGAAATTGCCGACGATGGTCTGCGCGTACTTGTTATATGGAAAATCGTAGTTGAGCACGCGACCGAACCATTGCATGATCTGAGGCGTCCTGCCGAAGACGCTCTGCGCCTGCTGCTCCGTGCCGCGATAAGTATAGTATTCGAGCGGCACGCTTTTGTAAGCGTCGGTCAGCTTCGCGTAGTCTCCGACAACGAGCGAGATGAGATAGGTCGAGTGCGGCTGATCCATCTGCCAGTGAAAGGTTCGCGTGCCGTCCGCGTTCGTCGTCGTCTCGACGAGCTTGCCGTTGGCTATCGCCACCTCGCTTGCGCCCGTCGTGATGTACTGCTCGCTCGTCGCCTTGTCGTCCGGAAAATCGTAGCAGGGAAACCAGTTGTGATTGTCCTCCGGCTCGCCCTGCGTGTAGATGTGCGCCGGTCGCTTGTATCCGTCCTCGTGCGATTGAGAGATGAAGTAGAGACCGTGTTGCGGGTGCGCGCGATAGCTGATCTTGACAGTGATGCTATCTGCGGGTTCGTAGGCGCGGTCGAGTGTGATGAGCAGCTTGTCGTTCAGTAGCACAAAGCGAAGAGGCGCGCCGGAAGAGAGCGAGACTTGCTCTATCCTCATGCTCGCCGCATCCAGCTCGAAGGCTTTGAGGCCGGGGGCGAGCGGTTTGAAAGTCAGCTCGACTTCGCCGATGACGGTCTTGTGCGGCACGTCAAAGCTCGTGCGAATAACGTAATGCAGCACATCGCAGGCGCGCGCGGGGCTTGCCGTGGTTGCGCCCTGCCGGGAAAAAGCTGTGTGGGTAAAATTGCAGGCTAGAAAAAAAGAGATGACGGCGGCGGCGGCGAGCGCGCGGCGCGAGATGTTCTTCTGTGCCATGTGATCTAATCGCGGCGTTACCTTTGTGATTTCAGAACTGCTCAGATTGTGCCTGAGAAAGATGCCCGACGCAAAGTCTTCGCGCGAAAAATGCGCGTGGATGTTTTCAGGTGAAAGGGAAGCGTCGTATAGTGTCTCTAAAAATCAGGAGAATAAAATGCTGCGTCCGTTCGTCAAATGTACAATCATCCTGCTCATCACAATTTCAGGACACACAGTTATGTCACAAAGCGTTTCACCGCCCGCGCCGCCCGAATGGCAGACACATGCTGAGAAAACGGAGTACCGCGAGACGCCGCGATATGACGAGACCATCGCGTATTCTAAAAAGCTGGCGGCGGCTTCGCCTCTGATTCGTTACACGAGTTTCGGACAGAGCGGCGAGGGACGCGCGCTGCCTCTCTTGATCGCGGCGACGGGAGATGATTTTACGCCAGAGGCGGCGCGCAGAGCCGGAAAAGCCGTCGTGCTCATACAGGCTTGCATCCATCCGGGCGAGCCTGACGGCAAGGATGCCGGACTCGCTCTCTTGCGCGACATGGCGATTACCAAAACCCGTCCGGGGCTTTTGGAAAAAGTCGTGCTGCTCTTCATTCCGATTTACAACGTGGACGGCCACGAGCGTTTCAGCCCTTACAATCGCATTAACCAGAACGGCCCGGCTGAGAGCGGCTGGCGCGGGACGACCGTCAATCTCAATCTCAACCGCGATTACATGAAGGCCGACGCGCCTGAGACGCGCGCGTGGCTCAGACTGTGGATTGACTGGAATCCGGATTTGTTTATTGACTGCCACGTCACGGACGGCGCGGATTTTCAGTACAACATCACGTATCAATACGAGCATCACGATAACGCTCCGGCCTCCGTGCGCGATTGGATGAAGGACGTGATTGAGGGGCATGCTGTTCCGGCTGCGGAAGCCGAAGGCAACCTGCTGACGACCTATCTGGTTTTCAAAGACAACAGGGATTTCACGCAGGGCATCGTCGGCTTTATCGCCACGCCGCGTTTTTCGACCGGCTACACGCCGCTCAGAAATCGCCCCGGCCTGTTGATTGAAACGCACATGCTCAAGGATTACCGTTCGCGCGTGCGCGGAACTTACGATCTGCTGCGACACATACTCGAAGAGGTCAACCGCGACCCGCAGAGACTCGTGCAGGCTGTGCATCTGGCCGACGAACAGACCATCGCGGACGGTCGCGCGTACAATCCCGCCGCTCGCTATCCACTGAGATTCGAGCAGACGGACAAGTCCGTGCCGTTTCAACTGAAAGCATTGGAGTCGCGCCGCGAGTTGAGCGACGTGTCGGGCGCAGTCCGCGTCATCTTCGGCACGAAGCCCGTGGAGATGACCGTCCCGCTCTTCGATGATTTGAAGACGACCGTGAGCGCGACGACTCCGCTCTATTACATCGTGCCGCCGCAGTGGCGGGAAGTCATCGGCGTGCTCAAGGCTCACGGCATCAGGCTGCAACGCCTCAACGCTCCCGCGACGCTGGAAGTTGAAAGCTACAGGTTCAGTGATGCGAAGTGGGCTGCCGCTCCGTTTGAAGGCCGCCTGCTGGTGACTTTCAAGTCAGAGCCTATCAGAGAAAGCCGCACGTATCCGGCTGGCTCGATTCTGGTGCCGATGGCGCAAGCGTCCGCTCGCGTCGCGCTCTACCTGCTTGAGCCTGACGCGCCCGATTCATTCGTCGCGTGGGGCTTCTTCAATCCGATCTTTGAAGAGAAGGAGTACGCGGAAGATTACGTGATGGAGAAGCTGGCGCGCGAGATGCTGGCGAAAGACGAAAATCTGCGGCGCGAGTTTGAGCAGAAGTTGATGAACGATCCCAAATTCGCCGGAAGCGCGACTGAGCGGCTGCGCTTCTTTTACATGCGCTCGCCGTATTGGGACAGGCAGATTAATCTCTATCCGGTCGGACGCATCACGACGCCGCTCACGATGAAGCTGTCTGACGAAAAATAAAAGTAATGCGAAACAAGGGTAGAAAAAAACTTTGCGCTCTTTGCGAGATTTCCTTTGCGGTCTTTGCGGTTAAACTTCAAATTAACCGCAAAGAGCGCAAAGAAGGAAAACGCAAAGTGGCGCAAAGAAAAGAGAGAAGAGCCGCGCGCCCGTGTCAAAGCTTGCGCGGCTCTTCTCTCAGATTTGGTTTTTGAAGCCTGTCGTTTAGAAGGTCATCTGTCGCTTAAACCGTGCGACGGCCTGTCAGCAGGTTGATGACCAACACGATGAGCGCCACGACGAGCAGCAGGTGAATCAAGTTACCGCCGATACCACCGATAGCGCCGATTAACCACAAGATCAGAAGCACCACCAAGATTGTCCACAACATAATCGCTTTCTCCTTTTGAGCATCCCTTTTTTAATCTTGAGCTTTACGGTTCCTTTGAACCCGCTTGCAGCATAGTGGAGCAACGGCTGTGCCAAGCGTCCGAGCCTCGTCAAACGCCCTCTGTAAAGCTTCATCTGATAAGCAGTTACAGCAATTTATGTGGAAGAGAAAGCTCGTCTTGACACCTATATTTTGTACTGAATCATGGCAGGTCACCACTATCCTGTGTGTCTGAATTTGAGGCAACAGCAGAAAGAGCTTGAGCTTTATCTGACACGTCGGCAACCGGAGCTTGATGCAAAACATCGGAGACAGGAGTTGGCCGTCCGCTAATTTATCAGGCAAGTGATTCGAGCTTGCGGCCTGCTCGCTCCTAGAAAATAGCGGCATCGCTGGACTTCTGCGGTCGTGAATTGGTAAAGTGTTAATTGCCGCTCGCGCCCCGGCCATCGTTGCGAGCGCGCTCACACTGCTTTGGGACTTGCGCCGCACTCCTTTGCGAAAGAGTTCCTTCCGTAGCTGTACCAATTTTCCAAGCCCTGTAATCTTTGTCAGAAGAGAGATATTTTAAAATCAAGTAGAGGCGGCTTCGCACACGCGCCCCCGCGCCGGTTTTTAAGCCGCCAAGCTCAGGAGAACTTATGCCATCCCCTTCGCCCCGGACAATCCCCCGTTCGCAAAAGATAAATCTCGGCCTCGCCTTCGGCGTGTTCATCTTGCTGCTTTGCGCCAGCGCGTACATCATGCACGAGCGCAAGCAGCCCGTCGTACAGAAAATCAACTACACACAGCTTCGCACGCTCGGGGAAACGAGCGCGGCGGCCTCGCTGAAAATCGACGGCGAGCAACTGACGGTCACGGGTCGTGACGGTTCAATCTCGCAAGCGGTCGTCACCAACGAAGCCGCGCAGCAGGAGATCATCGCCGTCTTTGCCAAGAGCAACGTGCCGGTCGAGTTCAGCTCCTTGCAGCCAAGCCCTTTGACGACCGCGATGAACTGGCTGATTCCGATTCTGACGCTCGCCGCCTTCGGCTTTATCGGCTGGCGCATCTACGCCAGCATGGGCGGGCGCGGCGGCAACTTTACTCTGGTTGACGGCAACGGGAAACAGAACGTCAACTTCGCGGATGTGGCGGGCGTTGACGAAGCCAAGAACGAGCTTGAAGAGACGATTGATTTCCTGCGCGACCCGGCGAAGTTCGGTCGCCTCGGCGGACGCGCGCCGCGCGGCATTCTGATGTCGGGCCCTCCGGGAACGGGCAAGACGATGCTCGCGCGTGCGGCTGCGAATGAAGCTGGCGTGCCTTTCCTCTCGGTTTCGGGTTCGAGCTTTCAGGAAAAGTTTGCGGGACTCGGCGCGGCTCGCGTGCGCCGCCTCTTCGGGGAAGCGCGCAAGCTCTCGCCCTGTGTGATTTTCATAGACGAGATTGACGCGCTCGGTCGTCAGCGCGGGCGCGGCGGCGACTCGGCCTCAGCCGATCAGGATCAAACGCTCAATCAACTGCTCGTCGAGATGGACGGTTTCGACCAGCTCGCGGGCGTCGTCGTCATCGCTTCGACCAATCGCCCCGACATACTCGACAACGCCCTCACGCGTCCCGGACGTTTTGATCGTGAGATTACAGTCAACCTCGCGGACGCGCGCGGGCGCGAAGAGATTTTGAAAGTCCACGCGCGCGGCCTGACTCTGGAAACGGGGCTTGACCTCGGATGGATTGCGCGCGGCACGCCCGGATTTTCCGGCGCAGACCTCGCCAACCTGCTCAACGAAGCGACGATTGCCGCGACGCGCGATCAATCAAACGCGGTCGAGCGCAAACACGTCGAGTACGCGCGCGACAAGATTTTGATGGGAGCGGAGCGTCACGGCTTTATGATGGACGAGGAGGAGCGTTACGCGACCGCCGTTCACGAAGCCGGGCACGTCGCCGTCGGTCTCGGCGTCAAGCACGGCGACCCGATTCACAAAGTCTCGATTCTTCCGCGCGGGCGCGCTCTCGGCGTGACGCAGTCTTTGCCCGAACGCGACCGCTTGATGAAGAAGAAGGAGTATCTCGAAGACCAGATAGCGATGCTCCTCGGAGGCCGCGCCGCCGAACAGCTTCTGCTTGAGACGATGACCGCCGGAGCTTCAAACGACATCGAGCGCGCAGTCGAGATCGCACGCAAGATGGTCGCGGAGTTCGGCATGAGTCCGCTCGGCCCGATTCACCTCGGCAAACCGGAAGACCCGCACAGTCAAACCCTACTCGACCGCGTCGAGAATGCGACTAACGAAATCATCAATGAGCAGATGCGCCGCGCCTGCGAGATGGTTGACGCACGGCGTCCGGCCATCGCAGAGCTGGTCGCCGGTCTGATGGAGCGCGACACGCTCGACGCCGAAGAGATTCATCAATGCTTCGGCACGGGCAGTAAAGCTCAAGCGGCTTAAAAAAGAGTTTCACGCAAAGGCGCAAAGAAGAGGACGCAAGATTGAGCAGCTCTCAACAACTTCGCGTGCTTCCTTTGCGCCTTTGCGCCTTTGCGTGAGCTTCTTTCGGACATTGAAAAGCTCTTTCGGAATATCCCGAAAGCCTTTCAGCATATCCTGAAACTCTTAACGAAAATCCAAAAGCTCTTTTGGAATCTCCGCAGAGGCCAAACGAATGTCCAAAAGCTCTTTTGGAATCTCCGAAAAGGCAAAGCGAATATCCAAAAGCTCTTTCCGAAACTCCCAAAGCTCTTTGCCCCGGTCACCTAGCGGGAACTGTAAATAACGTCAGTTCGACATAAAGCTTTCAACCAGCCTGCGCCAGCAGGCGAGAGAGTCTAGCCCCACGCGTCAGCGTGGGGACAAGAGTGATGTGAGAGATAGAGCCTGCATGAGCAGGCGACAGAGGCTTCCTGTGCCTTTCATCTGTCGCCAGCTCACGCAGGCTCTTTTGAATCTGATGCGCCGTGACCCCATGCTCACGCATGGGGCTAGACTCTGACCGCCTGCTGACGCAGGCTCTGTGAGTTCTGTTGTTTATCTCGAACTGACGTTAAATAGAAAAAGGCTTGTATCTTCCGAAAATGCGCATATACTTCAGGCGGCTCAACTCACGGTTACCTGTTTCTTCACGTTTCTTTACAACCACAGAGGAGGTAAATTCCTATGGGACGTATCAGGCGTACCTCAAGCGTGACCGCCAGGGCGGTTGTGCGCTCAAATAACCTCAGGACCATTTCGCCGACGCTCGACCTCGGCGGCGGGCTGACGCTGGAAGCCTTAGACAAATTAATTACACAGGCGCAGGAGGCTGAAGGCGACTATAATCAGACGGTCGCCCAACTGGACGAAAAGACTAATCGTCTCGACGCGCTGCTCAAGCAGACCAGCGAGCTGAGCGCGCGTCTGTTAGCCGGAGTCGGAGCGCGTTTCGGGAGGAACAGCGACGAGTACGAGAAAGCGGGCGGGGTCAGGACGGAAGAGATCAAACGCACACCAAGAAAAAAGCCGGACGGCAACAAAAAGTCCTGAGAGACAAGCTGCAAAAGCAGGCGGGCGGCTCACGAAGCAGGTACGCGTGAACTGTAGCCCCCACGCCGCCCGCCTCAACTTGCAGCGCAGGATTTCGGCAAACAATTTTCTCACAACTCAAACTTTTTGGCGTATAATCAATCGTCTCAAAGACAGTTCCGCAGTACCCCCCTGCGACTTATTTTCAACCGTAAGCGCGGCTTACCTTCACCTCAGGAGTTGAAACCATGAAGAATTATCCTCTCGCTGTGCTGTCGTCTTCACGCCGCATGATGTTGGTCATCGGACTCTCACTCATCGGCCTCTTCTTTTTATTTCCCGCTAAGCGAGTCGAAATGCGCGCCCGTTCCGCTCAGCCGGAACAAAATCTCGCGCCCGGAAGATTGGTTTATTCGAGTGTAATACATGTTGCGATTGGGGGAAACTTTATAAACATCTATACCGCTAACGGGGACGGTTCGGGACAAGCTTTGTTAGGGCCAGACGGCTCGTACGAACCGGCGTGGTCGCCCGACGGCTCGAAAATCGCTTATTGTATTGGCTGCTATTTTGGCTCCAGCAGCGACATTTATGTGATGAACGCCGACGGCACAAATGCAATTAATCTGACCAACACGTCAATGCAGGCCGAGCAAAATCCGTCGTGGTCTGTGACGGGCAAAATCGCTTTCGATTACGGCTTCTTCGGCGGTGAAATCGGGATGATGAACCAGGACGGCTCGAATAGAGTGCTCTTTCCCGGCATTACGCGGCCTCAGGCGATGTTTCCCGCGTGGTCGCCCGACGGCTCGCAGCTCGCCTTTTCGAGTACCGGCGAAATCTGGGTGATTAATGCCGACGGCACAAACCAACGACGTATCACGACATCCGGCACCCGCCCTGCGTGGTCGCCCGACGGCTTGAAAATCGCTTTTGTAGGAGGCGGCGCGACGCCCGGAATCCACGTGATTAACGCCGACGGCACAAACGAAATGCCCCTGACGGGCGCAAACGACTCGCAACCGGCGTGGTCGCCCGACAACACCAAAATCGCGTTTTTCAGAAACATTTCCCCCAACGGAATTTATGTCATGAACACGGACGGCACAAACCAGATTAGAATTATCATCGGTAGTTCGAATGGTGGCGAAGCCTCTCATCCGGCTTGGCAACCTCTTCCATTGCCACCGGGGAGCCGCCCGCGCTTCGATTTCGACGGCGATAACAAAGATGACATCGCCGTCTATCGCGCAGGCAACACTCCGACTGCGCAGAGCTACTGGCATATCCTCCGAAGCTCTGACAACACTTATCTGGGCGTGCAGTTCGGCGCGGGTGAAGACAAAATCGTGCCCGCAGATTTTAACGGCGACAGGATAACAAATGTGGCCGTCTTCAGACCTTCCACCGGGACTTGGTACACCTCTCAGAATGCATCTCTCAACTACGGAGCTTTTCATTGGGGCATAGACGGCGACATTCCCCTGCCCGGAGATTTCGACGGCGATGGTAAATCTGACTATGCCGTCTTTCGTCCCTCTGACGGCTTCTGGTATATCCTCCGCAGCTCCGACAATGGTTTCCTCGCACGCCAGTTCGGCACAGGCGCAGACAAACCCTTACTGCTCGATTACGACGGCGACCGTAAATCTGACCTCGCCGTCCTGCGCTCCATCGGCACGGACTACTTCTGGCACATCCTGCAAAGCTCGACCAACACGGAGGTCGTCCAGCAGTTCGGCCTCGTCGGAGACAAGGCCGTGCCCGCCGATTACGATGGCGATGGCAGAAGCAATCTTGCTGTCTACAGGCCGGACGCGAACAGGTGGTACATCCTGAACGCAGCCGGGACCGGCTCTGTCGAGCAGCAGTGGGGCATGAGCGGCGATGTGCCTGCGCCCGGAGACTTCGATGCCGACGGGCAGACGGACTTGACAGTCTTTAGACCGGATGCAGGCACGTGGTATGTGCTTCGGAGCGGAGGGGGCAGCATAGGTCAGCACTGGGGCATCGGGACAGATTTGCCGGTGACGGCGGCCTACATTCCTTAACGTCAAAAACAGTTTCCCGCAAAGGCGCAAAGAAGAGATTGAAAGCTTTTCTTTGCGCCTTTGCGTCTTTGCGTGAATCTGTCTTACCTGCTACTTGTCACTCCGTTATTTCTCCTGTAAGTTTTGTGTGTGGCTTATCCGGGCACAGCGCGGATTGAATTGCCTATCCTGCAAGAGCTGAT
>DASWRG010000035.1:0-29442 GCA_036403295.1 Pyrinomonadaceae bacterium
ATGGAGTTCCCATCGGCATGCGCGGGCGAAAGCTTTGGCGCGAGCAGGAGGGCGCAGCAGACGACCGCGAGAATGGCAAAGTAGCTGACGAGGCGGCTCGTCCTGGATGTCATGTTTCTCATCTCTCTTTACTCCTCTTCTCAATAGGGGTGGGGAATGTGTTGGCTGAAAGCAAGCCAATTTTAAGCTCAGCTCTTGCTAATTATGATGACGGGTGGGAGCGCAAAGCTCTTGAGCCTTGCGCTCCCGCCTGCTTTCTTACGGGCAATTGCTGTTGACGGTGTAATGCGGTCCGTCATCGACCGCTCCGCTGCCGTTGCCGCTATGCGGCACGATCACCTTCGCGGTCTTGGTCGTCGTATTGCCCGCCGCATCTCTGACGAGGAAGGTAATGGTATAGACTCTGCCGTTACTTCCTCCGTCACGTTCAGACCTGAGCTGGACGCTCTTGCAGTTTGAAGCAATCACGATGTCGTTCAAGGTGTTGCCGTCCCCGCCGCTATTCTCAGCCTCATCGCTCGTAACTTTCGAGATGACCACGTTGTTGATGCTCACCGTCCCGTCACAGCCGTCCGACGCGCTGACGACAAACTGCGTCAGGTTGAACGTGACGTACTTGTGATTGGGCGGCCACATTTGCTGCGTCTGATTGTTGAGCGTCAGCGTCGGAGCAGTCGTGTCCACGACATTGACTGTTCGTGTGGCCGTCGTCGTATGGCCGTTGCCATCCGACGCTGTGTAGGTGAGCGTGTAAGTGCCGGGCACATTGGCATTGACGCTGCCCGTCACAGTCACCGGACGATTGCCCGCGCAACTGTCAACGGCGGTCGCGCCCGGATCGGTAAAGCCCGTATGGCACTCAACCGTCATCGGATTCGCGCCGTTGATGGTAATCACCGGAGCGAGCGTGTCCACGACATTGACCGTCCGTGTCGCGGTCGTCGTGTGACCGTTACCATCCGAGGCGGTGTAAGTGATTGTGTACGTGCCCGGCGTGTTGGCGTCCACTGTACCCGAAGCTGTCACCGGCACTGTGCCTGCGCAAGCATCCGAAGCAGTCGCGCCCGGATCGGTGAATGTCGTATGACACTCGACCGTCATCGGGTTAGCTCCATTCACAGTAATGACCGGAGCAAGGGTGTCCACCACAACGACGGTTCGAGTGACCGGAGTCGCGGCGTTGCCCGATGGATCGCTCGCCGTGTAAGTGATGGTGTAGCTGCCCGGAACATTCGCGTTGACGTTGCTCGAAGCCGTGGCGGCAAAGTCGCCCGCGCAGGCATCGTGAGCCGTCGCTCCAGGGTCTGTAAAGGCGGAATGGCATTCCACCGTTAACGGGTTCGCGCCGTTCACAGTGATGACCGGCGGCGTCACGTCGTTGAGCGTGAACGTAGTGTTCACAGTCGTCGAGTTGTTCGACGCATCCGTCACTGTGATGGCGACGTTATGCGGGCCAGCTCCGGTGACCTGCGTTCCGGCTGCCGGATTCTGCACGACGATCAGGAAGTCTGAGTCCGTACAGTTATCCGAAGCGTTGAGGCCGGCGACGAAATCAGGAACCGTCGCCATGCAATTCGCGTCCGCAGTCGCCGAGGCGGGAGCAGGCGCGACCACTACCGGAGGCGTGTGCTCACGCACTGTGACCGTGAAGTCACAACTCTGTCCGGCTGTCGTCGTAACGGTGACAGTGGTTACTCCGACATTGAAGAACGTGCCGGAGGCCGGACTCGAATGTACCGTGCCGCAATTCGTGGCCGCCGGCGCGGGATAGTTGACGATGGTGCCGCACGCCCCGTTATTGATATCAACGACGAGGTCAGCCGGACAATGCAAGTCACAAGTGCCTGTTCCCGTCACGTTGACATCGAAAGAGCAAGTGGCTTCGTTACCACCCGCATCCGCCGCTGTGCAGGTCACGGTCGTCGTGCCCACTGGGAAGCTCGAACCTGAAGGACGGTCGCAGCTCACGCTGACGCTGCCGCTATCATCCGACGCGGACGGCGTCGTATAAGTGACAGTCGCAATGCCTGAGCCGGGCGTGTCCTCAGTCGCGTTGATGTCTGAAGGACAACTGATGGTCGGATTGACGTTGTCTTCAACCGTCACAGCAAAGCTGCACTCAGTGTCCGTCCCGGCGGTGCAAAGGACGATGGTCGTCCCGACCGCGAAGGAGGTGCCGGAGGCTTTACTGCAACTGACGGGGCCGCAATTGCTGCCGCCCGTCGTCGGAGCAGGATAGCTAACCGTCGCGCTCGCCTGCCCTGCGTCGTGCGGAACACTAATATCCGCCGGGCAGTCAATCGTGCATTGATTGCCGCCGGTCGTGCCCGAGACGCCAACGAAAGCGGTCGAAGAATTGTTGGCCGGGAAAAGCTCTGGAGTCTGGCTCGAAGCCGTCGCCGTATTGCTGATAGAGGTGTGAACCGGAGTTCCGCTGTCCACCAGAAAGTTAAAACTGAAAGTGGCCGAGTCGCCCACCGCCAGAGTCGCCAGTGTACAGCTTATCGTTCCTCCACTGCCGACAGCCGGGTCTGTGCAGGTAAAGCTCGGGCCGAAGTTTTGCGTGTCGGAAAGGAAAGTCATGTTCGCGGGCACATCGTCCGTCAACGTGACGTTCTGTGCGTCGTCCGGCCCGCGATTCTCAACCGTGACTGTGTAGACGGCATTACCGCCCGCTTTGACCTCAAGCTGGCTGATCTTGGTCACGTTCAGATCAACCCTCGCATTGCTTGGGTCGCGCACGACAAAGCGCGTGAGCGTCGCCACGCTGCCGTTATTCTTAATCGTCCTGACCGCCCACGTGCCGACCTGTGCAAACGGCCCCGTTGTCGGAATCGTATAAGAGTCGTTCTGCGGGTCGAGCGTAATGTCTGCCAGCCTTGCGACCGTGCCGTCCGGCGCAATCCATTGAAAGCGTCTTTGCTTGACGCCCAAAAATGGCGGCGGCGCGCCCGTCGCCTGGGCGCATACCGTGTTGCCGAGGAAAAACGAGTTTTTCGGCGTCGCGCAATCGCTGGCGAAAGTATCAATCGTTTCCACGGACAGCGGCGCAGCCGGTCTCAAGACCGAAGCTCCGGGCATCCGATTCAGCATCAAAGAGACATCGAGATTCCGCGCCGAAGAAGCGGAATAAAATGAGATGGCTCCGAGCATGCCGATGACCAGCGCGCAGCAGAGCGTTAAGCGGATTAAGAGAGGAGTCTTTATCCGGCTACTATTTATTGCTCGCGATAAAAAATTTTTGGTTGCAATCGAGTACAGAGGGGTGTTCTTGCGGCGGGGGTGCATCTTGCTTTTCTCCTTCTATCTCAGGACTAGGGTGTTTGGGTAGCCAACCGAGCTGAGCAATCGAGTTTTGCGAGGACTCTGCCCTCTTGGAATCACTGGAAAAATCTTCTGGAACTCACTCGGAAAGACGTTGCTTGAAAACGCAGACCTTCTGAAGCAGCGCACATCCTATGCTTATTAAAATCCTGAGTCAAGACTGGGCGGGAGTGCTGGCAAGACTTTTTTCCGCGCGAGCGAGGCCAACCCTGACGAGCCGGGAGACTGAGAGAGCTTGCCTCTTATGCGTCAGAGCAAATTTGCGATTGAGCCGCCGCCTGTAGTAGCAGCGCTTGTCCCTACCCCTACAAATTATCCTCGCCGAGCTCCTTCATCACATCTGTAAACCGCTCGACCTCGGCGCGCGTGCGCTCCATCGCGCGGCGACTGTCGAGATAAGCCTGCCATTGCGGCGTATTGGTCAGAGCTTTCGTCGTCTCTTCATCCAGGACCTGAGCCATCAATGCGACCAGATCGCTCACGACGCGCGTGTGCTCAAGCAACGCGCCGATGATCGAATAGGCCAGCTCCGCCTGCGAGCGATCCAGCTCGCGCGCCTGCGAGCTTTCGGACGCAAACTCTTGCTCGCTCATCCCTCAATCTCCGCCGACGCGTCCGTCTCGTACCAACTTCCGCGCACGAGAGGCAGCTCCGCGACACGCGCCGCATGCTCCGCCGCCTCCGACACGACAAACGCCTCCGTGCCCGCCGCGAGAAAGTCATACTTGATGATGCCGAGCGCGACCGTGCGTTTGAGGCGCGGCGAGAAGGCTGCGGAAGTCACGCGCCCGATCTCCTTGCCGTCCGTCGAGCGCACCCTGTCATCCTTTTTGATAGACGCAGTTTCGTCTAGGCTCAATCCCGCGAGCCGCTTGGCGACGTGGCCGCGCCAGTGTATCCGCGCGATAATCTCCTGCCCGATATAACAGCCCTTGGTGAAACTCACGGCCTCGTCCAAACCCGCTTCAAGCACGACGTTGGTTTCGTCAACATCAACTCCAAAGCGCGGCAGCCCCGCTTCGATTCGCAGAATCTCCAGAGCCTCAGAGCCGACGGCTTGCGCCCCCGCGTCGCTCAAAGCCTCATGCAAAGCCTTCGCCTGCGAAGCATTCACGAAGAGGTCAAAGCCGTCCTCGCCCGTGTGCGTCGCGCGAATCAAGCTCAGGGGTTGTCCCTGCCACGCTATCTCAACGACGCGCCCGCGCTCGACGCGCGCAGCCTCTTCGCCCAACACGCTCTTGACGAATTCGGCAGCGCGCGCGCCCTGCACAGAGAGAGTCGCCGTCTCGTCCGTCAAATCCGTGACGCGAAAATCGCCCGCGAGCGTAAAGCGTCCGAGCGTCTTGAGCACGACCTCGCGCGTCGCGGCCTCCGTGTCGAACAGGAAATCGTCGGCGCGACGGAGCACGCGCACATTAGCGAGCAGCCGCCCCTGCACGTTCGGGAAAGCGGCGGGCATCCAACTCCCCACGCCTAGCGTCTTCACGTCATTGGTAATAAGACCGTTCAAAAACTGCACGGCCTCAGACCCGCCGACGCTCACGCGAGCGCGCGACGCAGAGAGATCAATCAACCCCGCGCCGCCCTCGCGCACGGTTCGATACTCATTCATCACGTCGCGCGCTATCGCCACTTGTTCTGAAATTTGAGACATAAAATAAAGAACTCAGGACTCAGGAGTCAGCATGAAAGGCAAGCTGTTTTGATTCTGACTTCTGAATCCTGAGTCCTGAGTTCTGCTCTTTCTATTCCGCCTTCTCGCTCTTGGCGGGCGGGTTGAGCTTCAGAAGCTCTGCCCGCAGGGCGTCATAGTCGGCCTTGTTGTCGGCTTTGAAAGCCAAATTGACGTAACGCACGACGCCGTCTTTGTCTATCAGATACACCGTGCGTTTGTTGAAGCCGCGATCTTCCATGTAGCTCTCATACAGACGCGCGATCTTGTGATCGTGATCCGAGAGCAGGGCGAATGGCAGATTATGATGCTTGGCCCATTCCTGATGCGAGAAGACGTAGTCGCCGCTGATGCCGAGCACGGTCGCGTTCAGCTTGCCGAGTTCCAGGAAGGTGTCGCGCAGAGTGCAAACCTCCGTCGTGCAGCCGCCCGACCAGTCCGCCGGATAAAAAGCCAGAATCACATTCTTGCCGCGCAGCGACGAGAGCGACATGTACTCCTTCGGGTTTAAGAAGACCTTCTCCTGCGTCGCGTAGGGGAGACTGAAATCCGGCGCGCTCTCGCCGACTTTGGGAGCGGCAGGAGCGGCGGCGGTCGGCTTCGTCGCGCTGCTCGCGCCCGCTTTGAGATTGACCTGCGCCGTCGCCGCGCACAGCGCGACGAGCAGCAGCGCGAGGGCTGCGAATATTCCGAATAGCTGATGACGTTCTTTCATCTTTCAAACCTCTTTTCAAAAAAATGTCTTGGAAGCGCGGCCTCAATCGCTCAGACCGGCGCGTTTGAGTGCGCACGCAATCGCCTTGTAATCCTCAAGCTGCGCGGCCTCTCTGCGATGCGACGCGAGCACCTGCGGACTCGGATGATAAACCGGAACGAGCAGCCGCCCGTTCCACGCGTGAACTGTTCCGGCGTGTTCTTTCAGAGACAAAGCATGATACTCAATGCGACGAAGCGCATCAAGCGAGACTGCGCCGAGCGTCACCAGCACGCGCGGGTCAAGCAGCTCGATGGTGCGCCGCAAAAAGTTTGAGCAGTTGGCGATTTCAATCGCGGTCGGCTTACGGTTCGCGCCCGAAGCCTTGCGCGGATTACAGAGCACGGCATTGGTGATGAAAATCCGCTCGCGCGGGAGCTTGATGGAGGTCAGATAGCGATCAAAATTTCTGCCGGATTGATCGCCCGTGAAGGGCTTGCGCGTGCGGTCGCCGCCCTGACGCCCCGGAGCTTCGCCGATGAACATCACGCGCGCCTGCGTCGAGCCGTTCAATTCGCTGAGCACAGCCGTCCGCTCGCACATCGCCGGACACACGCGACACGCGGCGGCTTCGGCGGCCAGCAGGCCAAACTCCGCGCGCCGCTTTTCAAGTGAACTCACCAACATCGCTCTCATCATACAACGACACACACACAGGCAGCGAATGCCTCAACTCCTTTGCGCGCTTTGCGTCTTCATCTTTGCTTGAAACAATAATTTAACCGCAAAGAACGCAAAGAGAAACCACGCAAAGAGCGCAAAGGTCTCCTGATTCGAATTTTCGGAAATCGAAACTTCGAGCGCGGCTCGCGCGTACCAGACGCGTCACGGATTGACTCATCATCCGAAGTTGACGTACAAGCTGTTCGTCTTCCCTTCTCAAAACATAAAGCGATAGGAGATACAAAAGTTGAGACAGGCACGCATTCCATCTCTCATTTCAATCATCCTGATGGTCGCGCTCTGCTGCCCTTTGACCTTCGGGCAGAAACCCAAAGCTCGCGTTACTAACAAAGCGGCGACCAAGACTGGAAACGGCTCGCTCGTCGAGCGCGTCGGCGCGACTGGCTTCATACAGGTCGAAGCCGACAGCTTCAGAGACCTGAGCCAGCGACAGCAAGCTTTGGCCTACTGGCTGAGCCGCGCTTCGATTGCGATTGATCCGATTATCTACGACCAGTTTTCGCGTTTCGGTCTCAGGCAAAAGCGAATCCTCGAAGCCATCGTCGCGCACCCGGAGGGCGTGCGTCCCGACGTGTTGAAAAAAATCACGACTTACGCCAAGCTCTTTTGGGCTAATCACGGCAACCGCAACAACACGACCGCGCAGAAATTCCTGCCCAACTTCACCGCCGAAGAGTTGGAAGAGGCCGCTCTGCAAGCTCAGCGCAACAAGGCTCTCTCTGAAACGCCCGACGTGCTGCGTCAAGAGCTTGACGAGCTTCGTCCCTCTTTCTTCGACCCGAACTTCGAGCCTCTGTTGACGGCGAAAAGCCCGCGCGGCAACCTGGACATCTTGCAAGCCAGCACGAACAATTTTTATTCGGGCGTGAGTCTTGAGGACGTGAAGGATTTTCATGAAAACTATCCGCTCAATTCTCGTCTGGTCAAAACGGCTGACCGCAAGCTCGTCGAAGAGGTTTATCGCGCGGGCACGCCGGACGGAAAAGTGAAAGCCGGTCTGTATGCGAGCTATCTCAACAAGGCCATCGGATTTTTAGAGAAGGCGCGCGAGTACGCTGAGCCGGGACAGACGGAAGTCATCAACGACCTGATTCGTTTTTATCAAACGGGCGAGCCGCAGGACTGGCTGCGTTTCGGCGCAAGCTGGGTGCAGAACAATCCGCCCGTTGATTTCGCCAACGGCTTTATCGAAGTTTACGCCGACGCGCGCGGCGCGAAAGGCACGTCGCAAAGCTTCGTCTCCATCACGGACGAGCGCGTCAACAAGCTCATCACCAGCATCGCGGACAACGCGCAGTATTTTGAAGACCGCGCGCCGTGGCTCGATCAATACAAGAAGCAGGGCGTCAAGCCGCCGAAAGCCAAAGCCGTCGAGACTGTGATTGAAACCGGAGATTTTTCAGTCAACACGGTCGGAGACAACCTGCCGAACGAAAATGAGATTCATGAAAAATACGGCACGAAGAGTTTTCTCTTCACAGGCTCTTCGCGCGCCTTCTCGCGCGCCACAGGAACTTCCGGCGCGCGCGAGTTCGCCGCCTCGAATGAAGAGTTTGAAATCAGCAAGAAGTACGGCGACGAGGCCGAAGACCTTTTGACAGCCCTGCACGAAGTCATAGGCCACGGCTCTGGCAAACTCAATCCGAAGCTGACGCATGAATCGGCTTACTATCTCAAGGAATACGCCTCGACGCTCGAAGAGGCGCGGGCGGATTTGATGGGCTTGTGGAATGTCTCAGACCCGAAACTGAAAGAGCTTGGCCTCATCTCAAGCCCCGACGTGGCGAAGGCCATGTATTATTCAGCCGCGCGTGCCGCGCTCGTCCAACTGCGCTCGATTCCAGAAGGCGACACGATTGAGGAAGACCACCAGCGCGACCGTCAACTAATCGTCAATTACATCATGGACAAGACCGGCGCGATTCAACTTGAAGAGCGCAATGGCAAGCACTACATGGTCATCAAAGATTTCGACAAGATGCGCGAGGGCGTCGGGATGCTCTTGGCGGAACTGATGCGTATCAAGGCCGAAGGCGATTTCGACGCGATCAAATCTCTGGTGGACAAGTACGGCGTGCATTTCGACCCGAAGCTGCGCGATGAAGTCATGGCGCGTTACAAGAAACTAGACCTGCCCGTCTACTGGGCTGGCATCAACTCGGAACTGACGCCGACCTTCGACGCGCAAGGCAAAGTCGTCAAAGTCCAGTTGTCATACCCGCGCGATTTTGTCCGCCAGCAGCTAAGCTACGCGGCGATGTACGAACCGGGCTTGCTCAATGAGAACATGAACACCGCGAAGCGCATCAATAAACGCTGAGCGAAGAAATCTCCCGCAAAGGCGCAAAGGAAGAACGCAAAGAGCAAGCAGCATACAACACCTTTGCGTTCCTGCTTTACGCCTTTGCGCGAAACTGCTTTTCTCTATGTTACTTTGTCACCGTAATCTCGCGCGTGGTCGAATTGTAGCCGCCGTTCTCGACCAGGTTGCCGCTCTTGTCAACCAGCTCAAGCTTGACTGTATGCTTGCCTGCCGCCCAGCCCGTGAGCCAGATCGGCTCCCACTTCTCTATGAACCTGGCCTCGCCGCCGTCCACTGAATAACGCACGCGATATTCGCCGCCGTCGCCTTGCAGCTTGGCGTTCTTGAGCCAGAAGTCAATCATAATCGCGTCCGTATCCGCGCCCTTGTATTCGCCCTTCGGACGGCTGTAGGTCAACAGAGGTTTCGCGGCATCAACATCGCCGCCAGTGCTCGGAGCCATGTCCTTGCCTTCGCGCGGCGGCGTGGGAGAAGCCGTTGCGTTCGCGGCATTGGTATTAGCAATAGCATTCTTGTTCGCGGCTTTTTTGTTATCCGACATCACCTGCCCGTTGCCTGTCGTCGTCGGCTTCGATGCATCCGCGCCGCCGCCTTTGACTGTGAAGGCGACCATCTGAAACGCTTCCGGGTTCTTGTAGCTTTCATGCCACGGGCGCGAGGCGAAGACGCGCAAAGTATGTTTGCCTTCGGTAACATTACGCAGCTCGAACGGCTGGCTCAAATCGTAGTAAGCCTCGTAAGGTTGGTTATCGAGAATCACATGTATGTGATTGCCCATTCCGGTCGCGGGGTCTTTCATAGGCTTGTAGCCTTTGAGGTCGCCCGCGAGATTGAGCTTGACGCTGACAGTCGAGCTATTAATCGTCTCGCCGTTGTGCGGCGAAACAAAACTGAGCGCGGGCTTGGCCTGATCCTGCTCGCCGCGCGCAGCCATCTTGTCTTTCACGCCTTGCGGACGCTCGACGACCGTTAGATTCTGCGGCGAAGGAGAAGCAGCCGCAGGCGGCGAAACAGTGGTCGTCGCGGTCGTATTCGAGTTCGAGTTGTCAGCCGTCGTGCATCCGGCGAGAATCGCACACGCCAGCAGAGCGCAAGACAGAAGTGCGCCTTTCAATAATCTCATTGTCTCCTCCTCAAATTGTATGACTTGATGCGGAGAATAGCACAAAGCAGGAGTCAGAACACAGGACTCAGCCCTCAGAATGAAAGACAAGCTTTTCTTCTGACTCCTGAGTTCTGAATTCTGACTCCTGCTTTTTACGCTCCCGCCGGTCGCGCGGCTGCTCCTATTTTTAATCTCTGCTCGACGGCGTTCCAGTCTATGTTTGAGAAGAAGGCTTCGATGTACTTGGGACGCTCAGCCGGTTTGTAATCAAGGAGAAACGCGTGCTCCCAGACATCCATCACGAGAATCGGATTGAAGCCCGCGACGTTGCCGATCTGATGCAGCGTGATCCAGTGGTTCGACAGGTTGCCGTTGGTCGGGTCTTCATAACAGATCGCCCAGCCGACGCCGCGCATCTTGCCGATGCCGACGAAATCCGCTTTCCAAATATCGTAGCTGCCGAAAGAGTTTTCCGCCGCCTTGAAAAAGCTGGAGGACTTCTCCGGGTCAACATTGCCGCCCTGTTTCATGTTGCCGAAGTAGTATTCGTGCAAGACCATGCCGTTGTATTCAAAGCCGAGACGACGCGTCAGCTCGGAATAGGCAGGCATCTCCTCTTGATCTACTTTGCCATCCTCCAAAAACTTCGTGATTCTCTCCGTCAGGTTGTTGGTCTCCTTGACGTATCCCTCGTAAAGTTTGAAATGCATCTCCATCGTCTGATCCGAGATGCCGTTCAGCCCGCTCAGGTTAAACTGCTTGGCCGTGTAGCTCTTCAAAGCCATCTCAATTGCCTCCTCATCAGATAAATGCCGCGCGAGGTCGTGCTGCGTCCTCGTTACTATCCCTCGCAAGTATGACGAAGAGATTGAATCATTGAAGCATTAGTGTGGCGAAAACAGTTGGCAGCAGGTAGTTAGCAGTTGGCAGAAAGAAAAAGCGGTTGGCAGTAACTCCATCACTGCCAACCGCTTCTCTCTCTTTTGCTCTTGTTACTTCTGCTTTTCGTTCTCTGCCAGCTGCCTGCTGCCCACTAGCTTTCTTACTTTCCGAAAATCACGTAATCGCCGTGCGAAGTGCCCATGAAGAAGAGCATCGGGAGCGAGAGCCAGGCGTTGGTGCGCGAGGCCAGGAAGCCTTTGCGTCCGAGCGTGGCGGATTCGGGCGGAATCGGCGTGCCGTTCTCGGCGTTGTCCTTCGTCCACGCGATGATGCGTTTCTGCGCAGGCCAGATGATGCCCCACACGTTCAAGAGCATGATGATGCCGAGCGCGCCGCCGATGCCGATAGAGAAAGTCTTATTGCTGGCGTAGTGGTCGGGTCGCGCGCCCGCTCCCACCAGTTGCGAGTCGAGCCAGTACAGGATTGCGATTGCCATCACAATCACCAGTACGGCGACGATGACGGCGAGCACGCGCCCGTCGTTGATGCCCGATTTCTGAATCACAAAAAACTCTATCGCGAAGGCGATGATCGGCATCAAGAGCCAGACGAGCAGCACGACCCAGACGTTGACGTGCGCGCCGCCCAGGTTGTTGGCGTTCTTCACATCGGGGCTGAGAATGTACATCGCGTAGTAAGTCAGACCGACCAGCACCGTGACGACCGCGCCCCAGCGAAAGAACCAGAGCGCGTTCGGCATCAGATTGGGAATCACTTTGCCTTTGGTCGGCGCGTCCAGAGCCTTCATGAAATTGACGTTGACGAGATTGAAAAAGTAGAGCAGCCCGATCCACGTGATGCCCGCGACGAAGTGACTCCAACGCAGGAAGATTCTAGCCAGCGCCGCTCCATCCGGCGCGTGAAAGATGCTGCTGTCCTGAAACATCGCCAGACTGACGGGGAGATGAGCGATTGACTCGATTAACATACGTCCTCCGAAACTTGTGTGATGTGTGACGCGCGCGAGATTACACCAGAGCACGCTCTGGAAGCAATAAGTTCTCACTCACTTCGATCAGCTTGTTATTCATCGACGGGGCGCGGGCCGGCGTCCATCCCGCGCACGCTCGCCTGATTGATGACGCGCACTTTGAGGTCGTCCATCACGCGCACCTGACAGGAGAGGCGGACGTTCTCCGCGAGTTCGCTTTCCATGGCGAGACGATTGCGCTCAAGCTCGCCTATCTCTCCGGGGTCGCCCGCGAGAATTTCCACGCGGCAGGTCGTGCATCGCGCGTTGCCGCCGCAACGATGCAAGATGTCTATCCCTGCGTCTTCCAACTCCAACACCAGCTTGCGATTCTCTTTGGCCTCAAAAGCCACAGGCCCGCCCGCAGTTTCAGCTTCGATCCTCGGCATAATTCCCGTCTCCCTGATTGTCTTTGATTTGATAACGTCAAGACTTTGGCATATCTCATCTTTGAGAGCAAGGCTCAAGGTTCAAAGTTCAAAGTTCAAGGTTCAAAGTCTGAAGCAGTGTCTTTACCTTGAACCTTGAACTTTACAGCATCAGTTCCATGTAGAGAGTGCCTTCAATCGGATTGCCGTAATAAGCCTCTATCTCTTTGAAGCCGAGCGAATGGTAGAGCGCAATCGCCTGCGGCATCCGGTGCGGCAACGTATCGAGCCGCATACGCTTATATCCAATCGCACGCGCCTCTTCGATAATCGCGTCGGCGAGCCGCTTACCGAGGCCGCGCCCGCGCGTCTCCGGGCGCAGGTACAACCTCTTCATCTCGCAACCATCCTCGCCCAACCGCCGCAAAGCCACACAGCCCAGCAATCGCCCGTCGTCGTCATCATCATACGCCAACAGCAGCCTGCCCTCCGGCGGCGCATAACCACCGGGCAAACTCTTTAGCTCTTCATCAAACCCCTGAAAGCACAGATCAACTTCGAGCCACGCCGCGTACTCCATAAAAAGCTCGCGCGCCTGCGCAACCTCCGCCGCGCTCTCAGCCTGTTTGAGCTTCACTTTTCGTCCGCTCCCGCCAGCTTCTCTAAAATCGGAAACGCCGCCTGCCCGTCTCTCACCTGCGGCGCGACCGACAGCATGCGCTCGACGTACTTGGCGATGATGTCCGCTTCTAAATTCACGGCGTCGCCCGCGCTGAGGTGCGAGAGGTTCGTGACAGCCCACGTCTTCGGGATGATGGCGATCTCGAAATATTCGTCGGTCAGGGCGGCGATGGTGAGGCTGATGCCTTCGACTGTGACCGAGCCTTTGTAGACAAAATAGCGCGCCATCTCAGGCGGATAAGCGATGCGCACAGTCCACGAGCCGCCGTGATCGGTCGCGCTCACGAAACTCCCGCGCGCGTCAACGTGTCCCTGCACGATGTGTCCGCCGAGGCGTGTTTGCGGCGTGACGGCGCGTTCAAGATTGACGACTGAACCGGCGCGCAGACTGCCGAGCGTCGAACGCTGCAAAGTCTCGCCGGAGCCGTCGGCTGAGAAAGCGTTGTCGCGCACGTCGAGCGCAGTCAGGCACACGCCGTTGACCGCGATTGAATCGCCCTCCTGCGTGCCTTCCGCAACGGAGCGCGCCGCAATCCGTATCCGCACGCCCTCGCCGCGCGGCTCAATGCTTTCAACTCTTCCGAGTTCTTCAATAATTCCGGTGAACATAAAATATTAGGTCTTTATCTCAAACCCTTTCCTTAATTTCTCGCGTCATTTTTTCAAACACTTCTTCAATCGAAAACTCGGTCGAGTCAATGACGATGGCGTCTTCGGCGATGGCGAGGGGCGAGTCCGCGCGCGTCGAGTCTCTCTGGTCGCGCTGGTTAATATCGGTCAGCGTGTTTTCATAGCTCGAATCGCGTTCGCGCAGGCGGTCTTCTTCATAACGGCGATGCGCTCTGGCTTCCGGTCGCGCCGTGAGAAAAAATTTCACGTCGGCGTTGGGAAAGACGACCGTGCCGATGTCGCGCCCTTCGAGGACTGCGCCGCGCCCGCGCCCCGCCAGCACGCGCTGGCGACTGACGAGAGCGCGCCTGACTTCCGGAATAGTCGAGATGACGGACGAAGCGTGGCTCACTTCTTCGCTGCGAAGCTCTTCGGACACGTCCTCGCCGTCGAGCGTCACGCGCAACGATGCCGGGTCGCCCTCAAGATTAATCTTCGCGTCGTTCACAATCTTCGCAACGGCCAAGCTGTCCCGCATGCTCACGCCCGCGCGCAGGACCGCCAGAGCCGCCGCGCGATACATCGCGCCCGTGTCCAGATAGAGCAAGCCGTGCTCGCGCGCGAGCATCCGCCCCAGAGTTGATTTGCCCGCGCCCGACGGGCCGTCAATGGCGATTATCATAACTGTTCTTTGTACTTTGTTCTTTGTACTTTGTATGCTGCTCGACGCAGAGTTTTTAGTTCAAGATTGATCGTCACAAGCAAAGAACAAAGTACAAAAAACAAAGAACTAATCTCTCAAGATGATTTTTCTGATTTCAACCAACGTCGTCTCAATATCTTCCGAAGAAACATCGTAGTGTGTGACCATGCGTATGGACGAGCCGAAGCCGGAGGCGAGCACTCCGCGCGCCTGCAAGCGTGCGCAAATCTCATCGGCAGTCATCCCCGCCTGCGAGACATCGAAGAGGACGATGTTCGTCTGAACTTTTTCGGGATCAATTCGCACGCCGGATAGCCCGGCCAAGCCCTCTGCGAGACGCTTTGCATGAGCATGGTCTTCATGTAGACGAGGCGGAGTCTCTTCGAGGGCGACGAGGGCGGCGGCGGCGAGAACGCCGACCTGACGCATGCCTCCGCCGAGGAGTTTGCGCCAACGCCGCGCCTCTTCGATAAACGCGCTCTCGCCCAGGAGCATCGAGCCGACCGGCGCGCCCAGGCCTTTCGAGAAACAGAACATCACTGAATCGGCGGGGCGCGCCAGATTGGCGACGGATTCTCCGAGCGCGGTCGCGGCGTTGAAGATACGCGCGCCGTCCAGATGCACTGGCAATTTCACAGCGTGCGCGCGCTCGCAAATCTCCAACGTGCGCTCGCGCGTGAGCAGACTTCCGCCCGCGAGGTTGTGTGAATTTTCGAGGGCGACGAGGCCGGTCGGCGCGAGGTAATAAGCGACGCCGACGCGCATCGCGCTCTCGATCTCAGCCCAGGTGAGAATGCCGCTCCCGTCCGCGCTTTTGACCGGGCGCGCAAGCGTCCCCGAAACGGCTGACATCGCCGCCATCTCGAAGTTAAAAATGTGGCCGCGCTCTTCGATGATGACTTCCATGCCGGGGCGCGTGTGCAGCTTGACGGCTATCTGATTGCCCATCGAGCCGGTCGGGACGAAGAGCGCGGCCTCCTTCTCAAAAATCTCAGCCGCGCGCTCCTGCAAGCGATTGACGGTCGGGTCTTCGCCGTACACGTCATCGCCGACTTCGGCTTCGGCCATCGCGCGCCGCATGGCGGGCGTCGGTTTCGTCACGGTATCGCTTCTTAAATCAATCATTATTTTACTCACCGCAGAGACGCGGCGACGCAGAGCTGGAATAAGATAAAAAACGAAATCACTCGTCCGCCTTCTGCTTAATTTCCTTCTTTGCTTTCTCTGCGTCTGAGCGTCTCTGCGGTTAATTATTAAACGAATACGGCAAAGACTTCATTTGAGAGCAAAGCCCCGTCGCGCGTCAATCGCATTAGCTCTGCATCAAACTCGATTAGCCCCGCATCATGCAAACGCGAGAGGTCGTCGGCGTGTTCTTCAAGTATGTCTACGCCGAACCGCGCGCGATGTTCGCTTAAATCGATCCCGCGCATGAGTCTGAGGCCGAGAAAGACAGCTTCGGCGCGTGCCTCTCGCTCGTCCAATTCGTTTAGCTCGACGACGGCTTCGCTTTTCGTTTCAATCAATTCAGTGTAACGCGCGGCGTCGCGCTCGTTCGACCAGCGCGTGCGCACGCCGTCGAAGGAATGCGCGGAGCAGCCGAAGCCGTAGACGGGCGCGCCCGTCCAGTATTTCGAGTTGTGGCGCGACTCGTAGCCGTTCAGGCAGAGATTTGAAATCTCGTAGTGCTCGTATCCCGCCCGTGCAGCCTTGTCGAGCATCATGCGATACATCTCCGCCGCCAGATCGTCATCCGGCAGAGGCTCTTGCCCGCGCCGAATCTGCGCGGCGAGCGGCGTGCCTTCGTGAACTTCCAACAGATAAAAAGAGAGATGTTCGGGACGCAGCTCTAAAGCTTCGTCCAGATTGCGCCGCCACGCGTCAAGCGTCTGCGCGGGAAGCCCTGCAATGAGATCGAAGCTCGTATTATCGAATCCTGCTTCGCGCAAATATCGAATCGTGCGGCGAACATCTTCGGCTGTGTGCGTGCGTCCGAGGCGGCGCAGCTCCGCGTCATCGAAGCTCTGCGCACCGAAGCTCGCGCGGTTGACGCCGAGACGACGAAACTCGCTCAAAATTTCGGGCGTCACAGTGCCCGGATTCATCTCCATCGTCACTTCCGCATCTGCACTCACGCGAAAGCGCGCATGCACGGCTTCGAGTATCAACGCGACCTGCGCGGGCGTGAGCAGAGAGGGCGTGCCGCCGCCGAAGTAGATCGTCTCAACTTCGATTGCGGCGGAAACATCCGCGCGAAAATCACGCAGCTCGGCGGCGACCGCGCGGACGTAGCGCGCGGCCAACGCTCCCTCATACGCGCCAGTGGCGAAATCGCAATACGAGCATCGCGCACGACAGAAAGGGATATGTATGTAAACTCCGGCTCGCTCCATTTTTGAAAGACGGATTATAGCACGCGCGTGCGCATCCTTCGCCCTGACGGCGAGTGAAGGAAAAGAGTCTATTCAATCCGGAGGCAAAAGCATTTGCGACAGAGGACACAGAGCGCACAGAGGGAAGGCGCGATAAACTTCTGTAGTCTTCTTTCTCTGTGCCCTCTGTGTCCTCTGTGGCAAAAAAACCAGAGAATGATATTGATCCTGACGAAGGAAAAAGGCGTGTGCGGTAAGTTAAAGTGTGTATGATTTTTCGCCCGACGTGTATTGATTCTGAATGACCGCGCGGTTTTGCGTTTGATGAAATTGAGGCGATTTACGGCTATTTCCCGCGCCCGTTACGTCAGCCGAGCCTGGCACGCTGCTTGAAGCTTTTGATGGACACAAAGAACAAGGATGGGACGAATGGAGCGCGCCTTTCAACAAGGCGGCGTGCCTGACGTATGGAAGAGTGTCAAGTTAACCAAAGTTCAAGGGAGGAAATAGCATCAATGGCAGATCAGCAAAATCAGAATCAAGACAAAGCGGCTGGCGCAACCGCCGGAGCACAGGGCGACACGCAAGGCCAGAGCAATCAACCGAAACCTAACGAGCGCAATACGCAGGACAAGACGACCGGTCAGGGCGGTCAGGGCGGTCAGAGCAATCAGCCTACCGGACAGACCGGACAGGGCGCGCAAGGCTCTTCGCAGGGCAACACGTCAGGCGGCTCTTCAAGCGGCTCAACGGGCGGACAGAAACCCTAAAACTCAAAAGGTTCAAGGTTCAAAGTTCAAGGTTCAAGGTGAAGACATAACGTTTGTCTTTCAACTTTGAACCTTGAACTTTGAACCTCGAACCTTTTTTATTGTTCGGACAATCGCTTGATGTGTTCGAGCACTCTGAGATGTATGCGATGGATGATGTAATCAGACCATTGCTGCCAGTAGAGGCTCGGCCAGAAATCGTTCTGATACCACGTCGTACCTTCGAGGCGCGTGCGCCCGTCCGGCAGGCGCGTGAGCAGGAATTGCCCGCGCCGCGAGTGCAGATAATTTTGCAGGTGCGGCGGTCTGAGGTCTGTGTAAATCGAACGCTCATTCATCACGGGCGGCTGCGCCGTGACGCCGAACTTTAAGAGTCGCGGCTCGTCCCAGACTTCAATCGGCTCGACGAAAGCTCCGGTCGAGAAGACGCAGTAGCGCACGGCTCCCGCGCCGCGTCCGATGATCTCCGCGCGAATCGGATAGGCGATGCCCGTCTTGAACAAAGCATCTTCGGGCGGCGGCAGCTCCGCGAACTCGACTAAATTCTGCCAGACCTTTTCGGGCGGCGCGTTGACTTCGATTGAAGTGACGACGGGAATCAGAGGCGGCTCAGTTTGCGCCGTGTACTCAAGACCGATGAAGGCGGGCATCACGATGAGCAGTAGTGAGAAGACGTGAAACGATTCCGCCGCGTGCGTCGGCCTGCGTTGTATGACATAGCCGATGAGGCCGCCGAACATCGCCAGGATCATGCCGAGCGGCGCGGCCATAATAAGACAGATGACGCCCTCGACTGCGAAAGCGAAGAGCGCGAAGCTGACCAGCGACACAGAGAGAATCGAAACCAGTATGCAGCCGCCCACGCTGCGCGGCGCATGAAAGCCGTAGAACAGGACTGAGATGAGGCCGAGAAAAAAAGGCAGGCCGACGAACAAGCCCCAACCGTAATCGCCCATCCGGTTGACGCTCAAATAGACTAGGCCGAGCGCGACCGGCACAGTCACAACGACGCCCACCGCCGCGCTCCCCACGCCGCTATCGGGAATCACACGCCCCAGCGTATACATCAGGCGCGCGCCGAAGGTTTCGCCCATCTTCACCTTTGCGCCGTCGCGCGAAGGCATTACGCTCAAGAGTAGAAAGAAGAAGAGATTGAGAAACGGCACGAAGAAGAACGCGACCAGCCAGAGCGGCAGGCCGATAGCGCGAAGGCGTTTCAGGGTGAGCACGACGCCGACGTAAATAAACGGAATCGCCAGCGCGACCATCGTCGCATAAAACTTCGCGCGCCCCGCCGGAATACTGTCGAGAGGCCGGTGGTCTTCAAACATCCAGTAATTGAAGATAGACCACGGATGGTGGAAAAAGACCGTCGCCACAAAGCGGTCGAGATTATGCTTGATGGCGAAGAGCACGACGCCGACGAGGACATACGGCCCGCGATCAACCGTCCCGCCCCAAGTCCAGAGCGTAGAGATAGGCGAACCCATACAGCATTACCCTCCACAGTTTTTCAAATGTCAGAGCGTAAAAGGCGAGGCTCAATGTATCACAGGAGTATAGGAGTTATGCTATCGAGTCATCAGACTAAAGGAAGATGGTCATGCGGCTAGCACCGGATGATCTAATCTACGAGCAGCATACTGCAAGGCGGCCTGTAAATCTTCCGCCTCAAGATCGGGCATTTCTTCTAAGATTTGTTGTGCGTTCAAGCCAGCCGCAAATAAATCAAGCACATCACTGACACGGATACGCATTCCGCGAATACAGGGACGCCCGCCGCACTGCTCAGAATTAATTGTGATTCTGTCCATCAGATTAGCCATCACATTTCTCCCGTCACGATTCAAAACAGGCACGGTATATCTTGCTTTCGATACCCTTCAATAGCAATCTAACAATGAATTATTTTGTAGAACATCAGGGACGAGATGATGCTTCGTCGAGCATGAGACACACGCTATAGATGTCTCAGCCCACACGAATAAAATCGCCCGACTTGAGGTTTTCTAATGCCTCCCTAGCTTCAGGCATTAAAGGCAGCAATGTCTTTAGGCGATTGTTTCTTGCAACTAAGAGAATGACCCCGATGTTGAAGGCTTTAAGGTTCTGTTGATATTTCAGGTTTTGGTCAACAGTGAGAAAGACATCAAACTCTGCTTCGGCTAACGCCAGAAGCTCTCCATTCTTGACGCCTGACCAACCGCGCTCCGTGACTGTGAGAACTTCATGTTGCGATAGTTCTCGCCTCAACTTGCGCGGCACACATTCGTCAAGCAGCACTTTCATATTCTTGCGCCAAGAATGTTTCCTTCAGTTTCTCAAGAACTTTGATGGCGTGCTCTCTGCTCACGGCGGGAAAATCATCAAGAAATTCGTCCAGCGTGTCGCCTTCTTCAAGATAATCGAATAGGGTTTGGAGGGGCACGCGAGTGCCTGCGAAGACGGGCGTGCCGCCAAGAATATCGTCAGAGCGATTGATTAAATCAGTCACAAGTTATCACCTCGCGCCTGAATCATATCAGAATGTTGCGGCTTCGGAATAGAGCAAGAGGCGAATGCTGGAATTGACCGAGCGCGGCATGAGGAGTATCAAGGCTGCCGTTGTAATTTCCATGTTCTTTGTAACGCTGCGATCAATGCCCTATCTCTTTTAATTGGAGTAGCGACCCCTCTCTTCACGACAGTTAGCCTCAAAGCTCTCTGGTCATAAATACGCTGTTCGGGTCTTCAACATAATCCGCAAACGGTTCGCAATAGGTGAAGCCGTAATTAGCGTATAGCTGGCGGGCAGGCTCGAAGGCTGGCATCGATCCCGTTTCTAAACTTAATCGGCTGTAGCCACGCCGCATGGCTTCTGCAAGTATGTGCTTGAGAAGATTTTTCGCCACGCCCTTTCTGAGATGCGAGGAAGATGTACGCATAGATTTGATTTCGGCATGTTGAGAGTCAAGTTCTTTGAGCGCCCCGCAGCCGAGCAGCTCTCCGCTTTCCCAGACCGTCCAAAACGTGATTTCCGGTTGGCGTAATTCCTCAATGTCTAAGGCATGCACGCTCTCAGGCGGCGAGAGGAGCAGCATGTGCCGAAGATGTTCCTGCAACAGTTCATATATCGCGGAGCCTGTCAGATCGTCTATTTTAATCTCCAAAGGAAACTCCATTTATGGTTACGCTAACCAGTGCGCGATGATGCTCTTGACGTGTATCTGCGTGGTATCAAGGAAGGGGATGCCCGCTTGCTCGGCGTCTGCGTCTCGTAAAATCAAGGGCAGCTCAGTCCCGCCGAGGATTAAGGCTTGAATGCCCTCTTGCGTTTTCAAGCGCGCGGCTATCGCCAGCAGGCGGGCGCGTGTTTCGGGGAGAAAAATGCCAAGCACCAACTCGTTCATGTACCTGTCGTGAATATATTCCTGCTCGTCCTTATCAGGTAAGACAAGCGTTATCCCTTCGCTCGAAAATAGCTTTTGATAGAATCCGGCCTGCATCGTATAGCGTGTGCCGAAGAGACCGAGCCTGTCGAGGCTTAAATCCTTCGCGGCTTCGCGTGTCACCTCGACGATGCTGATCAGCGGGATTGACGAGCGCAGGCGAAGCTCATCGAAAACAATGTGCGGCGTATTCGCGGCCAACGCGCCGAAATCCGCGCCCGCACGCGCCAGCTTTTCGACTTCGCCGGACAGATATTCAGTCACTTCCGCTAATTCATTCGCTTCAATCAGTTCCCGCATCTTCGTCATGTTGATGCTATTGATGATGAACGAAGGATAGCTGCCGTCGGGTTTCTGTTCCCGATAGGAAGCGATCAGCGAGCGATAATATTCGACGGTTGACTCAGGCCCGATGCCGCCAATGATTCCGGCTGTTTTCATCTTAAACTTTCCCGCCAGTGGTGATTCAATTTCAGAGAATAAGCAGTTTCACGCAAAGGCGCAAAGGCGCAAAGAAGAAGCACGCAAGGAACAGGCAGCACTCAACAGCTTAGCGTGCTTGCTTTGCGCCACCAGCGCCTTTGCGCGAGATTGTCGTGTTGAGGCGTTCTGTGGTACACAACACAGCCACAAGCCTGTCATTCAATCAAGAGGGGAGCACTCAAAAGCTTATGTCTTCCGTCACGCCGAACATAGAGTCTATGCAGCATGAGGAGCGCGTCTTTCCGCCGCCGGAGGATTTCGCGCGTGAGGCGTACATCAAGTCTCTCGCAGAGTATGAGAAGCTTCGCGCGGAGGCTTCACGTTCGCCCGAAGAGTTTTGGGGGCGTCTGGCCGGTGAAGAGCTTCACTGGTTTAAGAAGTGGGACACTGTGCTTGAATGGACGCCGCCGCATGCCAAGTGGTTCACGGGCGGCAAGCTGAATATCTCTTATAACTGTCTCGACAGACACCTAGAGGGCGCGCATCGCCACAAGGCCGCGATTATCTGGGAGGGCGAGCCGGGCGAGCAGCGCACGCTCACTTACGCTCAACTGCACAGAGAGGTCTGCCGCTTCACCAATGTGCTCAAGGGCGCGGGCGTTGAGACGGGAGATCGCGTCGCGCTTTACATGCCGCTCATTCCCGAACTGGCGATTGCGATGCTCGCGTGCGCGCGTCTCGGCGCGACGCATAACGTCGTCTTCGGCGGATTCTCGGCTGACGCGCTGAAAGACCGCATCAACGATTCAGGCTGCAAGCTCGTCGTGACGGCGGACGGCGGCTACCGGCGCGGCTCTGAGATAGCCTTGAAGCCAGCCGTTGACGAAGCTCTCAAAAGCGCTCCGACAGTTAAAGCTTCCATCGTCGTCAAACGCACCGGAACGGATGTTCACATGGAAGCCGGAAGAGATTTCTGGTGGCACGAAGTGATGACGGACGCGGACAGTAAGTGCGAAGCAGTCGAGCTTGACAGCGAGCACCCGCTTTATATTCTTTACACTTCGGGCACGACCGGAAAGCCGAAGGGCATCCTGCACACGACCGCCGGATACCTCTTGCAAACTCATCTCACGACGAAATGGATTTTCGATATTAAGGACGAAGACATCTACTGGTGCACGGCTGACATCGGTTGGGTGACGGGGCATTCGTATGTCGTGTACGGGCCGCTCTCGAACGGCGCGACGGTTTTGATGTATGAGGGCGCGCCGAATCATCCGCAGCCCGACCGCTTCTGGCAGATTATAGAGCGTCACGGCGTCAATATCTTCTACACCGCGCCGACCGCGATTCGCGCCTTCATCAAATGGGGCGAGCAATGGCCGCTCAAGCACGACCTCTCTTCCCTGCGACTCTTGGGCAGCGTCGGCGAGCCTATTAACCCGGAAGCCTGGATGTGGTACAGAGAGATTATCGGCAAGGGACGTTGCCCGATTGTTGACACCTGGTGGCAGACTGAGACGGGCGCGATTATGATCTCGCCTCTGCCGGGAGCGACGCCGACCAAGCCCGGCTCTGCGACCATGCCTTTGCCCGGCATCGAAGTTGACGTGATGACGAAAGAGGGCGAGGCTGTGAAAGCGAACGAGGGCGGCTATCTCGTCATCAAGCGTCCGTGGCCTTCGATGCTTCGCACGATTTGGGGAGACGACGAGCGTTATCGCCAACAGTACTGGTCTGAGATTGACGGAGTTTATTTCGCTGGCGACGGCGCGCGGCGCGATGCGGACGGATATTTCTGGATTATGGGACGCGTGGACGACGTGATTAATGTGAGCGGCCACCGTCTCGGCACGGCGGAGATTGAGAGCGCGCTCGTCTCTCATCCGTCAGTCGCGGAGGCTGCGGTCGTCGCGCGACCCGATGAACTGAAAGGCTCTGGCATCGTCGCCTTCGTCACGCTCGAAGGACAACACACCGCCTCCGATGCTCTCAAACAGGAGCTTCGACAGCATGTCGCTCATGAAATCGGCGCGCTCGCGCGTCCCGACGAGATACGCTTCACTGACCTGCTGCCGAAGACGCGCTCGGGCAAGATCATGCGCCGCCTCCTGCGCGAGCTGGCCGCGAGCGGCTCGGTTCAAGGCGACACCACCACGCTCGAAGATTTCTCGGTGCTGGAAAAGCTGAGGACGGATGAAGAGTAAGAGACTCTGGATGCAAAAGCATGAGCCACAAGAGGACACAGAGCACACAGAGGGAAGAGGCGATAAACTTCTGCGGTTTTCTTTCTCTGTGACCTCTGTGTCCTTTGTGGCTAAAAACCGGAGAATGGCTTGACCCTCAGATGATGAGTGACAAGCTGTGGTGTGACAAGCTAGAATTGCGGCGCGATTCGTCATTTACTATTCATCTAAGCGATAAGTTTGAAAGCTGTTCCTGCTTTTACTTGTCACCTGTCACTTATCACTTATCACTTGTCACTGTCTTAAGGAGAGCCGTTCATGACTCGATATTCTACGATGGAACAACGCACAGGGCCGCGTTATCTGGCGTCATTGCTGGTGCGCGCCGAGTGGGACGACCCGAACGCCGGGCACATCGTCGCCGAAGGCACGACCGAAAACGTCGGCCCCGAAGGCGCGCTCATACATTTGCAGGACAGGCTGCCCGATGTCGGCAGCCGCGTGCAGCTCGCCGTCTTTGGCGAGGAAGAGGGAGAGCAACAAAAACTGCGCGTCGTGACCGAGGTGCTGAGGTTGGAGCGCAACCCAGGCCATCCGCTCGCCGCGCTCCAACTGCTTGACGCGCAGGACGAATGGCGCGGGCTGGTGTGGGAGCCTGCCGCGCCCGTCATCACACAGCGTGCGTCCGATGAGGACGACGAAGATTTGGAACAGGATGAGGATGAAGAGCCTGCTGTTCATTAACTAACGCGAGTTGCTAGTTGTCGAATTAAATTGAACCGCAGAGATGCAAAGGAAGGCAAAAGGTAAAAGTAAAAAGGTAAAAGGAAGGCAGCAACCAACTTTTATTAAATTGCTTTTGTCCGAACTTTTACCTTTTACCTTTTGCCTTTTTACTTCTCTCTGCGTCTCTGCGGTGAAGAGATAATTTGAAATTTTCTCCACCGTCGAAAGGGCTGTCTAAATGAACGACGCTCAAACTCAAAACACAACGCAGGGACACGAGCGGCGCAAGTATCCGCGCTATTTTGTTTCGGGACGGATGACGCTGGCCGTCGAAGACGAGAGCATCGGCGAGTCAATCGGGATTGGCGAAGCCAGCGACCTCAGTCTCGGCGGCGTGCGCGTGCAGAATCTTCCGATGCACAACAACGTGCGCCCCGGCGACCGCCTCGGCCTGCTGCTCATGAATGAAGCGGAAGCTCTCATGCTCCACGGCGAGGTCGTGCATCATGGCACGACGCATAGCTTCGGCGTAGAGTTTCGTAATCTCTCTCAGGCGGACGGGCGACGTATCAGCGAGTTGATTCAGACGTTGAATCATTAAAGAGCGAAAGGCCGCGTGACTGACAAAGAAACAGTGAAGGAAGCAGCCGAGGGCGCAGCCATCGCAGCCGTGCAGGCCACGGGGCCGCAGACGCGCGCCATCGTGCGCATCGTCTCTATCTCGCTGATGATCCTGGTCGGATTCATTGCGGCCATCTTTGTCCTCCGCGCGCTGACGGGCGTGCTGTTGCTTCTGGTGCTGGCGATCTTCTTCGCTTATCTGGTCTCGCCGCTCATCGAGTTTTTGCGCCGCCCCATCTATCTGGGCGGAAAGAGGCGCGTCATGCCACGCCCGCTCGCCATCGGCATCATCTATTTGATTCTCTTCGGCGCGCTCGGCATCGGCATCTCATTCTTGTATCCGAGCCTCAAGAATCAGGTCGAAGAGTTTGCCCACAATGCCCCTCAGTATTTCCAGAACGCCAAGCAGGGCAATACAGTTCAACGACTGAAACGAGCCTATGACCAACTTCCGGCGAAACCGCGCGAGGAGATTGACGGAAAATTATCGCAGCTCACAGCCGACACGGGTCCATATATCCTCGGCCTCATGACTAATCTGCTGACTTATGTTCCGTGGCTGATACTGATTCCGATTCTCGCCTTCTTTCTGTTGAAGGACGCGGACAGCTTCCGCCGCTCGGCTTTGCAGATGTTGCCGAGCGGGCGTTGGCGTTGGCGCGGCGACGAGTTTTTTCAGGATGTCAATAGCACGCTCGCGGCTTATATCAGAGCGCAGCTCATCGCGTGTCTGCTCATCGGCTTCATCTGCACCATCGGGTTCGCGCTGCTCGGATTGCGCTATGCCCTGCTGATCGGAATCCTCGCGGGGTTTCTGGAATTCATCCCGCTCGTCGGCCCGCTTGTCGTCGCCGTCGTCGCCGTGCTCATCGCGGGCTTCTATTCCGCCAAACTCGCGGGCGGCGTCCTGCTCTTCCTTGCCGTGCTGCGCATCGTTCACGACTACGTGACCTACCCGCGCATCATCGGGCAAGGCATACACCTGCATCCGTTGGCCGTCATCCTTGCGATTTTGAGCGGGGCTGAGTTGGCGGGCATCGCCGGAATTTTTCTGGCGATTCCGGTCGTCGCCATCACGACCGTCACCTATCGCCACTGGCTTGAGCACAGGGGCAGCACGGGCTTGGTCGCAGACCTCTTAAAGCCTGAGAGCGCGGCGAACATCCGCGCCGAGGCGACGGCGGCAAGCGAAGCTGTGACGACTTTCGAGCAGGAGGAGGAGGAGGAGGAGCAGCCCGACCTGTCTCAAAGATCGCACCCGACCCTCAGCACGACGCCGGAAGAGATGGCGCGCGTGCGTCCCGATTTGACTTCCGGCGAACTGAAGATGCCGAAGCTCGATTGACCCGTTTTCATTTGCATTTGATGGCCGGATTGAGGTACTAATCTTTGAAACCGGCAGAGAGCGGCCACAGTCATCTCCCTGCGCTGACCGCAAAACCTAACGTGACAATAATATTCTGATTGAATATCCGATTGATGTTCAATCATCTCCTGTAACGCGTCGCGCGGCGGCTCGTGCGATCCAACAATCATGAGGGAAAACTATGCCCAGCCTATTTTCAAATAAAACTCGCAGCCTTTTCAGCTTCGCATGCCTCACGCTCGCGCTCCTCGTCGTGTTAAGCCTTGTGGCGCGCCCCTTGAGCGTCGTGAGCGCGGCGCCGCAAGTTGTGTTTACCAACAGCTCGCCGATTACAGTCAATACGGTCGCGGCGGCTCCGACTGCGGCCTCGCCCTATCCGTCGAACCTCAGCGTTTCAGGATTGACCGGGACGATCACGAAAGTCACGCTGACGCTTAATAGCATTACGCATCCGAGGGCTAGCGATATAGACGTGCTCCTTGTCGGGCCGACCGGCGTGAAGTTTATCCCGATGTCGGATGCGATCAGTTTTCCGACGACCAACGTCACGCTGACGCTCGATAGCAGCGCGGCCACCACTCTGCCCAACTTCGCGCAGTTACCTTCGGGCAGCAGCAACACCTACAGACCCGCGAACTATGCCTCAGAGCCGGACATTTTTCCGAGCCCCGCGCCCGCGCCGCCTTATCTCAGTCCGTTTCAGACCGGCTCGGCCACCTTTGCGACGGCTTTTAACGGAACTGATCCGAACGGCACTTGGAGCTTGTATGTGACGGACGATGTGCTGATGACGGGAGGCAACATCTCCGGCGGTTGGACTTTGAACATCACAACCAGCGGCTCGCCTGCGACCAACTTTACGAATAGTGCGGCAATCACCATCAACGACGTGGCGACCCAAGTTGCCCCTGCGTCGCCTTATCCCTCGACTATTGATGTCACAGGGCAAACCGGCGTCGTGAGCAAAGTGACGGTGACTTTAAACGGCGTCACGCATACGCGCGCGGAGGACCTGGACATTCTCTTAGTCAGCCCGAACGGGGCGAGCGTCGTTTTAATGTCGGATGCGGGATTCAACGTCCCCATCAATGCGACCCTCACTTTCGACGATGCTGCGCCAGGCATGCTCCCACAATCCGGCATAATAGCTACTGGCACATACAAACCTACCAACTACTTCTCCGAGACTAATGAGGCATGGCCGCCGCCCGCGCCGCAACCGTTCTATCAACAGCCGATGGGTTCGCCCACACTGGCCGCCGGCTTTAACAGCTTCTCGCCCAACGGGACATGGAAGCTTTACGTGGCCGATGATACAGGCGGAGAGTCCGGCATGATTAGCGGCGGGTGGAGTCTGGATATTACGACCGCGCCGTACACGCCGCCTCTGATTGCGTGCTTGATTCCGAACTTTACGACGAGCAACAACATCGGCGTCGGCTCAAGCCCGACCGGCATCGCCGTCGGCGATTTCAATAACGACAACAAGCAGGATTTGGTCGTCACCAATCAGGGCGCAAACAACGTCTCGGTTCTCATCGGCGACGGCGCGGGGGGATTCGCCGCGCCCGTCAACTTTGCGACGGGGACGAGTCCGTATTCGGTCGCGGTCGGCAAGTTCAACAACGATGCGAATCTGGATTTGGTCGTCGTCAACTCAGGCTCGAACAACGTCTCGATCCTGCTCGGCGACGGTCTGGGCGGATTCTCCGCGCCGACCAATTTCGGCGTCGGCATCAGTCCCATCTCTGTCGCCGTCGAAGATTTCAATGGCGACATGAAACCCGATCTGGCGGTCGCCAATTTCGGCGGCTTCTTTGCGGGCACGGTTTCGATTCTGCTCGGCACGGGCA
Organism: Pyrinomonadaceae bacterium; assembly: GCA_036403295.1. Taxonomy (GTDB): domain Bacteria; phylum Acidobacteriota; class Blastocatellia; order Pyrinomonadales; family Pyrinomonadaceae; genus JACMLC01. Next base: position 27,881 of record DASWRG010000035.1, read on the forward strand.
CGGGCACATTCGGCCCGGCCACCAATTTCGGCGTCCGCACGCAGCCGTCCTTCGTCGCCGTCGGAGAGTTCAACGGCGACAACAATAAAGACCTCGCGGTGGCAAACTTCGGCTCGAACAATCTCTCGATTCTGATGGGCGCGGGCAACGGCACGTTCACGGCTGCGCCGAGTGTCAACGTCGGGACGGGGCCTGTGTCAATCGCCATCGCGGATTACAACGGCGACGGCAAATCCGATCTGGCGGTGGCGAACTACAATTCGGACAACATCTCTCTCCGCTTTGGCACGGGCGCGGGAACTTTCACAGGAACGAGTTCGGTCGCCGAGGGCACGAATCCGATTTCCATCGTCGCGGCGGACCTCAACGGCGACGGGAAACCTGATCTCACGACCGCCAATAGCAGCTCGAATAATGTCACGTCGCTGCTCAATAGCGGCGGCGGCGGTTTCCCAACCTCAGGCATCAGCGCTGCAACTTTCAATGTCGGAGCGGGACCGAATGCGCTCGTCTCAGGAGACTTTGACGGCGACGGCGACCCGGATTTTGCGACGGCCAACTCAGGCTCGAATAGCGTCTCTGTCTTGCTCAATGCCTGCGCCGTAGCCGTTGGTAATCGTTTCGACTTTGACGGCGACCGCCGAACCGATTTCGCTATCTACCGTCCGAGCGTGGCGACGTGGTACGTCAACGGGAGCATCGGCGGCAGCTTCTCGCGCTTCTTCGGGGGCCTCCCCGGCGACGTGCCCGTCCCGGCGGATTATAACGGCGACGGCGTGACGGACTATGGATATTTCAAGCCGAGCACCGCCACGTGGATTGTGCCCGGCACGCATTACCTTGACTTCGGCACAACCGGAGACGTGCCCGTGCCTGCGGATTACGATGGCGACGGACGCGCTGACATCGCCGTCTTCCGCCCGTCGGACGGCAACTGGTACATTCGTCGCAGCAGTGACAACTCGTGGATGACAATTCCCTTCGGCGCGAGCATGGATTTGCCGGTGGCGCGCGATTATGACGGCGACGGTAAAGCTGATGAGGCTATCTTCCGTCCGTCAACGGGCACTTGGTATATCCTGCAAAGCTCTGACAGTCAGGTTCGCGGCGTGCAGTTCGGGATGAACGGAGACCGTCCCGTCGCCGCAGATTATGATGGAGACGGCAAAGCTGACATCGCTGTCTGGCGTTCGTCGGACGGCGGCTGGTATATCCTCAGAAGCAGGGACAACAGCTTTATGGCTCTCGCGTGGGGCGCAAGCGGCGACGTGCCGGTGCCGGGCGACTATGATGGCGACGGCAAGTTTGACCAAGCCGTCTGGCGTCCGAGCAACGGCTACTGGTACGCGCTCCGCAGCTTCGATGGCACTATCCAGTATGTCTCATGGGGCACGAACGGCGACATTCCGTTGCCGTCAACAAACGTCCCGTAAGAAGGGAAGGTTCAAGGTTCAAGGTTCAAAGTTCAAGGTGAAGACATGACTTCTGTCTTTCAACCTTGAACCTTGAACTTTTTACCGTTTCATCAATTCGATGAATCGTCGGAAATGATGCTCTGCGTC
>DASWRG010000036.1:0-55759 GCA_036403295.1 Pyrinomonadaceae bacterium
CCACTACCTGAGATTGTGCATGATTGAGCCTCATCCGAGACTGTGCTATCGTCGTGCTATCACTATTCGGGAGGTGACTTTTATGCCTGACGTATTGGTCAGAGGCTTAGAGCTTGATGTCTTGGACGTTCTAAAAATCCGGGCCAAAGCTAATAACCGCTCGCTCCAGTCCGAATTACAGACGATTCTTACTGAAGCGGCGAGAAAACAGACGATTGATGCCCGCCAGGTCGCCGCTAAGATACGGCGCGAGCTTCGAGGCCGTGAGCACACAGATAGCGCGAAGCTGCTCCGCGAGGATCGGGGCAGATGATCTACGTGGTTGACGCGAGCACTGCCGTCAAGTGGTACGTGCCCGAAAAGCATAGCGACGAAGCTCAGCTTCTACTCGACACGCAACACGAGCTATTCGCCCCCGAGCTGATTCTGCCGGAACTGGGCAACATCATCTGGAAGAAAGTCCGGCGGGGTGAATTGACCGAAGCCGAAGGCAATAAGCTCATCAAAGCCTTTCAAGCCGCAGGGGTCTCCACCATTCCGCATACTAATCTTCTCTCAGCCGCTTATGCGGGCGCAGTCCTCTCGGGGCAGACGGTTTATGACTGGACATATCTGGCTCTGGCTCTGAGCATGGATTGTGAGTTTGTGACAGCGGATCAGAAATTCTACCGCGCGCTTGAGCCGACTCGTTTGAAAAGAAACCTGCTCTGGGTTGGCGATGTCGCATAGGCGACCTCATCATACTGCGCTCACCGTGGGGAATTTGGTATGCTCGGAGGATGGCGATCAAACTCATCAGACCCACGGCTATCTCGGTTTTTCTCGGACTCTTGATTGCCGCGCTGATGCGTATGCTGTGGTTCGGGCTGGTGGGAAAGAGGCTGGCCGATCCGCTCGGAGTGACAGCCATCTGCGTCGCGCTCGCGGCTTTGATTTATCTCGGAGCTTTCAAAAAAAGAGATAAATCATGAAACTCAACATTTCATCCTGAACGGGATTTGAGATGACGTGTTTGAAATTTCTTCACTTCGCCGTCGAAGGCTCAACGCTCCTGTCCTCTCTGGCGCGGCGGCGCGCGTTTCTCTCTTCCATGAGTTGCTGAAATCGCTGCCACTGCTCGGCGGTCAGAATCTTCTGCATGCGTTCGTCTGCCTGACGGCGAATCTCTGTGACGCGCGGCTCGGATTCTTTGTGCAGGGCTTCGAGCTGTGCGCGCGTGTCGGTGAAGATTTGCTTGACCCCTGTCTGCTGCTCTTCATTTAATTGCAAATCCTTGACCATCTGTTCAAAGCGATCTTGACGCGGCTGAGCTTCGCCGGGCTTCCGCCATGCGCGATAAGCGTTCAGGGCGAGCGCGCCCGCCACAAAGCCGAGGATGAAAATAATCGTCGCCGCGAGCCGCACTTGCCATCTGTCTTTGCTGGTTCTGTCTGCCATCACTTTACCGCTCCCTCATCCGACTCATACAAGGTACTCAACACCTGCTCATCAGTCATAGCGTTGCCGGACAGCTCGTTGCGATTGAAGATCACTTCCTCGGCTGAATAAGAATTTGAAGCAGTCGTCATCTCTTGCGGCGTCGCGGCGGGCTGCGTGCCGGGGACGTAGAAAGTGAGGACGGCGAGAGCCGCGACGGTCGCCGCCATCGAAGCGACGAGCGCGCCCGAAGCTTTCCACAGTCGCGCGAAGACGGATGTTTCCGCCGCCCCTTGCCGCTCTCTGAGCGCGGCCAGAACTCTCGTCTGAAAGAAAGGCGAAGGCTCGATCACCTCTGCGGCTCGCACTCTCAAAAGTTCCGCCGACACATAAGCGGCATCGTAAGCGCGCCTGCATGCCGCGCATTGCGCAGTGTGAGAGCGAATAGCTGCCAACTCCATCTCGTTTAAATCGGCGAGGGGCGCGCTCTCTAAAATTCGGGTGATGTGTTTGTCTTTCATCTAACACCTCTGACTCTTCTCTCGTCAGGAATCTTTCTTTTCTCTGCCGAGCAATTTTTCGACGGCCTCGCGCATTCGCTTGCGCGCGCGAAAGGCGCGCACTTTGATTTTCGACTCTGACCAGCCGGTCACTTCCGCCACCTCTTTGACGGGCGCGTCTTCGCCGTCAATCATCGTCAACACCAGACGGTCATCAGGCGACATCGTGTTCAAGACGCGTGCTGCGAGGTCTGCGGCGACTAGGCCGCGTTCGACCGCTTGATGGCGCTCTGCCGAGGCGACGGCCAGATGCGCGTCGAGCCATGAGCTTTCATCTTCTGTCAAATCCGAGACGTTCAGCTCCGGCCTGCGCTTCGCGCCGCGAAGCTGATTGAGACAGGTGTTCGTGGCGATGCGCGTCAGCCAGCCTTCCATCGAGCCGCGCCCTTCGTAGCTGCCGAGCTGTGTGAACGCTTTCAAGAAAATCTCCTGCGCGGCCTCTTCCACCTGCTCGCGCCTGCGATAGAAACGGCTTGCGACGCGGAAGACGCGCGGGCTGTAGCGACGCATGATCTCCGCGAAGGCGGACTCGTCGCCGTCGCGCGCCGCGCGCGCCAACTCCAAATCCGACGCCTGTTCGTGCCCGTTCGACAGAGGCTTTACCCACCCATGTTAAGAGCTTTGAGAATCTACCAAAGTTTCCGCATCTCACTAGCTCCTTCATTCTAACCGATTCCCACGCATGAGAAAGCTTCTATCAATTGTCCTTCCAAAAAGTCAGACACCGAATCATGCCGAAGAGTTACAGGAGTGGCTTCAAAGCAACATGGCCGACGAGCCGTGCCATCCGCTCTTATAGGTTAAGTCCTGCTATATCTTTATTTAACCGGAATGCTTTTTATTTGCGGCGAGTGTAACGGATTGTCTGCTTCGGGTGTCTATTAAGATGTGGGGGAAGTTATGAGTCAAACAATTGAATTCGACAAAGCATCGGTGGGCGCGCAGCCTTTGGCGTCCTTTGGAAAAAAAGTTATGACGTGGATCAAAGCGAAAGCGGGCGGCAAAAAGCGGCTCGTCATCGCTCTGGCCGCCGTCGGCGTGCTGACGCTCGCGGGATTTTATTTCTGGGGCGGACGCGCCAGCGCGGCAGAGTACCTGACCGCCAAAGTTGAGAAAGGGAATCTGCGTAACACCGTTTCGGCGACGGGCGCTTTGCAGGCAGTCACCACCGTGCAGGTCGGAAGTCAGGCTTCGGGGACGATCTCCGCGCTGTACGCCGACTTCAATTCGACGGTCAAGAAGGGACAGGTCATCGCTCAGCTCGATCCCGCGACCATGCAGGCGCAGGTCGAGCAGGCTCGCGCCAATCTCAATCAGGCGAAAGCCGGTCTCGAACAGGCTCGCGCCGGTCTCTCGCAATCGCGCGCAGGCGTGACGGGAGCGCAGGCCATCGCTTCGGCTGCGGCCTCTACGACTCAGAATCAGCAGGCGGGAGTCGCCAGCGCGCAAGCCAATGTCGCGGTGATGAAAGCGCAGATGGATGATGCCGACAGCTTTTTGAAGCAGCAGGAATCTTTGGCCGCGAGCGGCATCATCGCGCGTCGTGATGTCGAGACCGCGCAGACGAGTTTCAAAACCGCAGAGGCGCGTTACCAGCAGGCCGTGGCTCAGTTGAATCAAGCCGTCTTGAGCGAGAAGTCGGCGGCGGGCGCTGGCATCACACAGTCGCAGGCGCAAGTTTCGCAGGCACAGGCGCAGACGCAGAATTCGCAGGCCGCGATTCAGAACGCGCAGGCGCAGGTGCAACAGGCCGAAGCCGCTTTGCAGTTGGCTGAAATCAATCTGACGCACACGACCATCACTTCGCCGATTGACGGCGTGGTCGTCTCGCGCAATGTGGATGTCGGCCAGACGGTCGCGGCCAGTCTTTCCGCGCCGACGATTTTCACCATCGCCAACGACCTGACGCAGATGCAAGTCATCGCCAACATAGATCAGGCGGACATCGGACTGGTCGAGCAGGCGAAGAGCGTCAAGTTTACGGTTGACGCTTTTCCGAGCAACGAATTCACGGGCTCTATCGAGCAGCTTCGTCTCAATCCCGTCAGCGCGCAGAACGTCGTGACTTATAACGTAGTGATTAATGTCGCCAACCCCGAAAAGAAGTTGAAGCCGGGGATGACGGCCAATCTGACGATCACGATTGACGAGCGCAACAACGTCCTGAAAGTTCCTAACGCCGCGCTGCGTTTCACGCCGCAGACCTCTGCGACGCAAGCCACAAGCAACGGCACGGGACAGGGCGCACGCCGCCAGTCGGCGAATACAAATAATGCTGACGCCAACAAGGCTGCGGGACAGGGCGGAGCGCAAACGGGCAACGCTCGTGCGGATAACTTTGCGCCGCCGACCGCGCCCGTGTTGGAAGGTCAGACGCGCCGCGTCTGGGTGCTCGGCGCAGACGGACAACCGCAGGCGCGTCGCATCAAGATAGGTCTGAGCGACGGCGCTTCGACGGAGGTCGTCGAAGGTGATTTGAAGGAGGGCGATGTCGTCGTCACCGGACAAAACATCTCTGCGTCGAGCAGCAGTAGCAGCAGTTCACAGACAGGCGCGCAGACCGCGCCGGGCTTCGGCGGCGCGCCGCGCACGGGCGGCGGTGGCGGCGCAAGGCGGGGGCAATAACGCGACTTGAGCAGTAGGGACAACCGCGCGTGCGCCAACAATGCGCGGCGGTTGTCCCCGTCGCTCGTCAAGGGAAAAGGAAAGTCAGTGATGCAAGCAACATCAGAGATTAAAATGACTGAGCTTGAAACGCCTGAGCTGAAAACAAATGCAGGGCTGCATTCATTAATTGAAGCGGCGCGCCCGGTCATACAGCTTGAGCAGATTCATAAAACTTACACGATGGGCGATGTTGAAGTTCACGCCCTGCGCGGCGTCTCGCTGACGATAAACGAGGGAGAGTTCGTCGCCATCATGGGCACGTCGGGTTCGGGCAAGTCCACGACGATGAACATCATCGGCTGTCTCGATAGTCCGACACGCGGCGCTTATCTCCTCGACGGTCAGGACGTTTCAGGCATGTCAAAGGACGAGCGCGCGGACATACGCAATCGCAAGCTCGGTTTCGTCTTTCAGGTCTTCAACCTGCTGTCCAGAACTTCGGCTTTGGAGAACGTCGAGCTGCCGATGCTCTATGCCGGAATTGATTCGAGTGAAAGACATCGTCGCGCGATGGACGCGCTCGCCGCCGTCGGATTGACGGGGAGAGAGCAGAATCATCCGAATCAGCTTTCGGGCGGGCAACAACAGCGCGTCGCCATCGCCCGCTCGCTGGTCAATCATCCCGCGCTGATCTTAGCGGACGAGCCGACGGGCAACCTGGACTCGCGGACTTCGGTTGAAGTGATGGAGATTTTTCAAAAGCTGAATCGAGAGCAGGGCATCACGCTCGTTCTTGTGACGCACGAGTCGGACATTGCCGAATACGCAGATCGCATCGTCGTCTTCAAAGACGGCAAGATTAGAAAAGATTATCAAGTCGCCTCGCGGCGTGATGCCGCGAGCGAATTGAAAATGTTGCCTGCGGTGGACGAGGACGAAGAGGACGAGCCGCTCGCGGCTTGAGCTTTCAGAGAAAGAACGAGATTTATCATGAACGTGTTATCAATTATTCGCATCGCCTTTCGCGCTCTGGCGCGCAACAAGACCCGCGCCGCGCTGACGATGCTCGGCATCATCATCGGCGTCTCGGCGGTCATCGCGATGGTCGGCATCGGTCAGGGCGCGCAGGCTTCCGTGCAGGCGCAGATTGAAAGCATGGGCACGAACCTGCTCTTCATCAGCGCGGGCGCGCAGAACGTCGGCGGCGTCAGAAGCGGCACGGGCGATAGCGGCACGAACACCCTGACGGTCGAAGACCTCGACGCCATCAAGCGCGAAGTGCCGAGCGTCTCAATGGTCAGCCCGACCGTCAACGCGCGCGCGCAGCTCGTCGTCGGCAATCAGAACTGGAACACTTCACTGCAAGGCGTGAGCGAACAGTTCATAGACATACGCAAGTGGAGCGTGCAAAGCGGCTCGTTCTTCACGGATGCGGACGTGCGGACAGCCGCGCGCGTCATCGTCATCGGTCAAACCATCTCCGACAATCTCTTTCCCGGCGCAGATGCGGTCGGCCAGACCGTGCGCGTCTCGAATCTCCCGTTCCGCGTCGTCGGCGTCATGGCGCGCAAAGGACAAGACCCGCAGGGGCGCGATCAAGACGACACGGCCTTCGCGCCTTACACCTCTGTGCAGAAAAAGATTTTAGGCAGCCCGCGCGTGCAGATAGCTTATGTTTCAGCCGTCTCGCAGGATGCGACCTACACTGCGCAGTCGCAGATCACGGAACTCCTGCGCCAGCGTCATAAGCTGACAGACAATGCGCCGAACGATTTTACCGTGCGCAACATGACGGACGTGGCCGAGGCTGCGAACCAGACCAACAGCATCATGACGATTCTGCTCGGCAGCATCGCGGGCGTCTCGCTGCTCGTGGGCGGCATCGGGATTATGAATATCATGCTGGTGTCCGTCACCGAGCGGACGCGCGAGATCGGCATTCGCATGGCTATCGGCGCACGCTCGTCGGCTGTGCGGACGCAGTTCCTCATTGAGTCTATCGTCTTGAGCCTGACGGGTGGTTTCTTCGGCATCCTGCTCGGCATAGGCGTTTCGATTACCATCCCGAAGCTATTGGGCTGGCCGACGCTCGTTTCGACGGCGGCCATTATCGGCTCGGTCATCTTTTCGGCGGCGGTCGGAATTTTCTTCGGCTACTATCCGGCGCGCAAAGCCGCCGCGCTCGATCCGATTGACGCCCTGCGTTACGAATAATAATTCCGGCATCAGGCCGAAAAGAATTTCACGCAAAGGCGCGAAGAAAAGCTTTAAATCTCTTCTTTGCGCCTTTGCGTGAACAGGTCTTTCTTTTCGTCGAGTTTGAAACTGGCCCACTACCGGAAGTTGATGAATCATGCTTGGTCTGTTATCACATAGCAGACCAAGCATGAAACCAGATGAACTTAAACTCTTTGAGCTGTTACGAGCGGACGACGAAGCGGGCACGCTGTATCTGAAGAACAGGCGTGTGCTCCTCGTGGACGCGGACGCGCTCGGCGTGCTGCGTAAAGAGCTAATCATGAGCGACGGCGTGCATGCGGCGCGAAAAATGCTGGCGCGTTTCGGTTACGCGCATGGTTATCGCAGCGCGCTCACGGTGCGCCAGTGGTTCGCGGAAGATGGCGAGGACGATTTATGGAGTTTGGGGATGAAACTGCGCTCGCTTGACGGCAGCGTCAGCGTGCGTCCCTTGCGTCTGGAAGTTGACGTGTCGCGCGGACTGTTTGAAGCGGAAGCGGAGTGGCTCAACTCCTACGAAGCCGAGCAACATCTTTCGCATTTAGGCGTCAGCCCGGTTCCCGTCTGCTGGACGCTGGCCGGATACGCGAGCGGTTACGCCTCCGCCGCGATGGGGCGCGAAGTCTTTTTCGTCGAGAAGGAATGCGTCGGGCGCGGCGACGCGCGCTGTCTCGCCTACGGGAGCACGAACATCGAACCCGGCAGTGAGACGGCGCGGCTCGCGCGCGAGTACTCGCAGATGAGCGACGAAGATTTCGCGGCTCTCGTCAAGCGCGGCAGAGGCGAGCGCGCGAAGCTGCAACACTTCCTCGAAGAGCTTGAAAAGCGTTCGCTCGAATTGGCGAAGGAGCAGGCGCGTGTGCGCGAGCTTGAATCGCAAGTCGTCTACCTGCAAGAGTCCATGAATGAGACTTACAACGTGCGCGAGCTGGTCGGCGTCAGCCCTGGCTTCAAACGCGTGATGCGCGACGTGGCGCAGGTGGCCGGGTCGGACGCGACCGTGCTGTTGACGGGCGAGACGGGCACGGGCAAAGAGCTGATCGCGCGCGCCATACACGCGCGGAGCAATCGCCGCCATCGTCCGCTCGTGACCGTCAACTGCGCCGCGCTGCCTGCGGGACTCGTCGAGAGCGAGCTGTTCGGTCACGAGAAGGGCGCGTTCACAGGCGCGGTGCAGCGTCGGCTCGGACGCTTTGAAGTCGCCAACGGCGCGACCATCTTTCTGGATGAAGTGGGCGAGATTCCGCTCGACGTGCAGGCAAAGTTTCTGCGCGTGTTACAGGAGGGCGAGTTCGAGCGCGTCGGCGGGACGCAGACCATCAAGGTCAACGTGCGCGTCATCGCGGCGACGAATCAACCGCTCGACAAACTGGTCGCGGAAGAAAAATTTCGCGCAGACCTCTTCTACCGCTTGAACGTCTTTCCCCTCACCGTGCCGCCACTGCGCGAGCGGCGCGAGGACATACGGCTGCTCACTAATTACTTCGCGCAGAAATATCGCGCCCGCTTCAAAAAAAGAATCACTTCCATCGAACAGCAATCGCTCGAACGCTTGATGCATTATCGTTGGCCGGGCAATGTGCGCGAACTCGAACACGTCATCGAAAGAGCCGTGCTGCTCGCCGAAGGCGAAGTCCTGACGATTCGCCTCCCGCCCGGCGAAGAAGAGGTTGAGTCGCCAAAAACCTTCTCGCAAAAAGCTACATCGCAATCCTCGCTCCTCTCTCTAGAAGAGATGGAACGCCGTTATATTCAAGAGGTGCTGCAAACGACCGGCGGCGTAATCGCGGGCAAGGGCGGAGCAGCCGAAATACTAGACCTCCCGGCCTCCACCTTGCGCAGCCGCATGAAGAAACTCGGCCTACGCTGAATCTAACTTAACGTCAGTTCGAGATAAGCAAGGAGACTCAAAGAGCCTGCGTCAGCAGGCGGCCAGAATGTAGCCCCATGCGTGAGCATGGGGTCAGAGGCACATCAGATTCTATAGAGCCTGCGTGAGCTGGCGACAGATGCTTGCTTTACCTCACATCTGTCGCCTGCTCACGCAGGCTCAACATCTAACTTCGCTGTGTCCCCACGCTGACGCGTGGGGCTACATTCTCTCGCCTGCTGGCGCAGGCTGGTTGAAATCTTTGCGTCGAACTAACGTTAACCGAACGCGACATCTCGCCGTCGGCGCGATATTTCGCGCCGATATTTCGCGCCTCATGCCTTGTCCCTCTGAACGCTCCTGCCGGATGGCAAATAAACTCCTGATATTCAACAGCTTAGCGGAATGACGCTTGCCGCCCGTGTGGCCGCTGGTTTGCAATAAGTACGGGTGTTCCAGTGAAAAATTCGATTCCGGCGAACACGAGTAGAGGAGTTTTAAAAGGTCATGACGCTACGCATTTCGCAGATATTGGATACCGGACATGGCAGCGCGACCTTGCGCCTCGAAGGCTCTATGAGCGCGGAAGAGGCCGCGTTGCTCGAACGCTATTGTGAAGAGCTGGCCGGGAAAGCGATACGGGACATCACGCTTGATCTTGAGGGCTTGATGTTTTTGGATGACGAGGGCGGGGCGACCCTGCGCCGCTTGCGGCGAACGAGAGGCGTGAATTTAACCGGCTGCTGCCTCTTTACGCATGAAGTCATCGAAGGCGCACATAATATTGACTCTTAACGTACAGATTAGATTTAATAAAAATGATAAAAAGTCACATGCATAAAATCCTTCCGGCGGCATTTGCGCTCATACTGTTTTCGGCTGTGAGCTACGCGCAGGTGAAGGCCGCGAAGAGTCCCGCGCCGCAGACGACACAGTCGAAGACTTCGGTCAGCGAGCGCGAGCAATTCCGGCAGGAGTTCATCAAGGCGACGGCTGATTACGAGGCGAGCCTTAAGACTCTGTCGGACGCTTACGAGACGAGCTTTAACAAGGCGACGGAGCAGAACGAAAAGCTCAAAGGTTTGTACACGGATGGACTCATCTCGCGGCGCGATATGGAAGCCAGCGACGCGACCGTCGCCGCTTCTCGCACGCAGCTTGAAGACGTGCGCAAACAGATCGAGCAAGCTGCGGCTGCGTTGGCGGCGGCCAATAACGCTCCGGCGACTGACGAGTCTCCGAACCTCTCGACCGGAGCTTCGCAGGTCGCGCATGTTTGGACGACCGGCAATAAGAGCATTGATAACTTAATCAACTACTACGGCGGCAAGTACGGAGTTGACCCTTATCTGGTTTACTGCGTCATGCATCAGGAATCACGTTTCGGCAGCAGTGCGACGAGCAACAAAGGGGCGCAGGGCTTGATGCAGTTGATGCCGGGGACGGCTCAGCGTTACGGCGTGACGAACTCTTACGACCCGGCGCAGAACATCATGGGCGGCACGCGTTACCTCAAAGACCTGTTGAATCTTTTCGGCGGGCGCATTGATCTCGTCCTCGCAGGCTACAACGCGGGCGAAGGCGCGGTGATGAAGTACGGCAATCGCATTCCGCCTTACGCGGAGACGCAAGCCTACGTGCGCGTCATCGGTTCACAGTACGGGCAGAAGCAACACGTTGCGCAGCCGACGCCTAAAACCGCGAGCAAGCGTTCAAAGGTTAAGAGCAAGTGAAGCGCGCGACCGTCTTATCAAGGGGTTCGGAAAAGGAGCGACTGTGAAGGTCATTCGTCTGAAATTTATTTTAGTCTCAATCTTATTAATGTCTCTCCCGGTCGCTGCTCAAGAGGGCGGACAGGGAACTGCGAGCGGAACACAGAGCGGTAATAGTCAGACCACGCAGCAGCAGCAACAGGGCGCGCCCGCCGGGCAAAGAGCGACCGGCGACGCGGGACAGCAGCAAGTGGGCGCGCCTGCGTCTTCCGGGGGAGTCATCACGCGCGGGCAGACGATTCCCGGCGCAGCCGTCGTCACGCAGGGGCCGTCGGCATTGAGTCTCGAAGAGGCGATTCGGATTGCCATCAAGAACAACCTGGCGACGCTCCTTGCGAGCGAGCGGCGGCGCGAGGCCGAAGGATTTAAACAGGAGGCGCGCTCGGCTCTGCTCCCGAACATTTCGGGCACGTCTTATCAGGCGAGCGTGACGCAGAACTTGGCCGCGCTCGGCTTTCAACCCGGCACGTTCCCCGGCATCACCAATACTTTCATCGGCCCCTTCAATAACTTCGACGCGCGTGCGCGCCTCGTGCAGACGATCTTTGACATGAGCGCGATTAAGAATTATCAGGCGGGACGCGCGGGAGTTCGCGTCGCCGAATACGAAGAGCAGCTTGCGCGCGAGCAGGTCGCAAGCGGGACGGCTCTGATTTATTTGGAAGCCTTGCGCGCCGGGCGGGCTGTGGCGGCGGCGCAGGCGAATGTCGAATTGGCAGAGACGCTGGTCAAGCTCGCCGAAGACCAGCGCACTGCCGGAATCGCCACGGGCGTGGACGTGACGCGCGCCGAGGTCAGGCTCGCCGAAGAGCATGTGAGGCTGGCACAGGCGCAGGCCAGTTCCGAAGAGGCGACGCTTAATTTACAGCGCGTGGTAGGCATTCCGCAGGGCGCGCCACTGACGCTGACTGATACTTTGAGATTTACGGAAGAGCCGACGCCCGCGCCCGAAAGCCTCATCGCAGGAGCCGGGCAGGCGCGTCCGGAAGTGCGTATCGCGGAGGAGCAGATCAAAGTGAATCGTTTGGAGCGCGATGCCGTGCGGGCGGCGTATCTGCCTTCGGTCGAATTCGTGGGCGACTACGGCGTGAGCGGAATCACGCCGTTTGACACTGCGCTCCCGACGAGGCGCGCCGCCATTCAAGTCAACGTGCCGATCTTCAACGGCGGCCTCACGGCGGGCAGGGAAGCCGTGGCGGCGAGCAGGCAGCGGCAGGCGGAGCTTCAACTGGGCAACGTGCGTGGACAGGTCGAGCAGGACATACGGCTCGCCCTGGTGACTTTGAGGACTGCGGCGGAGCAGGTGCGCGCCAGCGACGAGAGCGCACGCCTCGCGGAGCGCGAGTTGGAGATGTCGCGCGACCGCTTCCGCGCCGGAGTCGCGGACAATCTCGAAGTCGTCAACGCGCAGACTTCGCTCGCCAACGCGCGCGACGCGCAGGTCACCGCGCTCGCCAGATATAACGCCGCGCGTCTCAACCTGGCCGCCGCCACCGGAAGGGCGGAAACCTTTCGCTGGTGAAGCACAGTCTTGAACTTTTTTAAGTTGAGCTTGAAAGATTTTTAATCGAGAGCATTTCAGAAGAGCATTGGTTGGAGAGAAGAACATGGCGGAAGATTTGAAACGGACGGATGGTCAGCCGAAAGCGGAACAGGCCGTCGCGGAGCCGGTGGCGAGCGATGGAGTTTCGGCCAGCGTTGTGCCTGACGAACATGATGATATTGGCGGGCATGATGACACGGGCGGGACGGAGAGCGAGACACATGAAGCGGTCAAGAAAAAGCCGCTTTACAAGCGGCCAGCGTTTCTGATTGTGGCCGCCATCGTGCTCATCGTCGGCGCGGTGGTCGGCCTGCGTTACTGGCTCTACGCGCGCTCGCACGAATCCACGGATGACGCCTTTATTGACGGCAAGGTCGTGCAGGTGAGTCCGAAGGTTTCGGGCTACGTGACGAAGGTTTACGTCAAGGACAATCAAGAGGTGAAAGAGGGCGACCTCATCGCGGAGATTGACTCGCGCGATTACGAGACGCGGGTGGAACAGGCTCGCGCCGCTCTGGCTGCGGGCGAGGCTCGTCTGCGCGAGGCGCGCACGGGAGTCGAGTTGACGCGCGCCACCGCACGCGCCAACGTCCAACAGGCTTCGGCCACTGTGCAGCAGGCGCGTTCCGGTGTGGAATCGCAACGCGCCGCCGCAAGCGCAGAACGCACGCGCATCACACAGGCCGGAGCGGGCATCGCGACGGCGCAAGCGAATCTTGAACAGGCGCGCGCGCAAGTCTCAGCCGCAGAGGCGGAGGCGAGGCGCGCGAACGCCGACGTGCAGCGTTATCAGGAACTCATCGCCAAAGACGAGATTTCCCGTCAGCGACTCGATCAGGCTGTGGCGACGGCTGCGACCGCCAACGCGCAGGTCATAGCCGCGCGCCAACGCGTCGCCGCCGCAGAGGCGCAGGTCAACGAGGCGCGTTCGGCGCAGACGACCGCCGCCGAAACCGCGCGGCGCGCGCAGACACAGGTCGGCGGCGCGCAGGCCGGAGTGAACGAAGCCCTCGGTCGTCTGGCTCAAGCCAACACCGCGCCGCAACAGGTCGCAGTCAGTCAGGCGGAGGCCGAGACGGCTGGCGCATCAATCGAACAGTTGCGAGCCGCCGTCAGTCAGGCCGAGCTTGAGTTGTCATACACAAAAATTTATGCGCCGCAGACGGGGCGCGTCACGCGCAAGGCGATTGAAGAGGGCGCGCTGGTGCAGGTCGGTCAACCCATGATGGCCGTCGTCTCCGGTGATGTCTGGGTCACAGCCAACTTTAAGGAGAACCAGATCGGCAGCCTCAAACCGGGGCAGGCGGCTGAACTCAGTGTGGACGCTTATCCGGGCAAAGTTTTTAAGGGACATGTGGAGAGCATACAGGCCGGGACGGGCGCGGCCTTCAGTCTGATTCCGGCTGAGAACGCCACCGGCAATTATGTCAAAGTCGTCCAGCGCGTCCCGGTCAAACTCGTCTTCGATGCCGGAGAGCTAGACTCGCAGCACATGCTCGCGCCGGGGATGTCCGTCACGCCGGAGGTTCGTGTCAAATGAGCGAGGCCGTCGCGGGACGGGGCGCGACTGTGCCCGCCCGCCGGGACATTCCAACGGATGAGAAGCAGGCTTCGTCTCTTTCCGCGCCGCAGGCGTGGACGCCGAGTTTCAATCCCTGGCTGATCGCGGCGGCAGTGATGCTGGCGACCTTCATGGAAGTGCTGGACACTTCCATCGCCAACGTCTCTTTGCGGCACATAGCCGGAACTCTCTCAGCTTCGACAGAAGAAGCGACGTGGGTGCTGACGAGCTATCTGGTCGCCAACGCCATCATTCTTCCGATCACGGGTTGGCTCAGCAGCTACTTCGGACGCAAGCGACTCCTCATCACCTGTATCATCATTTTCACGTCGGCCTCCGCGCTCTGCGGCGCGGCCAACAGCTTGACGATGCTGATTGTGGCGCGCGTGCTGCAAGGCATCGGCGGCGGCGTCTTGCAACCGACCGCGCAGGCCGTGATGATGGAGAGCTTTCCGTTCGAGAAGCGCGGACAGGCGATGGCCGTTTACGCGATGGGCATCATCGTCGCGCCGATCATCGGCCCGACGCTCGGCGGCTGGATTACTGACAACTATTCCTGGCGTTGGATTTTTTATATCAACGTTCCGGTCGGCATCGCCGCCGTGCTGATGGCCTGGTGGTTTATCGAGAATCCGCCCTATCTGAAGCGCGCAATCGGGAGTCGGATTGATTACTTGGGCTTCGGCTTGCTGGCAATCTTTCTCTCTACTTTCCAGATCGTGCTCGACACGGGGCAACAGAACGACTGGTTTGCGTCGGGTCAGATCGTCCTCCTGACGTTCGTCGCAATCCTCTCGCTCATCGCCTTCGTCTTCAGAGAGCTTACCGTTGAAGAGCCGATTGTTGACTTGCGTATTCTCAAGAATCGCAACTTCGGCGTCGGGACTCTCTTGATGACCATCGTCGGCGGAGTGCTCTACGGCACGACTGCGCTCTTGCCGCTCTTCCTGCAAACGCTGCTCGGTTATCCGGCGGTCACGAGCGGCCTCGCCGTCAGCCCGCGCGGCATCGGCTCGATGGCTTCGATGTTGATCGTCGGACGCTTGATAGGGAAAATAGACAGCCGCGTCTTGATGACCTTCGGCTTCGCCGTGCTCGCCATCTCGATGTACATGCTGGTGGGCGTCAATCTCGACATCGCCACGTCGAACATCGTCTGGCCGAACATCATCAACGGCTTTGCGATGGGCTTCATCTTCGTCCCTCTGACCACGACGGCGACGGGAACTCTCGCGCGCGAGCAGATGAGCAACGCGGCGGGCATTTACAGTCTGATGCGAAATCTGGGCGGCGGCCTCGGCATCTCTGCGGTGACGACCCTGCTGGCGCGCGGCGCGCAACAGCATCAAGCCGTGATGGTTTCGCACCTGACGCCTTACGACGCTGCCTTTCAGCAGCGTATGCAGCAGCTACGGGGCGCGTTCGGCTCGTCTGTGACCGGCACGCAGAAAGCATACGAGGCCATCTACGGCGTGCTCGCGCGGCAGGCCAACCTGCTCGCGTTCGTTGACAACTTCAGGCTGCTGATGTTTGTGTGTCTCGCGTGCATCCCGCTCGTCTTTCTGCTCAGAAGAGTCAGAGGCGGCGCGGGCGGCGGCGCGATGCACTAAAGAGAGAGCCGACACATGACCATCAAAGCAGGAGACAAGATGAGCCAGCGAACGACCATCACCATTGCGCGCCAGATGGGTTGCGGCGGCGCATACGTCGGACAGATTATCGCGCGGAGTTTGGGGCTGAGGTATGTGGACAGAGAGGTCTTACATCTCGCCGCGCGCTCTCTGGGCGTGGCGGACGCGGAGGTCGAAGCCAGCCGCGAAAAGCTCACCTCACTTTGGGAAAAACTGCTCGGCGGCATCACTATTCTCCCGCCGGAATCGCCGTACACGCCGCCGCCTGTGCGCAGCTTTACAGATGAAGAGTTGTTCCAGAGACAGGTCGAAGCCCTCAAGCTGATCGCCGCCGAAGAGGATTGCGTCATCGTCGGCTACGGCGGAGCTTTCGTCCTTCCGCGTCACACACGGATGGTCAACCTCTACTTTCACGCGCCGCTCAAATTCCGGCTCAAGCGTTTGACGGAGGTCTACAAGCTTTCGTCGCGGCACGAGGCGGGACGGATGATTAAAGAGTCCGACGAGATGCGCCGCAGATATTTTGCGCGAATGACTGACGTGGACTGGACGTGCGCCGACAACTATCATCTCTGTATTGACACGAGCATCTACCCTCTGCCGGAATTGGCCGAGCGGCTCACACGCTTTATCGAACGCAAACTCGGAATCGAGCACGACACAAACTCAGCTTGAAGGATTTGAATTAATAGCTCAAGCCGAGTCTTCGTCCGATCTATTTCTAAAGCGGTCTTTGAACCTGTAAAATGAGAACATAGAGGCGCGCATAGTCGTATGCTTCGGCAAATATCTGAGAGGAGCAGTTTATGTTCTGTCCGCAATGCGGCTCTAATCAAAGCGACGAGCTGAAATTCTGTAAGTTGTGCGGCGCGAATCTGTATGCAGTGCGTCAGGTGGTGGCGACGCGGGAGACGGGCGAGAAGTTCGATTGGAGCAAGACGTGGCTCTCCGAGATGTTTCTTTCCGAGGAGGAGAGAAAGAGGCGCAAAGCAAAGATGGAGCTGCGGCGCGGCATCACGCCGGAGGTCAAACGCTATCAAGAGATTAAAGCCGGAGTCATCACCAGCAGCGTCGGCCTCGCCGTGGCAATCGTGCTTTATGTTTTGATGCCGGGCATCATCCTGGGCGGCAACGTTCCGCCGGAGGCTGTCGAGATACTCAAACGCGTCTGGGTGGCCGGAGTGATTCCGATGTGCGTGGGACTCGCGCTCATCATCAATGGTCTGTTCGTGAGCAGGAAAATCGTCGAGCTTCATAAGCGAGAATCACAAACAGGCTCGAACAAGTTGGAGCAAGAGACAGAGCCGCAAGCCTTACGCTCTGCCGACACGAATGAATTCACTCCCACCGGCTTCAGCGTCACGGAAGGGACGACGAAACATCTCAATAGTCTCGACCGGAAGCAGTAGTCTCCTACCAATTGAGTGGATAAAAGAAGGAACTGTAAGATTTCAGTATCGGAAAGCCATCTGTAGCCAACTATCATACTTCAAGCAAGATGTCTGGATGACTCTTAGCTATCGCCAGCAGCTTTAGCGCAGCATCGCTCGGCACCCTGACGCCTTGCTCCCACGCTTGAACCGTCTTGGTGCTCACGTTGAGCACACGCGCAAACAAAGATTGAGAATAATTCAACTGCTTGCGGATGCCTGCAATCTCCGCGCTCGACATCGGTTGCGGCGGACGCGGGACTGCCACTTGTGTGACGCGATAGCCTGCTCGTGTGCCGCGCTCATATTCCAATGCCTCCCCGGCTGATTCGATCAATTCAGCAAACGTTTCGTCGCTCATGCGAGCCTTCTTAGTTTTTCTCTTTGCCATGTGAAACCTCTTCCTTAATCATCGCTATTACTTTCCCGAAAGCCTTAGCTTGCGCTGGCGTTAAATCGCTCTGCTCGTTCTTCGCAAAGAGAAACAGTAAATGAATGCGACCGGCATGCGGCAGAAAAAGATAGATATATCGGAAACTGCCGCTCTTACCTCGTGCCAATTTGGGATCAGCCACACGCCCTTTGCGTGCGCCATGTAATCCTCTGACCATCGGCCAACGCACCGGGTCTTCGACCAGTTCGGCCTGAATCGCCTCCAATGTATGCGGTGAAGCCAGCTCAATCAAACGCTTCGTAAAAACCGGAGTCTCGACGAAAGTATAGTGAGTGAGAGATTCAGACATAAGATATTATATCCTACTAAGTAGGATACGCGTCAATGGGTTTATTACCTCTCACTTTGTGTGCGCTGGTTTCCGAATGATTTCATTCATCTCCCGACAGTGACGCGTGTGGAAGAATCGCGTTGGGAATGTGTTCCAGAAACCGCGAGAGGACGGGGAAGGAATCGCCATCCTCGCCGCGATAGGGATTGAGCGGGTAGATGAAGTAAAGATGTCGCTTCGCCCGCGTCGCGGCCACGTAAAGCAACCGCCGCTCTTCCTCTAAATCTTCAAACTCATCATAAGAGCGTGACGAAGGAAACCAGCCGTCCGTCATCCAGATGACAAACAGCGCATCCCACTCCAAGCCTTTCGCCGAATGCACGGTCGAGAGCGTCACAAAGCCGCCGCGCGTCTCCCTCTTCGCTTGGGTCACGTCCGAAGGATCAAGCGCCACGTCCGCGAGCAATTCCGCCGCGCTCTTGTATCTTTTGGCGATGGCTTGCAGGTGTTCGAGGTCGCGCCCGCGACGCGGGTAGTCGTCGTATCTGGCTTTCAAAATCGGACGGTAAAAACGGAGCACGGTTGAGAGCTGCGAGCCGGGCGAGCTGTTCTCGACGAGGCCGCAAAGCAGGCGCGCGAGCTTAATCAGTTGGTCTTTGTAGCTGGCACGCGCCGGAAAGCGATGCAGTCTCTTGAAGAGTCCCTCTTTCGCGCGAGACGAGCGGAACTCTTTTCGCTCGACGCCGAGATGATCAAGTATCTGGTTGACCGTCGCGTCGCCGATGTGGTCAATCAGTTTCAGCGCGCGAAACCACGAGAGCGTGTCCGAGGGATTGACGACCAGACGCAGGAAGCTGAGCGCGTCTTTGATGTGAGCGGATTCGGCAAACTTGATGCCGCCGAATTTGCGAAAAGGGATGCCGTGCTTGCCGAGTTCGATTTCCAGATCGAACGAGTGAGAGCTGGCGCGAAACAGCACGGCCATCTCCGTGAGCGGCACGCCCTCTTCGCGCAGCTCTTCGATGCGTTCGGCGACGAAACGCGACTGCTCGTTCTCATCCCGCGCGCTGACGACCAACGGAGACTGGCCTTCATCAATCCGCGAAAAGAGTCGCTTCGCGTAACCCTCTTTGACCTCTGAGATAATCGCGTTCGCCACTTCGAGAATCGGTTGCGTGCTGCGATAGTTCTCTTCCAGCTTGATAATCTGCGCCGACGGAAAGAGCGCGGGGAACTCAAGCATGTTCTTGTGGCTCGCTCCGCGAAACGAATAGATTGACTGGCATTCGTCGCCGACGACCGCCACGTTATCATGCGTCGCGGCCATCAGGCGGACGATCTGCGCCTGCAATTTGTTCGTGTCTTGATACTCGTCAACCATCATGTAGCGATACTGCTCGGAGAGCTTCTGGCGCAACTCCGCGCTCACTTCCAATGCTTCGCGCAGACGCAGGAGCAGGTCGTCGTAAGTGAGCAGTTGACGGGCGCGCTTGAACTCCTCGAAAGAGTTGTACATCTCTTCGAGTCCCGCGCGCTCGTCAATGAATTGCGGATACGATTGCTTGAGCACCTCTTTCAACGGGCTGACCTTGTTAACGATCATGCTGAAGATAGTGGCGATGGTGCGTTTGCGCGGAAAACGTCGCTCTTTGGTGAGCCGCATTTGACGGCGCAAGAGATCAATCAAATCTTCCGTGTCGCTCGCGTCGAGCACTGTGAAATTACGTTCAACATTCGCCGCGTCCGAAAATTTACGCAGGACGTTGTGACCAAGCGAATGAAACGTGCCGCCCGACACACGCTGGCAGCGCGCGTCGGCCAAAGAGGCTGCGCGCGCCAGCATGCTCAGCGCCGCGCGCCGCGTAAAGGTCAAGAGCAGCACTGACTCAGGCCGCACGCCCGACTCCACCAGCCGCGCCACGCGATAGACGAGCGTTCGCGTCTTGCCCGTGCCCGCGCCCGCGACAATCAAGAGCGGGCCTTCGCTCGTCGTCACGGCCTGGAATTGCGTCTCGTTCAGCTCTTTCTCGTAATCAATCCCGCGCGCGCGTGGCAGCGACGTGACGCGTTTCAAGACCAGACGGGTTTTGGTTTGAGTCGGCACGGTCTGACCGAGTTCGAGCGCGCGCTTGAAGGCGAGAAGTTCCGCCGCGAACTCCATGATCGTTTGATAGCGAAGCTTCGGTGTTTTATCCAGAGCTTTGGTCAGGATTCGATGTAGCTCCGGCGGCAATTGGGCTGTGATCGCGTCGCGCAGCCTCGGCTCTTCGTGCAGGATGGCGTGCATCGTGTCAATCTGATTTCCGCCCGCGAAGGGACGCGTGCCCGTCAGCATCTCGCAGAGGACGACCGCGAAGGCGAAGATGTCGCAACGCCTGTCAACCCGCTGGCCGAGCAATTGTTCCGGCGACATGTAATTGACCGTTCCCATGATGACGCCGGATTGCGTCGTCTCGAAACGAATGAGAGTTTTCTGTTCGCTGTCGGCGGCCAGCGCGCGTTCGCGCTGCTGCACGAGCTTAGCCAGTCCGAAGTCCACAATCTTCGCATAGCCGTCGCGGCTGACCATCAGATTTTCCGGTTTCAGGTCGCGGTGAATGATGCCCGCCTCGTGAGCTTTGGCGATGCCCCCTGCGAGCTGTAGCGCAATCTCCAAAGCCGCTTGAAGCTGTAAGGCGCGCGCGGCGATTTTCTGACGCAGGGTCTCGCCCTCGACGTACTCCATCGCAATGTAAGGCTTGCCCTCGTCTTCCCCGACTTCATACACGGTGAGAATATGCGGGTGGCTCAAGGCCGAGGCGGC
Organism: Pyrinomonadaceae bacterium; assembly: GCA_036403295.1. Taxonomy (GTDB): domain Bacteria; phylum Acidobacteriota; class Blastocatellia; order Pyrinomonadales; family Pyrinomonadaceae; genus JACMLC01. The sequence goes on from DASWRG010000036.1 coordinate 20,157, forward strand.
ACGCGCTTCCTGTAGAAAGCGACGACGGCGATCCGCCTGAGAGAGAAACTGCGAAGGCAGGACTTTGAGCGCGACGACGCGACGCAGCTTTTCATCATACGCTTTATAAACCGCGCCCATGCCGCCCGCGCCGAGCGGCTCTATGATTCGGTAATGCGCAATGGTCTCTTCAGAAATTACTTTCATGTGTGGCGGAGGAAGCTCGTTCCGGGTTTAATCAAAGCTACAATCTTAGTACGAAGAAGTTTGCCTCGAAGATGCTGTATACTCGTCTTTCTTATCTTGAAAATAGATGCATGAAGACGCGCTGACTGAAGCTAAGAATAGAATGCCGGAAGCCGTGACGGCAAGCATCAACGGCCTGACACTATAGGAAAAATGATGGCCGAACAAAAGAAGAAGAAGATCCGTTGGTCTGCCGCATGGAAAGATGCGCGAGAGTTGGTGTGGGCGCATCGTCGTCGGCTGCTGCTCGGCGCGGGGTTGATGATTCTCAATCAGGCCATGGGGCTGGTCTTGCCCGCCTCGACCAAGTATCTGATTGACGAAGTGATCGTCAAGCATCGCACAGCACTGCTATGGCAGATCGCGCTCGCGGCGGGCGCGGCCACCTTGATACAGGCCGTCACCTCTTTCAGTCTCTCACAAGTTCTGGGCGTGGCGGCGCAACGCGCCATCACGGAGATGCGCAAGAGAGTGCAGGCGCAGGTTGAGCGTCTGCCCGTCAGCTATTTCGATTCGACGCAAACCGGCAAGCTCATCTCTCGAATCATGAACGACGCAGAGGGGATACGCAATCTGGTCGGCACGGGATTGGTGCAGCTCGCGGGCAGCTTTATCACGGCAGGCGTCGCGGTCTGCGTCCTGTTCTGGCTCAACTGGCGACTGACTACGATTATGATTCTGGTGCTCGGCATCTTCGGCGGCGCGTTGACTTACGCCTTCAAGCGTCTGCGTCCGCTCTTTCGTGAGCGCGGCGAAATCACAGCCGTGCTCACAGGCCGTCTCGCCGAATCGCTCGGCGGCATTCGGATCGTCAAAGCTTACACGGCAGAGAAACGGGAAGAGCTGACCTTCGCGCGCGGCGCGCACAAGCTTTTCCGCAACATCGCCAAATCCATGACAGGGGTGTCGGCCACAACGGCTTTCTCTTCACTGGTCATCGGCGCGGTCGGCGTGGTGATGATTTTAGTGGGCGGGCGTTCGGTCGTCTCCGGCGCGATGACGCTCGGCGACCTCTTCATGTACGTGCTCTTCACGGGGCTGATGGCGACGCCGCTCATCCAGTTCGCGGCCATCGGGACGCAGATCACCGAAGCCTTCGCGGGTCTCGACCGCATCCGCGAGATAATGAACATGGCGACCGAAGATGAAGAGGATGCGGCACGCGCGCCGCTCGCGGACATAAAGGGCGAGATAGAGTTTGAGCGCGTCTCTTTTGAATATAGCGAAGGCGTGCCGGTGCTCAAGGATGTTTCCTTCAAAGCTCCTGCGGGTTCGACGACCGCGCTCGTCGGCTCAAGCGGCTCTGGCAAAAGCACGCTCATCAGTCTCGCTATGAATTTCAATCAGCCGCTCAAGGGCACGATCAAAGTTGACGGGCATGATTTACAGACTTTGAAATTGCGCGACTTTCGTTCATACCTCGGCGTCGTCATGCAGGATAACTTTCTCTTTGACGGCACGATTGCCGAAAACATAGCCTTCTCGAATCCGCACGCGACGCGCGAAGATATTGAGGCGGTCAGTCGCATCGCTCACTGCGAAGAGTTCATCAACGGCTTCGAGCAGAAATACGAAACCATCGTCGGCGAGCGCGGCGTTAAGCTGTCCGGCGGCCAGCGTCAACGCATAGCCATCGCGCGCGCCATCCTCGCCGACCCGAAACTGCTGATCCTGGACGAAGCCACTTCCAGCCTCGACAGCGAGAGCGAGGCTTTGATTCAAGACGGCCTGCGCACCTTGCGGCGCGGGCGCACGACCTTTGTCATCGCGCACAGGCTCTCGACGATTCGCAGCGCAGACCAAATTCTGGTTTTGGAAGCCGGTGAGATCGTCGAACGCGGCACGCACGAAGAGTTGATCGCGGCCAATGGCCGGTACAAGCAGCTTTATGATAAGCAGTACAAATTCGAGCGTGACCAGTTTATCAATCCGGGCGAAGATTTCACGCCCGAACCGTCAAAGCCTTTGACGGGACAGACTTCCGGTCGCGTCTCGGCGCTGTAGCATGACAAGCTCTTTCAAAACTCAAGAGAATAAATATCTCAAACACTTTGCGCCTTGAGTCTTTCTTTGCTTGCGCCTTTGCGTGAAACGAACTGGTTCTCGCAAAGGCGCAAAGTTAAAACGGAAGCTCGCAAAGGGTTCTGACATGTGATTAGGAATAATCGAGCACGCCTGTTTGCATCGTCATCTTCCAAACGCCTGCGACCTTTGCATAAACTTTGCAGACACGCCCGCGCCAGTGATTGCGCTCGCCCGCCGCGTTAATCCACAGCGTATCAATATCCACGACCGCGAACGCGCCGTCGCCCTCTTTCGAGATGACGATTTTCTTCAGCTCTCGATGATTGTGCGCGAGCCTGTGCGTATCGAATAGCTCCTGCCAGCCTCTTTTCCATCTCGCGTAATCGTATCTCCCCAGAATCATCACCCAATCCAAAGGATCGTGTGATTGCGGAGTTCGCGGCCAGGGCCAAACCATATCGGGATGAAAGACCGTCATCAAGAGGTTCACATCCTGTGTGTCCCATGCTCTTGTTTCGCGGTTGACGATTTCCTCTATCTCGCTTGTGATGTCATCCATAAGTTGAAGCGGCTAACGAGAAGCCTCACGAGCTTTAAAACTCGTGAGGCTTCTTCAGTCATGAATTATTGGCTCTTGAGTTAAAACGTAAATCTCAGAGCCAACTGAAGCTGGCGCGGGTCGCCGACGCCCTGTCTGAGAAAGCCGTCGAAGTTGAACAGAACGGGCGCGCTGAGCGGGTTGATGTTGTTCGCGTTGTTGAAGGTATTGAACATCTCCAGAATCGGAATCAACTCGTAGCGTTCGCCCAGATGGAACCGGCGCTCAAGTCGCCAATCGAAGGAGAAGAAATTATTGTCCTTGCGCAAAGAGTTGCGGTTCGTGGCCGTTCGCACGAGAGGCGTAATCGGCTGCGCCGAGCGCGCCTGAACGCGCGACGAAAACTCCAGGTGCCACGGCAGCTCTGCGTACATGAAGAAGTTGAACTTGTGCCGGATGTCACGATCCGAGAGCGCGTAGTCGAGGCTCAGATTGTTGATGTCAAACGAGCGATCCGTGAACGGGTCGCGCTCGTTCGAGTCATCATCCTTATCTTTCGCCAGCACGTAATTCGCCTCGAACTGATAGTGCCGGCTAAAGCGTTTCCTCACGCCCGCAGTAAAGCCGTTGTAAAGCGACTTGCCGTTCGCGCTCGTGACGAACACATCGCCGAGCGTGGGGAAGAGACCCGTTCGCGCGTAATTCAGGAAGCGAGTCAGGTGGACGCCCTGCGAGTGTGTGAAGTCGAAGTACAGCGCGAAGTCTGTCGCAATCTGCTGCTCAAACTGCACGTTCGTCGTGTAGATACGCGGGTTAGCATAACTCTTGCTAAAGACGCGGACGGACGCGCCGAACGGAATCGCGCCGGTCGGCGCGGCGGGAATGATGTTTGGATAGACGGGCGGCGCAGTTGACGCGCCGAAGCAGGTGAAGGCGAAGGTCGTCGCGCAAGTGATTCCAAACTGCTGCGCGCCGTTGTCCGTAATCGAGCCGACTTGCGACAGCATGTTCTGTCGTCCGTAGAAAATTCCATAACTGGCTCTGAGCACCGACTTGCCTTTGCCGCCGATGTCCCACGCGAAACCGACGCGCGGCTGAAACTCCTTCTTCTGACTGTGCAGCGTGCCATCTGACGGGAATCGCGGATCGTTCAAGAGCGCGCCGTAAGCCGTCTGCGATGGCGGGATAATCGGCTTCGGAAAGATTTGCGCCTCCCAGCGAAGCCCGTAGTTCAAGGTGAAGTTTCTCTTAATCTGCCACTTGTCCTGCACATACAAGCCGATGTCCTCGTTCTTGATGCTCGATGCGCCGGGCGAGGGAACGCCCGTGATGCCGGTCGGGATTCCGTTCTGTAAGTACAGGAGCAGCGGCCCGACCACGGCTCCCCCCGGACACATTTCGCCCAATGCTCGCGTTCTCCAAGTTCCGTCCGCGCATTCCAGCGTCGTGTTCCCGAAGCCGCCGGGCGCGGTCGGCGAAGCGTAACGCAGGAATCCGGCCACCGAGTCGAAAATGTAGCGACCCGTAAAGAAGCCGCGAAAGACCTGTGTGTTGACGGTGTGCAGCCAATCGCCGCCGAACTTGATCGTGTGCGCGCCCTTGACGATGGAGAAATTGTCCTTGACCTGTGTGCGCCAGATCAGCTCGTCAACGTTCGGTTGAAGAAAGAACGGATTGCCGAAGCGAAACGTCGGGTTGAAGCCTATCCCCGTATCGGCGAACACGTTGGATGGAATCGCGGAGCGTGGCCGCGACTCGCGCCCGTAGGTGAAGTGACCCTCGTTGACCATCGTCGGCGATACGGTGGTGAAGAGGTTGGCGTTGAAAACATTAATCTTCGACGGACCTTCGATGCCGTTCGCCGAATTGCCGTAGGTTGCGACATCGAAAGTCTGATTCGTGTTCTTCGAGTAGTCGAAGTTATAGGACAGGGCGAGCTTGTTCGCGTTGTTGATATTCCAGTCGAACTTGCCGAACACCGCCGTGTTCCTGATAGGCCGCTGAATCGGCAAGCCTTCCTCTTGATTCAAGCGCGTCCGGTAAAAATTGAGCAGCGCGCGGCGTTGGCAATCGCTGTTGCCGTTAATCAACGCTTCGTTGGCAATGATCGTCGGAGTCGCTACAGGACAAGGCGTCGCGCCGAGCTGCTCGCTCAAGTTGGCGCGCGTCAGGTTTTCCCGAATCTGCTCGAAGGAGAGAAAGAAGAACATCTTGTCCTTCTTGATCGGGCCGCCGAATGTGCCGCCGAACTGCTCGCGGTGAAAACCGGAGAGCGGTTTGCCGTCGGAGGTGTTGGAAGACAGAGCGCGGAGACGTTGGAAATAAAACGCGCTCCCGTGAAATTCGTTCGTGCCGGATTTAGAGATGACGTTGACGATGCCGCCCGCCGTGCGACCGAACTCGGCGGTCGCGCCGGTGGCGACCACTTGAAATTCCTGCACGGCATCGAGCGGGATGTCTATCGCCGCGCGCTGGCCTCCGACCTGCTCGCCAAAGAACCCGTTATTGTAGTCGCCGCCATCGAGACTGACGTTGTTGAAGACGCCGCGCTGTCCGGCGAAATTTATCTCATCGCCATCCGGCCCTTGCGTGATGCTGACGCTCGGCGTCAACGTCAACAGGTCTTCAAATTTTCTGCCGAGGATGGGCGTATTCTCGACGACCTTTTCATTGAGCGTGCTGCTGGATTCGGTTTTGAGCGTGTCCACGACCGGAATCGCGCTCACCGTCACACGCGCTTCGACCTGCGAGACCTTCAGTTTCAGATTGAGCGAGAGAGCTTGACCGACGGTCAGTGGGAAACTCTCCTGAAACAGCGTGGCGAATCCTTGTTGGGTGACGGTCAGCGTGTATTGTCCCGGCGGTAATTGTAAGAAGACGAACCGTCCCTCCGAATCTGTGCTCAGAGTTTTGGTGAGATTGGTTCCCAGATTCTTGACCTCGACGGTAGCTCCGGGAACGACGCCGCCCGATTCATCCGAGACGACGCCCTGAATCACTCCAGACGTGATTTGCGCCTGCGCCCACACGGCGGGCGAGAGAGTAAATGTGACGAGCAAACATAAGACACATCTCCTGATCCATACTGCAATGGTCTGAGTTAAGATGCGCTGCATGGTCTTCTCCTCTTCGGTCTGCTGCGGAAGTTTTAAGGTTGCTCCTTTGAAGTCTCAATCGTGATACACGACGGCCAAATGCCTGAACCGGGCATGACGAAACGGATAAAGGAGTGTTACGCGCGAGGGCTGCGAACCATCCCGGAATGTTCGTTAGAAATACAAAGACTTAACGTGTGTATTTATCTTAGGTAAACTCCGGCGCGGCTGTCAACGATTTAGTTTACAGAAGAAGTTTCACGCAAAGGCGCTGGTGGCGCAAAGGAAGAACGCTAAGCTGTTGAGTGCTGCTTGCTCTTGGCGTCTTCTTCTTTGCGCCACCAGCGCCTTTGCGTGAGAATTTCTTAGCGATGACAAACTAAAAAGTTATGAACGAGAGCGCGACAAGGTTTAGAATGGAAGTGATGACGAAATACTTAGACATCGAGAATTGGCATCGCCGTCCTATTTTTAATTTCTTCAAGGACTACGATAATCCTTTTTTCAATGTCTGCGTGCAGGTCGATGTCACGGCTCTACTCAATTTGACGCGCGCGGTAAAAGAGATTTCTTTCACGCTCGCCTACCACTTCCTGGCCCTCAAGGCGGTCAACGAGTTGGAGTCGTTCCACTATCGTTTGCGGGGCGAGCGCGTCGTCGTTTACGAACGCATTCATGCCGGAACTACTGTCCTGCTCGATGACGGAAGATTCACTTTCTGCTATTTCGATTACGAGGAAGAGTTCGGGCGATTTCAGGCGGGCGCAAGGGCTGCGATTGAGCAAGCACGCGCCGCGCACGACCGGACGGACATGGGCGCGGCAGAACGCGACGACTTGATTCATTGCTCAGTCCTGCCGTGGCTCTCTTTCACCAGCATCTCGCACGCGAGGCGATGGAGCAGCGGCGACTCTATCCCGAAGTTCTCGTTCGGGAAGCATTACGAGGAGGGCGGAATCGTCAAGATGCCTTTCTCCGTAGAGGTGCATCATGCGTTGATGGACGGCCTAGATGTGGGGCGGTATTTCGAGCTGGTCGAAACTTACCTCTCCGACCCTGCCCTCAGTCTGGGTGTTTCGTCCGAGACGCTTTGAGCAAGCGAGCGAAGAAATTTCACGCAAAGGCGCAAAGAAGAGATTGAAAGCTTTTCTTTGCGTCTTTGCGCCTTTGCGTGAAACTGTTTTTCCCTTTACGGTAAATCTACTTCGCGGGCGTGCGTGGCAATCCTCTGGCGGCGGTGGTCTTTTCAACGAAGAGGAGGGCATCGTAATTTTTCTGCGCCACCTGTTTGTTGAGGAAGTTGTCGGCGAACTGCTCACCGTAACCCGCGCCGATGTTCCTCGTGGCTCTAGGCTCGCCGAACCACTTTGCCACCTCTCCCTGCTTGGGCAAGCTGCGCAGGTCAATCGCCGCGATGTTGAGTCCGGCAGAGGCCAGCATCTCGTCCAGGCTTCCTTCGGGAGCCGGGGCGAGAGTGAAAGTGTGCATGCCCCCTGAAGAAGAGAAGGGCATTTCGATAGCCCGAAATGAACCTTCGTTGAAAGCGAAACCGAAGACCACCATCTGCGCGCCGTACATCTTGCGAAGCGACGCGCCCATCGGTTCATACCCTCCCTCCGTCTCTGTGTTGACGTGCCCGTTATGCGCCCAGAGCACGATTTTAGCGTTCGGGTTCTGATCCAGAATCCACTTCACGTTGTCGGCCATGCTGCGGTCGCGCGAGACTTCGTTCGTCTCCAATTGAAGACTCTGTAAAACGACTCTCGCGTTTTGGATGACCCACTCGATGTCATGGGTCGGAGCTCCTTTTTTGGCATACGCTTCGCGCGAAGACTCCAAATGCTTGACTATCTCTTTCCAGGCGGCGACGAGCTTCGTATTGTCTGCTACCGGTGTGTTCGCGGGCGCGGCGCTCTTCATGCGAAGGCTCTGCTTGCCATCATGAAAGACCTGCGAATCCAACTCCACCCGGTAGCCGTTGCCGCCTGTATAAAAGCCCACCGGCGTCGTGGATTCAAAGTCCAAATCGAGCGCGGCTTTGTTCTGGTACGGCACGCCGTCAATCTCGATTGACAGCCCGTCGAACCAGGCCGTGCCCCTGCCCGGAAAGAGCGCGCCGAAATTGATGTTCCTGGCGTCGGCGGCGACGGGCAGCTCAATCACGTAACGCTTCCAATCCGTCGTCCCGGTCACGCCGCGATCCTGCATGTTATCAAAGCCCACAACTCCATCCTTGCCGTCCACGCGCCACCACAGCCCGGCATAGCCATCGGCCACGTCTTCCGTTTTGATGTAACCACTAAAACGTATGCGCTTGCCCGCCGCCTCCTTGACCGGAAACGTCGCGGTCGCCACGCCGAAGCTCTGTGAAGGGGCTACGTTTTTGAGTTCATCAATCGCCGCGCTCACGCCGGAGTTGTAGTCCGCATCATGGCTGGCGACAAAATCCTTGACGATCACAGCCGCGACATCCGGCGTCTGCATGTCGAACCCTGTGAATTGAACGCGCCCCTTGCCCGACTTGTTGAACTCACGCATCCACAAAACCATGTCTAAGACTTCCTGCGTATTCCAAGTCCAAAAGTACATGCCATGAATGAGCTGCGCGGGGTCGCCTTTGCCGTTGAGCACGTAGTCGTTCAGCCGATAAGCTTCGGGCATGTTGGCTTCGATGGAAAAGATATTGAAGCCCATTTCGGTGGCGAGGTATTCCAACATGCGATGCTTGAGCTGGAAGAACTCGCGTGTGCCGTGTGTGGCTTCGCCAAGCGAAACGATTCGCGCCTTGCCGATGAGCTTCTTCAATGGCTTCATGTCGTCGAACCCGTGACCCGCTTCGACTGTGTTCAAACGAATGGCATTCGCCGCGAGCCATTTCCGCGCGGCCTCCGTCGCCGCTTTGTCCTGCGCTTGAGGCGCGCTCTCCTGGCTCTGAGGATGGTCGGCCTTCGTATTGTCGGCCACGACGCCGAGCATGCTTGCGTAAGACATAGCTCCAAAGGTGAGGAGCAGCGTCAGTGAGATGAGATTGTGTTTCATGAGAGTTTTCCTTTCAGAGGGAGTTGCTGATGAGAATCACGTCGTTTCTGTCGAATTCATATAACTGCTTTACCCGAAGGCTCATAACCGCATTTAAGAAGAACTTTGAGAAAACTTTGAGACGCAATTGTAGAGTTCTTTCAGGACACTCTTCATGCTCATCGCGCAGGGTCTTAGAAGAAAGTTGTCAGCATGCTATTTGGAACAATGAGACGCGATGCCCGACGAATAATTTCTCGTTCCATTCTAATCGCCTTTAAGGTTGTCGGCAATAAAGAAATGTTATGAGGTTTGGATAAAGAGATGAAGAAGCTACTCGTAACAGCGTTTGTGTTTGTGTCTGGCATCAGTCGCCGCGCTAGCTTGAGAGCGGTTTTCAGTTGAGTGTCAGGAAAAGAGTAGCTCACCACAGAGGGACACGCAGGCTTAAAAATTTGAGATTTCAAATTTGAGCTTTGAATTCCCTCTGCGTCCCTCAGTGTCCTCTGTGGTTAATCTTCCTTAGAAGCCACGTCCGCGCTGCTCAGGCACATCTCCTTGCCATGCACGAGGCACGTCTCTGTTTCCTCATGCGAGTCTCGACTGATTGAGTCAGGAATGGGAACGACTGCGTCGCGGGCGTTGATGTTTGAATTCATCGCGCCCCAGATGCTTCCGTCTTCAAACTGCACGCCGAGCACCTGCACGCGCATTCGTTCCGCGTTTCCAGACATCACGCTGTTGCGACTAGACGTGTATGTGCCGTGCGGCTCGATGGTCACGCGAAAGGCCGTCACGGCCTGCGATTCGTCGTCGGCTTTGAATCTCAATTTGAGCGCGACGATGCGCTGGCCTGTGACGTTCGATAGCGTGATGACGCCGCCAAAGAGTGTGGCCTGCCAGAGGTGTCTCGCCAGCAAAGGCCAGCCCCAAGCAGACCAATCATTCAACCATTGGTGAATACTCATTTTTAAAACTCCTGATGCGACCCTCAACGCAGACGCCTCCGGCGCGCCTCCGTCGAATCTATTGACGATGAAACTCAAGCTTGAATGAGTTGGAATCCGGCTGATCGTCCGTGCGGACGATACGGGCAGGGAGCGAGCCTCTGCCCCTACTGATTATTGCGGCTGACGTGCATCAGGCTATTATTTGAGAGTCCTTATAGCCCTGCTCTTTCGGATTTCGGCCAACGCAGAAGAGAACAGGCGCGGCAGCCAATGGTTGGCCTCGCGCCTGTTCAAAGGTGGTCACTGTCCTCACCCCAGCGACCACTTAGACGGAAGGATTCACCAACCGCCCTTTGTGCGTCAGAATATAACTGAAATCTTCCGAGCCGTCTACATTCTTCGATGACTGTCGAAGCTATCGCGTCGGGCGTGCCAGCCGGCCTCAAAGACCTCTGCACATCTCCCCATTCCAGGGCGTAGCGAGAGCGCGCGAGATGGAAGCTTTGACCTCCCCGACGTTCCAGTCCTTGCGCTGCCAGATAGAGCCGTCCGCATACTCCACGCGATTGATGACAATCTTCTCGTCGAAAAGTTTGTCGGACTTATTGCCGAGGCTGTCGAGGCTAATCATGTCGCTCGGCCCGGACGCGCTGAAGATTTTGATTTCCTGCTCTTTGTTGGGCTTGATACTGACGCCGCACAGAAACTGTCTGCGCACCACATTCGACGGGTTCGATACCTCCTGGAACTGATATTGCCAGAAGATAACTTCGACGGGTTTCGCGCCCGCGTTACGGAGCTTTACCTGATAGGTGAAGCCATCCACCGGCGTGAGCTTGGGTGAGCGCGCATCCTGCACGCTCTTTTCGAGCGCGGCGCTCCGCCCGTCGAGCGTATCGGCGTTCGGGTCTCGCACGCCCGCCTGATCGTTAACACGGCGGTTGCGCTCGAAGTTTCGATTGGCCGGAAGCAGAGCCGATTGCGTCGGCGCGGCTCTTGAATTATCGGGATTGACGATGGTCTGGCGGCTCTTAGACCACTTGGCGTCGAGCACGATCAGCGCAGAACCGTCGCCGGTCGCCGTGCCGTTCTGACCGAGCGCAACGAGCGTAAGGAGAAGCGGCAAGAGTAATAGAATTTTCATGATTCGCCTCCTCGGATGAGCGCAGTCGTCTTGACTGTCAGGCTACACAAACCTTTTTTTTGAAGATGACGCGGAGCGCGCAACCCGAAGCTTACGCCTGTTTGCGCCTTCAATCAATGGCAATATCTGAGCCGCCGTTTCGAGCTTGAGCCGTTCGATTCTATTTGTCCTTCGCCTTCGCGCGTTCTTTCAACAAGCCGCTGAGCGCGCTCTCCATTTTAAGAGAGAGCGCAGACGGATTAAGAAGATTCGTCCAGGCGAAATTACGCCACATGATCTCCAGGCTGTCAGGCTTGCGGAGGATGATGTAGGTGTAGATCGGGTCAGGATTGGAAATCAGAATTTCGCTAGTCCTGATGCCCTCGTTGAAAGTCTCACTGTCCATAGGAAATTTATACTGCACCAGAATCAGCTCGGCCTGTGATTCCCAGAGCGCAACTTCCAACGCCCCGTATTTGGACGCGTCCTTCTTGTTCCAGTTCTTCACCCACTTGGAAAACTCCCGGCGCACGTCATCCGGAAAGATCGTGCGGATATGTATTTTGAGCGGGTCGCCGGGCGGCGCAATCTTAGTCTTGACCAGCGTCACCGGGAACGACTGAGGCAGACCCAACGATCTGCGAAGCACGGCGGCTTCAGTCTCCGAGAAGTCACGCATCTCCTCCAGCCTAAACTTCTTTTTCTGAGCCAGACCGGCGACGGGAAAACAGAAGATAGAGATTGTGAGCAGAGCTAAAAACCGAAAACGCATGACACTTCCTTTCATGAGCCTAAGAGAGCTAAGAAGCTGTTTGAAAAGTCCCGCAAGGGACGAGCGATAATAGCCCGGCAATTTATTGCCGGGCATGACGAGCCAACATCAATGAGTCCCATCAGGGACGACTGAGAATTCAATCGTCCCTGGCGGGACTCAAACTTCTGTCCCGGCTCTCTCCCAGCGATAAATCGCCGGGCTATTCTCATCAAGTCCCTGACGGGACTTCTCAAACAGCTTCTAAGGCGTCTTGACCAGAGGCAGCTCGATGTAGCTCGCTTCGGCGGGCGCATGATAGATGCGCTGCACGGCCTTGCGGTAATCCTCACGCTTAGCCCAGAAGATGTTCGGCACAAACGTCTGCGGGTTGCGGTCGTAGAGCGGAAACCAGCTCGATTGGATTTGAACCATCAGACGATGACCCGGCAGAAAGACGTGGTTCGCAGTGGGCAGAGCGAAGCGATAGAGCAGGGGCTTGTTGGCTGCGATGGGTTTGGCCGTTTCCAAACTCTCACGATAACGGCCACGAAAGATGTCTGCCGAGATCATCAACTGATAACCGCCCATGCCCGGCTGTCCGGCGACTTCATCCGGATAGAGGTCAATCACCTTGACCACCCAGTCCGAGTCCGTGCCGCTCGTGGAGGCGATCAGATTGGCGATTGGCTGCCCGCTAATCTTGACCGGCGCGCTCAATACGTCTGAGACGAAGACCAAGACATCAGGCCGACCGGACTGTTCGCGTTGGTCGTCGACGAGCCATCTTGACCAACTGCTGTTGTCAATCGGTCGCGCGCGAAAAGGGACAGGCTTGGCCGGGTCTGAGATGTACTCCTCATACTTTTCGTCTCCGGCCTTCGGAGCGATAAAGCCGAGCTTCAAGCCTGCGTTCAGATAGAGCGGCGCGGCTTGCACGGCGCAGCCGCTCTCGCAACCCGCAGGCCATGCTTTCAGGTGAAGCCATCTGTTTGTGCCGGTCTCGTATGCTGTGACGGGCGCAATCTCGGCTTGAGGCGCGTCGTCTTTGAGATAGCGATCCAGAAACGGGCGCAAGACTTCGCGCCGGAAAGTCAGAGCCGTGTCGCTGTTGAACTTTAAAGCGCCGAGCGTGCTGCCGTCTTTAATCTCCTGACCGTGATGCCACGGCCCCAACACCAGAAACACTTTGTCGTTGTTGGTGTCTTTAGGTTCGAGAGCTTTATAGACAGCGATTGCGCCATAGATGTCCTCTTGATCCCAAAGGCTATGCACGAGCATGACTGGAATGTTGAGCGGCTGCGCGCCGAGAATCTTGTCCACCGCCTGATCGCGCCAGAAAGCGTCGTAGGTCGGATGTTCCTCCAGCTTGCGCCAGAAGCCGACCTGCTCCATCCCGCGCCGCCGCCCCAACTCGCCCGCCGACCCCGCCTCCATAAACATATCGTAGTCGTCGTAGTTGCTCGTCCACCACTTAATGTCGTTCTTGCGCGAAGCCTCTTGATTGTAGATATACGACATGCCTTGTTGGCGGAACGCTCCGTTATGAAACCAGTCGTCGCCCATCCAGCCGTCAACCATCGGATTCATCGGGACGGAGACTTTGAGCGCGGGATGCGGATTGACGAGTGCCATCAGTGGCAGAAAGCCGTCGTAAGAGATGCCGAGAATGCCGACCTTGCCGTTGCTCTCAGGGAGGTTCTTCACCAGCCAGTCAATCGTGTCGTAAGTGTCGGTCGAGTGATCCACCATCGTCGGATTCTGCGTGCCGTGCAACGGGCGATTCATGACGTAGTCGCCCTCCGAGCCGTACTTGCCGCGCACGTCCTGCACGACGCGTATGTAACCGCCTTCGACGATGACATCCGTCGCGTTGTCATAGCCCGTGAGAATCGGGCCGAGGTGCGAGCTATCGCTATGCGTCGTGAGCGCGTCGGCGTCGTAGGGCGTCCGCGTCAAAAGAATCGGCGCGCCCTTCGCGCCCTTCGGCACGAGAATGACGGTGTGCAGCTTCACACCGTCACGCATCGGAATCATCACCTCGCGCCTGACGTAGTCGAAGCCGTCGTTGGTGGCCTCAAACTTCGTCGGCATCTCGCTCGGCAGAGTTGTGGGCTGCTGCGCTGCCGCCGGTTCGAGCAATAACGATAAGACGACGAGCGCGGTCGTGAGCGAAATCAGCGTGCGTATACTTCTCATAGTCATCACCAATCACCCTCCGGCAGAGTTTTGTGCAAAAGCGTTGGAGTTAAATTCTAGGGGTCAGCGCAGTATTCTACCGATGTTCCTCACAGCGCACAAAGAAGATGTCGCGCCTCCGTTGATAAGTTTAGAAATCCATCTGAAAAAAATCTTCTCGCGGCAGCGTTACGTTTCAACGGTGAAATTCACACACAGGTGCAAGCACGAAAACGAAACATGACTTCGTGCAAATTTGGCCCCAGGAGAAACGATTATGTTACGCAAAGTAAATCTCGTCATAGCTCTGTTGGCAACCTTAGCTTTTGCCAATTCCAGCTTTGCTTCTGTCTATCAAATGGTGGATATCAGCACCGGCGTCAACGTCGGAGCGGTTGGCAATCCGCTTTACCCGGTCGGGGGGAGAGACGATTATTGGCGCGTCCGCTCTGTGCCGCCCTCGACAGTGTATTCTGTGAGCATCCAGTCTTGGATAAATGTGATTAGCGGCTGGAACGTGATTCCCGGCACGCGTCCAATCTACGGCAACAACAACAGTGTCGGCACATCGGAATACGAGAGATGCTTCTGTCTGCAAGCCACCGACAACGCACGTCTGACGCTGACGATGCGCGCCGACAACAAAGCGAATCTGTTCCTCAATAGCTATTTCGGCAACCCGATCATGCAGACGCTGGTCAACAACACTTTCGCCAGCAGTGTGCAGCCAGTGCAGTTCACCTACACCGCCCAAAATGGACTGAAGATCGGAAAGAATTGCCTCAGAGTACGCGTCAACAACGAGGGCGGGCCGACCGGTTTTGCCCTGAAGGCGACGCTGCAAGGTTACGGAGCGCAGGACACGGCGGAGGAAGGATGTTGCAGGCAGGGCGGCCCGGTGTTCTCAGAAGCCCTGCGCGGACCAGCGACTGATATAGACCCGCAGCCGGATAAAAATAATTTCGACCCGCGCCCGGACAAAAATTCCACGCCCGCGTTGGAAACATCACCGGGACGAGCCGAGCCGATCAAGCGTCAGAAGAGATAGCAATGTTCACACAGGTTAAAACGCAGAAGCCCGAGCCTTTCCACCGGTTCGGGCTTCGATATAAAAACTATCCATCTCAGGATGATTGCGCTATGCTATCGCTGAATTTCTCAGCCTCTCGAATCAGGGCCAGCTACCAAGTGTCTGACACGAAAACGAACAAAGAAGTGACACGGGAAAAATTTGCGAGCTTTCTCGCGTGGCTGCATCCTGAACGCGAGGGCGCGGGCGAAGAGTATGAACGCCTGCGCTTTCGGCTCTGCACTTTTTTTTCACACCGCCATTGCCGGTTCGCAGAGGAGCTGGCGGATGAAACCATCACTCGCGTGATCCTCAAAATCACAGAGGAGAAGATAGAGAACAAGCTCGCGTACTTTTATGGCGTGGCGAAAAATGTCTATCGTGAATCGTTGAGGAAGGAGCGGAATCATCTCAACATTGACGACGCGCAGATCGCCGCCAAAGCTCCGCCGGAGGAGCTTAGTTTCTCCAGAGAATGTTTGGACAAATGCCTCGCGGAGCTACCGGCGGAGAGCCGCACGCTGATCTTAGATTATTTCTCGGAGGTCAAGCGCGCGAAGGTCGAGCTGCACCGGCGCATCTCCGAGGGTTTTGAAATGACGCAGACCGCTTTGCGCATGCGCGTCATGCGAATCAAGCAGAAATTGAAAGTTTGCGTCCATGAATGCATGGGCTGAAAATTTTTCAGCGATACATAACCGCCGGAATTGACACATAGCATTGGCGGTCAGAGTCATGAGTGAAGCCTTCAAAAATGAGATCACAATCCGTGAATATCTGCTCGGGCGAGTCGCGGACGAAACGACGCTCGAAGGGATAGAGGAACGTCTCTTCACGGATGAAGAGTTCTGTTCACAGGTAGCCCTCACGGAAGACGGCCTCATCAATGACTACGTGTTCGGACGGCTCGACGAAAGGGATGCGGCCAGTTTTCGCGCGACCCTCGCGGGCAATCCCGAAAGAAGTTTCAAGCTGGAACTGACGCAGGCTTTGCGAGAAAAGGTGCTCGCCAAGAGCGTGAAAGCGACTGAAGACAAGCCGTCGTTCTTCGCCGCGCTCAAAGCGTTTTTCCGTCAGCCGAAATATGTCGCGGTGTTCGCGGTCTTGCTCGTCGCCGTGCTGGTCTCCGTCGTTTATTTCATCAGCAGAAGAAGCAACGCGGACGAACTCGCAGAGCTGCGTGAGATTTACAAACAAGAGCGTCCGACCGAAACACGTATCTCCCAATTCGGCTATGCGCCTCTGACGCAGCTTCGCGGAGCTGCACCGGAGACGAAGGAGAAGAACCGGCTGCGGCGCATTGAGAACAGCTTGAGTGAGGCCACAGAGAAGACGCCGAACGCGCGGACGCATCACGCGCTTGGCGTCTTCTATCTCACGCAACAAAAGTTTCCCGACGCCATCAAGGAATTCGAGAGCGCGTTGAAGTTTGATGACAAGAGCGCGCAGCTTCACAACGACCTCGGCTCGGCTCACTTCGAGCTGGCGAAGGCAGAGCCGAAGGGGAAGCCGCTCGAAGAGCTGGCTCACAGTCTGGAAGAATTTACGAAGGCCACGGAGCTTGACGGCAATCTGCTGGAAGCCCTGTTCAATAAATCTTTAGCCCTACAGGAATTGGGTCTGTCGCGCCGCGCGAAGGAATCGTGGACGCTCTACTTACAGAAAGATTCCACTTCGCCGTGGGCGGACGAGGCGCGCAAAAACTTGAGCCGGCTCGACAACGCGCAGACGCTTTTCAAATCAGATGAGCAGGTCCTGGGTGATTTTCTAATCGCCTATCGTCAACGTGACGACGCTCGCGCGCAGAAGATTCACAACGAGACGAAGGGGCTGTTGAAGGGAGCGACCGTGCCGCTGCAACTTTCGCGCAGGTATCTGCTGGCGAAGCAGCGCGGCGACGAGCTTGAGGCCGTAGAGAGCATCGAGGCCATGTCTTTCGTCGGCGATTACGAGCGGACGCAGCACGGCGATTTTTTCTTCTCCGAACTGGTCAATTTCTATTCACACGCGGGCGCGGAGAAGACCGAACGACTCTTGCAGGCGAAGGAGATGCTGAGCGAATGGCAGCATTCCTCCGGGGGCGATTTCGCCAAAGCCATCTCACAGTTTGAAACATGCAGAGACCTCTTCGCACAGCTCGGCGACAGGGCCGAAGCCGACATCGCGGAGATTTGGGCGGCTCAATTCCTGCCCGACGTGGCGAAGGTCGCCGAGGGGCAACAGCGTTTCGAGGCGATCCTCGCCGACGCCAGCAGCCGTAAGTTCAAGGTCTTGATTCCGACGGCCAACTACTGGCTCGGCGTCGGCGAATATCGCCAGAGCAATCTTTCGCAGATGAGCAAGAATTACAAAATCGCTTTGAGTCAGGCCGAAGCGAGCAGCAATGCTTTCGAGGTTCAGCACGAACAGGAAGCCCTCGCCTCTTATTATTCCGACCTGGGCGAGCTTGAACCCGCTCTCGCTTACGCCAGCGAGATGCTTCCGGGCCAGGAGCTTTATTATCAAAGCTCAAATCAATCATGGCGTGATAAGGGAACGCTGGCCGATCTCTTTTTGAAACTAAAATTCTTTTCGACCTCATTGAGCTTTTCGCAGGAGGCATTGGAAATCGCACGGGAAACCCCGGCCATCAGCGGAGGCGTCAACACGAATTTAGGCAACATGGTCAACGCGGCGGTCGCCAAAGGAGATTTCGACGACGCTTTGAAGTACGCGGACGAATCGAAGCAGCTCGCGCTCGGCAAAGTCGAGAGCGCGGAGAATACGAAGACGACCGCCGAAGTCTACCTGTCACTGGCCGACGTAAAAAGCCGTATGAAAAATTGCGCGGAGGCTTTGACCGATTACGACAAGGCGCTTGAGCTGTACGGTCGCCTCCCGGAACTCACAGTCGGCTCGTATCAGATTCATAAGGGCAAGCTCTTCTGCTTTCAAGAACTGGGACGGCGCGAGGATTTTTCCAACGAGCTACAGACGGTCCTGGGCTTATCGGAACAGTATCGCGCCGCTATCCGCGAAGACGATTCGCGTCAGGCGTTCTTTGCCAATGAGCAGGATGTGTTTGATGCGGCGACGGTGAACGCCATCACGTCGCATGACAGCGAGCGCGCCTACGCCTTCGCAGAAGAGTCTCGGGCGCGTTCGTTGTTGGAGTTTGTCGAATCCGACAAGTCAATCGGCGAAGTCGAAAAAGATTTTTCCTCAGTCGCCCGACCGCTCACGCTCGCGGAAATCCGCGACCGCCTGCCGGAACGGGCGCAGCTCGTGCAATACGCCGTGCTGCCGGACAGACTGGCGATCTGGGTCGTGTCTAAGTCGCGTTTCGATTTCGTCGAAAAGCCCCTCACAGCCGCCGATCTTGAGCGGAAGATAGATGACTATCAAGCTGCCGTCATCGGGAAAGGTTCGCCTGAAGAGATCAAGCGGGAAGGGCAAGAGCTGTATCAGCTTTTGATTCCGCCGGGTTTAGACGGCGCAAAGCAGCTCTGCTTGATTCCCGACAAGTCCCTGCATCAACTCGCATTCGCCTCGCTCGTCTCGCCCAATGGCAAATATCTTTTGGAAGATTACGCGCTCTTCAATGCGCCGAGCGCGTCCGTGTTTGCGCTGGCGACGGAGAACGCGCGGGGGAAAGAGCAGGTTCGTGATGAGAGTCTGCTGAGCATCGGCAATCCTGATTTTGACCGCGAAGAGAATCCGGCGCTGCCTGACCTGCGCGCCGCCGAAGATGAAGCCATGACGATTGCTGCGGGTTACGGGAAAAAGCTTGAGCTGCTCGGCGGCGAAGCCACGAAGGAGAAGTTTTTGGATAACTTCGCCGTCGTGGATGTGATTCATTTCGCCGGACACTTTGTGTCTAACCGGCAATCGCCGGGCAATTCAAAACTGCTCTTCGCGGGCGGCGAGCTGCGTTCTTCTGAACTCGGCGCGTACAAGCTGCCGAAGGCGAAGCTCGTCATCCTCTCAGCCTGCGAAACCGCGTTCGAGCGTTACGACAAAAGCGAAGGAGCTATCGGCGCGGCGCGCACTTTTCTGGCGTTGGGCGCGCCGGTCGTCCTGGCGAGTCAATGGAAGGTTGACTCCGAGCCGACGAAAGATTTGATGATCGCGTTTCATCACAATCGCAAAGAGAAAGGGTTGAGTTGCGCCGAGAGTTTGCGGCTGGCTCAGCTTGAGATGTTGAGCCATGACAAAACGCAGCCGCCCTTTTACTGGGCTGCGTTCTCACTGTTCGGCGGCTACGCTAATTACTAAAAATGTTCCGCGCCTGTCCCAAATGCGGCGACTATTACGCCGACGCCTCATTGGCCTTCTGTCTCTCTGACGGAACGCCGCTCGTGAGCGTTGACCCGCACAGCGAGAGTTGGAGCGCGTGCGCGCGTGTCGTTGAAGCGAAAGAGAAGGCGTTGAGGAGACAGCAGCGCAAGCTGAAATGGCGGCGCGTGTTGATGAGCGTGATGACGATGTTGATTGTCAGCATGGTCGTCATCGTGGTGGCCGTCAACAGCTACATTTATCTGAAACCGAAGCCGGAGGAAGTCGCTCTTGAAAAAAATTCGACACCGACGAAAACGACGGTGGAACTTAATGATCCAGTCACACCGATTGCGCCGGGTGGGCTAGTCCCATCTCCTTCGCCGCGTCCCACAGAAACCGCGAGGCCAAGTCCCACAGAAACCGCGCAGCCAACGGTCTCGCCAGGCACGACGGAAATAAACATACCGCCGCCCGACATAAAATCGGAGTCAACGCCGGTAACGACACCGACACCGACACCGCCCGCGCCTGCGCCATCCCCGACTTTCACATTGACTCTCACCCCGACGCCGACGCCAACGCCCACACCGACACCAACGCCTCCTCCTCTGCCGTCACCGCCACCGCCACCGACGCCGACGCCATCACCGACGCCAGCTTGCTCCGAAAGCGACAAGGGACGCGAAAGGGAGAACATCTTCAGGAGCTTCGGCGATAGATGGCGGAAGAAGATTGAAGGCGAACGGAGTAAAATCATCGCCGAGAATGCGCCGCCCGGGGTTGAAAATGCCGAGGCCACTTTAGGCGAAATCGAATATGACTACACCTTCTTCAAAGCATGTACTGCCGGTCTCGTCACGGCTAGATATGTGTGGCAAGTCAGAACGAACGTCAATGAGACGGTAAAAGTTGCGCGCGTCGTGAAGCAGAAAAGGTTCTCCTGCGCAAAGATCGGGGAGACCTGGCTGTGTCGCTAATTTGATTCGTCAATTTGACTCGTCAATGGGCGGCGTTACGTTTCGCGCGCAAAAGCGCACTCACATCTGAAAGCTTTTTCTCAACTCGAAAGTATAGGAGAACATCATGCCCATTCAAGAAAGTTCGGCCACCGCCCTCATCAGATTCACGGGACTCGGCATCATCTGCTTCAACAAAGACCAGCACCGAGGCGAGATTGCCGCCATTCGTGATAACAAACATTTGCTGTCCGTCAGAATTCAACAGCCTGTTTATCAGGAAGGCGGCGAGAGTGATGTCGTCGTCTATCAGGACGTAGCGACCTATGAACAGCTTCCGAAAGACGACGTGCAGATTGAGATCAAGGCGACGAGCGATGATGCGATTGAGGGATACCAGATTTATCAAGGCAGAGAATTCGACAGGCTCAATTCCGCCGACATCAATGATTTTCGCTGGGTCGTCAACGTAAACTCTTTGCACGGAGACGCGGCTCTCAATCCGACCGCAGAGCATCGCTATCCGATCACGAAAATCTACGTCGGCAACGGGCTTTTTTATACGCACAAGCTGGACACCGATCTGTTTTTTGAAAAAGTGGAAATGGATGCGAGCGGGACGGCGACCGCGCGCGAGGTCTTCGGCAGCGTCGCGGAAACCATCGGCGTCAAGCTCGAAGGCGAAGAGGTCAGCTTCACTATTCGTATCGGCGAGCAGGAGGAGACAAGATCGCTGCGCCGGGTGGCTGGCCTTCCGTTCAGAATCGAAATCAAAAACATGGATTACAACGAGGATGCCGTGTACAGCGACATGGCTGACTACTACACCTATCTGTCCAGCCCCGACGGCAGTCAGTTCGATTTGTCGCCGGTCAACGAAGAAGCGGGCGAAGAAGATGCAGACGGCGGCGCATTCAATCAGAAGCAGTTCTGTCATCCGATAGCTTCCGATTTGCCGTCCATAGATCAACTCTGAGCGAGATATGCTTACCTTCATTTTGGAAAAGCATCCGATTTGGTCTAGTCCCGACGGGACCAAGTTCATTTACTACTACGACGAGACAACGTGGGTCGTGGGCGCGCTCGCGCTCGCCTGGCTGACGTGGTTTTTGGTGCGTAGATACTGGCGAGCGCGTGCTTTGAGGCGACCGCCGCGCCGCGTCAATTACAGCCTGCTCAAACGAATCGTCAAGCTCAAAAGTCAATTGAGTTCGACCTATCTACGACCGGGCTTCTCAAATAACATACATGCTGTCGGCATCGGGCTGCTCGGCGGCGCAAACGAATATTGCATTCAAGTTTTTATCACGGACGCGACGCAAGAACTGTGGGCCGGAGCAGGAGCGGCGACGTTGCCCGCGAGCTATCGCGGCGTGCCGCTCACTCTCATCGAAATGGCGGCGTCGGGTTTTCTGGCGACTGCGCGCTCAAGCTCTTTCGCGACGCAGGAGCAATATCCCAACGGCATTCGTGAGCATCAGGAAATCATCATCGGCGGCATCAGTGGCGCGAATGCGAACTTGACCGGCCAGAGCGGAACCATCGGCTATTTCTGCACGCGCAAAAGCAAGTTGCCGCGACGCAAGGAGCTTCACCTGTTGAGCAATTCGCATGTCTTCGCAGACCTGCGAAAGGAGAAGGCTGATGACGGCGATTTGATTATGCAGCCGAGTCCGGGAGAGCCTACGGGCAACCGGCCAATCGGCGCGTTGGTCAACTACGCCGCGCTCAAATTTCATCAAGACATCACAGACCCCAATCACATTGACGCCGCGATTGCGAAGCTCTGGGGGACGCAGCCGCACAAGCCCTTGATTCCACTTATCGGCGCGGTGAAGGGTTACGTCGCCACGAAGGACATAGAGCTTGGCGAAGCCGCGCGCAAGTTCGGACGCACCACGGGTTACACGGAGGGCGTTATCTTCTCGATCTATCTGGACATCTGGATTCGATATGACCGCACGGGTCAGTCCGCGTTTTTCCAGAACCAATTTTTGATCGAGCCGTCTTCGCCAAATTTTTTTCAATTTGTGGCGAAGGGAGACAGCGGCGCGCTCGTGGTTGACGCGGAGCAACATGCTCTCGGTCTGATTTTCGCGGGCACGTCCGAACTGCCGGAATCGCTGAGGGCTGTGCCGAACGCTCCGCCCGTCAATCCGCCACAGAGAATCAAAGGCTACGGCGTGGCGAATCCCATCAGTGAAGTTTTAGAGCGGCTTAAAATTGAGTTGCTTGTTTGACTCTGAAAAGCAGGTTCACGCAAAGGCGCAAAGAAAAGCTTTAAATCTCTTCTTCGCGCCTTTGCGCCTTTGCGTGAAACCGTTTTTCTCTTTGCCATGTTTATATGAAGTTTAGATAACAGATACGGCATAGTTATCACTCAACATGACTGCGCATTCGAGCAAATCTTGAGGGAGGGTGATTTATGTCTTCAAATCCACGTCAACTTGCCATCGTCACGGGCGCTTCGACCGGCATCGGTTACGAACTCGCCAAATGTTGCGCCGAGCACGGCTTTGACCTGATCGTCGCCGCCGACGAGCCGGAGATTAACGAAGCCGCGCAAGGGTTTCGTCAACTCGGCGTCGAAGTCGAGGCGGTCGAAGCCGACCTCGCCACCATCGAAGGCAATGACAAACTTTACGCCGCGACGAAAGGACGACCCGTAGACGCGCTGCTCGCCAACGCCGGGCGTGGCCTGGGGCACGCCTTTCTCGATCAGAATTTCGAGGACGTGCGTTATGTCATTGACACGAACGTCACCGGCACAGTCTATCTCATACAGAAAGTCGGGCGCGATATGCGTGCGCGCGGGCAAGGCCGCATTCTCATCACAGGCTCCATCGCGGGCTTCATGCCGGGCACGTATCAGGCGGTTTACAACGGCACGAAAGCGTTCCTCGATTCCTTCTCCTTTGCCTTGAGGGCTGAGCTGAAAGACACTGGCGTGACTGTCACCTGCCTCATGCCGGGCGCGACCGAGACTGAGTTTTTCGAGCGCGCGGATATGCTGGACACGAAAGTCGGGGCGCAGGAGAAGGACGACCCGGCGGATGTCGCCCGGACAGGCTTCGACGCGATGATGAAAGGTGAAGGCGATGTCGTCAGCGGATGGATGAACAAGCTGCGCTCGGCCATCGCGCTCGTCACGCCGTCGAGCGTGCTCGCAGAGCAGCATCGCGCGATGGCCGAGCCGGGGTCTGCCAATAAATAACACAAGTTGCGATTTATCGAATTACATCAAACCGCAGAGACGCTGAGACGCAGAGAAAAGATAGAAGATAAGAGGCAAGCTCTTAACAGACAACTGCCTACTCCTATTCTCTCAGCGTCTCTGCGGTGAAAATTTAACTGGCGGCGATTCGTTAACTGCTATCGCAGCCTCTGCGCGCAAAGCCGCTTGAGGTCGTCGAGCGTGCGGCACGTCTTGATCGCATCACTGTCAATTAAGAGCTTCAAGCCGCTTGCTTCTTTCCCGAAAACCGCAGGGAGCGGCACGCCTTCGATGCCGTAAAGATTTTTCAATTCGTCGGCATGTAAAAACTCAAAAGGACTCTTCAGAGTTTCGAGAAACTGCTTCCATTCTTTTCGCATCCCGAACGTCGAATATGTGAGCGCGCAGAGCTGGCATTGATATGTGTCCGGAGAAAAAGTTTTGTGAGCCAGATCGGTCACGGCGTTAAAGAGACCGCTCCCGGCATTGTAGACGAAGACGATGGCGGCGTTTGAAATGTCGGTTTCTCTTTCTCTCATCAGTTCGAGCCGTTTCAGCGTGCGTTATGATTCTCGCAGCTTCTCGCCCTCGCTCTTGCGCGGGCTGAGCGTTTCGTCTTGGTTAAGTCCAAGCTCCTCCTGTTTCGCGGGCGAAGAGCCTGCGGGCGGGTGTCCCGTCCCGATTTTGATCTCGCGCCATTTGAGCTTTAAATCTTTCCAGAGATGCCCGGGAGCTTCGTAGCCGTAGGCTCTGTATTTGCCCGGCTCGACCTTGCCTTTCTCTCTCACGAAGCTGGCGAAGGCGTCCGTCCATTCATCGAACTCCTGAAAGACGTTGGTGTCGGTCGCCATGTCTTCGGCCTGATTGTCGCTGTACTTCTTGCCGCGCCCGAACTCGACGTAACGCCAGAGCTGATCGGGCACTTCGACGCCCCCGTAACGACATTGCCAGACGAGCGGCGCATAGGTCTCGCGCATCTCGTCGAAAGGCTCTTGTTCGGGGTCGAAATATTCTTTGTGCCGCAAGATTTTTGGCCGCCCGGATTCATCCAGCTCGTCTCCGCCGCCGTCGCCGTAACAGAAGAAGGCCGCGCTGCGTCCCTCTAGATGATTGACGCTCAACTCTTCCCATTCGGGCTGATGCTCAAGCTTCATAGCGAGTTCGGCGTTCTTGTGCTCGATCAAATCCTCGCGCGGGTTGCCGCCGTTCATGCAAACCAGGCGATCAAACATCAACTTCAGATTGCTCGTCGGCGCGTACCAATTGACCGGCCCGATAATCGCCCACGCATCCGCCAAGTCGAGCCGCGCGTACATGTCCAAGTTCCACATCAAGTCCGCTTCGAGCAGGCTGTTCGGTTCATAACAGTTGCAGTTATGCATGGGGACAAGTTCGGCTACGAACTCATGCGATGACTCAACGGTGATGTCATACACAGGTTCTCTACCGTCTGGCTCGCAACTCAGGACGCGACCATAATTGCGATTTGTTCCAGAACTAAAATTGCGCCTTCCATGTGTCTTTGGTCTTTGCCGCATTGAAGAAAGTTTTTCGGCTTTCTCATTTAAAAATCCGATCAAATTGGCGAAGCGCGCGACTGATGCTGCTTTGGTAATTTGCAACGTACTTGAACGAGGATAATCTTTCTCGCCCATGCGAACCATTTTCCGGGACATATCATAAACGCATGAGCGGATGCCCAGCTTCGCCAGCAGCATCTGAGCTTCGCGGAGCGCGAGAGTGCTGGAACTGGCGAGACTCACTCGTGGTTTCGTCACATGGAAATCAACAGAGCCATCCGCCGTGAACCAACCGCGCAGAAATGAGCAGACCTCTTTTTCCGAGCCGTCAAGCACGGCTTGCGGGATGTGCCGCGTGGCGACCGGCCCCTTTTTATTAAGCCCCAGTGTGTTCGTTAAAATCTTCCCGACGCTCACGTCCCAGCAGCCGTAGCGCATAAAAGAATTGGCGGTCTGCGGCCAGCCCGTCTCTTTCGCAGAAAAAATTTGTCGGCGCACTTCAACATGAGCGGGCGATTGCGCGCAGATGGCTTCAGCGAAAGCGGGTTTGCGATTATCAAAGAAAAGTCGAACTTGCCCCGTTCCGGCGAAAGTTCCATCGCCAAAGACAGCTCCGGCCAGCAGAAAATAGAAATCATCAATGCCTGAATCCGGCGCAAAAGAGCCGCACTCTTTTCCGAGCGGGAAGGGAATCTTATCGCCGGGACGAAGGCTCGCCGCTTCAATCCATTCTTCATGCCAAATCCACGGCCATCGGTTTTCGACTTTCTCTCGCGTGATGTCTCGAATGACTTTGACGAGATGATTGGCCGTCAAACGTACTTGTCGACCATCGCTCAGTTTGAGACGATAAATGTGCGCTTCCGGCGCAGACTTCCAAGCTTTAGTAACGCGCCCTGTAGAGATTTGATCGCCCGGCTTCAGTTCAGCGATGCTGCGCAGCTTCTCACCCATCACCCTTTCGCTCGCGGGCAGACAAGGCCACACGCAGAGCGCCATCGAAGTCGAGACGCAGGCGTTGCAGCTCTGTATGCGCGCGCGTGCGTAGACGTTGCCGAGGTCTTCGTAATCAATCTCCCATTCTTGGGGCAGGCGTTCACTCATGCGGAGCATGAGCGTGCGTGATTTGGAATCAACGCCGGGACAGTTATATTGCCGGCGGTCAGAGCCGGAGATAATCAGGACGCGAAAAGGTCGCTCTTGAGTCGGCAGCTTGCCGTTCTCGTCATTGGGTTTCATGCTCCCTCCCCTTGTGGATAAATCGTTGGTTTCGGATTCCGCGTATTGTATATGTTAGAGTAGCGCGCACAAAGGTCAATGCGGTTTATCAAGAGGAAAGAAGCTGTGTTGAAGAAGCGTCAGATGCCCGCATGGTTGAGCGCGCCGCTCGTCATCGGCGCGTTCGGTCTGCTGTGGTGGTTGGAGCGTCGCCAGCCTTTGCGGCGCGAGGTCGAGTCGAAGCTCACACGCAACGCGCGCAATCTGGCGGTGGCGGGCGTCGCCGCCGCGTCGCTTCAATTCATCGAACGACCCTGCATACAGCCGCTCACGGCTCTCATCGAAAGACGACGCTGGGGATTGTTGGGGCGCGTGAGTTTGCCTGAATGGCTCGAAGTCGTCGCCGCCGTCGTCTTGATGGATTACACGCTTTACCTGTGGCATGTGCTGACGCACCGCGTGCCGCTGCTCTGGCGTTTTCACGTCGCGCATCACGCAGACCTCGACTTGGATGCTTCGACCGCGCTGCGTTTTCACTTCGGCGAGCTTGCCATCTCAACCGCCTGGCGCGCGGCGCAGGTCACAGCCATCGGCGTCACACCGCTCTCGCTCTCCGTCTGGCAGACTTTTCTGATGCTCTCAATTTTGTTTCATCATTCCAATGTGAGATTGCCGGTTGAGGTCGAGCGCAAGCTGAACCAAGTGTTCGTGACGCCGCGCATGCACGGCATACATCATTCGATTGTTGAAGAGGAGACGAACTCGAACTGGTCGAGCGGCCTGACCGTTTGGGATTGGCTGCACGGCACGCTGCGTTTGAATGTGCCGCAAGACGAGATCACCATCGGCGTGCCCGCCTACCGCGAGCCTTCGGAAGTCGAGTTGACGGAAATTCTCCTGATGCCCTTTGGCGAGCAACGCCCGACGTGGATGTTGCCCGGAGATGGACAGCCCGCGCGCCCTTCTCTGCCGTTCGCGCCTGACCACACGCTGCTTTCATGAGAGAACGAGGATGAACAAAGAGCAGGAAGCAGAGCGTCCGTCGCTTTCAATCATCATCCCCGCGCTCAATGAGGCGCGCTCAATCGGCGCGACGCTCGACGCTGTGAAGGAGGTGCGTGGCCGCGTCGAGATTATCGTCGTTGACGGCGGAAGCGATGACGGGACAATCGAAATCCTGCGCGAGCGCGGCGTGCGAATTATTCAGAGCGAGCGTGGGCGCGGGCTTCAGCTTCACGCGGGAGCTTGCGCGGCGCGCGGCGAAATTTTGTGGTTTCTGCACGCGGACACGCTTCCTCCGGTTGATGCCGCCGGGCGAATCGGCGAAGTCTTGAGCGATGAGAAAATAGTCGGCGGAAATTTCCGCGTGCGGTTTGACGGCGAGCGCGTGGCGGCGCGCTTTCTGACGTGGCTCTATCCGCGACTGCGAAGACTCGGCCTCTGCTACGGCGACTCTGGCATCTTCGTGCGGCGCGAGATTTACGGGCGCATCGGCGGCTTCAAACCTTTTCCGATTTTTGAAGATTTGGACTTGGTGCAAAAACTCAAACGCGTCGGGCGCGTCGCGCAGGCGCAGGCGACCGTCGTCACTTCTTCGAGAAGATTTGAAGGCCGCAGCTTCGCCGTCACCTTCGCGCGCTGGTCTGTCTTGCAGGCTCTCTACTGGCTCGGCGTTCACCCGCGCAGGCTCGGACGCATGTATGAGCAAGGCGGAAGAATGAAAGCGGAAGGATGAAAAGCATGCTATTCAAACTTGAGCAGTTCAGCTTTAGCTGAATCATTTAACTTCCGATAGCATGCCTTTCATCCTTTCGCTTTCCGCCCTCATCCTTGCTCTTTGAGCCACCGATATGTATGCGGCGCGCAATGCCGCGCGGCTTCATCTGTGAGGATTTCGGCGCGCAGGCGTTGCAGGTCGTCGAAGGTGTCCACGTCGTGCCAGCGCGGAAGCTCAAGCAGTCGCAAGCCCAAACGCTTGGCATTGCGCGCGGTCTGTGTGTAGGCTTGCGTGGTGCTCCACGCAATGTTTTGAAAGAGGCCGCTCGCCGGACGGCACAGGCCGATGAGATAATAGCCGCCGTCTTCGGTCGGGCCGAGCGCGAGGTCATATTCGGCGGCGTTGAGCGCGTCGAGAGCCTGTGTGAGGTAGCCGTGTGGCAGCGTCGGACTGTCCGCGCCGATGAAGACGAGCGGGGCGAACCCCTGCGCGAAGGCGCGCGCGGCGACGCCTTCAAGTCGCTCTCCGAGGTCTGCGCCCTGCTGCTCTAACCAACTGAGTCCGCCGCCGAGCAGTGTTTCGAGCGTCGCTCTGCCGTCCGCCGGAGCGTAAGCGATGATTAGCTCTGCCGCCGCACGCTTCGCGCCGCTCACTACGTCTTGAGCGAAACACGCGGCCAACGCCGCCGCCGCTTCCGTCGTGAGCGGCGGCGTGAGACGAGTTTTCACAAAGCCCGCGCGCGGAGCTTTGACCATCACGATGACAGCAGGACGCATATCAACGGAGTATCGCACGATGGCATATTATGAAGAAGACGACCTACAGCGTTTTTCGAATGTCGGCAAGCACCGGCCTGACCTGTTTGAAAAATTCATGGCCTGGTATCAGGCGTGTCAGGAGGACGGCGCGCTGACGCGGCGCGAGAAGGCTCTGATCGGCCTCGCGGTCGCGCACGCCTTGCAGTGTCCCTATTGCATAGACGCTTTCTCGCAATCATGTCTCGAAGCCGGATCAAACATGGAGCAGATGACGGAGGCTATACACATGGCTTCGGCCTTGCGCGGCGGGGCTTCGCTGGTTCACGGTGTGCAGGCGCACAACTCCGTCAACAAGGTTTCAATGTGATGTCGCAGGATTTGCCCGTGCTCAAAGCTCAAGACACGTTCGCGTCTTCGCCCGTCTCTTTTGATGAGAGGTTGGCGGCGCACGGCTTGAGCCTGCTCGCCTCGACGGTCTTGACCTTGCAGGTCAACGTCGGCAAGCTTTGCAATCAGGCGTGCAAGCATTGCCACGTCGACGCTTCGCCCGCGCGCACCGAGATCATGACGCGCGAAACTGTCGAGCAAGTCATTGAAGCTGTGCGCCGTTTTCGTTTTCCCCTTTTAGACATCACCGGCGGCGCGCCCGAGTTGAATCCTTCATTCAGATACCTCGTCTCGGAAGCGCGCTCGCTCGGAACGCGCGTCATGGTGCGGCACAATCTGACGGTCATGTTTGAGCCGGGGCAGGATGATTTGCCCGACTTCTTCCGCGCGCATGAGGTCGAAGTGGTTTCCTCTCTGCCTTACTTTTTAGAGCAGCAGACGGACGCGCAGCGTGGACGCGGCGTCTTTGAGAAATCTGTCGCCGCGCTGCACAGGTTAAACGCCGCCGGCTACGGCTTGGATGAAAGCGGTCTGATCCTGAATCTGGTTTACAATCCGGTCGGAGCATTCCTGCCGCCGCCGCAACATTCCATCGAAGCTGATTTCAAACGCGAGCTGCTGGCGCGGCACGACATACATTTCAACCAGCTCTACACAATCACCAACATGCCTATCAAGCGTTTTCTGGATTACCTGCGTCGGAGCGGAAACGAAGAGCGTTACATGCGCAAGCTCGTCGAGGCATTCAATCCGCAGGCGGTGGAAGGATTGATGTGCCGCACGCTCATCAGCGTGGATTGGCGCGGGCGGCTTTACGATTGCGACTTCAATCAAATGCTTGAGCTGGGTGTCGCGCCCGCTTTGCCGCAGACCATCTCGGAGTTCGACGCCGAAAAATTTGCAGGGCGGCACATCATGACGGGCGCGCATTGTTTCGGCTGCACGGCGGGCGCAGGCTCTAGCTGCGGCGGCGCAGTCGTCAAGAGTTGAAGCCCGATAAGTTTTTCGCTCATCTCAGGAAAACGCCCGCTCACTGCGCTTATCATGCGTCTCACTGCATAGTCATTCGCAAAGAGCCATCACTCAGCGTATCCTTAAACAGTAGGGGCAGGGACAAGTCCTCGGCCCGCCGCGCGTCTGCGCGAATCTATTGACGATGAAATTCAAGCTTGAATAATTGCGAAGCTTGCTGAGCGTCCATGCGGACGATGCGGGCAGGGACTAGCCCTGCCCATACAATTTGTCTGCGGCGGTGAATAATTGACGGGATGAAAAATGCGATTCAGATAAATTACGGCGCGGAGGTGAGCAGGCCGAACGCGGGGCGCGTCAATTGGTTGAAGTGGGCGATTCTCTTCGGCTTCTGGACGTTTTTTAGCTTCCTCTATGCCAATCAAATCTATTTCGAGATGCTGCACACGCCGGGGATGCATCATTCCTGGTGGCGAATTGCGAGCTGGCAGCTTCCGGTCTGGTACATCTGGGGCTGCCTCTCGCCCCTGATTCTCAGTCTGGCGAGAAGATTTCCATGCGATGGTCCCGCTTGGTGGAAAGGCTTGCTGGTTCATCTTCCGGCGGGCGTCGTATTGGCCGCCGTTCACGTCGCCGCCTCGACTTCATTAAAGATGCTCATCAGGCCGTTCGACGTGTGGAGCGACACGCATCCCTTCCTGATACAGTACCGGAGCGAATTGAACAGCTTTTTCCTCTTCGATTTTTTCGTCTACTGGGCGATTCTCGGAGTCGGTTACGCTTTCGATTACCGCGAGAGATATTACGAGCGCGAATCCGTCGCCTCGCAGTTGAAAGCGCAACTCGCGCAGGCTCAACTCGAATCGCTCAAGATGCAACTGCACCCGCACTTCCTCTTCAACACCCTGCACACTATCGCGGGGCTGGTCAGAAGTAACGAGCCGCGACCCGCCGTGAACATGATCGCGGGACTCAGCGATCTCCTGCGCCGCGCATTGGAGAGCGCGAGCGAGCAGGAAGTCCCGCTCAGAGAAGAATTGAAATTCATAGAATTATATCTGGACATTCAGAAGGCGCGTTTCCCCGACAGGTTGAAAGTGCGTCTGGAGGTCGCGCCCGAAACGCTCGACGCGCTTGTCCCGAATCTGATTCTACAGCCGCTCGTCGAGAATGCTATCCGGCACGGCATCTCGCTCAACGATTCGTCGGGCGTGATTGTGATTGACACTTACTGCGATGACGAGATGCTGCACATACGCGTGTGCGACGACGGGCCGGGATTGCAATCGGGCTGGCGTATGGAAGAGAGCGAGGGCATCGGCCTCGCCAACACGAGCGAGCGATTGAAGCATCTCTACGGCGCGGAGCACAGGTTCGACCTGCGCAATGGCGCGACGGGCGGCATGACGGCGGCCATCTCGATTCCTTTCCGCGCAGGCTATGACACGAGATGACTGCGAACACGAAAAAGATTCGGACCTTGATTGTGGACGACGAATCGCTCGCGCGTCGCACGATCAGAGACTTGCTGGCCGACGACCCGCAGATAGAGATCATAGGCGAATGCGGGAGCGGTCTTGAGGCCGTCAATTTCATACGCGAGCAGCCGCCCGACCTGCTCTTCCTCGACATACAGATGCCCGGCATGAACGGTTTCGACGCTCTCTCTCGAATAGAGGTCGAACGCATCCCCGCGATTATTTTCGTCACAGCCTTTGACCATTACGCCTTGAAAGCGTTTGAAGTGCACGCGCTCGATTATCTCTTAAAACCTTTCAGCGATCAGAGATTCGAGGAAGCTCTCAAGCAGGCCAAGTCGCACATCGAGATGCGCGAGATTAACAGGCTCAGTCAAAGCCTGTTGACGTTATTAGGAGAGCGCGCCGGAAGCGAAGCGGTTGAGGTCAAGCGCAAGAGCTTTCTGACGCGCTTTATGATTCGTTCGAGCGGGCGCGTGGCTTTCATCAAGGCGACGGACGTTGATTGGATTGCCGCCGACGACTATTACATCAAGCTGCATGTGGGCAATAAATCTCATCTGCTCCGCCTCAGCATGAACGAGCTTGAAGAGAAGCTCGACCCGAAAAGTTTTTTGCGCATACACCGCTCGACCATCATCAATTTCGAGCGCGTCAAAGAGCTGCAACAGCACCCGAACGGCGAATACGTCGTCGTCCTCAAAGACGGAACAGAACTGAAACTCTCACGCAGCCGCCGCGAGCGTCTCGAACAACTGCTCACGAATAGTTAAAGCAAGGCTAAGAAAACATTTCCCGCAAAGGCGCAAAGGCGCAGAGGAAGACCGCAAGGTTGTTAAATGCTGCTCGCTCTTTGCGTCTTCTTCTTTGCGCCTTTGCGGGAAACTTTCCTGTTCCATTTCACCGCAGTTATCCACCATTGACAGCAATCCCGCCGCGCTTGGCTGCAAAGGCGCACCCGTCTAAATGAAAACCGCGTATGCTCCATCGTCATGATGTATGCAGCAAACCTCTCAACCTCGTTGACAAGCAATTTTTGCTAAGGAGAAAATCCATGAAAAGAGTTTACCTGACAATGACGCTCTTGGCCTTGACGGGCATCATCGCTATGAGCCAGCCCGCCTGCGCGCAGGCCAACAAGGCCGCACAGCCGCAGCCAAAAACCGCCCAACGAAATCTGGCGATTCTCATCTTTGACCACGTACAGATCATTGATTACACCGGCCCGTTTGAGACTTTCGGCCATGTTTACAACGGCGACACACCGGCCTTTAACATCTACACCGTGTCGGAGAAAACCAATCCGATCACGACCGCGATGGGCATGAGCGTCAATCCGAAGTACAGCTTCGAGAACGCTCCAACGCCCGACATCATCATCGTCCCCGGCGGCGGCGTTGACGGACAGCTAGAGAATCCGAACACGCTCAAATGGCTTCAGGAGAAGTCGAAGTCGGCGGAGGTCGTGCTCTCCGTCTGTAACGGAGCTTTCATCTTAGCCAAAGCTGGACTTCTCGACGGGCTTGAGGCGACGACGACCGCAGGCTTGATTCCGCTCTTCCGTGAAGCCGCACCGAAGACGCGCGTCGTGGATGACAGGCGATTCGTGGACAACGGAAAGTTCATCACGGCGGCGGGACTCTCTTCGGGCATTGACGGCGCATTGCACGTCATCGAGAGACTGTACGGCAGGGGCACTGCGCAGATGGCCGCGCTCGGGATGGAATACAACTGGGACCCCGAATCGAAATTCGCGCGCGCCGCGCTGGCCGACAGGTACATGCAATTCAACTACGACGTGAAGACGGTGGACGGAGGCTGGAAGCCGCTCAGTCGAGAGGGCAATCGAGACGAGTGGGAGAACAGGTGGTCTGTCATGACGGACACTTCGGCCTCTGAAATTTTAGACAGCGTCAACAATGCCATCACCGCAAATAAGACTTACGGCAGAGCCGCCGCGATCAAATGGACGCGTGTCGACGCCGGAGCAGGCGGCAATGCGACGCAGAGCCAGTGGCGATTCACGGACGAGAAGGGAAGCGTCTGGAACGGCGCGGTTCACGTCGAGCCTGAGGCGGGAGCGCGAAACAAGTACACGCTCTCCGTGAGGGTCGCGCGCGGCGACGCGAGCGCGCGTTTGCCGAATAAGTAAAAGCAGGAGTTTCACGCAAAGGCGCAAAGAAAAGCATACGAGGAACAAGCAGCCCTCAACAGCTTGGCGTTCTTCCTTTGCGCCTTTGCGTGAAAATTTATTGACGGAGCAAACATGAATCTCTCAAAACTTAGCCGCAAAATCCTCGCGCTCATTCTACTCGCACAACTCTGTACTTTTAATTCGCAGACGCTGGCGCAGAGCCGCAATTCTTCAAGACGCGAGACGCCGACGGCTTTCGGCCAGCCCGCGCTGGTCAAGCAGTATCAGCAGATGATTCAGCCTCAATCGCTGGCTTCGCGGCTCTACTTCTTGGCTTCGGATTTTTTTGAGGGACGCGAGACGACGACGCGCGGACAGAAACTCGCCGCGCTCTACCTGGCCTCGCAATATCGCACGCTCGGACTCTCGCCCGAAGGGACGAGCAAGCCTGCGGACTCGCTTTCACCGGCTGCGTACTTTCAGCCGTTCACTGTCTACAAGCGCACCGTCAAAGAGTCTCGCCTGGAAGTCAGCGTGAACGGCAGCAAGCTCGCCCCAAGCGTTTTCTCGGCTGAGACGCATGATGATTTATCTTACTTTCAGACGGGCAACAGGGCGGACGCGAGCGGCGACGGCGTGGTCTTCGCGGGTTACGGCATCGCCGATGACAAGCTCGGCTACAACGATTACGCCGCGCTCAAAGCGAAAGGAATCTCGCTTGACGGCAAGTGGGTGATGATGTTGGAGGACGAGCCGCTCGCGGACGCCGCACACAGTTTGTTGCCGACGCCCGAACACAAACCCTCTTCGTGGACTGCGCAATTTATTAATAAGCGGCGCGCGTTGTGGGAAGCGGGACGGCCTGCGGGCCTCCTCGTCGTGAAGGATGCGACGCCGACGATGCGCGGCACGTTTGCTGATGCCGCCGCGCAAGAGGCTCTCAATGCACAAGCGGTCGGCAATCTATCACTCGCTCAAACAAATCCGTTCCCGCCGGTTTACGCTATCTCTTCCAAGCTCGCGGATCAAATCTTGTCCGCGTCCTCTCACAATGTACGGGACTTGCAACGCGAGATTAATCAGAGTCTCAAGCCGAATGTGTTTGAGCTGAGCGAGATTCACATCAATTCGACGGTCGAGCAATTCAAAGGGCTTGAGACCGAGAACGTGTTGGCTTTCGTCGAAGGCTCTGACCCGAAATTGAAGGATGAGGTCGTCGTCATCTCGGCGCACTATGACCATCTGGGCATCAATCCATCGCTCAAAGGCGATCAGATTTTCAACGGCGCGGCGGATGACGGCACGGGCGTCGTCGCGTGTCTGGAAATGGCGCAAGCCTTCATGAGAGCGAAGCAGGACGGCTACGGGGCGCGCCGCTCGATGCTCTTCATCAACTTCTCAGGTGAAGAGAAGGGCTTGCTCGGCTCTACTTATTACGCGGACACAGAGCCGCGCATCCCGCTCGAAAAAACCGTTGCAGAGATTAACATGGACGGAGTCGGCGGGATTGACGTGAAACATCCGACGCACAGCCAGAACTATATTTACATCAACGGCGTGAAAAATCTTTCAGACGAGTTGATAGAGATTAACAAACGCGTCAAAGCTTTGACTGGCAGCAGCATCGAGTTGACGGACGGCAACGGCTTCAACTCCGACGACAAAAGCTTTAGCGCGCAGCTCATCCCGTTTATCTACTATTCGACAGGGCTGACTGAGCATTATCACACGCCGGGCGACGAGGCGCAGACTATTGATTATCAACATCTCGCGCGGGTCGTGCAGCTTATCTTCGCCACTGCGTGGCAGGTCGCCAATCAAGACGCCCGCCCCGCGAGCGTCAACCGCAGCCGTCTGACACTGCTCGGCTACTCATGTCCGCCTTGCCGCTACGCCTGTGACGATGCCGTCTACGATCACGACGGGGAATGTCCAGTGTGCAGCATGCCCCTCGCGCCGAAATACAGCGCGCAAACAAACGCGAGCTTGATGTCCTTGCGATAAACATCAAGCTCGCCAC
>DASWRG010000037.1:0-7690 GCA_036403295.1 Pyrinomonadaceae bacterium
GGTTTTTGAAAGTCAGGCTCGGACGCGGAGATGAGATTCGACGCTGCACCTACACGAACTATTGCGAAGGCTTGGATCAGGCGCACAAGCAGGTGACGTGCAAGCTCTGGGACAGAACGGGACTCGACGAGCCTTTGATAAATTTAACGAGCGACGGTCGCCGCCGCCTCGTCCCGCCGCGCTGGGAGGGCGCAAAGGATAATTGAAAAAGCGGCTGCGAAAAAAATGTTTCACGCAAAGGCGCAAAGGCGCAAAGAAGAAGACGCCAAGAGCGAGGGGCATTCAACGTCTTAGCGTGCTTCCTTTGCGCCACCAGCGCCTTTGCGCGAGAATTTCTTATAGAAGGAGAATAATTCAAAAAATGACTAATCTGACAATCAGCAGACCGGACGAGACGGAATATCTGCCTTACTACGGCAGGTACATCTCGCTCGTCCCCGAAGGCGACATCCTCTCCATGCTCAGCCGACAGTTGGATGAGACGCTGGCTCTCTTGCAAAACATTCCTGAGGAGCAGGCAAGCTCTCGTTACGCTCCCGACAAATGGAGCATTAAACAGCTCGTCGGCCATGTGATTGACACGGAAAGAATCTTCGCTTACAGGGCGCTCCGTTTCGCGCGCAATGACGAGACGCCTCTATCCGGTTTCGAGCAGGACGATTACATACGCAACTCTTCGTTCGACGATTATCCGCTTCAAGAGTTGGCTGAAGAGTTTGCGAACGTCCGTCGCGCGAATCTTTTTCTGTTCAGACATCTGAGCGAAGAAGCGTGGCTGCGCAGAGGCGCGGCCAGCGAGAGCGAGGTGAGCGTCCGCGCTCTGGCTTACATTCTCGCAGGGCATGAGCTACATCATACGGCGATTCTGCGCACACGTTATCTTTCATCTGCACAGGCGGGTTTGTAGCTTTAAATTGCAAGGTCTATCCGCCAGTGATTGCAGCGCAGGCTTTGCTCTGCCCATTCGAGCTCAACTTCTTCGAGCAGCTCAAAGCCCATCTTCCGGCAGATGGCGTTGGAGGCAGTGTTGGTGACCGCCGGAAACGCGTGAATCACACGCCAGCGTCCTTCCGAACGAGCTTTATCAAGCAGCGCGCGGACGGCTTTCGTCGCCAAGCCCTGACGTTGAAACTCCGGCAGGATTGACCAGCCTATCTCGTCAAGGCTTTCGCCGTGCGCCGCGCTTTCCCAGATACAGACCGACCCTGCGACGCGCTCATCCTCATCCGTAATAATTTTGAAAATCCACGCTCTGCCGCTCTCGATGGATTCAACATCGCGGCGGAGCTTCTGCGGCAAACGCTCCGGCGGGAAAGGGACGCCGCCCAGATGCTTCAACATACGCGGGTCGCAATAGACGCGCTCGTAAAGCGGCAAATCATCCCTCGTCAGAGATTTCAGTTCCATCAGCTTTGATTTCAAACTCAAAAGATTTAATCGCTCAGCCCTTTGCGAGCTTCAGTTTTATCTTCGCGCCTTTGCGAGAAAAGCTGTTCACGCAAAGGCGCAGGAAAAGAAAGTCAGAAGGCGCAAAGAGTTGCTCCGAGTTTTGTCACAGTCTCTTAACTTCCGGCGGCTTCGTAAGCGGCGATGAATACCGGGTCGCGCCTTTTGAGATTTTCGTAATCAATCCGCTTGCTTCTGGTCATCAGCCTGTAGGCGAAGGGCAAAGGGCTGAGATGCATGTAATCCCTCGCGTGCTCGAACCAGACGAGGCTTTCATAGGCGGCCTCTTGATATTCTTCGATGACGGGCTTGCGCGCTCTCTCAAATTCTTCGAGCGCAGCCCGCACATCCCTCCCGCCGTCAAAACATCTGCGCAACGCGATTGAGTCTTCGAGCGCGAGCTTCGTGCCCGAGCCGATGGAAAAATGAGCCGTGTGCAGCGCGTCTCCGAGCAGGACGATATTGAGATGGCTCCAATGCTCGTTCCTGACGTTGACGAAGTTAATCCATTTCGAGTTGTTCGACAGCAACTCGTGCCCGTGCAAATCCTTTGCGAAAACTTCTTCAAGATAGAGGCGCGTCGCTTCATCAGACATCGTCTCGAAACCCGCACGAGCAAACGTCTGCGGGTCGCATTCGACGATAAAAGTGCTCGTCGTCTGATTGAACTTGTAGGAATGCGCGGCGAAGACTCCCGCTTCGTTTTGATGAAAGGTGAGCGTCAGGCCATGAAAAAGTTGATGCGTCCCGTACCAGATATACTTGTTGGCGCGGACGCTCAAATCGGGCTTGAAAAACTCTTGATAAGTTTGCCTGACCGTGCTGTTGATGCCGTCCGCGCCGACGAGCAAGTCGCAGTTTGAGCCTAAAGCTTCGAGGTCGGAAACTTCGGTTTGAAAGCGCAGGTCAACCTCCAAATCCCGACAGCGATTTTGCAGTATCCTCAATAACTCTATTCGCGCGATGCCCGAAAACTTGTTGCCGCGAATCGTGACTTTCTCGTCGAGGTGCACAACATCCACGTTGTCCCACATCTCGAAGCTACCCGTGATGCTTTGATACGATGCTTCGTCATTCTCTTTCAAATAAGAGAGCGTCTTGTCGGAAAAGACCACGCCCCACCCGAAGGTCGAGTCGGGAGCATTGCGCTCATAGACTGTGATCTCGTGCGCCGCATCAGCCTTTTTCATCAAGAGCGCAAAGTAAAGTCCGGCTGGCCCGCCGCCGATGATGTTGATTTTCATGCCGCTATTCTTTCAAAAGCTGGCTCGCAATGACCAGCTTTTGAATCTCGCTTGTGCCTTCGTAAATCCTGAGCGCGCGAACATCTCTGTAGAGCCTTTCGACTATCTGGCCGCGCACTAGCCCCGCGCCGCCGTGTATCTGGACGGCGGCGTCTATGATGCGTCCGGCGGCTTCCGTGGCGTAGAGCTTGGCCTGACTCGCTTCGCGCGTGACGCGCTCGACGCCGGCGTCTTTCAGATAGGCCGCGCGATAGACGAGCAGGCGCGCGGCGTCCAGTTCGGTCGCCATGTCCGCGAGCTTTTCCTGTATCAGTTGATGCCCGGCGAGTGTGCGCCCGAATTGCACGCGAGTCTTGGCGTAAGCGATTGATTCGTCGAGCGCGCGTCCGGCCATGCCGCAGGCTGCCGCGCCGACGCTCGCGCGAAAAGTGTCGAGCGTTTGCAGCGCGAGGCGCAGACCGTCGCCCGCGTTTCCGATCATGTCTTCGGCTGGCACGCGGCAACTCTCAAACTCTATCTCGCCAATCGGATGCGGCGCGATCATTTCGGTTCGCTCGCTCACGCGAAAGCCCTGCATCCGCGCGCCGACGACGAAAGCGGAAATCTCCGCGCGCCCATCATCGCGCGTGCCCGTTCGGGCGAAGACCGTGTAAAAATCTGCCAGCCCCGCGTTCGAGATAAAACGCTTGCGCCCGTCAATGACGTAAAACTCGCCGCCCGTCTCATCGTCGCGCACGCGCCGCGCCGCAGTCTTCAGCGAGGCGACATCCGACCCGGCGTCAGGCTCAGTCAAAGCGAAGGCGGCGATGGCTTTGCCGGTCGCGGCTCGCTCAAGCCAGAAGTCGCGGACGTGTTCGGGCGCGGCAAGGCTGATGGCATACGTGCCCAAGCCCTGCATGACGAACGCGAGGTCTGCGAGCGATGAAGAGTAAGAGAGAGCTTCGCGCGTCAAACACAGGCTGCGCGTGTCGAATGGCGTCCCTGCTTCTGCGACCGCATAACGCAAGAGGTCTGCCTGCGCCAAGAGCGCGAGCAGCTCACGAAACCTCGCGTCTTCGTTCAAAGCTTCGCGCGCGCGCGGCTCGACTTCACGCGCGGCAAACTCCGCCACCCGCGCCGCCAGCGCGCGCTGTGCTGAAGTGAAAAACGGAGTCTCTTCGATAAAGCTGTCAGCCATGATCTTGATTTTGGGTTTTAGCTGTGATTCCCACTCATCTTTACACTTGCCTTCGCCATAAGGCCGCCGCGAGAAAACAGAGGCCGCCTGTGATTGATAAGCCGCCAGCCAGTGATCCTAATCCTCCGCTGTCCGATGCTCCGCGTGTTATTTCATAGCCCATCAGAATAGCCAGAGCAATCAAGATGAAGCCAATCACAATCAATAGTGCTTTCATCTCAACCTTATCCTCCTTTGATTTGTCCGGCAGGAGAACGTCATTTGAATTTCGGCTCGCGTTTTGCGACGAACGCTTCATAAGCTTCGCGGTAATCCGGATGCTGCATGCAGGTGGCCTGCGCCTGCGCTTCCCATTCGAGCGCGGTCTCTAAGCTCACGTCCAACTCACGATTGAGCATCTCTTTGGTCATCGCCAGCGCGAAGGATGGGCCGCGCGCCAGCCTTTCGGCCAGTGCGCGCGTCTCAGTCTCCAACTCTTCAGTCGCCACGACGCGATTGTAGAGGCCGATTCGCTCAGCCTCTTCAGCCGAAATGAAATCTCCCGTGTAAAGCATCTCCGTCGCCTTCGCCAGCCCGACCAGTCGCGGCAACAGGTAAGCCGCGCCCATGTCCGCGCCCGAGAGTCCGACCCGCACGAAGAGAAAAGCGATTTTGGCGGCGGGCGTTGCGATGCGTATGTCCGAAGCGAGAGCGATGCACGCGCCCGCGCCCGCCGTCGTGCCGTTCAAGGAAGCGATGACGGGTTTTCTCAAAGCGCGTATGTTGCTCACCAGCTCGCACGTCATCCGCGTGAACTCTAAAAGCCCTTGCATGTCGCGCTCGAAAAGCTGGCCGATGATGTCGTGAACGTCTCCGCCGGAGCAGAACGCGCGCCCCGCGCCCGTGATGACGACGGCGCGCACTGCCGCTTCATCACGCAGAGCGGCGAACGCGTCCGTCAACTCACGATAGACCTCAAAAGTCAGCGCGTTGAGCCGTTCGGGACGATTGAGCGTCAGCCAGGCGACGCCCGCGCGCTCTTCATAAAGAAAGCTTTTTGGTTCCATCATTAGTTAAGTGATAAGTGATGAGTAAGAAGAAGAAACAGCTTGTCTCTCATCACTCATCACTCATCACTAGATAACAGCTATGCCTTCGATCTCGACCTGCGCCTCGTCTTCGAGGAGGCTCTTGACTTCGACTAACACCATCGCCGGAAAGTGGCGACCCATGCGTGCGCGCCAACGCTCTCCGAGTTCGCGCGTGCGGCGGCGATATTCGGCTTTGTCCGTCACGTAGATGACGAGGCGCGCGATCCGTTCGGGCGTCGCGCCCGCCTCCGCGACGACCGCCAGCACATTCGAGAGCGCGCAATCAAACTGTTCGACGAAATCCGCGCTCACGATTTTCTGCTCTGCATCCCAGGCGATCTGCCCGGCGATGAAAAGCAGGCTGCCGCCCGGCGGCGTCACAACGCCGTTTGAATATCCGCGCGGCGCGCCCAAAGTTTCGGGATTGATGAACTCGAAAGACATTTGCGGAGTTTAAATTTTAGATTTGCGATTTTAGATTAAAAGCAGCTATTGAGTTTTGCTTGTCAATCTAAAATTGCAAATTAAGAAAGCACACTGCCGCCGTCAATATTAATAGCTTGGCCGTTGATGCCGCGTCCGTCTTCGCTGGCGAGCAGGAGCGCGAGCGCGGCGACCTCTTCGGGCGTGACGAGCCGGTTCTGCGGACTCATGTGATTGAGTATGTCGCGCGCTTCATCAGGCGTCTTGCCGGTCTTGGCCGTGATGTTTTCCATCGCGTGCGCGGCCATCTCCGTCTCGACATAACCGGGGCAGATGGCGTTGACGGTAACGCCGCGCGTCGCAACTTCCAGAGCGACCGAGCGCGTCAGGCCGACGACCGCGTGCTTTGAAGCAGTGTAGGCTGCGATGTAAGGCGCGCCCGTCTTGCCCGCGATGGAAGCGATGTTGATGATGCGTCCCCAGCCGCGCTCGAACATCTGCGGCAGCACGGCGCGCGTGCAATAGAAAGTCCCGTTGAGATTGATGGCGATGTGCCGCTCCCAAAGCTCGTCGCTGGTTTTGACGACGGGCGCGCTCTCCGCGATACCGGCGTTGTTGACCAGAATATCTATCCCTCCGAAACGCTCGCGCACATTCATCAAGGCGTGCTCCGCGCTCTCCTTCACAGAGACATCGCATTCGGCAGGCATCGCCTCGACCCCGCACTCGCTCTGTATCTCCGCCGCGACGCGCGAGACCTGTTCCGCCGTCCGCGCCAGTACGCCGACGCGCGCTCCCTCCCGCGCAAACGCCAAAGCAATCGCGCGACCGATGCCGCGCCCCCCGCCGGTAATCACTGCGACTTTGTTTTCGAGTTTCATCGTTGTAGGTTCAAGGTTCAAGGTTCAAAGTTCAAGGTTCAAGAAAGTTCGAGCTTTGAGCTTTGAACTTTGAACCTTGAACTTTGAACCACAGTTAAGCGTGCTTAACTGTGCGCGGCTCGCGTCTCTCTAAAAAGGCGCGGACGCGCTCTCTGGCCTCTTCAGATTGAAAGCATGAAAGCTGAGCTTCGGTTTCATATTGCAGCATCCGCTCAAGGCTCGACTCTTCGCTCATGTAGACGGCATGCTTGGCCGCCGCGATTGATTTGTACGGCGCATCACGCAGTCGCTCGGCCAGCCGCCGCGTCTCGCTTTGAAGCTCCGCGTCCGCGACGACGCGATTCACAATGCCGAGCTGCAAAGCTCTTTCGGCGTTGATCGCGTCTCCGAGAAAGAACATCTCGCAGGCCAGATTCGTGGGCACGACGCGCGGCAGAAAGTAAGTCCCGCCCCAGTCCGGATGCAGGCCGACCTTGACAAAGGATTGACTGAACGAAGCCGACTCGGCGGCCAGACGGATGTCACACCCCAGAGCCAAATTGAAGCCAGCTCCATAAGCCGCGCCGTTGATGGCCGCGATGACGGGCTTCTGCATCTGCCGCATCGTCGTCAGCACGCGGCGTCCCGCGTTCAAGAGCCGCGTGAACTCTTCCAAGTCCTGCCGCTCCATCAGCTCACTCATGTAGCCGACATCCGCGCCCGCGCAGAACCCCCGCCCCGCGCCCGTGACGATCACGACACGCACCGTACGGTCGCTCGCCGCGCCCTCCAGCGCCTCCGCCAGATCGCGCCGCATGTGGCCGACGAAAGCATTCAACTTTTCGGGACGATCCAAAGTGATGGTCGCAATCCCGGCTTCGCTCGCTACTTTAATATTATCGTACATGATGGTTTTCAGTTTTCAGTTTTTAGTTTTCAGTTGCTAGTTGTTAACTTTGAGTTTGGTAGTCAATGCATAAAGCATCTTTCGGATTTCTGTTATTCGTTGGTCGAAGTGCAGGCTGTTCTCTAAACTGAGAAATTGTAATCTCTCAGCGATGATACGCTGCGTATCCAGTTCCGCACACGATCCATTAGCAATAGAGATAAAATGAAGAAACTCCTTAACGTGTTGGCGTCCCTGACCCTCTGCAATGTTGGAAGAAATTGAAACCGCAGCCCGCTTCATCTGGTCAGACAAACCATAAAGCTCGCTCTTCGGAAACGCTTCGCAGGCTTTATAAACTTGCACGCATAGCTCAATGCTCTTCTGCCACACTAGCAAATCACGATACGACTGCGATCCCATCATTACACCTCTCAATTCAAACCTGATGTCTGGACACATTTATAAACTGACCTCTAAATCAAGTTTACGTTCATGATCGAGCAACTGCCACAGGCTTTCACCTCGCACCAGCAGTTCGACGATGCACCGCACTATGCTCAACTCAGAGCGTGCCCTGCGGC